>DASRCN010000095.1:0-29921 GCA_035653075.1 Chthonomonadaceae bacterium | reverse complement strand
CATCGTGACTACCGTAACTCCGGTATCCTCCACGACCGGCTTTTCCGCCTTCACCTTATGGGCTTTGATGGCCTCCACGGCCGTCTTTACGCCCTCATACCCCATCGCGAACGGGCGCTGGACGATAAGCGCCTGGATGATGCCATCCTTGAGCGCCGTGATCTCCTCGTCGCTCGCATCGTACGCCACGAGCTTGACCTTGCCGGCCAGCCCTTTCTGCTTGATAGCCTGCGCCGCCCCGATCCCGCCCCCCTGGTTCGCCGCAAAGATCCCCTTGATTTCTGGATGCGCGATCAGCATCGCATTGATCTTCGTCTGCGCCTTGGCCGCATCGCTCTCCGAATATTCCGTCGCGACGATATGAAGCTGCGGATATTTCGCTAATTCCGTCTTGAAGCCGTTCTCGCGATCGTCCGAAGAGCCCGCGCCCTGAATGATGGGCAGCAAGCCGACGGCGCCGCCCGCCGGACCGATCAGCGTGTTCAATGCATCCGCTGCGGCTGCGCCGCCTTTCTTATTGTCCGTGGCGATAAATTTGATGGACGTATCCGGAAGGATGCCGCTATCGATGGTGACGACCGGGATACCTGCGTCCTGCGCCTTCTTCACTTCGGCGGCCAGGCTAGGCGCCGTCGCATTGCAGGCCGCCAAAACGATCGCATCGACGTGATTGACGATCTGCGCGTCGATAATATTGATCTGCCCGGAGATGTCCGTCTCATCGGTCGGACCCTGGAAGATGATCTCTGCGTTTTCCTCGCTGCCTGCCTTCTCGGCTCCCGCCTTCACCGTCTGCCAGAAGGATTGCGCCGTGCCTTTCGGAATGACGGCGATGCGGTATTTCGTTCCACCCGACCCCGTGCCCGAATTCGCCGGGCCGGCATTGGTTCCGGTCTCCTGCTTTCCACAGCCGGCCGCTATGACGGCTGCGATCGCCAGCAGAGTCAGAATTTTCCCTGACTGGAAACGCTTGTCCATCTGCATGCTCCTCCTTTGGCATGGGGTTAAACCCCTTTTCACCGGGTTGAAACAAGGTCTAAATCAGTCTGGAATGGCAGTCACTTTACGCTCGGCAAGCGTCAGATAAGTGAGCGCCTGCTTCAAGCCATTGCTCTGCGGTTGCTTGGCGAGCGCGTCCTGCACATCCTTGATCGCCGATCGGATGTCCGTGTCACCGGCGCCCACCACGGCCTCCCGATACGCCTTCTCGGCATCATTCCATTTTCCCTGCGCGGCTAACATCAGCCCGATATTGAAGCGCACATAGGTCAGCTTTGGATCGATCCCCAGAGCCTTGCGGCTGCTGGCGAGAGCATCGTCGTACTGGCCGGCCTGGTACTGCGACCAGCCTAGATTGCCCCACAGATAGGGGTCCTGGGGAGAAATCTGGAGAGCGGCACGGTACTCAGCGATAGCCTCGGCATGTTTCCCCTCCGAATCCAGCACCTGCGCCAGCCCGGAATGCGCGTTGGGATCTTTGGGATTCTGGGCCAGTTGCGCGTGCATCAGGTCCTCCGCCTCCGCATAACGCTTCAGGCCGGCGAGCGCGTTGGCTTTGCCCAGGATCGCGTTCATATCTTTGGGATCGGCGCGCAGAGCCGTCTCGTACTCTGCCAATGCGTCGGCGTGCCGGTCCTCCTGCTCGTCCAGATCGCCCAGCATGTCGTGGACGTCCGGGCTGTCCGGCGCAAAGCCCAGGGCCTCGATAAGCGCCTTACGCTCGTCGAGCGTATCTTTCTCTTGCAGATAGGCGTGCGCCAGGGCCAGCCGGGCCTCCAGGTTTTCGGGAGCCAGCTCGATGGCACGGGAGAGCTGGGCATTCGCCGCGTCGTATTTGTCCGAATCCAGCAGAGCATTGCCGAGCGCCAGATGGAACGCCGGCACGCCGGGATTGAGGTCGATGGCCTGGCGGTAGGCCTGGATCGCCTCCGAATACTGCTTGTTCTGGGAGTATGCCGACCCCAGATCGAAATAGCCCTGGATGTCTTTCGGATTGGTGGCGATCGCCTGCTTGAAGGTCGCGATCGCCTCGGCTACTTTGCCCTGCGCCAGAAGTTCCTCGCCCTGCCTGTCGAGCTGCGCGGCCGTCGGAGGCGCGGAAGGAGCCGGCGGGGCCGCCGTCTTGGGGGGAGCAGACGGCTTTTGCGCCGGCGGCGCGGGTTTCTGCTGCGCCATCGCTCCGTTCGCCAGGCCGAGCCCGACCAGAACTCCTACGACAGAGAGCCATGTGTGGATATTGCCTCTTCTCTCTTTTCCCTTGTCCCATCGCCATCGTTGCTGGGTAACGGCCCAGCGACCCTCTCTTTTCCCTTCCATACTTTGCTTTCCCTATGTCCTGCGTCGCAGCCGGTCGTACAGAAGCGCCAGAATCACGACAGTTCCAAGAATGATATACTGCTGTCCCTGCTCCAGGCCGTAGAGGGTACATCCATTCTGGATGACCGACATCAGAAACGCGCCGATGATCGTTCCCGGAATGCCGCCGATGCCGCCGAACAGGCTGGTCCCGCCGATGACCGTGGCGGCGATGCACCAGAGCTCGATCTGGGGCTCGGCCATCGGCTGCGCGACTCCGTTGCGGGATACTTCTACTACGGACGCCAGCCCGGCCATGAGTCCACAAAACGCCATAATGGAGATAGTCATACCGGTCAGGTTGATTCCGGAAAGCCGCGCGGCCTCCCGGTTTCCTCCCATCGCATAGACAGCCCGCCCCCAGCGGGTGCGCGACAGCAGCATCTGGCCGAGGATCGCCGCTCCCAGCATGATGATAAAGGCGTAGGGGATGCCGATGGAATTCGGCCACAGCAAGCCCGCGCCGATCTTCTCATAGCCCGGCGCCAGCCCGGAGACATCGACCTCATGGGCGACCACCAGCGCCAGCCCCCGGCAGATGAGCATGGTGCCCAGCGTGACGATAAAGGAGGGAATACGCCCGAACGCCGTCAGCGCGCCGTTCCCCACTCCGATCAGCCCCCCCGCCAGGCAGGAGATCGCTACCGCCGCTCCGACCCCAGCATGATGATCGCGCATCATGACGCCCGCCACACAGCCGGCGAAGGCCAGGTTGAACCCGACGGACAGGTCGATGTTGCCGGAGATAATGACGATGGTCTGCCCGACCGCCAGGATCGCTACGACTGCGGTCGCGCGGGCGATATCGCGCAGGTTCTCCGGCAGCAGGAAGCGCGGCTGGATCCGCCATAAGATCAGACACAGCAGGAGCAGAAAGGCCAGCGGGGCGAGCGTATCTTTGAGTTGCGCCCACAGCGTCGCACCCAGCGGCGGGGCCGCACGGACAGCCATTTTGCCCAGGTGGGTCTCATCCATAACACTATTGTAGCATAGGGAGCTGTTAGGAACTCAACTCAAGAAATTTCTTAAATGGAGGGAGGTATTCAACATTCAACAGGTTCAATATATCATCGTAGCTCCCACTCCACTCCTGGACTTGCGGCCAGTCCTCCCAGGGCAGCAGATAGCGGACTAGGATTTCGATGGGCCAGCGCCGCGCCGGGTTCTTCCGGCGATAGAACGTCACCAGCGGACCCTCCTTCAAATACCAGACAAACGCGCGTGCTCTGGAGCGCGGATAACGAGCACGCAGCAGCGGCCTGCAGACGGCGATATATCTCTCCACGTCATATGGATTCTCGCTGCAAAAGACCTCTGCGTACCGTGCCGCCCAATGCTGATCGGTCAGTTCTCGTATCTCCCAGCCGTTCCAGCCCTTTCCTCCATGCCATATTTTCTCTTCCGCCTCGATGCACTCCAGCGGATGGGTATAGACGACTTTCCCACCATAGCCGTCGCTCGTGATGAAGGTCTCACCCTCCCCTACCCCGGTCAGCTCTTCGCGAACGTAGAGGATTATGGCTTCTCGGATGGATGGCGCCCTCACAAGCCAGTTGGCACAGTGTCCCGTCGTCCGCTGGAAAATGATAAAGTGTCTTTCCGTTTGCATACTCTTCTATCGGTGAAAGAATCCGTTTTGGATAATCCGATGGAGAATACGCTAACGGCGCATGGAGACGCCGGGCTTCGCGCCTGCGTCTTTCCGGGCAGCGACGTGGGCGGGTGAAATCAGACGGTAGATCCTATCACGGGTGAACTGCGTGGAATAGGCGTATTCGTAGCCGGCCAGATGAATCCGCGCGGGCTGGACCTCCGGCGAGGAGGTCAGTCCAAACTGACGTGGCGCGCCGACGACGATGAGCAGCCGCGGAGGCCGGCGTGCCACGTCGGCGACCTGTTCCCGGATCCAGTTCTGGCGCATTGCATCCGGATAACACTCATCCTTATACAACGGGGCGGCGCTTAGGTGCCGGGTAGGCGCGTAACGGTCCGCCAGGTAGTAGATGGAGGGGTCGAACTCGAAGAGCAGGATGGTATCCTGCGGGCCTGTACGGGCGCGCACGTAATCGGCGACGGCGGCCGTGTTGGAGAACGGATAGAAGTTCGGCACGGCAAAGAGCGACCAGTACGCTTGCTGGGATATCTGCCCGGTCTGCTTCAGCCAGGCGACGCGGAAGCGGGCGACGTCACGCGCCACGGGCAGGCCAGCCATCAGCAGCGCAAACGCCAGTCCGCACACGCGGACCAGCCTTTCAGGCCGGCGGGCCAGCGCCTGCTGAAGCCCACCGAGCGTTCCGGCCGCCAGGAGCGCCAGCGGCGGCAGGAGCACCAGAAAGTGATACTCGAACAGGCGCCACTGCATCAGGATGATGAGTGCGTTCAGCCCCAGCCATCCATACAGCAGGGGCTGATCGGGCCAGTAGGAGACTTTCCGGCGCACCATCACCGCGTTGGGTACTGCCGCCAGCGCGCCCAGAACCACCACGAAGCTGTGCCGGGAACAGAAGTCGAGGAACCGTGCCGGCATGACGTGCAGGAAATACAGCGGGCTGCCCATGGTGCGGCTGCCGTAGGCTTTCTGCGCGGCCAGAAGGAAGGTAAGCTGCCCCAGCGCACCCTGCACGGCAAAATAGACGACCGTCAGCAGAAGGGGCACGGCGGCGCTCATCAGGAACAGGCCCAGGTTGTTCCAGCGGCGCGCGTCCTGATGGCGCCGCCGCGAGGCCATCAGGGGAGCTACCGCCAGTAATCCGATTAGAACAAACGGGGTCTTGAGCAGCGCCAGGCCTCCCAGGCACGCGCCTGCCAGCATCGGCCACGAGTAGCGGCCATTTTCCCGCCAGCGAAGGATCGCATAGACGGTCCAGACCGCCAGCGGCGCGGCGAAGCCTTCGGTCTGGGCGACATCGCAGAAGAGGAATTGGGTGTAGTACGCAATTCCAAACAGGATGGGCGCAAACGCGGCCGCCGGAGCGGAGAACTGCCGCCGCGCCAGGGCATAGAGCCCGCCTGCAGCGATCAGCGTAGCCAGCAGATCGGCGATATGGGCGGCGACCATCCCGCGCCCGAAGAACAACTGCGCCAGCGCGTAGATGGCGAAGATCCCCGGCGGCTTGATATCCCAGGCGTCCCGATACGGCAGGCCACCCCGCAGCCACACGTCCGCGATGTAGGCGAACATCCCCTGATCGACGCAGAATGGGTAGAGCAGCGCCGGAAGCCCCAGCAAGGCGACTACCGCCAGTCCGATACCGCACCAGAGGGCATTGTGGTCGCGGGATGAAGAAACTGTTTTTCCTGCCGTTGTAGGGGTCGCCATCGTCGTAGACATACCTGTCTCCAACCGGTCTCCTCTCCCTGTTGACGGCATCCTTTCCGCCTGAGACCGGGCACGCAAACTTACGTTGATGGCTAATTATCGGAAATGGCTCGTCTTCTCTTCACGCTATCTTCACGCCCAACACCTCACCTTGGAAGCAAAGAGAGGCCTGTTCGGGCGACTGAAGTCGCAGCAACAAGAGCGCGAAGTCGCCCTTCGGCGACTAGGGCGTATCCGATAAATCGAGCCGGATCTACGTATAAGTGTCTCAGAGGGAGATACTTATGGCTCGATATGGACTCACCGATGTCGAATGGGTTCGCCTGCAACCCTTGTTGCCACCCACCCATTCCGGCAAACGCGGCCGACCCTTTAGCGAACACCGCAAAGTGCTCGATGGCATCCTCTGGATCCTGCGTACGGGCGCTCCTTGGAGGGGCCTGGCAAGCCCAACAAGACCAGCAAGGCAATATCGTCTGGGTTGACTGCAGTGTCGATGGCAGCAGTGTGCGTGCCCACCAGCATGCCGCGGGGGCCCGCCGGTTAAAAAAGGGCACGCAAAGCCGACAAACCGCCATCTTCCTGCACGTTGCAAGCCGCTCTTCTCGAAGCCGACGATCAGGCACTAGGACGTAGCCGCGGGGGCTTGACGACCAAGCTGCACCTATTGGTAGAGGGACGGGGACGTCCTCTGGCCCTCGTCTTGAGTGCCGGTCAGCGCCATGACAGCCAGATGCTTGGCCCGGTGCTGGAGGCGGTCTATGTGCCTCGGGCGGGCAAAGGGCGTGCCCGTAAGCGGCCCACGAGCCTTTTAGCCGATAAGGCCTATTGCGGCAAGCCGTGCCGGCGTCTTCTGCGCCAACGCGGGATCGCGTGCATGATCCCCACTCCACATCCTCACTGCGCCGCCCGTAAGCGCAAAGGGCGAAAGGGAGGGCGTCCTTATAAGTTTGAGCAAGAGCGCTATCGCATGCGCAACCTGGTGGAGCGCTGCATCAACCGGCTCAAACAGGTTCGTCGGGTAGCCACCCGCTATGAAAAGCGGGCGGACTGTTATCTGGCTGTAGTAACTTTCGCCGGTATTCTGCTCTGGCTCAGGTCCTAATTGTCGGATACGTCCTAGATACGTTAGGCTTATGTCTCTCTTCCTAAGTTAGTAGAAGCTGGAAGGTAAGAGGATCAACCTGGCAGCGGTAGTCCGCGCAGGCGGACTTTGTGCCTTTGTTGCTGCGGCTTTAGCCGCCCGAATAAAAAAATGAATGGGCTTTATCGTTGTGGCTCGTAGTTGAGGTTGGGGGCGAGCCAGCGCTCGACAGTGGAAAGGTCCATGCCTTTACGGGCGGCGTAGTCTTCGACCTGGTCGCGCTCGATCTTGCCGACCGGAAAGTAGCGGGACTGTTCGGCGGCGAAGTAGAGACCGCTGACGGAGCTGGCCGGGTACATGGCGAAGCTTTCGGTGAGGTGGATGCCGGTAGCGGCTTCGGCGTGGAGAAGGTCGAAGAGTGGACGCTTCTCGGTGTGGTCCGGGCAGGCGGGATAGCCGGCGGCGGGCCGAATGCCCCGGTACCGCTCGCGGATCAGGTCGTCGTGGGTGAAATTCTCTTTGAGGCCGTAGCCCCAGGCGTCGCGCACGATCTTGTGCAGCTTTTCGGCGAAGGCTTCCGCCAGGCGGTCCGCCAGCGACTGAGCGATGATGGCACGATAATCGTCGTGATCGGCTTTGTACTCCGTGACCAGCGCCTCGATGCCTTGCCCGGCGGTCACAGCGAACGCGCCGAGATAGTCGGCGCGGCCGGAATCTTTGGGCGCGAGGAAGTCCGCCAGCGCGTAATTGACCTGTCCCTCGCCTTTATCCATCTGCTGGCGCAGAGTATGGAAAACGGTCTGGACCTTCTCCCGCGACTCATCCGTATAGACTTCGATGTCATCCCCAACGCTGTTGGCCGGGAAGAAGCCGTAGACGCCCCGCGCGGTCAGCCGCTTATTGCAGACGATCTCTTCCAGCACCTGCTGCGCGTCCGCAAACAGCCGTCGCGCCGCCTCGCCGACGACTTCATCCTCCAGGATAGCCGGATAGCGGCCCTTCAGCTCCCAGGCGTGGAAGAACGGCGACCAGTCGATGTACGGGACCAGCTCCTCCAGCCGAAAGTCGTCCAGGACGCGGACGCCGAGGAACGACGGTGCGGATATGTCGGCGGTCGCCCAATCGATCGCCAGCTTCCGGCGGCGCGCCTCTGCCAGCGGCAGCATGGCTTTCTCTACCCGCCGGGTCGCATGCTGCTCCCGCAACGCCTGCTGCTCGCACCGGTTGTTCTCGACGAAGGCTTCTTTCTGCTCCGGGCTGATGAGACTGCCCATAACCCCGACCGCCCGCGAGGCGTCCAGCACGTGCATGACCGGACGGCTGTAGGCCGGCGCGATCTTGATGGCCGTATGCGCCCGGCTCGTGGTCGCCCCGCCGATCAAGAGCGGCAGCGTAAAACCCTGGCGCTCCATCTCGCTCGCGACGTGGACCATCTCGTCCAGGGAGGGCGTGATCAGCCCGCTCAGGCCGATCAGGTCCGCGTTGTGCTCGCGCGCCGCCGCCAGGATCCGCTCGCAGGAGACCATCACGCCGAGGTCGATTACCTCGTAGTTGTTGCAGCCCAGCACCACGCCGACGATGTTCTTGCCGATGTCGTGTACGTCGCCCTTGACGGTCGCCATCACGATCTTTGCCTGCGCCTGCCGAACACCGGTCGCCTCTTTCTCCGCCTCCATGTAGGGCAGCAGCACCGCGACCGCCTTCTTCATCACCCGCGCGCTCTTGACCACCTGCGGCAAGAACATCTTTCCCGCGCCGAACAGGTCGCCCACGACGTTCATGCCGTCCATCAGCGGCCCTTCGATAACCGAGAGCGGCCGGTCGTACTTCTGCCGTGCCTCTTCCACGTCGGCTTCGACATAGTCGGCGATGCCCTGCACCAGCGCATGTGACAGCCGCTCCTCGACCGTTCCCTGCCGCCACGCCGCCGCGATCGCCTGCGTCTTCTCCTTGCCCTTGACCGTCTCCGCAAAGGCCAGCAGCCGCTCCGTCGCGTCCGGTCGCCGGTTTAGCAGCACATCCTCGACCAACTCCAGCAAATCCCTGGGAATCTCTTCATAGACCGCCAACTGCCCTGCATTCACGATGCCCATATCCATGCCGGCGCGGATGGCGTGATACAGGAACGCTGAGTGCATCGCCTCGCGGACGACGTTGTTGCCCCGGAAGGAGAAGGAGATGTTGCTGACCCCGCCCGACACCTTGCAGCCGGGCAGATTCGCTTTGATCCAGCGCGTCGCCTCGATATAGGCGACGGCGTAGTTGTTGTGCTCTTCGATGCCGGTCGCCACGGTGAGGATGTTTGGATCGAAAATGATGTCTTCGGGCGGGAAGCCGCACTCCTCCGTCAGGATTTTATAGGCGCGAGCGCAGATTTCGGTCTTGCGCTCGAACGTCTCCGCCTGGCCTTGCTCGTCGAAGGCCATGACGACCACGCCGGCCCCGTAACGGTGGATGAGCCGCGCCTGCTCCTTGAACTTCGCCTCGCCTTCCTTGAGGCTGATGGAGTTGACGACGCCCTTGCCCTGCAGGCACTTTAATCCTGCCTCCAGGACCGACCATTTGCTGCTGTCGATCACGATGGGCACGCGCGAGATCGCGTCGTCCGGCCCGACCAGATTGAGGAAGCGGGTCATCGCCTGCTCGGAATCGAGCAGGCCCTCATCCATGTTCACGTCGATCAGGTTAGCGCCGTTCTCGACCTGCTGGCGCGCGATGATCAGCGCGCCCTCGTAGTCGCCGGCGAGGATGCGCTTGCTGAACTTCGGCGAGCCGGTAATATTGGTGCGCTCGCCAATCAAGATGAAGTTGCTGTCCGGGCGGATGGTGAGCGACTCCAGGCCGCTGAACTGTGTGTAGCGCTTGATCTGGGGCGGCACTCGCGGCGCACAGCTTTTCACCGCCTCGGCTAGCGCGCCGATCACCTCCGGCGTCGTGCCGCAGCAGCCGCCCACAATATTGACCCAGCCGTTCTTCGCCCAGGAGGCCACCTGCCGCACCCAGGCCGGCCCGGCTTCCGGAAAGCCGGTCGGGGACAGGGGATCGGGCATGCCGGAGTTCGGATAGGCGCTGGTAAAGATCGGAGCGAGGCGCGAAAGCTCCTCCACGTAAGGCGCCAACTGCTCGGCGCCCATCGAGCAGTTGAGGCCGATACTGAGCAGCGGCACATGGGAGATGGCGATCTGGAAGGCTTCCAGCGTCTGCCCGGTCAGGGTCCGTCCGCCCTGGACCAGGAAAACGCTCGCCATCACCGGCACCCGCTTTCCCGTCTCGTCAAAAATCTTCTGGATGGCAAACAGGGCGGCTTTCAGGTTGAGGGTATCGAACGTCGTCTCCGGCAAAAGCAGGTCCACACCGCCGTCCAGGAGGCCGCGCACCTGCTCGGTGTAGCCCTCCACGACCTGATCGAAGGTGACCTCGCGCTTGCCGGAGTCGTTGGCATCCACCGAGAGCGAGAGCGTTTTGTTCAGCGGTCCGAGGGAGCCAGCCACAAAGCGCGGGCGGGACGGGTCGTTCGCCATCGCCTTCTCGACGGCGCGGCGAGCGATGCGGGCGCTCGCCAGGTTCATCTCATAGACCAGATGCTGCGTGCCGTATTCGGCCTGCCCGATGGGCGTGGCTGTAAAGGTATTGGTCTCGATAATGTCCGCGCCCGCATCCAGGTAGGCCGTATGGACGCTTTCGATGATCTCCGGCTGCGAGAGACTGAGGATGTCCGGGTTGTTCTTGAGATCGTGCGGATGGTCCTTGAACCGCTCGCCGCGATAGTCCTGCTCCTGCAGATTCTTGCCGAACAGCAGCGCGCCCATCGACCCGTCTAAGATCAGGATGCGCTGTTTTAGAAGCGCGTATACGGGATGTGAGATATTGACGTTCGGCATGATTATTCCAGACCCAGCTCTCTCCAGGCCAGCGCATTCAGCGGAGCGGCGTCCATGACCTCGTCCGGGGCGGTGGCGACCAGGCCGGCGATCCGCTCTATCTCTTCGGCAATGAAGCCGCTTAAGACCGGGTCCGGTGGCATCGTTCCCAGCTCGCCGAGCTCCCGCTTGCGCTCTAATAGCTCTGACAGTTTTACGCGCACGTCGTGTGCTAGCGCAGCCCCTTCCAGCCCCTCCGAGATGGAGGTCGGCGGCGGGGTGGACCGCTGCTCGATCCACCGAATACAGACCAGCGGGCGCAGGACATAGAGATATTTCTTGGCCGCTACCTCTTCCCGGCCCTCAATCGCGCTATAGGCGTTGCGCGCCATGTTCAGGTAGTGATACATCATCCGCCGGGCAGAATAGTGCGACTGCGCCAGGGCGCGCAGGTTTTCGGCAAACGCGCCTCGCTCCCAATAGACGATGGGCGAAAACAGCCACTCCAGCAGCGGTGGGTTCGACTTGCGAAACAATAGCAGCGCTTTGAAAAGGTCCCAGCCGTTGACATCCAGGAGATCCGTGACGGGCAGCTCGATCACGTCGCGCGGCGGGTTTACGCTAAGATAGTCTCGAACCGGCCGCGCATAGACAAAGCGGACATCATAGTCGCTGTCTGGGGAGGCGAATCCCCACGCCCGGCTGCCTGACTCGACCGCATACAGGATCCGTACCCCACGCTCCGCCTCGATCTGCTGCAGCACGGTCTGTATCGTCTCGTCCATGCTTTCCCTCTTCCGCCCGGCCGCAGGATACGCTCTCGAAAGCCGTACTCTATTATACCTCCCTGGCTCCCACCTCTTTTTTCATCGCCATCGTCCATAGAGAACCCGTCAGTGCGGTCCCACGCAACGCCAACTCGCGTCCTGGTCCGGTGTGATGTACCGGGATCATTTTATCAATTCAGGCCGACGATCTGCCAGTCCGGATCGATCCCCGTAAACAGCGTGCCCCACGCCTTCACGGTCGTAAACTGCATGAGCGCGTAGACCACCTTGCCGGTCGTCGTATTCTGGAAAAGAATATCGGTAAAGCCGTCCCCATCCAGATCGCGGGCACCCACCACCTTGTAGTGCGGATCGATGCTGGTAAACAATTTTCCCCACGCGGTCGGCGTCGTTCCGTTCATAAGCGTATAGATCACATCACCGGTCACCTGGTTCTGCCAGATCAGATCCGGATAGTCGTTACCGACCTTGTCCGGAAATCCGTTGCTGTTCAGGTGCGCCGCCGCCACGACTCGATAGTGCGGATCTATTCCCTGCGCGATGATGCCCCAGGAGAACGGAGTCCGTCCCCGCATCAGCGTATAGACGACCTCGCCTGTGGCTGTATTCTGCCAGAGCAAGTCCGGATATCCGTCCAGGTTGAAGTCCGGCGTGGACACGATCTTCCAATGGGTATCGAAGCTGGGAAACAGAACGCTCCAGGAGGTCGCCAGGATTCCGTTCATCGACGTGTTGACCACTTTTCCGGTCGCCGTATCCTGCCACAGGATATCGGGCTGGCTGGTGAGACTGGAGGTAGGAGCGCCTACGATCTGATAACTCGGATCGATTCCTGTAAACAGCTTGGTCCAGGAGAGCGGAGTCAACCCGTCCATAAAGGTAATGACCACCTCGCCGGTGCGCCGGTTCTGCCAGAGGAGGTCCGGATGTCCATCGCCGTTGAAATCCGGCGGCGTGCGGTAGTTCAGATCCACGCGGAAGATGACGCCCGTTCCCGTTCCGCCGCCCGCCGCCACTCCGTAGAGATGTCCATCCGGTCCGAGAAGCATCTGTGCCGGCCCGGCGCCATCAATGTCCAGGAAGGAGGTCAAGAAGCTGACCACGCCGTCGGGCGTCAGTTGAAACACCGTTCCGAAGCCGCGCAGCCCGCCCGATACCGTCGTGCCGTAAAAATTGCCGTCTCCTCCCAGCACCAGCCCAGCTTCCGGATTTTGACCGGCGGGAGGATCGTAGGATATGCCGCGAAACTCGGTAAGATCCCCCTGAGGCGTCATTTCAAAAATGGTGCCGGGACCTCCGCTGGAGATTTCGCCGCCCTCTTCGTCGAAAACCGTGGTGCCGTAAAAGTTGCCGTCGCGGCCTTGAACGAGAGGATTGGGCAGAAAGCCGATGTATTCATCCAACTGCGTGAAGACGCCGGCAGGGGTGAGCTTAAAGGTGGTCAGACCGGTAGTGCCGTAGAAGTTGCCGTCGCTGCTCTGAGTCAGGGTCGTCGGCTGATAATAGTAGCCCCCCGGCCCGAACGGACCACCGTACAATAAGGTCGGTACCCCGGAGGACGTTATTCGGAAAATGGTATCGATGCCTCCAAAAGACGTCACCCCATAGAAGTTGCCGTCGTTTCCGAGGATCAGATAGTACGGCGGTCCGATCATCTCCGGAAAGTTGTAGAGAGTCGTATAAACACCACCCAGCGTTATCCGGAAAAACGTGCTGAGAAAGGTGCCGTATAGATTTCCATCCGATCCCGCAACGAACCGGGTCGAGGGGAAGACCGGATCCCCCGGAAAGGTATAGAGAAGCGTAAAGACGCCCTCCGGCGTCAATTTAAAAATCGTTCCGTTGCCGTTCGCGCCTCCACTTAAGGTCGTGCCGTAAAGGTTCCCATCCGAGCCTGATACCAGGCTATAGGGCTGGGCGCCCTCCTTATTCGTCAACGTATTCGGAGATTGAGCATCGAAGCTATGAACAACATCGACGTGGGCCGATTGGGCGTTAACTCCCCCACTTCCCGCCCATAGCAAGCACGCGATCCCGCCGAGCATAAGAGGCCATCGTCTAATCGCGATCATTGCGTTCCTCCTATCTGTCACTTCGGATTCGGTGTGTTGGGCGCCTCGGTGTCCAGGCCTGCGCCACGCATGACCGGAAGTTGCGGCTTAGGACCGGTGTCGGCCATCGTCCAGCGGGCGTTATTATGCGTCGCCGGAATGTCGGCTGGATAGGTGTCGTGGCCGCCCGTATCGAGGAAGAGGCCGAGCGTCAGGTCGCGCTCGCGCACGCTGTTGGTACCGCTGGCCTCGATGCTGGCGCGGCCCAGTGTCGTGGAGGGATGTACTGAATACGTATCCTCGCCACTTTTGTCCCAGAAGAAGCCGAACCCATTGGCGTTTCCGCCGCCGAGCGACAGATTAGGCGCTTCATAGCGGTCGTTGCCGGCCTCGTCGATAAGAAATCCGACGCTGTAGTCGTGGCCGGCCCCCTGCGCCATGTTCATGGTCGCTCGGTAGTGGTCATCGCCGCCCACGTCGTTCAGGATGCCGACCGCAAAGTGCGCAGCGCTGCCCTGCACGTACCAGACCCCATCATAGGTATCGTTGCCCGGCCCGCCGCTCAGGATGCCGACCCCATACCAGTAGCCGGCGCCCTGCGCGAACAGGCCTGCCGTAAAATGGTTGTCCCCGCCGCCGTCCACCAGCACGCCGATGCCCCCGCAGAGCGAATGGCCGTCGGTGAAATCGGCACGCCAGCCATTGCCGCAGCCCTGAGAGAGGTTAGCGTTGTGGTCTTTGGTCTGCGGGCTAGCAAAGTCGAGGACCGTATCGTTGGCTTCGTAGGTATCGCCTTCGGAGCCGGCGTCGCAGAGCAGGCCAAAGCCCATCGTGCCGCCGTAGCCCTGCCCGCTCTCGAAGCCATGATAGCTATCGGCGCCGTGCAGATCGTCCAGGACCCCTACCCCGAAGTCCGCCGACCCTTCGCAATTCACATAGGCGTCGTAGGTATCGTTTCCCGCCCGGTCCTCCAGCACGCCGGCGCCGAAATGAGCGCGGCCCATCGTTTCGTTGACGGCACGGTAGAGATCGTCGCCGGCCACGTCGATGAGAACGCCGTAGCCCATAATGCCCGCGCCGAAGCAGGGCTTCGCCCGATGGTGTTGACGTCCGGCGTAGCGGGCGATGGGAGTCGTCGCCAGCTCCGGCGATTCCAGGTATTTGTCGTTGCCTTTGAGGTCGATCAGCACGGAGACCGGATGTGCAGCATCGAAGGTGGCGCCGCCCCCATAGTAGGTGTCGTCGCCGCCGGTGTCGAGGATGAGCAGGTACGGACTATTGCCGGAATAGGTGTCGTTCTGCGCGCCATGCAGGGCGATGTGGCCGAGAGGCGTGTCGCAATCGAAGGTGAACGTTTCCGTACCGGTTCGCGCCGCCAGGGCCGTCGCCGCGCGGTCCGCGGCCATCGTCACGTCCTCGCCACCGGCCATCAGGTAGGGCATATCGACGGAATGCATCAGCGTCTCGATCTCCGGATCGAGGGTACTGAAGTCGTTCTGCGCGTTGGGATCGTCCCCGACGATCTTATTAAAAAGGTGCTGCAGATCGTGGGTCGCGGCAAACCGGGCGAAGGCGCGCTGCCGCCAGCGGTAGGCCTCGGCCTCGACGAGCAGCACAAACGCGGCCTGCTTCTGCACGTCGGCGGGAACGTGAGCGATCTGTGCCTGGCAGCGCGCCTGCTGTGCCGCCGTCATCGGCGTGCCGGCTGCCGTGTAGACGGCCTGAATCGCCTTGAGAAGCGCGTTCGGCTCTGCCGACTGCTTCGTCTGCGCGTCCAGCGGATCGCCGATCAGCGTGCGGCGCGTTCCCACTCCCAGCCGGATCGCGCCGTAGCTGACCAGGTCGCCGGGACTGGCTGCCTGCGCGAGCAGGTTCTGCCGCAGGATGCTGGTATACGAAGGAATGCGCAGCGGGTCGCCATGCAGCGCGTTGTAGTAGGGCAACTGGAAATCGCCGCCGCCGTAGAGGGCCATGTCCAGGGCATCGAAATGGCAGGTCTCTTTCGTCAATCCGGCTGCGGCCAGCGCTTCGTCCCAGGCATCTCTTGGTTGGTCCTGACTCTTCAGCGCCGGCGCGAGACAGAGCAGACACAGCGCCACAAAGGCGTTTACGAGCGGCTTCATGGGTAGAATAGTTCGCATGCCCTACTATTCGCGCCTAACTCCGCTTTTACCTACTCCCTGCCGGGTGGCAGGGGGTAGGGAATTCAGGCCCGCTTGAACTGCTTATCCAATTCGGCGAAGGAGATAGTCACCACAATGGGGCGGCCGTGCGGGCAGAGGTAAGGGTTCTCGGTCTCGGCGAGTTGTTCGAGCAGGCCTTCCATCTCCGGAATGGTGAGAGGGTCGCCCGCTTTGACGGCCATCTTGCAGGCGTTGGTGATGGTGACGTGGTCCTGCTGGACCAGCAACCGCCGCGAGATGGTCTGGTTGACCAGCTCGTCGATCATATCGCGCAGGATCTGCTCGTAGGGCTTGCCGGTCAGCACAGCGGGGATCGCCCGCACGACGAAGCTTTCCCTGCCGAACGGACTGATCTCCCACCCGGCGGCGGCGAAGCTGCCGCAGTGCTCGGCCAGCAGCAGGGCTTCGCGCCGGCTGAGGTTGATGGTGAGCGGCACCGCCAGACGCTGCGAAGGAATGCCTTGCGAAAAGCGCTTGACGGTCAATCGCTCGTAGAGCACGCGCTCGTGGGCGACGTGCTGATCGATGACCGCAAGGCCCTCGTTGGTCAGCGCGACAATATAGGTGTTGCGCGCCTGCCCCAAAACCCGGTAGTTACGGAGCTGCTCCGCGAAGGGATGAGGACGCAACGGCTCCTCAAGCCGATCGGATTCCGGCGACGGAGTGGGCAGCTCGGAAGCCTCTGCTGCGAAGGGATCGGGCGGCCCCGCGGTAGAAAGAGGTGGGGCCGGCATCCTCGCGCCGGCTGCTTCCACGATGGGATCGAACGCGGAGGAAGAGGTTTCAGAGGCTGGCCGAATTTCGAGGGGAGCGATCGGCCGGCTCTCCGGCTCCTGCCGCCACTCTAACGTCTTTTGCGGTGAGGGCAGCGGCATGGGAGGTTCTGTCGCAGTGGGACGCGCCGTAGGAACGATCCCATAGGCGAGCAGCGCGCTCTTGATCGCCTGGCTCGCCGCATGATGAACCTCCCCATCCCGCGTAAATTTCACCTCCGTCTTGGTGGGATGGACGTTGACGTCCACCAAGTCCGGGTTGATCTCGACAAACAGGGCGGCGATGGGATAACGGCTATCGGGGGTCAGCACGCGGAACGCCTCTTCCAGCGCGTGGCCGAGCAGGCGGCTGCGGATGGGGCGGCGATTGACGAAGAACAGCTCGTGCGAGCGACCGGGCCGGGAGACATCCGGTGTGGCGATATAGCCGGAGACTACCAGCCCTGCCGTCTCATGGCGCACCGGGATCAGCTTGCGGGCGATGTCGCGCCCCCAGACCGCCGCCAGCGCGGCCAGCGGCTCGCCGGTGCCGGGCGTGGAGAAGACCTCCTGGCTGCCGTTGCGCAGCCGGAAGGCGATGCCCGGATAGGCCACGGCGAGCTGCCCCACGACCTCGATGACCCGCGCCATCTCCGTGGGCGTGCTCTTGAGAAACTTCAGGCGGGCCGGGGTGTTGAAGAACAGGTCGGCCACTTCGATGGTGGTTCCGTCGCGGGCCGCGATCTCCTCGGCCGATTCGATGTCGCCGCCGACCACCAGCAAACGGGTCCCGCTCTCCTCATCCGGTGGCTTTGTGGTCAGGGTCAAGCGCGAGACTGAGGCGATGGAAGGCAGCGCCTCCCCGCGAAAGCCCAGCGTGTGAATGGCGAACAGGTCGTCGGCCGTGCGGATCTTGCTGGTCGCGTGGCGCTGAAGCGCCAGGACCGCATCGGCGCGGGTCATGCCAAAACCGTTATCGGCCACGACCAACCGCTGCTTGCCCCCCTCCTCCAGGCCGATTACGATCTGCGCCGCGCCGGCGTCGATAGCGTTCTCCAGCAATTCCTTCACTGCCGAGGCCGGACGCTCGACGACTTCGCCGGCCGCGATGCGGTTAGCGGTGTTTTCATCCAGCAAGACGATTCGATCGGTGGCCATGATGATATCCTGAGACTTACCAGACACATTTGTAGTGTTATCCGTAGTGTACCGATAGGATACCATAGTTTTGCCTGAACCTCAAGAAGAAGCGACACAGTCAAACCAATAAAGCGTCCGATAATGTTTAATAGCATGAGTAAATGATCGTTTTTTGGAAGGGGCGCTAGCGCCCCTTCCAAAAAACGCGCGGGCTGCCAGCGAGGCTCTATCGAACCTTCGGGCAGCCCGCGCCAGCCTCTATTCCAGATGGAAAGCGGTCACGCCCGGCTCCTCGGTCAGCAGCGCATTTAGCCGTGTCCTGTCGAATGTTTTGGGCAGGCGTACCCGCAGACTCATGCGCCGGGTCAGCTTCGGAGAGCCTCCCGGCCCTGCGGCTTTACCTGGCTCGGACTGCTGCCCATAGACCAGAATCCCGTTCTGCGCCAGCAGCGCCAGGACCCGCGCCGGCCCATGGTCCGCCTCTTCCACCTCGACATCCAGCCGGCACACGCGCTGCTTGACATTAATAAAATCCTCCAGCCGGTTCAATACGGAGAGCGTCATCAAGCCAATGGCGGTGGCGATGACAGCCAGCTCTCCCATGCGCGGACCGGCGCCGACGGCGATGCCGATGCCCGCCGTACCCCAGATACTGGCAGCGGTCGTCAGGCCGTGGATCGTGATTCCCTCCCGGATAATAGCCCCCGCGCCGAGAAAGCCCACACCGGAAACGATCTGCGCGGCGATATGGCCGGGATCGCCGTGATACGGTCCGGCCAGTCCGGTGCCGATCTGGATGGAGGCGAGAGTGATGAGGGTCGCGCCCACACAGACGAGGATATGCGTGCGCATCCCCGCAGGATGGCCGCGCCACTCCCGTTCCAGACCGATCAGTCCACCGAGCACGAGCGCCAGGACCAGCGCCAGCGTCTGCCCGCCCAGCGAGGTGGGATCTATCGGAAAGCCGAAGAACCTGTTCGTCTCGATGCCCTCCCTACGCCGGCTGCAGGCGCGCCCGCTCGGAAGCGACCAGGCTGGCGATCGATTCCACCGCCTGATCGATCGGAACCGTCTGCCGGGAACCTCCTTCACGCCGCAGGCCGACCTCGACCGTGCCTTCGGCCACTCCCCTGCCGACCACAACCTGCACCGGAATACCGATCAGGTCCATATCCTTGAACTTCACGCCCGCGCGCTCCTCGCGGTCATCCAGGAGCGCCTCAACGCCTTGCGTCTGCAGCGCCTCGTAAAGCGCTCCGGCGGCTGCGACCTGCGCCTCGTCCCGAACGTTGGCGACCAAAACCGCGACCTCAAAGGGCGCGATGCTGATGGGCCAGACGATCCCGTTCTCGTCGTGGTGCGCCTCGACGGCGGCGGCCATCGTTCGGCTGACGCCCAGCCCGTAGCACCCCATGATGATCGGCAGTTTCTCGCCCGCCTCGTTCTGATACAGCGCGCCCATGTCCTTGCTGTACTTGACGCCCAGCTTAAAGATATGGCCGACCTCGATCCCCCGCGCCTCGGTAAGATGCCCTTCTGCGCAACGGGGACAGCGGTCCCCCGCAATGGCCGTCCTTATATCCGCCCAGGTCCCCACGGTAAAATCGTGGTCCGGCGTCACGTTGACGATGTGCGCATCAGCCTGATTGGCGCCGACCACGTAGTTGGCGCCCTGCTTCAGCTCGTTATCCGCGTAGATAGGGACCTCGCTGGCAAGGCCGACCGGCCCGGCGAACCCGACCGGCGCTCTGGTGACGCGCTCGACCGTCGCCGCGTCCGCGAGTTCCAGGTCGCTGGCGCCCAGCACGCGGGCGAACTTGGGCAGGTTCAGCTCCCGGTCGCCGCGGACCAGGGCCGCCACCGGCTTTCCATTCGCCACGCAGATAATAGTCTTGATGAGCTGCTGTGGCGAGACGTTGAGGAAGGAGCAGACCTGCTCGACCGTGTGAGCGTCCGGTGTCGCCACCACCTCCATTGGCGCCGGTGCCTCTTTGGGACCACCCGCCGGCTCTTCCGGGACCTCCGCGCGCTCGGCATTGGCGGCGTAGGAGCAGGAGTCGCAGCGCAGGACCGTGTCCTCCCCGCCGGGCGTCAGCACCATGAATTCGTGGTTCTCCGTACCGCCGATGGCACCCGGATCGGCCTCGACCGCCAGGTATTGCAGCCCGCAGCGCTCGAAGACGCGGCCATAGGCGCGATAGTTGGCTTTGTAGATCGTATCCAGCATCTCCTCGCTGTAGTCGAAGGAGTAGCCGTCAAACATGGTGAACTCGCGCGCCCGGATCAGGCCGCCGCGCGGGCGCGGCTCGTCCCGCTCTTTCGTTTGAATCTGATACAGATAGACCGGCAACTGCTTCCATGAGCTGATCGCTCCCCGCACGATGTCGGTAACGACCTCCTCATGGGTAAAACCGAGGAAGAAATCGCGCTCGTTCCGATCCTTCAGCCGGAACAGCACCGGCACCTTCGAGCGTCCCGTCTCGTCCAGCAGCTCTTTAGGAACCAGGACCGGCATGTGCAGCTCCTGGCCGCCGAAAGCATTGGCCTCCTCGCGCACGATTTGGGCGATCTTCTCGTGGACGCGCCAGCCCAGCGGCAGATAGGAGTAGACTCCCGCCGCCAGGTTGCGGATGAAGCCGCCGCGCAGCAGCAGTTGATGGCTGGCCAGCTCCGCATCTTTGGGAATCTCACGCTGTGTCGGAAAAAACAGTTGGGACGCTCTCATCGGACCTCACTTCTTGCCCACCCCTTCTCCTCTCTCAAATGCGTTCGCTTCGCTCCCTGGGAGGAGAACGGTCTCGAAAGGTATAGCCCGCTTTGGCGGGCTTTGTGTTTTAGCACGGGGTTTTAATCCCGTTTTAGGGGGTGGGCTATTGTATTTTGCCGCGGGCCGCGATGGGCCATGCGGCCTCGACTTCTTCTCCCCGATACGCAGTCATCGTCTCGTGCATATTCACGCAGGTGCAGGCGTGATTGGGCAGGATCCGGACCTTATCCCCCACGCGCAGTCTCGTCGGCCCTGGCGCCTGCAAGTGGCCATGCTCTTCGCTGGCGGCTACGAAGGCCAACTCCGGGCGATCGACGATCTCACCGAACGTCTGATCGGACGGCAGACGGTCGCTTGCCAGCGCCTTGGTCCCCGCATCGAGGATGATTTTCCCGTCCGGACGGACGCTCACGACCGTCGCCAGCACCGTGAGGGCGCAATGATCGCGCGGCGCGCCGATCTGGACCTGCATCCGGTCGAGGAAGACGTAGTTTCCGGGCCGCATCTCCGTCAGGCCCACTTCTTCTGCGAGGAGCGCGACGCCCGGCGTCGAGCCGATGCTGATTTCCCGCGCGGGCGTGCCCTGCGCGGCCAGCGCCGCCGTCAGGGCGCGCATATCGGAGGCGACCCGTGCCGCCAACAGGGGCCGCTCGGCTTCCGGCGCGCGATACAGATGCCCCTCATGAGTGAAGATGCCGGCCAGGTCCAGCCCCGGATGATCCGCCACAAACCGGGCCAAATCCAGCGATTCTTCTGGAGAGCGCACGCCGGCGCGTCCTAGCCCCGTGTCCACCTCGATCATCACCGGCGCTAGCAGCCCCTGCGCTCGCGCCGCATTCCCGATAGGCCCTGCGACCTCACTGCTGTCCACCCCGATGCGCACCTGTGCCCGGCGCAGCAGAGCCAGCAGCCGCGCGATCTTGGCTTCCCCCACGATCTGGTTGGCGACGAACAGGTCGTCGAAGCCGGCGTCCGCCATGACTTCGGCCTCGCCCAGCTTGGCGACCGTCAAGCCCTGCGCCCCTGCATTTGCCTGCATGCGGGCGATCTCCGGGGTCTTGTGTGTCTTCGTATGTGGGCGCAATGCCTTGCCCCCACCCTGCACGATCTGGGCCATCTCCGCTATGTTGCGCTCCAGCCGGTCGAGATCGACCAGCAAGGCAGGCGTATCCAGATCGTAGATATTGGACATCCTTTGTTCTCCAGGACAAGAAAGGCCGCTACGGAGTTGCACTACCTTGTTCCGCGCGGCAACACTTTTACTCTTTAGCGGCACAACCAGTGAATTCCTGCTGTCGGGTCTCTCGAACGGCAGGTAAGGCGATAACGTAAAATACTATAGAAGAAGTCGGCGCCAGATAGGTACAATAAGAATAGCGGTCATTACGGACTGACTCCTCGGAGGACAATGAAGTGCTTACGCGAGCGGTCTTGCTGCAGTTGGCGAACAACAAAAAAATGGAGTCGTTTGTGCGGCGCAACCCGATATCGGCGCCGCTGGTGCGCCGGTTCATCGCCGGAGAGACCCTCGAAGCCGCGACAGAGCCGGTACGCGCCCTCAATGCCCGTGGAATCTCCGTCTCCCTGGATTTTTTAGGCGAAAGCGTCACCAATAGCGAAGAAGTCGCGGCGAGCGTAGATACCTACCTGCGGGTATTCCAGCATATTCGCTGTGAAAACTTAGACGCCAACGTTTCCCTCAAGTTGACCGCGCTCGGTCTCGATCTCGATCCCGATCTTTGCTATCGCAATATGCTGCGCCTGCTCCATGCCGCCGGACCAGACCTGTTCGTGCGCATCGATATGGAAAGCTCGGACTACACGCAGCGCACTCTCGATATGTTCACCCGCTTGTGGGAAGGTCCGGAGCCGCACAAAAACGTAGGCGTCGTCATTCAATCTTATCTCTACCGCAGTGCCGAGGACGTCGAGAAGCTCATACAGATGGGCGCGCGCGTGCGTTTAGTCAAAGGGGCTTACAAAGAGCCGGCCTCCGTGGCCTATCCCAACAAAGCTGACGTAGACCGCAACTATATCGTGCTCATGCAGCGCCTGCTTCTGAAAGGCAACTATCCTGCCATCGCCACCCACGACGCCAAAATCATCGAGGCGACCAAACAGTTTGCACGAGAAAACCAGATCGCTTCGGACCGTTTTGAGTTCCAGATGCTCTACGGCATCCGCCGGGATTTGCAATTCCAGCTCGCCAAAGAGGGCTATCGGATGCGAGTCTACACGCCCTTTGGTTCCCACTGGTACCCCTACCTGATGCGCCGCCTTGCCGAGCGTCCCGCCAACCTCTGGTTTGTCGCCAAGAACCTGTTCCGCTCTTAAAAGCGGATCACCCAAGCGCCGTAGGCGCGTTCACCCCCTCCGCTTTATTGCCACCGGATCATGGCGGCACCGGCGGGAGGGAGGTCAAGATCGAGTGTCGTCTGGCCGTCCGCGTCCTTCGGGCCGGTCGTCGGATTCCAGCGGTTTTTCGTTTGGTCTAACGCTTCCAGCGCATGGTCTCCCGCGTCGAGAAGGACTTTGGTCGAGACCGGTTTGGTATAGTCGCGATTGGTGACCAGCACGTAGAGATAACCGGTCAGGTCGCGGAAGAGGCCGACACTGAGATTGCCTGGGCCCATCACCTTCACCGGGACATCGTTTTCCTGCGCCCTGCCGTCCGAAGGCACATCTCCCGTCTGGAAGGTCGTCAGGACCCGCGCGCCATAGAGCCACTTCCCCAAATCCCGCACCTGGCGGTTGACTGCCGATACCGCCTCATAGAGCGGTCCCGGCGTGCCATCCCGGTTCATAATGCCGTGACTCCAGGTATACGATTTATCGTCTTGCGGCAGCCAATAGGTAAAGTAGGTCAGCCCCTGCGCCCCATAGACTAAGGCTTGCAGCGCCTCGTAGCGAAGCTCATTCTCGTTTAGCGCCCGATAGGGTCCATGCTGTACGGAAAGTATGACCGGCCAGAGAGGCGTTTGCGGCGGCGCGGCGGCCAGGGCGCGCTGGGCAGCGGCCAGATTGCCATAGAAGCCGGACCGGTCTCCACTGGTCATGAAGCCGTAGAAATCGAAACTCAGGAGGTCGGGCTTGACCGTCTGCGCGAACTGCTGCAGATAGAGGGTATAGTTGTCCGTGCCCAGTTGGCTCGGATGTGCGGCCAGATTGTTCGAGGCGTAGTTAGGATACAGGTTGATATAGACCAGGTGATCGGGATCGAGCTTATGCAGCGCGGCGACCACCTCGGCCAGTCCGGCGAACTGATCGGCGCTCGGCTCATCCGTGAGGAAATAGCCGAGCAGGGCAGGATGGCGATGGTAGTCCGCGACGATGGCTTTCAGCGCTTTTTCTGCCTCCGCGTGTCCTGTAATCGCCAGCGGCATGCGCGCATCGCTTATGATCGCCCTCAGTCCGGCGGCTTTCGCGGTATCCAGGATTTTGCGGTTACGCGCTACCGTCGCCTCGCCGTCGCAGGGCGGCATGACGATCGTAAATCCCGCATCCGCCAGACGCTTATACTGTTCGGTGGTAATATAGGGTTCGGGAGGGCTGCACCAGCCTCCGATCGGAAACGTTTTCGGCGCCCAGGCAGGCAGACCCTGTCCAATCGCCTGCGCGCTCGTTCCCATCACTGCGCATATCACGAATAATGTCTGTGCCAGAATACGGGTCTGTGCCTTGAGCCGCATCCAGCATGTATCTTGTCGCCTCACGTCTTACTCCTATGTCTGTTTCGACTTCTATCCGGAAAGCCCTACCGAGCCGGCAAGGGCTCTCTTGACTTCTGCTGCCGCCTGGCTTA
Organism: Chthonomonadaceae bacterium; assembly: GCA_035653075.1. Taxonomy (GTDB): domain Bacteria; phylum Armatimonadota; class Chthonomonadetes; order Chthonomonadales; family Chthonomonadaceae; genus DASRCN01. The sequence continues at coordinate 5,820 of DASRCN010000095.1, read as the reverse complement.
TAATATCTAGCGTTTGCGCTATCGGGGTGTAGCTCAGTTGGCAGAGTGCATGCTTTGGGAGCATGATGTCGCGAGTTCGAGTCTCGCCACCCCGATCTTTTCCGTTTCATTTGCGGCACATTTGAGATTGAAAAGACAGCATTGTTTGGCTTCGCGCGGCCCTCTGGTGATGAAACTGGAGGGCAAGAATGAGAGAAACAGTACATGCTTTGGCCGAAATCCGGTCCAGTCTGAGTATACCAGAACTGGAGCGATATAGTCAGGGCTGTTCCCACTGTGCGTCTGCTATCTACTCAGGCAGGAATCGCTCCAGCACGGGGGAGCAGGAGCTACAACGGAGTAGTAACATAGATGGTGGGTAAAGCAGCAATGAAACAGTTCGCCTTAATTGTAGGCTTGATGGCTGGCCTAACTCTCTTAACTGCCTTATCCTCCGAGAGCCAGTCACAAGAATCCCTTAACACGGCTTTGTTCGCTGCCCTCCGTAACAACGATGCTGCGCTTGCTCTCTCCTTACTCAAAAGAGGCGCCGATGTCGATGCTGGAAACAATGGCAACCATCTCTTGCATGGACGAGAGCCACCGAATAAGGAAAATACCTGTCCCACACCGCTCTTGGAAATCTTTGCCTGGCACAAACCTAGTGTTCCTCTGAATGCACCGGAAGGGCGCATGCCTGAGAACCTTTTGCTCCTGAAGACCATGCTACGCAAAGGGGCAAATGTTAACGTTCAAGACAAGTATGGTCTTACCCCGTTGATGCTGGCCTGTTTGGTAAAATACTCTCGAAGTGCCCGCTTGCTGGTGGATCATGGGGCCGATATACAGGCACGAGATATAGGTGGCGCTACGGCCTTAATCTATGCTGCCCGATCCGGCAATTACCAGAGTGTTCGCTTCCTGATAGGACGAGGGGCTGATGTGAATGCGAAGGATAACGATGGGAGAACGGCTTTAGTGGAAGCTGCCGAGTATCCGGACGAACGAAGTATACGCTTTCTAGTGGAGAAGGGAGCCGATGTGCATGTCAGAGGCAAGTTTGGTATGACGGTTCTCATAGCAGCAGAAGACAACCACTTAAACAGTAAAATCATTCGCCTGCTGGTAAATAAGAGAGTGGAGGTAAATGCCAGAGATGGTCGCCATTACACGGCCTTGTGGCTGGCAGTAGGAGAATACCAAGCCGATACGGTTGGTTTCTTGCTCGATCATGGAGCCGATGTTAACGCTCAGGATAAGAACGGGGATAATGTTCTTATGCGAGCCGTGCAATGCAATGACATTGATAGTGCTCGGCTCTTATTGGCTAGAGGCGCAGACGTAAATGTCAGAGACCATCAGGGCAAGACGGCATTAGACTATGCTGAAAAGAATGTACCTATAGCTACCCTTCTCAAGCAGGCGGGCGCAAAGGAGTAGAGGGTAAAAGCCTATGCACGGGAGACACTCAAGACTGATTGCCCTTATCCTCCTGGCTCTCCTGGTCGGCGGCCTGGGCTGGACGATCTACGCCCCGGTGAGGCAGGAAAGGCTTAACCATGCCTTGATCGCCGCCATCAAAAAGAACGACACTCAGATGGCGCTCACCCTCCTGGCTGAAGGGGCCGACGCGAATGCAAGAGATGAGCCGCCTCAACATATGTCGCTTTGGCGGCTGCTTCTGGATCGGCTGCGCGGCAGATATTCTGCTCCCTCAACCACTCATACAGCTTTGTGGCTGGCTTGTGCCTGGGGAGAGGAGGATTTGAGACGTAAACCTGCCCCTGACAACTGGCCTTTGGTCAAGGTGCTCTTGGAGCGAGGGGCAAAGGTCAATGTCACCGACAAGAGGGGTGAGACACCTATACTGCTGGCAGTCAGGCTCGATAAGCAGCAGGTCTGTCACCTGTTGATCCAGAGAGGAGCTAATGTCAATGCTGCCGACATACATGACTGGACGCCGTTGAAATGGGCGGTCCTCATGCACTCTACCGACATGGTCCGCCTTCTGGTAGATAACGGGGCCCATGTCAACACTGTTTGTAGTTCCAGGATTCCTGGAGATATGACGCCTTTGATGCTGGCGCAAGGGATAGGACAGGATGACCCTACCATTACCGAAATCCTGCTGACTAAGGGAGCAGGGGTCAATGCCACCACCCCTTACGGACGAAGCGCCCTGCATATTGCCATCGACGATAACCGAGTGCGAAGCGTGCGAACCCTGATTGGGCATGGAGCCAATGTGAACCTGGCAACCAGTTATGGAGTGACCCCCCTCAAGATGGCTAAGAGGCTGGGACGCTCAATGATCCTCCAGATGCTCAAGCAGGCGGGCGCAAAGGAGTAGTCCTCGGCCCCCTGCCGTACACGAGGAGCACCCTTCGGACGAACCTCGGCCCGCTTTCCTGAAAGCGGGGAGGAAACTGCTCTCCCTTGCCTTCACCCATGCGTAACGCCTAACCGTAGACAAGCACTCCTATATCGGACCAGCCATACACCACCTCCGGTAGCATAATGCCCGCATCTTCGACTTCACGCTCCCCGACTACATGGCCGCCTAGAGCCTCATAGAAACGACGGGCCGCTGTGTTGGCCCTGCTTGGCTCCTAGCCCGATCCGGAGGGAAGCTGCTGTTTTGCGGCATTGTCCGAATTCGATACCCTTGCCGTTATTCGCTAGGGTACTTGAAGCACGTGCCGGAGGCCGGGATTTGCCTGCAGCCAGCCAGCAGCCTCTCTTCGGATGAACCGAACGTAAGCGTAATCCACATACCCGCCTAGCCGCAGTGCGCCCACACTCAGGCGGATTCGCAGCGTCTGCGTGCCGGTCAGGCCCAACTGTTTGGGCACGTCGTACAGAAGCAGTCCAGGCTTAAGGGCGTTCGCGGCGGTCCCGCGTGTTTCCGGTCCGTGGTTCTCTCCGCCTAGATACTCACGCAGGCTGACATCCCACCATGTGCCCTCGCCGCGCAGTTGCGCCGCGCGCACGGCCATGATCGGGTAGCGGTCGAGTGTGGTGGTACGTCGTTCTGCCACTTTTCGTATGGTCCGCAATTCGGGAACAGTTGTTATCGATTGCGTGTTTGCTCCGTTTTCCGCATCTCCTCTCGTCACCTTAGTTGTTTGTGTAGGGAAAGAATTTATCTTCCCGGCCCTAAGAAGAGATATAGATTGTGGCACCCGTAACTGCCAGGGAGAAACGACCATGCAACCCTATTCGCATTCACCAGCACCCAAAGGACCGTTGCTTACGGGAAGCGGCTACGGCGGCCTGATCGTCATTGCCGTGCTGTTTCTCATCCTGATACCGGCGGCGCTCGTTCACCGACCAGCGGAAGCCGGTCGCTTCCGATACAACTCGGCATACGGCCCGATCCATCAGACCCAGGTAGCCAGTACGCACACCGGCATATCGCGCTATTCCGTGGCAATCCGACTCGGTAAGAATGTCCCCATGCGTGTTCCACTCAACACGTCCACCTCTTACCTGGTGAGGTCGAGCTCGTCTAGCTCCCTGATTAAGACCGCTCGATGGCACACAAAGCCGCTTGATAGTCCCTCCATAGTAGGAGTGAGATAATATCAGCGCCGCACGCTCGCCTCCGCAAGCAACAAGGCAAAAACAGGGGAATCCCTGATATGAACGTCATGAAGTAGCCGCTCGTGGTGATGTGAAAAAACAAGGACCCGCCGGTTTAAACCGGCGGGTCTGTTACCTGAATTGGCGTGTCGCCTTCTTATCCGGCGCAGGAACAACGGTACGATCGCTCAGTAATGAGCGCAGCGCCGTTTTCGTGAGATTCCTTCCGGCAGGAGATTTTTGCCATGCCGACCGTGTATCCGCCGATCTTTTCTAAATGGCGCACGACCGACAGCATCGCTGCCGCCCACTCCCCCGCTTCCGGCTCCTGTTCCCGATCCATCCAGGACTGCAGCCGCTCCCGCAACTGCTTTGCGAACGCCTCGACCTGCCCGTATGTCAGCAGCACCATTTCGACGAGTTCCTGGTCTCCCGTGACCCAGGCCTCTACGGCCGCGCCGAGCATATAGCGCACGCAGCCCGCCATATCCGGCAAGTCCAGCAGAAAGCGCTGGTAGGCGCTCCCTTCCATACGATGCGCGATCCGGCCGATCGCGGCGGCCTCCTCGTTCAGCTGCTGCAGTTGGAGAAGAGTACGGGTCGCTCTCTCTTCGTCGTGGGCAGGCGGAGCGTCCTGCAGGTCGCGCTTCAGGCGCTCGATCTCGATCCCGATGACCTGCCCGGCCAGGACCGCATCCGGAAGGCCGGTCAGATCCAGGCTCTGACCGGTCAGCGCGTCCACCGAGAGAGCCACCAGAGCGTTGATCTCCCTGCCGAGATCCAGCATTCCACTTTCGAGATGGCTCGGCTCATGATTGCTTTGAAACTGTGTTACCGACATGACTTTCTTCCTCTTCCTCGTTATTCGTTTCTGTACCGACGCCTGTTTCGGCGCCTTCGTTACTCTCCTATATAGTGTACGAACGGAAAATGTGGAATGCCTGTGCAATGATTTCTTTTTTCGGCGAGGAGGCAAGGAAAGGCGTCTTAGCAAAAAGGGACAGCCCGCGGGCTGTCCCTTTTCTGATCGTACGCCCCATCTGGGGCTTGCTATGCGCGCGATCTGCGAACGCGTGTTCTATGCAGGAAGATCACATCCCGCTGACTTCGGTCCATTGGTTGAGGAAGCCATACCAGAGGCTAAAGTCGTTAGAGGCCTGCATGTTGGTCGGATAGTTGATGAACGGCGTGCCGCTGACCGTCAGGCTATCGGCGATGATCGAGCCGTTGATAATCGGATTACCGTGCAGATTGACCGTACCCGTACCCGATCCGTTGTAGACGTAGATGCCGCCGGGGAAGAGCGAGTTGCCCGCCATATCGAAGGTACCACTCTTGGCGTCATAGAGGCGGAACTTGGTCGAGTCGCCAGGCGCCGTGAAAAACCAGGTGCCGTTGATGTTATCCTGGGAAGAGCCGTAAGCCGTGCTGGGTCCCAGCCAGATGTTAACGGGACCGGTCGCGTTGTCGACCAGAATGGCGATTTTAGAGCTTCCGCTTAAGTCGATCTCATCGAAATAGTAGTTGTAGGGCGTGCTCGTAGGAGAGCCCTGTAGAATGAGCACTTCGCAGCCGTTGAGGGCTTGCTCCGACTGAGTGACCGTGTTGGTCGGGTTGGTGAACGTATAGGTCGCTGCCGGTTGATCGTAGCGCCTGGTCACGGCGCCAAGGATATCCATCAGGTTCGCGTCGAGCGTCAGGTTTTTGAAGGTATCAAGCCCACTCCTGTTGCCGATAGCCCAGTTGCCGTTAGAGTCGGCGGAGAGGCCAGCGGCTACCCAGGAATGCTGGGAGGGAAGGGTCAGCAACGAATCCGTAGTGCTGAACTGCATCATCTTGGCATTGTCGTTATGGGCTTTGATCCAGGCTAATCCCGTTCCGGTCGCGACCCTCGTGCCCGTCTTCTGGCTGGCCACGGCATCGGCGATCTGGCTGACGGTGGGCCAGTTGATTTTGTCGGGCTGATACCACACGCCCCCGGTGGCCTGACCGGCCGTGAAGGAGCCGCTGGTGCCGTTGAAGACCACCGGGCCGTAGACTTCGGCGCTGGTGCCATTCAACGTGACCGGGCTGTTGGTGCCAAAGCTGCCATTCGCCACTAGGCTGCCGTTGATGGTGGTGGTGTCGACGCCATAGAACGAATAGTTGTCGAAGATGCTGCGGCGCGAGCCTCGACAGCGCACCGTGCGGGTCACGCCGTTGGTGGTGCCGGTGGCTGTAATGAGCATATTGTTAGGAGCGTACCAGGCTTTGCCGTTA
>DASRCN010000094.1:0-51324 GCA_035653075.1 Chthonomonadaceae bacterium | reverse complement strand
GAGATGGTTATGCCCGGCGACAACATCCGGATCTCTGCCGAGCTGATCCAGCCGATTGCCATGGAAGAGGGCTTGCGCTTTGCCGTGCGAGAAGGCGGCCACACCGTCGGAGCCGGCGTCGTTACCAAAATCTTCGAGTAGTACCGTCCGAAAGGGCCGGTCGCCGGCATTGCCGAAGCGGACCGGCCCTTATTCTGAGGAGCGAACATACCAACATGCGGACATTAGGACGACAGGACAAGGTGCGCATTCGACTGCGTGCGTTCGACCATCGTATCCTCGACCAGTCGGCGGAAAAGATCGTGGACACGGTCAAGCGCACCGGAGCCCGGGTCGCCGGCCCGGTCCTCTTACCCACCGAGAAGGCGATCTTCTGCGTCAATCGCGGGCCGACGATCGACAAGGAGTCGATGGAGCACTTCGAGCAGCGCACGCACAAGCGGCTGATCGACATCCTCGAGCCCGGCCCCAAGACGATCGACGCGCTGATGCGCCTCGATCTGCCGAGCGGCGTGGACATCGAGATCAAACTTTAAACCATCCGGAGACAAGCATGCCAGTAGACACAATTTTGGGCAGAAAAATCGGAATGACCCAGATCTTCAACGAACAGGGTGAGGTCGTTCCGGTTTCCGTGATAGAGGCAGGCCCCTGCATTGTCACGCAGCTCAAGAGTGTCGATAAAGACGGCTACACGGCCGTCCAGGTCGGGTTCGGCGAGATCCGTCCCCGCCTGGTAAATCGACCGATCACGGGGCACTATCAGAAGGCGGGCGTCGAGCCACTCCGCCATCTGCGCGAGATCCGTACCGACGACACCGGCGACTACAATCTGGGCGATGCCATCAAATGTGACATCTTCCAGCCGGGGCAGCGCGTCAAGGTGACGGGCATCTCGAAAGGAAAAGGCTTTCAGGGCGTCGTCAAGCGGTTCCACTTCCATGGGGCCGACATGACGCACGGCTCTATGATCCACCGCAAGCCGCAGTCCAGCGGCGCGACCGACGCGGCCCGCACGTTCAAGGGGACCAAGAAGCCCGGACACATGGGCCACAAGCAGGTGACGGTGCGCGGACTGCGCGTGGTGCGCGTGGATCCCGAGAAGAATCTGCTGCTGATCGAGGGCGCGATTCCCGGCGCCAACGGCGGCCTGCTTACCATCCAGCGACAGGTACAGCGTTAGGAGACTCATACCACTATGGCATCCATACCTTTCTTCAATGCCCAGGGGAAAGAGGCCGGCGCGCTGACCCTGCCGGACGAAATCTTCGGCGTGGAGTTTAACGAGGCGCTGGTGCATCAGGCGGTCGTGGCGGAAGAGGCCAATCAGCGGCAGGGCACGGCAGACACCAAGGGCCGCTCCGAGGTGCGGGGCGGCGGCAAGAAGCCCTGGCGGCAGAAAGGCACCGGCCGCGCCCGGCAAGGCACCATCCGCGCTCCCCATTTCCGGCACGGCGGCGTGGTCGGCGGGCCGACTCCGCGTGACTACCGCAAAGCTTTTCCGGTGAAGATGCGCCGGGGCGCGATGCGCTGCGCGCTGTCCCGCAAGGCCGCCGACGGCGACATGATCGGCCTCGAGGCGCTCGCCCTGGAGCCGGCCAAGAACGAGCGGGGCGAGCCGATCGTCAAGACCCGGCAGGCTGTCGCCCTTCTCGAGGCGCTGAACCTGGCGGACACGCGCCGCGTGCTCGTCATCATTCCCGACCACGATCCGCTGGTCCTGCGGGCCACGCGCAATCTGCCCGGTGTCGAGCTGCGCTTTGCGCCGAACTTCTCGGTCCGCGACGTATTGACGGCGCACAAGATCGTGCTGGTCCGCGACGCCGTCGCCCGTATCGAGGCGGTCTGGACTCCGCGCCCGTCCCAGCAAGCGGCACAAGAGGAGGTAGCGGCGTGAGAAGCCCACACGAGATCATCGAGCGGCCCCTGCTCACGGAAAAGAGCACCGATCAAGCCGCGCTGAACAAATACCATTTCCGCGTCCGCAAGGACGCCAATAAGATCGAGATCGCCGAGGCGGTCCGCGCCATCTATGGCGGCGACGGCGCCCGTATTCTGGCGGTCAACACCATCACCGTCAAGGGCAAGAAGCGGCGCAACATGATGCGGCGCGGTAAGGCCGGCTACACGCCCGACTGGAAAAAGGCGATCGTCACGACCGACAGGCCATTGACGCTGTTTGAGGGAGTCTGATGCCACTTCGACAATATAAACCTACCAGCCCGGCCAAGCGATTCCGCTCAGTACCGACCTTCGAGGAGCTGACCAAGAAGGAGGGCAAGAACCAGCCTGTCGATCCGCATAAGCCGCTTTTGGAGCCGCTGAAGAAGAGTGGCGGACGCAACAACAAAGGCCGGGTCACCGCCCGCCATCGCGGCGGCGGAAACAAGCGGATGTACCGCGTCATCGACTTCAAGCGCGATAAGGTCGATGTCCCGGCGGTCGTGCAGACCATCGAGTACGATCCCAACCGCTCCTGCCGCATCTCCCTGGTCGAGTATACGGATGGCGAGAAGCGCTACATCCTGACGCCGATCGGCCTCAAGGAAGGCGATACGGTGATCGCCAGCGATACTGCCGACATCCGGCCCGGCAACAGCCTGCCGCTGCGCGCCATCCCCATCGGAACGCAGATCCACAACATCGAGTTGCACCTGGGCAAGGGCGGCCAGCTCGTGCGCGCGGCCGGCGGGGCCGCGCAGTTGATGGCGAAAGAAGGCAAGTACGCGCAGGTGCGCCTGCCCTCCGGCGAGACACGGCTTATTCTGCTCACCTGCCATGCCACCATCGGCCAGGTCGGCAACCCGGAGCATGAGAACCTATCGTCCGGCAAGGCGGGCCGAACCCGCTGGCTCGGCCGGCGCCCGCACGTGCGCGGCGTCGCCATGACCCCGCGCGATCACCCGCATGGCGGCGGCGAGGCGCAAAGCCCGGTCGGGCGCAAGAAGGGTCCGGCCACGCCCTGGGGCAAGCCGGCGCTGGGGCGCAAGACCCGCCGCAACAAGGCCACCGATAAGTTTATCCTGCGGCGACGCGGACAGAAATAGGGAGACTATAAATGGCACGTTCCTTGAAGAAGGGTCCCTATGCCGACCCCAAGCTGCTGGAAAAGGTGCGCGGCATGAATGCGCGCGGCGAGAAGAAGGCGATCAAGACCTGGTCGCGCCGCTCGACGATCTTCCCCGATTTCATCGGGCATACTTTCCTCGTGCATGACGGGCGCAAGCACATTCCGATCTTCGTGACCGAGAACATGGTCGGGCACAAGCTGGGCGAGTTCGCCATGACGCGCCTGTTCCGCGGCCATGCCGGTCAGCAGATTGAGCGGCGCTCCGGCATCAAATAGAAGAGGACGCACACAGCAATGGCAAACGAGACGATACCCGAAGTGCTGGAGCGCCCACGCGAGCACCGGGAGAACCGGAAGAAGAACCTGGGCCGCAAGGTGGAGGAGAACCAGGCCCGCGCGGTGGCCAGGTATGTGCGCGTTCCGCCGCGTAAGGCCCGCCTGGTGATCGATGAGATCCGGGGCCGCTACGCGATGGACGCGCTGGCCTTCCTGCGCTTTATCCCCAACCGCGCCGCCACCTATATCGGGCGGGCGCTCGCCTCGGCGGTCGCCAACGCCGCCAACAACCACGGGCTGGTCGCCGACAACCTCAAATTGGTCGAGGCGCGCGTGGACGAGGGACCGCGCATCAAGCGCATCCGAGCGCGAGCGCAAGGGCGTGCCTACCGGATTCTGAAGCGCACCTGCCACATCACGGTGGTCGTGCAGGAAGTCGAGCCGAAACCGCGCAAGCCGCGCAAGCAGGCCGGTCGCCGCGCCGAGGCGGCGCGGGCCGCCCGCCGGACGGAAACGGCGAAGGCCCCCGAGCCGCAGGAGACGAAGCCGAGGACCCGCAAGGCTGCGGCTAAGGCGGAGCAGACGGCGCCGGCAGCCGTGCCGGAAGAGACGATGACCACGCCCGCTGAGACGCCGGTCACGAATGAGACCCCTACTACGACGGAAGTCGAGCAGGCTCCCGAAACGGCTCCTGCGGAACAGCCGGAGACGGAAGTACCCGAGGGTCCGCAGACGGCCAACACCGAAGACACGACCGACGAGATCGGCGCACCCACGGACGCCGGGCAGGAATAGGGAAGGAAGAACGCTTTGGGACAAAAAGTCAACCCCATCGGGTTTCGCATCGGCGTTATCCGGGACTGGGAAAGCAAATGGTACATGCCGGACCGCAGCTTCGCCGACGCCCTCTATGAAGACTATAAGATCCGGCGCTACATCAAGAAGAACCATGCTGCCGCCGCCATCTCTCGCGTGGAGATCGAGCGCGCGGGCAACCGGGTCAAGGTCACGCTGCACACCGCCAAGCCGGGGATCATCATCGGGCGCGGCGGCAAGGGCGTAGACGACCTGCGCGCGTCGCTGGAGAGGCTGACCAAGAAGCAGGTTCACGTCAGCGTGCAGGAGATCCGCCACCCGGACATGGACGCGCAGCTCGTTGCCGAATCGGTAGCCCAGCAGATCGAGAAGCGTATCGCCTACAAGCGGGCGATGCGCCAGGCGGTGCTGCGGGCGATGAAGCTGGGCGTGCGGGGTATCCGCATCATGTGCGCCGGCCGGCTGGCAGGCGCAGAGATGGCGCGGCGCGAGCAGGACCGCCAGGGCAAGATCCCGCTGCAGACCCTGCGCGCCGACATCGACTACGGTTTCGCGGAGGCCGCGACGACCTACGGCAACATCGGCATCAAGGTCTGGATCTATAAGGGCGACGTCCTTCCGGGCCAGCCGCGCCAGTCCGAGATCGAGCCGCCCCGCGCGGTACGCGGCGAGGGCCGTCCGGACCGCTCTTCGGAGCGCTCGGACCGCGGCGGACGGGGTGGCCGGGGCGGTCGCGGAGGCCGTGGTGGACGTGGCGGAGGCGGTGGAGGTGGTGGCGGCGGTGGCCGTCATGGCGGCGGCTCCGGCGGGGGCCGTAGCGAAGGCTACGGTGGCGCCGAACAGGGTGGCCCGCGCGCGGGCGGCCAGGGGGGCGCGCGCCCCAGCGGTGGCGGCGGTGGCCGCAGTCGGCCCGGCGGGGGCGGTGGCCCCAGCGGCGAGCCCGGACCCAGCGGCGGTGGACGGCCTGCCGGCGAGCCCGGACCCAGCGGCGGTGGACGGCCTGCCGGCGAGCAGGGACCGCGCAAGGACGTGAGCGGCAGCGGCCGCGAGGCGCCTCAGGGCCATCAAGACAAGAGCGGATCTTAGAAGAGGGAGTTCTCAGACGATGTTGATGCCGAAACGGGTCAAGCACCGCAAACAGCACCGCGGCCGCAGGGCCGGCAAAGCTTCCGGCGGGACCGAAGTCAGCTTCGGCGAGTTCGGGCTGCAGGCGCTGGAATCGTGCTGGATGACGGCCAACCAGATCGAGGCGGCCCGTATCGCCATGAACCGCTACGTGCGCCGCAGCGGCAAGATCTGGATCCGGGTCTTCCCGGACAAGCCCTTCACCAAGAAGCCTGCCGAGACCCGCATGGGATCCGGCAAGGGGGCGCCGGAAGGCTGGGTCGCGGTCGTCAAGCCGGGACGTATCCTTTTCGAGATGGGCGGAGTCAGCGAGGAGCTGGCACGCGAGGCGATGCGCCTAGCATCCCACAAGCTGCCCATCGATACCAAATTCGTGAAGCGGGAGATGCCGACCGCCCTGCGGGCGGCCGAAGAGGCCGAGGCGGCGGAAGCGACGGCGGATACCCAGGTTCAGCCAACCGAGGAGAACGATGGCGGAGCTTAAACACTCTCAGAACCTGCGCGACCTGCGGGAAAAGAGCGATGCCGAGCTGCACCGGGAGATCGCCGCGCAGCGCGCCCATCTATACGATTATCGCCGCCGCAACGCGATGAAGCAGTTGGACAACACGGCGGCCATCCGCGCGGCGCGCAAGCAGATCGCGCGGGCGCTGACCATTCTGCGCGAGCGGGAACTGGCGGCGGGAAAAGAGGCGAAATAGAAGATGTCGGATGAGACTACGCCCGTCGAGGGCACGGAAACGCAACTGCCGGCGGTAGCGGAGAACACGGAAGAGCCGGTCGCGGCGCTCCCGGCGGAAGCCGAGCCGGCGGCCGAGCCAGCGCCGGACGCTGCCGATACGGAGACGGCGCAAGCCCCCGCTCCTGCGGAGCCGGTGGCGGAGACGCCTGCGGAAACGACGCCGGTCGCCGAAGCGGAGGCGACGCCGATCGCGGAGGCGGCTCCGGTGGAACCCGCGCCGGTCCCCGCCGAAGAGGCTCCGGCCCGCAAGCCGCGCGCCCGCGCGCCGAAGGCCGCGCCGGTCGAAGAGGCGCCCGCGCCCGCTCCGGCGGTCCCGGATACCGTCGACTTCGGCACAGCGGCGGCGGAGCATCGGACCCGCGGGCGGCGCAAGCTGCGCGTCGGCAAAGTCATCAGCAACAAGATGCAGAAGACGGTCGTCGTCGCGGTCGAGAGCAAGATGCGCCATCCGCTCTATGGTAAAATCATGCGGCGCACCACGAAATTCAAAGCGCACGACGAGCACAGCCAGTGCGGCGAGGGCGATACCGTCGAGATCGTCGAATCTCGCCCGCTCTCCAGGGAGAAGCGCTGGCGCGTCGCGCGGGTCATCGAGAAAGCCAAGTAGCGCTTTCTGGACATTCCCCATTGCCGGGGAGGATCGTTTTTAAGGAGAGGCGGGAAGCGCAATGATCCAACCATATACCCGTTTGAAATGCGCCGACAACTCCGGCGCGCGCGAGATTCTGTGCGTGCGCGTTCTGAAGGGCTCCAATGCGCGCTACGCGTATGTCGGCGATGTGATCGTTGGCGTGGTCAAGTCGGCCACGCCCAACCAGCAGGTCAAGAAGAGTGACGTCATCAAGGCGGTCGTCGTGCGCACCAAGCAGCCTATCCGGCGTCCGGACGGCTCGGTGCTGCGCTTCGACGACAATGCCGCCGTCGTCATTCAGAATAATCTGGAGCCGCGGGGCACGCGCATCTTCGGCCCTGTCGCCCGCGAGCTGCGCGAGCGCAACTTCATGAAGATCGTGTCGCTGGCGCCGGAGGTGCTTTAAGATGCCCATACCCAAGCGCAGCACGCCGAAAGAGCCGGTCAAGCTGAAAGTCAAAAAAGGCGACACCGTCGAGGTGATCTCCGGCAAGGACAAAGGCAAGCGCGGCCAGGTCCTGACGGCCTACCCGAAAGAGAACAAGGTGACCGTCCAGGGCGCCAACATGATCGTGCGCCACACGAAGGACCGCCCGAGCAACCGTCCGGGCGCCGAGGGGATCAACCGGATCATCAAGGGCGGACGCGTCGAGAAGGAAGCCCCGCTGTTCGCCTCGAAAGTCATGGTCGTCTGTCCATCCTGCCATCGCCCGACGCGGGTAGGGTATGCCTATCGGGAAGGAACCGACAAGCCGTCGCGCCGCAAGTACCGCGTCTGTAAGCACCCGGACTGCGGCAAGGCCATCGACGTTACCTAAAGTAACGGGAGAGAATTCATGGCGCGTTTGAAAGAGCGTTATAAGAGTGAGGTCGTGCCGAACCTGGTCAAGCAGTTCAGCTACAAGAACGTGATGCAGGTTCCCAGGCTGGAGAAGATCGTTATCAATATGGGAGTCGGCCGGGCTGGGCAGACCGGCGGCGACGCGAAGGAACTGGATGGCGCCGTGCGCGACATGGCTACCATCGCCGGGCAGAAGCCGGTGGTCACGCGCGCGCGAAAGTCCATCTCCAACTTCAAGCTGCGCGCCGGAGCGCGGATCGGCTGCAAGGTGACCCTGCGCGGAGAACGCATGTACGAGTTCTACGACCGCCTGGTCAATACGACCCTGCCGCGTATCCGCGACTTCCAGGGCATCTCGCCTAACTCGTTCGACGGGCGCGGCAACTTCGCGATGGGCATGAAGGAGCAGTTGGTCTTCCCGGAGATCGATTACGATAAGATCGACAAGGTGCGCGGGATGGACATCATCATCTGCACGACCGCGCGCACCGACGAGGAGGCACGGGCGTTGCTCCAATCCCTGGGCATGCCCTTCCGGCAGAAATAAATCCTTAGGAGAGACATCTGACGATGAAGACTTACGGGATCAAGGCGATCCGCAACGTCGGGCTGTTCGGACACCAGGGAGTCGGGAAGACGTCGCTGGCCGAGGCGCTGCTGTTTACCTCCGGCGCGATCGACCGCATGGGCCGCAGCGATGATGGCTCGGCGACCACCGACTTCGATTCGGAAGAACAGAGACGCCACATCAGCATCAACGTGGCGCTGGCTCCCGTGGAGTGGCACGATACGAAGATAAACGTCGTGGACGTGCCGGGGTATCTGGACTTCCAGGGTGAGGTCCGGAGCGCCCTGAGTGTCGTGGAGGCCGCGATCCTGGTCACGCCCGCGCAGGGCGAGCCGGAAGTCGGCTTCGAGATCGCCTGGGACCTGGCTGCGGAGCGCAATCTGCCCCGCGCCGTCTTCGTCAATAAGATGGACCGCGAGAACGCGGATTATGCCAACGTCGTTCAGGCGCTGCGTTCCCGCTACGGCAACAGCATCGCGCCGCTGCAGTTGCCCATCGGGTCTGCGGAGAGCTTCAAGGGCGTCGTCGATCTGGTGGAGATGAAAGCCTTCATCGGCAGCGGCAAGAGCGTCGAGTGCATGGAGATTCCGGCGGACTGCCAGAATGAGGCCCAGCGCTACCGCGAGCTGCTGATCGAATCGGCTGCCGAGGGCGACGATGAGCTGATCGAGAAGTTCCTCAACGGGGACGAGCTCTCGCATGATGAGATCGTGCGCGGCCTGCACGCGGGCATCGACGCGGGCAAAGTGGTTCCGGTGCTGTGCGGATCGGCGACCAAAGACATCGGCATGACCGACCTGCTCGACATCGTCGTGCATGAGTTCCCGAACCCCACGGAGATCGGCAAGGTCCACGGCAAGCATCCTCAGAGCGGAGCCGAAGAGTCGCGGGATGCCTCGGACAGCGCGCCGCTCTCGGCGCTGGTGTTCAAAACGATCGCCGACCCGTTCCTGGGCACCCTGAACTATTTCCGTGTGATGTCCGGCGTCTTGAAGAGCGGCGCGACCGTGCTCAACGCCACGCGCGGTCGAGAAGAGCGCATCGGCCAGGTCTATTATGCGCGCGGCAAGAACCAGGAGAACACCAACGAGGTCCATGCCGGCGATATCGGCGTGACTGCCAAACTGGCGGATACCCGTACGGGCGATACGCTCTGTGATCCGGCCAGGCCGATCGTCCTGGACACCCCCGATCTCGGAGATCCGATCTTCGAGCAGGCGGTCGTCGCCAAGACGAAGGTGGACGAGGACAAGATGGGCCCGGCCCTGCAGCGCGTGGCTGTCTCCGATCCGGCCTTCCGCTTCCATCGCGACCCGGAGACCGGCCAGACCGTCATCTCCGGCGCGGGCGAGACCCATCTGGGCATCGTCGTCGAGCGGCTGAAGAAGTTCGGCGCCAATGTCGACGTCGTCGAGCGCAAGGTCCCCTATCGCGAGACGGTCACCCAGAAGGCCGAAGGCCAGGGCCGCCACAAGAAACAGACCGGCGGGCGCGGCCAGTTCGGAGACTGCTGGATCCGCATGGAGCCGAATCGGGGCGGCGGCTTCGAGTTCGTGGACGCCATCGTCGGCGGCGCCATCCCGCGCCAGTTCATTCCGGCCGTCGAGAAGGGCATCCGCCAGGCGCTGGAAAATGGCATCCTGGCCGGCTACCCGGTGGTGGACTTCAAGGTCACCTGCTATGACGGCTCCTACCACGATGTCGATTCGTCGGAAGCAGCGTTTGTCATGGCCGGCATTCTCGCCTTTAACAACGTCGCTCCCAAAGCCGGCCCGATCATCCTGGAGCCGATCATGAACGTCGAGGTGCTGATCCCCGAGTCTATGCTCGGCGACGTGATGAGCGACCTGACCGGCAAGCGGGGCCGCATCGTCGGCACCGATTCAGCGGGTCCCGGCAAAACGATGCTGCGGGCCACCGTGCCGCAAGCCGAGATGCTGCGCTACGCGATCGACCTGCGGTCGATCACCCGCGGGCGCGGCACCTTCCGCGCGGAAGTAGATCATTACGAGGAAGTGCCTGCGCATATCGCGCAGACCATCATCGCGAACCACAAGAAGGAGCGCGAGGCGGGCGAACATTAGTCCGCACTATTCTTGGCGCAGCCTTTTTTCGGGCTGCGGCAGGGACGAACGTCCCGAGAGACCAACGGAGGAGAATTTGGCAAAACAGGCATTGATCGAAAAAGCGCGCCGTAAGCCCAAGTACAAGGTGCGCGCCTATACCCGCTGCAACGTATGCGGGCGCCCGCGAGGCGTGTTTCGTCGGTTCGGCATCTGCCGCATCTGCCTGCGTGAGATGGCCCATAAAGGCCTGATCCCCGGCATGACCAAGTCGAGTTGGTAGGAGGAGAGACATGGCTTATACTACCGATCCTATCGCCGACCTGCTGACCCGTATCCGCAACGCCAACCGCGCCGACCACGATTCGCTGGAGATATCGGCTTCCCGGCTGAAGCTGGAGATCGTCAAGCTGCTGCTGCAGGAGGGGTTCATCAAGGGCTACGAGGTCGTCAAGCAGGCCCCCCAGAACAAGATCAAGATCAACCTCAAGTACGGCAACAAGCGCGAAAAGGTCATCACGAACCTCAAGCGTATCAGCAAGCCGGGCTTGCGAGTCTACTGCAGCAAGGAAAATATCCCGCGGGTGCTGCGCGGCCTGGGGATCGCGATCCTCTCCACGTCGCAGGGGGTCATGACGGACCGGGAGGCCCGCAAGCGGGGTATCGGCGGCGAAATCCTTTGCTACGTCTGGTAGCGCGAAAGGTGTATTCGAATGTCACGAATCGGTAAACGTCCTATACCGCTGCCGGCCGGGGTGACCATCACACCTTCTGAGGACGGCACGGTCACCGTCAAAGGGCCGAAGGGCACGCTGGTCCGCCGCTTGAGCTCGGAAATGAAGCTGGTGCAGAACGACGGCACGCTTGTGGTCGAGCGCCCGGATGATGAGAAAGAGCATCGCTCGCTGCATGGACTGACGCGCACGCTGCTCGCCAATATGGTCGAAGGGGTCACGAAGGGCTATCAGAGGCAGTTGGAGATCCAGGGCGTCGGCTACCGCGCCCAGATGGTCGGCCAGAACCTGCAGTTATCGGTCGGCTACTCGCATCTGATCGAGGTGGCGCCGCGCGACGGCATCACCTACGAGGTGGCGAACGACCCGCAGACCCGTAACCCCATCATCACCATCAGCGGGATCGACAAGGAGCGTGTCGGCCAGACGGCCGCGGAAATTCGCAAGCTGCGCAAGCCGGAGCCTTACAAGGGCAAAGGCATCCGCTATCGCGGAGAGCGCGTGCGCCGCAAGGCCGGCAAGTCCGGCGCCAAGGGCGCCAAGAAGTAGCTCTCCCCGAAGGGGCGAGGCGTTGGGCGTTGGGGATTGTTTTCCCCAACGCCTGACGCCCCAGGGCCATCGCATTTGGAATTTTCCGCCCGCCAGGGCGGTTGGCGGCTTTGCCGCCTGCCAGACGGGCCGTTCACGGCCCGGCCAAAACCAGGGACGTGGAAACAGGCATTGAAGTTAATGCGATGGCCCTGGAGCAAACGTCGAACCTTCGGAACGCCCGCCGCCGAAGGCGGCACATGTGGTATAATAGTTCCTTGTGCGTGGGCGGTTGCGGGGTCGATGGGACCTTGCCGGCGTCCTGCGCGGTCGAAGGCGTTGGGTCGGAAATCCAACGCAAGAGGATAGATCGCCATCATGCAGGTCAATGAAAAAGAGCGGCTTCGGCAGAAGCGGCACCGCCGCGTGCGTGCCAAGGTGAGCGGGACGGCAGAGCGTCCGCGCCTGAATGTGTCGCGCAGTCTGCAGCACATCTATGCCCAACTGATCGACGATAAGAACCATCACACGCTGGCGGCAGCTTCCACGCTGGATAAGAGCCTGCGTGGGAAGGCGAAAACCGGGGGTAACGTCGAGGCGGCCAAAGCAGTCGGCAAGCTGATCGCCGAGCGTGGCCGGGAAAAGGGCGTTACCGCCGTCGTCTTCGATCGAGGCGGCTATAAATATCATGGGCGCGTGCGGGCGCTGGCCGACAGCGCCCGTGAGGCGGGATTACAGTTTTAATCAGGCCCGTATTCTGAAGGAGTGAGCATTGGCCAAAATCAATCCGGACACGCTGAATCTCGAGGAGCGGGTCGTCCGTACCAATAAGTGCCAGAAGACCACCAAGGGTGGGCGCAACATGAGCTGGAGCGCGCTCGTCGTCGTCGGCGACCGCAACGGGCACGTCGGCGCCGGCCTGGGGAAGGCGCGGGCGATTCCGGATGCGATCCGCAAAGGAGTCGAGGCCGCCAAGAAAAACCTCATCGAGGTCCCCATCGTCGGCGGAACGCTTCCCCACGAGATCCTGGCGCACGAGGGCGCGGCCGAGATTCTGATCAAGCCCGCTTCACCCGGTACCGGCATCGTGGCGGGCAGCAGCATGCGGACCATCCTCGACCTGGCCGGCGTGCATGACGTGCTGGGCAAGTCCCTCGGCTCGGACAACGTCATCAACATCGCCTGGGCCACCATGACGGCGCTGCGCCGCCTCAAGCGGGCGGAAGAGGTCGCCGGCCTGCGCTCTACAACGGTCGAGGCGCTCACGCCGTGGATGAAAAAGCTAGAGGAGACGACCTCTCATGCCGGCTAAGATCAAGATCACCCTGCGCCGCAGTCCTATCGGCTATGAGCAGTCGCAGAAGGATACCGTCCGCTCGCTGGGCCTTAAGAAGCTGCAGCAGAGCGTGGTGCAAGAGGATAATCCGGTCGTGCGCGGCATGATCAACAAAGTCCGGCACCTCGTCGAGGTACAGCCGGCCGAAGAGAAGGCGGAAGAGGCAGGCAATGCCAAGCGGAATTCATGATCTGAAACCGGCCGAGGGCGCGGTCCATCGGCGCAAGCGCGTGGGGCGCGGCATCGGCTCCGGGCATGGCAAGACCAGTACTCGCGGCCACAAGGGCAATAAGGCTCGCGGCCAGGTCAACCCGAACTTCGAAGGCGGGCAGACCCCGCTGCACCGCCGCCTGCCGGAAAAGCGCGGCGTGGGCAAGCGAAACCCGCATGGCTTCCATCCCGTCCATAAGACGATCTACGCGCTGGTCAACCTGCGCACGCTGGAAGAGCGCTTCGATGCCAACGCCGAGATCACGCCGGAGACGCTGATGGCGCAGGGCGTCATCCGCGATCTGCATGACGGCCTCAAAATCCTGGGGGATGGCGAGGTTTCCAAGAAGTTCACCGTCCGTGCGCACAAGTTCAGCCAGAGCGCCAAAGAGAAGCTGGAGAAGGCGGGCGGCACGGTAGCGGTGCTGGCACCAGAGAGGCGGTAAGACCATGATTGAAGCGCTTCAACGCGCGCTTGCTATCCCAGAGCTCAAGCGGCGCATCCAGTTCGTGCTGCTGATGTTCTTCGTATTCGCGATCGGGGCGCACATTCCCGTGCCGGGCATCGACCATGCCAAGCTGGAGGCGATCATGGGCCGAGGCGGGGGCAACCTGCTCGGCCTAATCAACGTCTTCTCGGGCGGCGCGCTGCGGCGCATGTCCATCTTTGCGATGGGAATCGCTCCCTATATCAACGCCTCCATCATCATGCAGATGATGACCATTGCCGTCCCGCAGTTGGATGCTATGTCCAAAGAGGGCGAGTCCGGGCGTAAGCAGATCGCCAAGATCACCCGAAACCTGACG
This sequence comes from Chthonomonadaceae bacterium, assembly GCA_035653075.1. GTDB lineage: Bacteria > Armatimonadota > Chthonomonadetes > Chthonomonadales > Chthonomonadaceae > DASRCN01. The sequence continues at coordinate 37,577 of DASRCN010000094.1, read as the reverse complement.
GTCGTGCTGGCGGCGGTACAGTCTTTGGGAATGACCTTCATCTTCGCGCAGAGCGGCGCGGCGCTCAATATGTTCCAGCGGCTGGACATCGTCGTCACGCTGACGGCCGGCTCGACGTTCCTGCTGTGGATCGGCGAGCAGGTGACGGAAAAGGGCGTAGGCAACGGCGTCTCCCTGGTCATCTTCGCGGGTATCCTGCTGAGCCTGCCGTACCAGGCCCAGATCATCTGGCAGCAGGTGATTCACGGCACGGTGCCCTGGATGAACCTGTTCGTGCTGTTGGCCCTGTTCATCGGCACGGTCTACGCGGTCGTCTACATCACGCAGGGAACGCGGCGCATCCCGATCCAGCACACCAAGCGGGTCATCGGCATGCGGCAGACGCAGGCGGGCGCGTCCTTCCTGCCGATCAAGGTCAACGCCGCAGGCGTCATCCCGATCATCTTTGCGATCTCGCTGATGCTGTTCCCGGCCACCATCGTCAACGCGATTCCCAGCCAGGCCCCCATTGTGCTCTGGCTCAAAGAAAAGGCCATGTACTTCAGTCCGGGCACAAACTGGGTATCGACGGCGTTCTATGCCTTCCTGGTGATCGTCTTCACCTACTTCTATACGGCGATCATCATGAATATCCAGGACATGTCGGACAACCTGAAGAAGTACGGCAACTACATTCCGGGCATCCGTCCGGGCAAGCCGACGTACGACTATCTGGAGCGGGTGGTCTCGCGTATCACGCTGGCCGGCGCGATCTTCCTGGCGATCATCGCGGTCATCCAGTACATCGTCCCCTCGTGGACGGGCTTCCAGAGCTTCTACATCATCGGCGGCACGTCGCTGCTGATCGTCGTCGGCGTGGCGATCGAGACGATGCAGGCCATTGAGGCGCAGCTTCTGATGCGCAACTACGAAGGCTTTATCAAGAGCAGTAACCCGAGCAGCAGCCCTCTGGGCGGCATCCGGTAACATATCCCCTTCCCTGACGGGAAGGGCGGGGGATAGCCACAAAGCCGTGGGAACGTGCGCGCAGAAGATACTGGTATTGCTGGGACCGCCCGGCGCGGGCAAGGGAACGCAGGCCGCGCGGATGGCGCTGCACTATGGGGTGCCAGCCATCTCGACCGGCGCGATGTTCCGCGACATGGCTGCCCACGACACCGAGATCGGACGGGCGCTTAAAGGCTATCTGGAGCGGGGCGAGTATGTCCCGGATGAGATCGTCATCAAGGCCGTTCAGGCGCGCACCGGGGAGCCGGACTGCAAAGATGGCTTCTTGCTGGACGGGTTCCCGCGCACTATTCCGCAGGCGGAGACGCTGGAGGCGCTGCTGGCCGAACGCGGTCAAAAGTTGACCGGTGTCCTGGTTTTCAAAGCGCCGATCGAGGAGCTGGTCCAGCGTTTCAGCGGACGGCGCGTCTGCCCGGTGGATGGCTCGACCTACCATATCGCCTCGCAGCTGCCCCTGAAGCCGGGCGTGTGCGACCTCTGCGGGACGCCGCTGGTGCGCCGGCCCGACGATGCGCCCGACGTGGTGCAGCATCGGCTGGAAGTCTACATCGAGAAGACGGCGCCGTTGCGCGACTACTATCGTGCGCGCGGCCTCCTGCATAGGATCAACGCCGCTCCCGATCCGGATACCGTGTTCGGCCAGGTGGTCGCGGTGCTGGATGGACTGAAATAGCGTTCTATCATGGTCATTTTAAAAACGCCGGCCGAGATCGAGCAGATGCGGGCAGCAGGCCGATTGGCCCATAAAGTGCATCAGGTGGTGCGCGAGGCGATTGCTCCGGGCGTCACGACCGGCGAACTTGAGGACCTGGCGATGCGTATCATATCCGAGGGAGGAGGCACGTCTCCCTTTCTCGGCTACGCGCCCGCCGGCCACCCACCCTACCCGGCCTGGACCTGTATCTCGGTCAACAACGAGATCGTCCACGGTATTCCGGGCCGCCATGTCCTCAAGGAAGGGGACATCGTCAGCGTCGATTGCGGCGTGGAGCTGAACGGCTGGGTCGGCGATACGGCCTGGACCTACGGGGTCGGACGCATCTCGGCCCAGGCGGAGCGGCTGCTGCGCGTGACCGAAGAGTGCCTGTTCAAAGGAATCGAGCAGGCCAGGCCCGGCAAGCATCTGTCGGATATCGGCCACGCGGTCCAGCGCCATGCAGAGAAGCACGGCTACTCGGTGGTGCGGGAGCTGCGCGGCCATGGGGTCGGTCGGACGATGCACGAGGGAGATTTAGAGGTCCTCAACTACGGCACGCCCGGTCGGGGACCTGTACTACAGTGCGGTATGACGTTTGCGATCGAGCCGATGCTCAACGCCGGTCGCAAAGAGATCGCCTATCTGGACGACGGCTGGACGATCGTTACGGCGGATCGGAGCTTATCGGCTCATTTCGAGCACACGGTCGCCATTGTTTCCAAAGGCGCCGATATTCTAACGAACGGAGAATGAATGCCACCACCTAGAAGACCCGGAGGACCACCGCGGGGCGGTGGGCCGCGACGCGGCGGAGGGGGCGGACGCCCGACAGGCGGGCCTCGTCCGACCGGCGGTCCGGCGCCACGCAAGGTACAGCCGGAAGAGCCCACCAAGGAAGCCGGCATTGAGGTCGAAGGCGTCGTGATCGAGGCGCTGCCCAATGCCATGTTCCGCGTGGAGATTCCGGTAGGCGACCAGAAGAAGCAGGTCCTGGCTCACGTATCCGGCAAGATGCGCCAGAACTATATCCGTATCCTGCCGGGGGATCGGGTCCTGATGGAGTTGTCGCCCTACGACCTGGAGCGCGGCCGCATCCGCTACCGCTACAAATCCTGATCCGCTGCGGCATCTCGCCCACGGGTGAGACGCCGCAGAGAGTGGGGCCGCCTGGGAAGCGGAGGAAAAAGTGTTTCCGCCGCTGCCCGTCTTTTTGTGTCTCCGGGGTGGCTTTAGAGAGGGGATACGACCATGAAAGTCCGAGCATCGGTCAAGAAAATATGTGAGAAGTGCAAGATCATCAAGCGCGAGGGCGTTGTGCGCGTCATCTGCGTCAACCCCAAGCATAAACAGCGTCAGGGCTAGCCACTTTAGGCGTTGGGCGTGTTGCCCCTTCGGGGCAGGCGTTGGGCGCCAGGGAAAACAATCCCCAATGCCCAACCCCTAACGCCCGCATTCGAGGGAGGATCGAGTTTGGCACGTATTGCCGGCGTGGACCTGCCACGCGAGAAAAAAGTCGAGTACGCGCTCACCTACATCTATGGGATCGGCTTGCCCAGCGCTCGCAAGATCGTGGCGCAGGCGGGGATCAACCCGACCACGCGCGTGCGGGATCTGACGGAGGGTGAGACAGGCCGCCTGCGCGAGATCCTGGAGCGGGACTATCGCGTCGAAGGCGATCTGCGCCGCGAATACCAGCTCAGCATCCGCCGCCTGATCGAGATCGGCTGCTACCGGGGCCTGCGGCATCGCCGCGGCCTGCCGGTGCGCGGCCAGCGAACCAAGACGAACGCGCGTACCCGCAAGGGTCCCAAGCGCACCGTCGCGGGCAAGAAGAAAGCGAAGAAGTAGGGGAGAAGCGCCTTCATGGCAAACAAGCAGACGACTCGAGCTGCCGCAGGCCGGCAGCGGACCCGGGAAAAGAAGAACATCGTCCAGGGCGTCGCCCATATTCAGTCGACGTTCAACAACACGATCGTCACGATCTCCGATTCGCATGGGGCGGTCCTCTCCTGGTCCAGCGCCGGCAGTGTCGGCATGTTCAAGGGCAGCCGCAAAGGCACACCGTTTGCCGCGCAGATGGCTTCGGAGCGCGCCGCGCGTCAGGCGATGGAGCATGGGCTTCGCCGCGTCGAGGTCTATGTCAAAGGGCCGGGCGCCGGTCGGGAGACGGCGATCCGCGCGCTGCAGGCGGTCGGCCTGGAAGTGATGATGATCAAGGACGTCACGCCCATTCCGCACAATGGCTGCCGCCCTCCGAAGCGGCGGCGAGTATAAAAAGCAGTTGCTAGTTTCTAGTCGCTAGTTTCTAGTTAAACCCTGTCTCTCCCCTCTCCTTACGAAGGAGAGGGGTCGGGGGTGAGGTTTTAACTAGAAACTAGCAACTCTTCTGATGTAGCGGTGGAGGAAGCGCAGGCGTAAGCCGCGTGTAAACACCCAGGCGCCGAGCGGCAGACGGCTGCTCGCGCGCACCTGTCACTTGTCGGCAACAGAGCCGTAGACCACAAGGAGCATCCGTTCGAAGATGGCTAATAGTCATGATCCTCGGTGTCGCCAATGCCGCCGCGAGGGAGCCAAGCTCTACCTCAAAGGCGACAAGTGCTTCACCAAATGTACTCTGGAAAAAACAAGCAAAGATGGGAAAACCCGGTGGCGGGACAAGCCGCCGGGGATGCATGGCGCGCCGGCGTTCCAGCGCAAGATCACGGAATACGGCCAGCAGTTGCGCGAGAAGCAGAAGCTGCGCCGCATCTATCGCGTGCTGGAAAATCAGTTCCGCAACTACCTGGACGAAGCGTTGCGCCGCCCGGGCGTCACCGGTGAGAACCTGCTGCAATTGCTGGAAACGCGCCTGGATAACGTGATCTATCGTCTGGGCCTGGCGTCCTCACGCGCGCAGGCCCGCCAGATGGTATCGCACCGTCACTTCACGGTGAACGGCGGACGCGTCAATATCCCCTCCTATATTCTCAAACCTGGCGACGTCGTCGGCGTGCATGAGAGTATGTTCTCCAGCGGCGCCATCAAAGAGGCGCGGGAGCGCATCCATACCCGGCGCGGCGTGCCGGAATGGCTGGATTTCAACGCGCAGACGCTGGAAGGACGGGTGGTGGCGATGCCGACGCGCGACCAGATCGACACCAACGTTCGCGAACAACTTATCATCGAGTTCTATTCGCGCTGATCGTTCGGCGAAGCGCATCGGGGCGGACGCGAACGCGCGTCCTCCACTCCGTGTCCTTATTTCCTGCTTCCGGCATCTACCGCCGATACAGCCTGTCTTCTGGCTGCGCCTGCCGGAAGCAGAGAGGGGCACGCAACGGTAAAAGGAGAGTTTGAGCTATGGAATTGACCCTGCCGAACATCCAGACGCTGGAGACCGGCGCTGATTACGGCAAGTTCGTGGTGGAACCGCTCGAGCGTGGTTATGGCGCCACGCTGGGCAACGCGCTGCGCCGGGTCTTGCTGTCCTCCATTCCGGGGGCAGCCATCACGTATGTAAAAATCGATAAGGTACTCCATGAATTCTCAACGATCCCCGGCGTCAAGGAGGATACGACCGAGCTCCTGCTCAACCTCAAGGACCTGCATATTAAGGTCCATCGCAACGGCAGCGGGGATCTGAGCGCCGAGCCGCGCACCGTGCGCATCGACGTGAAGGGCGAAGGCCGGGTCACCGGCGCGGACGTGCAGTGTCCGGAGGACGTCGAGGTCGTCAATCCGGAGGCCTACATCGCGACCATCTCCGACGACGACGCCACGCTCTCCATGGAGATGACGGTCGAGGTCAACAAAGGCTATATCCTGCCCGACCGCCTGGAGCGGCGCAGCCAGATGAGCATCGGTACCATTCCGATGGGGGCGGCCTTCACGCCGGTCCATAAGGTCAACTATATCGTCGAGGCCACGCGCATCCAGTCCAATACCAACCTGGAGCGCCTGGTGCTGGAAATCTGGACCAACGGGACGATCACCCCGGAGAGCGCCATCAGCGAGGCTGCCAAGATCCTGATGCGCTACTTCGAGATGTTTGCCGGCTTTCAGAAGGGGCTTCCCGGCCTGCCGGCAGGCGATGGACTGCACCCGGAATTCGGTCCGGAGGACGTCAATGCGCCCAACGTCCGCATCGAAGAGCTGGACTTCTCGGTACGTACTTACAACTGCCTGAAGAAAGCCAATATCCTCACCATCCCGGAGCTGGTCCAGTACACGGAAAACGATCTGATGCAGATCCGCAACTTCGGCAAGAAGTCGCTGACCGAGGTGCGCGAGAAGCTGTCACAGTTAGGCCTGACCCTGCGAGGCGGCACGACCGTCAATCTCGAAGACGAAGAGGGCGAGGGTGAGGGAGAAGGCGAATTGGACGCCGATACCGAGACGGAGTAGTTACTAGCTGCTAGTTGCTAGTAGGGGCGCATCAAGCAGCGCTCTTTCTCTCCCCTCTCCTTACGAAGGAGAGGGGTCGGGGGTGAGGTTTTACTAGAAACTAGCAACTGTAGGAAAGGATTGAGATCATGCGACATCGCAGGGCATACCGCAAACTCGGACTGCCAAGCGACCAGCGTCGCGCGCTCCTGAAGAGTCTGACGCGCAGCCTGCTGATAAACGACCGGATCATGACCACGGAGACCCGTGCGAAAGAGATACGGTCTATCGTCGAGAAACTGGTCACTATCGCCCGCAAGGGAGGCGCCGACGCCACCCCGGAGATGCGCCTGCATACGCGCCGCCTGGTGCGCCGCTATGTAGATAGCAACATCGAAGAGTTCGCTCGCGAGCCCGGCGGGCCGAAAGGCGGCGCGAAGATCACGCGCAACGAGCATTACGTCATCCCGCGCCTGTTCGAGGTCATCGCCCCGCGCTATGTGGGCCGCAACGGCGGCTACACGCGCATCACCAGGGTCATGAACCGCCGAGGGGACGGGGCGCCGATGGTGCTCCTGGAGTTCGTCGAGGGGGGCACGCCGCAGGCTGTCCAGGAGACAGCGGCAGCAGCGCAGCCGGAAGGCCGCCGGGGCATCTTTGGCCGTCGGAGAAAATAAAGTGGCTAGTCGCTAGTTGCTCGTTTCTCGTTAAAAACCAGATTTGCCAGCAACTAGCAACTAACAACTAGCAACGGCTATGCGCACCTTCAAGGCGACGGTCGAGTACGACGGCACGGACTTCGTCGGGTTCCAATGGCAGGAGAACGGGCGAAGCGTGCAGGGCGAGCTGGAAGCGGCCATCGCCAGGCGTACCGGGCAGACGGTTCGCATCACCGGAGCCGGGCGCACCGACTCCGGCGTCCATGCACTGGGCCAGGTGGTCAGCTTCGGCGTGGAGACGCGCATTCCGACAGAGCGGATGGCACTGGCCCTGAACAGCCTGCTCCCGCCGGACGTGTCGGTCCGGCAGGTCGACGAGGTGGAGGAAGCGTTCAGCGCCCGTTTCTCGGCCTCCTCGCGGCTCTATGCCTATCTGATCCTGAACCGGGGGACGCCGTCTGCGCTATTGCGCCGCTACAGCGCCTTCTGCCCGGATCGGCTGGATACCCAGGCGATGCAGACCGGCGCCGATCTGCTGTTAGGCGAGCAGGATTTTGCGGCCTTTACGAACGAGAGTGAGCCGGGCCAGACGACGTTTCGAGACGTTATGCGCTGCCGGGTGGGCCGCTATCGCAACCTGGTGCTCGTGCGTATTGAGGCCAACGCCTTCCTGCGCGGCATGGTCCGCACGATCGTCGGCACGCTGATGGACGTAGGCGCGGGAAAGCGCGCCCCGGAGGAGCTTCGCGCCATTCTGGCTTCACGAGACCGCCGGCAGGCCGGGCCGACCGCCCCGCCGCAGGGTCTCTGCCTGGTGAAAGTACGTTACGGAGAGCGTAAGAACTACGCTCGACCCTTACCCCCGTAGTCCGCTTCTCTCACAAGCGGCGAGGGGGAATGGAGATAATCGATGAAAACAACGGTTTCTGCGCGCCCGGAGGATATGGAGGCGCAACGCGTCTGGTATGTCATGGACGCGACCGATAAGCCGCTGGGCCGCCTGGCGGTGGATGCGGCGATGATTCTGCGCGGCAAGCACAAGCCCATCTTCACCCCGCACGTGGATACGGGCGATCACGTCATTATCATAAATGCCGAGAAAGTCGTTCTCACCGGCGCCAATAAGGGCAAGGAGAACGTCTATCATCACACCGGCTGGCCGGGCGCCCTCAAGAGTGTTCAGCGCCGGGACGAGCTGGAAAAGCAGCCGGAAGAGGCCATCCGGCGCGTGGTGCGCGGCATGGTCCCGCACAACAAGCTCGGCGACGCCATCATTAAGAAGCTGAAAGTCTATCGCGGCCCGGACCACCCCCACGCGGCGCAGAAGCCGGTACCCTTCGAGGGTGGCGTACAGAAGAGACAGAAACGAGGAGAGTAAGCGTGGCAGACGGAAATCAAATTCGCTACTACGGAACCGGTAAGCGTAAGAACGCGGTCGCGCGTGTCTGGATCTCGCCGGGCACGGGGCAGGTGGTCATCAACGACCGACCGGCGCCTAAATATCTGGGCCGGGCTGTGCTGGAGCGCCTGATCCATCAGCCGTTCGCGGTCACGGACAGAGAGGGCCGCTTCGACGTGATCGCACGGTGTCATGGTGGCGGCATCTCCGGACAGGCGGGAGCGATCCGTCATGGAATCTCCAAGGCCCTTCTGGAGGCCGATCCAGATTTGCGCCCGGTGCTGCGCCGTCTGGGCCTTCTGACGCGCGATCCGCGCGTCAAAGAGCGCAAGAAGTACGGCCGCAAGCGCGCCCGGCGCGGTTTCCAGTTCAGCAAGCGGTAAAAAGCCGGGGTGTCAGGCCCTGCGGGCTGACACCCCGGCCTGCGGGTATGCCCGCAGGCTGCCGATAATAAGGCGGCTGGTTATCTCGACAATGCGGATAGCCACCACACGGTACTTTACGATAGCCTGTGTTTCTCTCTGTACTCGTCGAGCAGGCAAGAAGCAAACCGGAGGACATGCGATTGCGCATTTTCACGCCATCCTTCTTCGCTGCGCCCCCTTCCAATGAGAAGGGCGATCGCCCTTCTTTTGACCGGCGAGGGCTATTCCTTTCCGCCCGTCTTCTCGCGGCTGGCCTTGTCGCCCTGGCCGGCATGATCGGAGCGCCTCGCCCCGTCTCTGCCGATGGAACGCTGACGCTGGAGCTTCCGCCCTCACAGGCGGCTTTGCAGGCACGGGCCGCAGCTCGCGCAAAGGCCGAAGCCTCCCGACCGCCGAGATCCGTGATTCCCACTCGCTATCGCACGCCCAGGGACAGTCCTTACAGCTATACGCGCTATGCGCGGGGCCAATACGCGGCGCGCGGGGCTGAGACCCGCAATCCGGTGGTAGGCGTGCTCGGCCAGATCGCCCGGCAGACGCCGATTTATCGCGGCAGCAGCAGCCGGACCGGCCTGCTGACCTACGCGCCCGCAGGGACCTATGTGGCCGTCCAGGGGGTGGCCGGCGCCTGGTATGGCGTCCTTATGGCAGACGGCTCGATGGGCTGGCTGCGCAAGTCGAGCCTGCACCTGCTCAACTATCAGGTGACACGGGCGGCGGTTTCCATCCATCCGAACTATGCAGCGCCCTCATCCAGCGCGGGCGGTTCCTCGGTGCCTTCCGGTGACGATCCCGGCGACATCTATCCGCGCAGTGCTACGCCCTATTTCACCGGCGATGTGAATGCGCTTCTGAGGGAAGCCTACAGATATCTGGGCGTGCCCTACGTGTGGGGTGGCAACACCGCGCACGGCATCGACTGCTCCGGCTTTGTCCGCAACATCTTTGCCGCCTGCGGCTATCCCCTTCCCCGCCTCGGCTCCGACCAGATGGCCTATGGCGTCCCGGTCCCGGTAGACCAACTGCGAGCCGGCGACCGGCTCTATTTCGGCCGTCGCAAAGAGCGGCTGGGTGTTACGCATACCGGCCTCTACATCGGCTATGGCTACTTCATTCACTCGGCCACCAGCACGCATGGCGTCGCCATTAGCCGCCTGGACGACCCGCGCTTCTGGCGCATCTACGTCTGCGCCCGCCGTTAGCCACCTGTTAAAGATTTGCGCCTTACCCAAGCCTCCGTCCAACCGGCCGGAGGCTTGCTGTTTACAGAAGGGATGGCAATCAGGATCGATCGTTTGCTTCTCTTTACTAACTAACGATTGACAACCACATAATGCTGTGTTATAGTGTTGTACTATGTCGCATGGGCATTAGTCGGTAGCTTCCCTCGCACGAAACGCCGCAAAGCAATAGTAGTACGGTGCTGATTCAAACAAGGAACTGCTATTATGTCTACATATTTGAAGGCTTTCGTGCTGTTCTTTATTGTGGGCTTGACTCTGCTTGACGCCTCCCTCGCCCTTGCCCAAAACTTCCCGACCCTGACTACCGTCCACGCCTTCAATGGCAGCGATGGAGCAATACCGACCTCCCCTGTCTTACTCGATACTTATCTCCTTGGAATAACTTCTGCCGGCAATTGCATAGCCGTTCGCTCCGGGAACAATGGCTTTGGATATGGCGTCGCCTACCAAAATAATAAAGATGGCTCGGATAGTTCAGGAGTAGCTTTCTCCTTCACCGGCGACGGGGCTATTCCCAGAGCAAGCCTCGTTGAGGACAATGCGGGCAACTTCTATGGCACCACGATGTTTGGTGGTCTCAGTGGAAATCTCAGTGGCACAGGCACAATATTCAAGGTGGCTTCCAATGGGAATCTGTCCACCCTCTATTCTTTCTCTTCCCTCGATAGCAATGGTGATAATACGGATGGAGCCTATCCTGCAGTCGCTTTGATACTAGGAACCGGTGGCAACCTTTATGGAACCACCAGTCAGGGCGGACAATATGGCTCCGGCACTATTTATAAGTTATCCTATGACACCATCAATAAGATCTGGAATCTGACCACCCTCTATTCTTTCTCTGCCCTCGGCAGCAATGGTCTTAATGTGGACGGGGCCAATCCTTTCAGCCCGCTTGTTCAGGACAGCAACGGCAACTTCTACGGCACGACACGGGCCGGCGGGCAAAACGGCAACGGCACGATCTTCGGCATTTATATACTTAGTCTACATGGGGCATGAAGAAGGCGACCAGGATTTCCCTGCCGCCTTTACTTTGCCTGTGCCTGCTTCTTTGCTTCCCTCGCCTGCCTACGTTTTGCCTTCTCTGCTGCTAGATGTGCGTCAACCTCTTCCTTCGGAGTGGCGAATGCGCGACGGGCTAAGTCGTCGAATTTCTCGAAAGGTGTCCGTAAGTCAGGCTTAGATAAGTCGGCTTGCTCGCTCATGGTCTGGGTCTCCTTCGCGTATTCTACTCAGGGCATAGCCTGAATAGCGGAAATCAGGGATTATTAGGCGGCATAGGAAGCGGAGGCCCGCCGGGTTGACCCGGTGGGCCTGGTTGCCCTGGCTGTAGCGGTCCTTGTAATATCATCTGTGGCATCATCATTTGAGGTGGTGCTACGCGTTTCATCCATGCCTTGCCCAAATGATTCTCAACGATTTTTACAATGGAGTTTGTATTGAAGAGTATCATAGTAGCGTGGAACACCGAAAGGACAAGGTCCTGTGTCTTGTGGTTGGATTCGAGCGGACTGACATTGAGGCCCTTTGCGGTCAATTCATCTCTTGAAATATGCCTGCCGTGACTCTTAAAATGCTGGTGGCTGCCAAGCCAAGAAGCTATCGCCTTTGCCTTCTTTGGCCCATCTTTATCTTTAGCGAACATATACTGTTTCAACCACGTTTCAACGAGTTCCTGAGATTTTTCAGAGGCGTTCTTGCACTGAACCAAGAGGTCCGGCCCATACTGACCGAGCATTGGAAGCCATGCCCGTAACTTAGCAGGGTCTTGGCATTCTGCTAAAGCTTGATCGAATTGGTCAAGGATAGCCTGGGCAGGGGCCATTCGTTGCCCTAACGGTGTGGTAATCAACATCTGAGGGTCTATCGGCCCCAAAAATGAATGATTCCCCATCAGGACAACATCTGCCGCACATGCAAGCATTGTCGCTGCCGACATTGCCAGACTCGGCACTATGACGCGAATGTCGTCAAACTTAGACCGCAGATAAGATACGATGGCTTCCGCTGTTTCAGCCGAACCTCCCGGACTATGCAGGATAAGGTCAAGTTTCTTGGATTTCAGACCATTCACCGCCTCCATGAACCCTTGCAGGTCTTCATCAGTTATGCTTGTGATGTTTGCTGGTGCTCCTGGCGGCAACGCACTTGTAAAAGACGTGGCGTAGAGGATGACATCTCGCCCGACGTGACCATGCAACGAGGTTAGATACTTACGCCTAACATCGTCAAACGCCTTCGGGTCCCTCGGCACGAGGGCCATTATCTCTGTAAGTATGTCGCCCCAGGTTGGCATTATGGCATCGCCTCTAAGAAGCAGAGGAGGTAGAGGTGATAACGGCAGGAGGTACTTCCATCGCAAGTCGAACCGGCTCGGCTTCTTGGTCAAGTCGTTGCCAATCCCGGAAAACAGCCATTACCTCAGTTAGTCCCGGCTGTTTTTGCGCTTCCAGGATGAGGTTTTCCAACTGCTGTTCCCTATTTTGGGACTCATGGGACCTTACACGTTGTGCGGACATGACGGCGTCTCCTTAGTCTGGCTTGGTTTGTAAAGTATAGCAGAATGTATGCAATATAGCAAGAGGCCGAACACATTCTACTCATTTCAAGCATTGACAACAAGTATTAACAACAGGATCATTCATGGAAATTTTTCAGTTTCATTTCCGCTTTCTGCCCGGTCGCTAGAGTAGTTAAATAGACCGATAAGAAGGAAGCGGAGAAATGGAACAGCCTCAAACCCTACAGCAAGCAATCAAGTATTTCAGCGACCCCGAAGTCTGCTTCGAGTATGCAAAGAACCTGAATTGGCCGAACGGCGTTGAGTGCCCATATTGCAGGAACAAGGAACTGTCCTTTATCAGCACTCAGCAGGTATGGAACTGCCGCCCTTGTGGGAAACGCTTCTCCGTTCGTGTCGGTACGATCTTTGAGTCTTCCCGTCTTCCCCTGGAAACTTGGTTTGCGGCTATGTGGCTGATTGCTAACGCGAAAAACGGGATTTCCTCTTGTGAGATAGCCCGCTCTCTTGGCGTCACTCAGAAAACCGCCTGGTTCCTCTTGCATCGTATCCGCTACATCATGGAGACGGGCAGTATTGCCAAGATGGAAGGGACTGTCGAAGTAGATGAGACAGTCATAGGCGCGAAGGCCAAGACCATGCACGCGGACAAGCGGCAGGAGAAACGGGAGCAGGGTTTCCCTAAATCCATCGTCTTCGGCCTCAAAGAGCGCGGCGGGAACGTGCAGACCATGATAATCGGGGACGCCTCAAAGGAGACTCTGCACGGTATCATTAACTACGTCGTCGAAGAAGGCTCTACCGTCTGCACCGACAGTTGGAAGTCCTACCAGGGTCTATCCGAGCGGTATGAGCATGGCATCGTTGACCACAAGAAGGGTCAGTATACGAGCGGCGACAATGGCGAGTATAGCACGAATGGAATGGAAAACTACTGGTCTATCCTCGATAGGTGCTATCACGGAACCTATGTGCAACTGTCCGGCTGGCATCTTCACCGGTATCTAGCGGAGGAGGATTTCCGCTATAATAGCCGGACAGAGAAGGACGGCGACCGGTTCCGAAGAGTAGCAAGTCAGATAGTCGGCAAGCGGCTTACCTATGACCAACTGACGACCGGACACCTTCAGCACATAGCCCCGAAGTAGTCATGTAGACTAAGTATATAAATGCCCGATCTTCAAGCTTACCTCGAACGGCAACTGGACCACGCTATATAATTTTGCCGCCTTCGCGTCAGGTACCCAAAACGCGGATGGCGCCGTCGCAGACGGCCTTGTTCCTGGTAACAAGGATGGTAAGCTTTATGGAATTACGGAGCAAGGAGGAGCCAATGGAACGGGAACCATGTATAGTATTGATCTCAACAATCCTAATGGCGTCAATTTTACGACTCTCTGTCAATTCCCTGCTATAAACTCGACAACACATGTCAATAAGGGCGGAGCTTATCCGCAGATGAGTCTGACCCTGGGAACCGATGGCAAGTTCTATGGCGTGACACAGTCTGGCGGAACGTATGGTCTGGGAACACTCTTCAAGATAACGCCTGCCAGTAGTACGCCCTGGCCGGAAACCGCCATTTACTCCTTCAACGGTTACAATCACATCGATCCTTCCCACAGCGATGGAAATTCGCCACTCGGAAGTCTTTTGTTGGGTTCTGATGGCAACTTCTATGGCACCTGCCCTTTAGGAGGAGAACTTGGCCACGGGACTATTTTCAAGTACGTCACGAGCACCGGTATGCTGACCACACTTTACTCCTTCACAGATAACGCTGACGGAGCCAGCCCGTACGCCGGGTTGGTGCAAGACAGCGCTGGAAATTTCTATGGCACTACATTCGCCGGAGGAGTGGGCAATCAAGGATCTGTCTTTCAATTCACCAATACGGGCAGTCTTAACCCCCTCTACAACTTTCAATCGTATCAATACCCGAACAGTTTGATAAAGGGAAAGGATGGAAACTACTACGGCACAACCCTAAGCGAAGCTAACGGTAAAGGCTCTATCTTCCAAATTCAAGTAGACTCTCAGGGCAACTTAGCTCAATTGAACACAATTCATGTTTTTGCTGCCGACGGCTCGGAAGGAACCTTCCCAGAGGGCCTGATCCAGGACAAATACAGCGATAATTACCTCTATGGCACAACCTACCAGGGTGGACTATACAACGGAGGAACTATCTTCCAGCTCAGCCCGAATGGCTCCTTCCAGACATTATACAGCTTCAATTCCTCCATTGAGGGAGCCAATCCGGCTGCCTCGTTGGCACTGGGCAACGATGGGTCCTTCTACGGCACGACCACCCTGGGAGGAACCTATAATGAGGGGACTGTCTTCAACTTCACGCCAGGTGGCACACCGACAACGCTCGCCCCCTTCAACCCCAATAATCCGGATGGCTCAATGCCCCTCGCTGCTTTGGTGCAAGGAACGGATGGCGCTTTCTATGGAACCACCTATCAAGGTGGGAAATATGGCTCTGGCACTATTTATAAGTTATCCTATGACACCATCAATAAGATCTGGAATCTGACCACCCTTTATTCCTTTCCAGCAGTGTTAGCCAATTTTTCCAATTCTTTTGGAGCTTATCCTACTGGCAGCCTGGTACAGGGACTTCCTGGAAGCGATGGCCATTTCTATGGCACCACACGCTACGGAGGCACTTACGGGAACGGTGTCGTGTTTGAGTTAAACCCTCCTAACTACCATACGCTTTACATCTTTTCTGCCATGCATAACGGTGAAAATACGGACGGCGCACAACCATGGACCGCTTTGACACCCATAGATGATGCTTCCTTCTATGGCACGACCTCTATGGGTGGACTGTATCATTATGGAACGATCTTTAAGCTAACCCTGCTGCCGGTCATAACGGAACTTCTCCCGCAGCCGGTCAACGCGGGAGGTCCAACCTTCACTATGAACGTCAAGGGGTACAATTTCCCTGGCGGCGCGAATGTCTATTGGAATGGATCGCTTCTCCCCACAACCCCAGGTTCCGACATCTACCATTTGCAAGCCACCGTAGACGCCTCTTTCATTGCCAATGCGGGCACAGCCGAGGTGACCGTAAAAGGATCCTATGGACACTCGAAGGCGGTTCCCTATCCCATTGTGCTCACCACCCTGGCCCTGGTGAGGGGCGCCACGAAGATTACAAAAAACAGTGATGGGAGCTATACGGCGAATATCACGCTTAAAAATAAGGGCTACCAGACTGCGCCCAACGTAACTATCCAATCCGCTTACCTAAACTCCGTGGCGAGCAGCACATCCTTGCCAGACGATATTGGAAGCATTGCGTCCGGAGCGACAAAAAGTGCCTCGTTGGTATTTCCTTCTTCGGCAGGCACCTCAGGACAGAGCGTCACTTTAAATTTCACCTATATCTTCAATAACGACGACGGTAGCAAAACCGTACCAATCACCTTAAGCCAGACTGTTACGTTGCCTTAGCAATGACAACGATGGTTTGCTCCGGCGACAGCGTACTTCCTTCGTTCCAGAGAGCCGTAAACTTCTTCTCTCCTAAGGAGGCCCGCAGTTCTGCCACATAACGGTCGTAGCGATCTCGCTCATACGGCGGCAAGGGAGCGCCGATTGATGTGCGCAACGCCTCTGCGGCGGCAAATAGATGGATCGCAAGTTCTTTTTGTCCCTGTGCTGCCTCCAGATAAGCCTGCAGTTCCATACCCCTCGCGATGCCGGGCCGATCACCTATCTGCTGAAGCATCCTCAGACCCTCTCGGAGTATAGTTTGAGCGGCAGAGACATCTTCTACCATAATCTCCAAATCGGCCATGCAGATGAGTAATTCGCTAATGCTCCGGTTATCGCCTATCTCCCGCGCAATCTCCATGCATTGATGATAATACTTTCGAGCCAGGTCATAGTCTCCAGCCTGGCAGGCTGTCTCCCCCAGATTCTGCAGAGCTATCGTTATATGGACTTTATCGCCTAGCTTAAGATAGATTCCTAAACTTTGCTGGTGAAGTACTCTAGCCTCCTCAGGCTGCCCCATCGCTAAGGCGATACCGCCCCGCCCGCCCAAAACGAGGGCGGTCATCTCCTCATGACCGATCTGCTGAAATAGCGATAAACTCTCTGCATAGAGTCGATCTGCCTGTACGTAGTCGCCCTGATATAAGGCAATATTGCCCAGAGTGGTGAGCGTATTGGCGATTCCCCAGGTATCGTTCGCATTCCGTCTGAGTTCCAGGCTTTGTTCCAGAAATCTACGGGCATCCGCAAAGTCGCCGGTTGCTGCAGCCACATTGCCCAGATTAGCCAGCACTCCGGGCACCGGGCCTTTAATGTCTAAATCCTGCAAGATAGCCAGACTCTGCTCATAGAGCGCGCGAGCAGCGGCATAATCGCCCTGGTCCTGGGCCAGATTCCCGGCGGAGTTGAGCGCCTTGGCGCGCGCTAAGGTGGGGCCGGTCGCCCCCTCTTGCGAGAGTGCCCTTGCCAGATGCTCTCGCCCTTCCTTCAAATACCCGTGTACCTCCCAGAACCTCCACAGCGACGCCGCCAGCCGGAGTCCTGCTTCTGCTGCCTCCGTTCTTTCCCGGCAGTAAGCCAGCGCCGCCCGCAAGTTGTCGTGCTCGACCTCCAGACACGCCAGCCATTCTGCCTGCTCGGCGCCTTCTAACTTCGGTTCTCCCATCTCGGCTAGCTGCAGGAAGTATTTCAGGTGCTGCTGGCAAGCCGACTCTCCCTCGGCGCTCTCCATCAGGCGATCTTTGCTGTACTGGCGGATCGTCTCCAGCAGGCGATAACGCTCCGTCTGCTCGTCGTAGACAACCAGAGATTTCTCTACCAGACCGGTCAGCAGCTCCACCACGTTCCAGTCCGGGACAGAATCCTCCGTGCAGACCGCTTCTGTCGCTTCTAGCGTCCAGCCACCTGCGAATACCGACAGGCTTCTGAGCAATCTTCTTTCCTGCTCGGTCAGCAGGTCGTAGCTCCAATCTATGGTGGCGCGCAGAGTCTGCTGCCTGGGCAGAGCTGCGCGGTTTCCTGTCGTCAGCAATTGGAGGCGTGTCTCGATCTGCTCTACGGGCATCGTGCGCACCCGCGCCGCCGCCAACTCGATAGCTAGGGGGATACCATCCAGCCGTTGGCAAACGTGGATCACCGGAGCCGCATTATGATCGGTGATCGAGAAGGTCGGCAAGGCTGCCGTCGCGCGCTCGATAAAAAGCCGCACGGCCTCATATTCTTCCATTCGCTCTCGAGTGAAGGGTTGCCTGGAATCCGGCACCGAGAGCAGGGGAACGCGATAGGCTGTCTCTCCGGCGATCCCCAGCACCTCCCGGCTGGTCGCCATTATGCGCAAACCCGGGCAACTACGCAGCAGAGCATCCGCAAGCTGGGCACAGGATTCAAGGATATGCTCACAGTTGTCCAGTAGGAGCAGAAGCTGCTTCGTTTTGATCTGCTCGACAAGCGTTTGCAGAATTTCTTTGCCCGCCTCCTCCCGGACTCCCAGCACGGAAGCCACGGTCTGGGGCACCAGCGAAGGATCGGACAACGGGGCTAAATCCACTACCCAGATACCATCCGGATAGCCCGCCTGCAGTTCGGCAGACACCTGTAACGCCAGGCGAGTCTTGCCGCAGCCTCCTGCCCCTGTTAGTGTCAGCAACCGGGTCTTCGCGAGCAAGCGCCCGATCTCTTGCATTTCTCGCTCACGCCCGATGAAGGAAGTTGGAATGATCGGCAGGTTGTTCGGTGTGGATTTCGGCTCTGCTGGCTGGACACCGAAATGAGCCAGAGCGTGCATTACCACCGCCCATCGGGTTTCCAGTTCTTCGTCAGGCAGCTCGATCCTTTGCAGGCCCGCCAGACAGTACCTCATCTCCTCAGGAACCTGTGCGGCTTTCAATACCAGAGGCAGGATCGGTTTATTGTGTTCGCTGGCTAGAGAGACTTCTCGGAAAACATTGGAAGAGGCAGCGGAGGTCGGGGTGAGCATCAACATCAGCACTTTGCACCCCTGGATGGCTTCGACGATCTCCTTCTGCCAGAGCATCCCGCCTTCAATATTACTGACATCCATCCAAACAGAAATACCAGCCTGTTCAAGCCGCTCTTTCAGCGGCCCGATCCGGGCCTGATCGGCTCTAGCATAGCTGATAAAAATGTCGTCTGCCATGGAACACTTGCCCCTGCGGAAGCCCCACAACATAAAGAAGGCTGAATTCGATCAGTCCTTGTGGAATCGGCGTCGCTTCCCGAACATTAAGAGTGTTCGCCAGATAGTTGATAGTTTCCTTGTTAGCTACTGCCTCAGCGCGCCTGAGTTTCCCTGAATGTCGTCGTAGATGGCGACGGCGGTTATCTCTGCTTGGCGCAAGAAGCAGGCGCCGATTCTGCGGCGTCCCGATAGATCACGACCTGGTATCCACGTCGCGCGGATCAGGCTCTTTATTTATAGAGTTTCAACCCCGACTTTGGAGGCAAGAATGCAGAATCTCAAAGGGACTGTTGCGGTGGTAGCGGGAGCGACGCGCGGCGCAGGGCGCGGTATCGCCTGTATGCTGGGCGAGGCAGGCGCGACCGTCTACTGTACGGGTCGCAGCGTGCGTGGCAAGTCCACGCCACCCCGGCCGGCAGAAAGCTCTCCCTTCGCTCTGGCTTATCGTCCCGAAACGATCGAGGAGACAGCGGAGATGGTGACGGCTCGCGGCGGCATCGGGATTTGGGCCCAGGTCGATCACACGGTCCCGGAGCAAGTCCGCGCGTTTTTCGAGCGGGTACGGCGGGAACAGGATGGCCGCCTCGATCTGCTCGTCAACGATGTCTGGGGCGGCGACGAGCTGACCGATTGGCGCAAGCCTTTTTGGGAGCGCTCGCTGGAGGATGGCTTACTCATGCTGGAGCGGGCCGTTCACGCACACATCATCACCAGCTACTATGACCTGCCGCTGATGGTCGCGCGCCGCCAGGGACTGGTCATCGAGATCACCGACAGCGACCCGCAGGGCAACCCCGACTATCGCGGCGATCTGTTCTACGATCTCACCAAGATCTGTGCCAATCGGCTCGGTTTTGCGCTCTCCGAGGAGCTTCGCAAGCACAATATCACGGCTCTGGCGCTTTCGCCCGGCTATCTGCGCTCCGAGGCGATGCTGGAGAGCTTTGGAGTTACCGAAGCGACCTGGCGGGATGCCATCGCCAAAGACCCGCATTTCGCCAAATCCGAAACCCCGTTCTACATCGGGCGCGCGGTCGTCGCGCTGGCCTCCGACCCGAACGTCGCCGCCAAAGCAGGCAAAGTCTGGACCTCCGGCCAGTTGGCCCAGGAGTACGGCTTCACGGACATCGACGGCAGGCCTATCCCGGCCTTCACTGTGGAGGGATAGAAAAGAAGCCGGCGTAGAAAAAGCCGCCTCCCGTTGGGGAGGCGGCTTCGCTTTTCAGGCTATGCGTTCGCGCCTGGAACCGGCATGCCGGGCGGGAAGTACTTGACGCGCACCTTCTTGTACTCTTTGGTGCTGTAGAGCATCGTATAATCTTGGATGCCCGTCTTCTCGGAGATGGCGTCCAGAACGGCCTGACAGTCCTCCGTCGTCTTGCCATGCACCATCGAGAAGATATTGTAGGGCCAGTCCGGCGGATAGGTGGGACGCTGGTAGCAGTGGCTGACAGCCGCAAAGCCCGCGATAGCCGGACCGACCTCGCTTATACGCTCCTCCGGCACGATCCAGACGCCCATGGCGTTGGCCGAGAACCCGGCGTTACGGTGGCGCAGCACGGCGCTGAAGCGGCGCATGATCCCGCGCTCCTGGAACGAGCGGGCGTGCTCAAAAAGCTCCTCCTGGGGGATGCCGAACTTCTCCTCCCAGATGCGAAACGGCCTCTCCTCGATAGGCAGGTCCCGCTGCAGCACGCGCACGGCCTCGATCTCGCGTGGCGTGAGATTCTGCGCCTGCTTGAAACCGTGGACGACCGGTCCCTCTTCCTGGCGGGTCACGTCCTTCTCGCCGGTCACGTCCAGTTTCACGCCGATTTTGAAGAGGTTGAGATTCGGCAAGGGAAGCGTTTGGACCGCGCCGGCAGATTCCGCCAGCTTGTTGATCTCTTCCAGAAGGTCCTGCGAGCTATGAATGGTCAGCGTGAACCAGAGATTGAAGAGGTGGTTGCGCCGGTAGTTGTGGCTGACGCCCGGATGCCGGTTGATGATCGCTGCGGCCCGATCGATCTCTTCCGGCGAAAACTGCATGGCGACGAGGGTACTCTTGTAGCCGAGACTGCGGGAATCGAAGATGGCGGAGATTTGACGGATCACGTCGGCGCGCATCCGGCGGATACGCTCCATGACCTCTTCGCCGGAGATGCCCAGATCCGCGCCGTAAGCGTCCCAGGGTCTCTCGACCAGCGGCACGCCGTTTTGCAGCAGGTTGAGAAGCTGCTTATCGATGGCATCCAGCGCGACCGGATGCGTCTCCTGGAACTGCTCCCCCGGCTCTCCGCAGAGTGGGCACACGCTCGGCGGGGCCGCCCCGGCGAACTGATACTCACACTCCCGGCATTCCCAATGCCGCGGCGCATCGGTCTTTGTATCCTGCGGCTCTCCTACAAGGGTCATCCGTTCTGCCTCCTTCCCTCTCCGCAATGCTATCTCTATTGTACCAGATTGCACCGTTGCCCTGCGTCGCATCCATTGACAGGCGGTCCGCTCCGTGCTAGAATGGCCTATGTCAGGCTATCGATAAACAGGACGCGATTCGTCAGCATGCTGGACTTCAACAAGATCACGATCCAGATTCACTCCTTCACGGCCGAGCATGCGCGTGGCCTGCCCCACTTTCAGGCGGCACGAGCGGAGGCTGGCCGGCGCCTGCGCGCCTCCGGACCCACCTGGGAAGAGACGCAAGCCAGGATCGATAGCAGCCGCACCTCCTGGCTGGTCGCCGATCTGATGGAATCCCCGGATCGGACCTATACGCCCCCTCCACGCCCCCTCCCCTGCGCTGTCCTGGCTACCGACGGCTCACAGATCGTCGCGGACCGGCACGACATCGCCCTCTGCTATCTGATCAATATCGGCCTTATCGCGCTGCGCTACGGCACCGGCGAGCGCGCCTACCTCCACTCTCGCCCCACCCTGGCGCAGCCGGACGAGGACTTGCTGGACGAGTTCCAGGGAGAGCAAACCGCCATCGCGCCGCGCCGTCTTACCATGCGCCGCCTGCTGGCGGAGCTGGCCGGTCTGGCCGAGATGATCGCCGCCAACGCGCCGCCGGAAATCTCCCCTGCCGGCAACGGCAGCACGCCTCCTTCGGCGTCTGCGCCTCCTACCCTGGCTCTGCTGGACGGCACCCTGATCCTCTGGCCCCTGGAAGCCGAGAGCGAGACGTTCCGCGCGGAAGCCCTGAGCGCGTTCCAAACGCAGCTAGAGATCGCCCGGCAACATCGCGTGCCTCTGGCCGGCTATATCAGCAAGCCTGCCAGCCGCGACGTGGTCAACGCCCTGCGGATTTTTCACTGCCCACATCCCCGCGCCGACTGCGACCGTTACTGCCCGAACCGCAGCAAGCCACGTCCGGACTTCGTCGCCCCGGACTGCGCCGGCACGGAGCGCATTACCGATGCCGAGCTGTTCGAGCCGCTCCTCGCGCCCGGTGAGCGCTCGGCCGTCTTCGGCTCCCGGTCTAAAATTCTGAATCTCTACGACGAAGTCCACCGGATCCGCTTCTTCTATCTGAACATCGGTCGCGAGGTGGCGCGCGTGGAGATTCCCGACTGGGTCGCCGCCGATCCCGAGCTGCTGGCCTGGACGCAGTCGCTCTGCTACGACCAGGCCCAAAAAGGCGACGGCTATCCGGTCGCGCTGGCCGAGGCGCACGAGCTGGCGATCGTGCGCGGCGTGGAACGGGACGCCTTCTTTCGCCTTGTGGAGCGGGAGTTCGTGCGAACCGGCTTGCCCGTCACCGCAACCCGCAAATCTATCTCCAAGCGCGCCCGCCGGGTCTGAGACACCACCCATGTCAGACGCGAAGCACTACGCAAAAGCGCCTTCATCCGCTATATCGGTAATCCGGACTTTCAAATCGAGGCAGATCCAATGAATAAGAACGCGCCTTCAAAAATGCTCACACGCCGAACCTTCCTAAATACGCTTGCTGTGGGAGCGGCGGGCGCCGCGCTCGCTCCGTATGAAGCGATCCTCGCCCAAGAGGGGGAGGCGGCGTATGCTCCCTTCCGCATGGGCATGCAGTCCTACTCCCTGCGCGGCTACAATGTGGATGAGGCGCTTGCCAGGACGCAACAGTTGGGATTGACGTGGTGGGAAGGCTTCGATGCGCACTTCCCCATTACGGACGACCCGAAGATTCTGGCCGGGTACAAAGAAAAGCTGCGCGCTCACGGCATCCGCATGGTCACGTACGGCGTCGTCGATTTTGGCAATAACGAAGCCGACGCGCGCCGCAAGTTCGAGTTCGCCAGGGCCATGGAGATCGACACCCTCTCCGCTTCTCCTTCCCCCGACTCCTTCCCCTTGTTGAACCTGCTCACGAAGGAGTACAAAATCAATATCGGCATCCACAACCACGGGCCAGGCGATGCTCTTTACGACACCATCCCGAAAGTCTGGGCCGCCCTCCAGGGACAGAATCCGCGCATCGGCGCCTGCGTCGATACCGGCCACTACCTGCGCTCCGACCAGGACCCCGTCGCCGCCGTGCGCAAGTTCGGCAGGCGGGTTTACGGCGTTCATCTCAAAGACGTGAAGACGGGACCGAACGGGGAGAAGCAGTTCACAGAGATCGGCAAAGGCACGCTGGATACCGTCGGACTTCTGCGGGCGCTCAAAGCCAGCCACTATAGCAGCCGGGGCATCGTCTCTCTCGAATATGAAGAGCATGCAGACGATCCCATGCCCTATATTCAGGAGTGCCTGGTCGCCACCCGCGCCGCCATTCAAAAACTGAGGGGGTGATCGCCGCTGCGGTTACTCTTCGGTAGCGCCTTCCACCTGTCCTCGGTAGCTGTGGGCGGCAAGCGCCGCCGCTTCGACCGCCTCCGGAAAGCTTGGATAGGCGTGCATCGTATCCGCGATGGCGGAGATGGGCAGGTGGTTTTTCATACAGACGGCCAGCTCCGCGAGGATGCTGGAGGCGTCCGGCCCGACGAGGTGCGCGCCTAAAATCTGCCCGTCCAGCTCGTCCACGACTAGCTTGACCAGCCCGCGCGCTTCGCCCTGAATGATGGCGCGGTCCAGGTCGGCGAAGGAGAAGGACTGCGTGACGGCCCGCATTCCCTGTTCCGCCGCCTCCTGCTCCGTCAGACCGATGCTGGCCACTTCCGGATTGATGAACGTACAGCGCGGCACCACCCGGTGATCGAACGGCTCCGGCTTATCGGTGAAGGCGTTTAGGGCCGCCAACCGGCCTTCCGAGCTGGCGACGTGGGTAAAGAGATAGCCGCCCGCCACGTCACCCGCCGCCAGAATATGCGGCACGTTCGTATGCAGGTAGTGATCGACCTGGATGCAGCGAGCCTCGAAGTCCACCCCGGCCGCCTCGATATTCAGTCCCTCGATGGCCGCCCGGCGCCCGGTCGCCACCAGGATCTCGTCGCATTCGATCGCCTCTATCGTTTCTCCCCGCCGGACCTGCACGCGCCTGGAGCCGCCCGGCTTTGCCGTCACCTGCTCCGCCCTAGCTCCCGTCAGAATGCGGATGCCTTCCTCCTCCAGGAATCCGGCCGCCAGCGCGGCGATCTCCGCATCCTCTCGCGGCAGAATCTGCGGCAGCGTCTCGACCACCGTCACCTCCGCTCCGAAGCGGCGGAAGACCTGCGCAAATTCCAGGCCGATCGGCCCGGCGCCCAATACCACGAGCCGCCGGGGAAGCGTGGTGAGGTTGACCGCCTCGCGGTTGGTAATAAATCCCGCCTCTTTCAGGCCGGGAATGGGCGGCACGGCGGGCACGGTGCCGGTGGCGACGATGATCTGCTTGCCGCGGACCACCTCCTCGCCGACACGTACCTCGTTCGGCCCTTCGAACCGGGCGTGGGTGGGATAGAAGCGGGCGCCCAGCCGGGATAGACCCGCGTCGGACGGGCCGTCACCGGCCACACGGCGTAGCACGCGCTCCTTGTAGGCCATCGCATCCGCGAAGTCGGCTTTGCGGATTTCCGCCTGGATGCCGAACTCCTGCGCCCGGCGCACCAGGTGCCACACCTGCGCGGCGCGTACCATCGCCTTGGTCGGTACGCAGCCGGCCCAGAAGCACTCCCCGCCCAGCTCCCGTTCTTCGGCCAGCGCGACGGCGCGGCCTCCCCTCGCCGCCGTGCGCGCCGCTTTCAGGCCCGCCGAGCCCCCTCCAATAACGATCAGATCGAACTCCTGCACGCTTTTAGACCTCTCCTCCTACGCCCCTAACGCACGCGCAATCGCAGGCAGAATCGTGCGAATGGCGCGGTTCCAGTAAGGCCAGGTATGATAGCCGCGCATCTCTCGATAGGAATGCCGATAGCCGAGAAAATTCAGATGGGCGGCGAAGCGGCGGTTGCCTTCCAAAAGCGGGTCGAAAAGGCCGCAGTCGAGATGCAGAAACGGGCGCTCCGTCGGCCAGCGGCACATCGCCAGCTCCGCCAGATAGAACGGATCTTCGGCATGGCGCAGACGCGCATCCTTCTGCGGGTCGCCAAAAACAGGATGAGACTCCGGTATTCGCATCTTCTCGAACGAGCCGCTATGGCTGACTGCCACCGAGAAGAGCTGCGGATACTTCAGCGCCAGCTTCACGGCCCCGTAGCCGCCCATCGACAGCCCGCCGATCCCCCAGGCTCTGCCGGGCTCCCGCACGGGCAGCGTCGCCTGGATGTGTGGCAGGAAATCCTGCACGAAATCGTCCTCGTAGCGCGCCGAGCCCTCGGCGGCGTTGGTGTACCAGCCGTTCCCGCCATCCGGAAACACGATCACCAGCGGCATCGCGGCGGCGTAGGCGGCGAGACGCGTATGGGTGGGCCAGTCCCTATAACTGCCGTTCAGGCCGTGCAGGAGCGCCAGCATCGGATAGCGCGGCTCCTCCGTTCCCGCGCTATCTTCGGGCAGATAGTAGGCGAACGGCTGCATGCGTCCCAGCGCGCGCGAAGCGTACTGCCCGCTATGCAGCGTGCGTTCGATGCGAGGAGCTTTGGGCGGCCCGATCGCGTCTGGTTCCTTCTCATCCATGTTTCAGCCCACTTGCAAGAGAGCGTTTCGCCGGGTACAATAGCCGGGTATGCGTTTCCCCGGCTTTAAAACCTCCCATCGGCCGCCTTCGGTCCCGTATCTGCCGGTCTCGTACTCCGAGGACGGGCAGTTTTTCACCTGGCCGTCCCACCGTCAGGACTTGCGCGTCATCCAGGGCGGGCGCCAGGGCGCGAACCTGGCGCACCATCTCGGCGGCGGATTGGCCATCCTGGTAATCGCCCTGGCGGCGCTGCGGCTCTGGCCCGTATCTTCCCGGCCGGCGGCGATTCCTGCCCCCGCAGATACCTCCCGCTTCGAAACGACCTCCTACGCCTCTACGCCGCCGGATGGGACCTATGGACGGGTTTCAGACGCCCCCGATACCCGGTCCACCGTCCCCATGCCACCGCCGCTTTCCACCCGGACGCTGATTATCCACGCGCGGGACTATCCGCTCCATCCGGTCATCACGGGCGGCGATCCCGCCACCGGCGCGCTGCCCGTGCCCCCGATACGCGCGGTCGTCCAGGTCGATTCGCCCGCCGTCCATACCTTCTCGCATCCGCCTTCCGTACCCCTGACGGATCCGGCCCGTATTCCCGGCCACTGAGGATTCTACTCCAAAATCCCTCGGTGGTGTCCATGCCGGGCGGCCTGGCGGCCAAAGATTCCAAACTTTTTTCGCCAAACCCCTTGACAACTACCGCTAGCAGTGTTATCCTTTGGCAGTCCCTATATTTAGAGTACCCATTCCACTTCTCCGCGACAGGTAGCGTAAGGCCGGGTCGCGGAATCGCATCTTTAGCCTACATCTAGTGCGTCGGACCCACTTCCCAACGGCACGAAAGGAGCCGGCGGCCTCTGCGCACAACGAAGTGAGGAGCCAGACGGGGATCCCGGTCCAGCATGAAGTGCCCGTTCTGCGGAGTACAGAATAAAGACCATGTCCTGGAGACGCGCACGCTCAACGAAGGCACGTCCATCAAGCGGCGACGAGAATGTGAGGCGTGCGGACGCCGTTTCACGACGATCGAAGAGATCGAGGAGCTGCAGCTCTTTGTCGTCAAAAGCGACAATCGCCGGGAGCCGTTCGATCGCCAGAAGATCGTCCACGGCATGCAGCTTGCCTGCAAGGGTCGTGAGATCAGCTTCGAGACGCTGGACGAAGCCGCCCAGGATATTGAGAGGATGCTTTACAACCGCCTCGAGAAAGAGGTCTCGTCGCTCGAGATAGGCGAGATGGTCATGGAGCGGCTCAAAATCCTCGATCAGGTCGCCTACGTGCGCTTCGCCTCCGTCTACCGCCAGTTCGAGGATGCCACCCAGTTCAAAGAGATCGTCGATATGCTGCGCCGCCGCAGCAAAAAGCCTTGACCCACCCGGCCCCGCCGCCGCTTCATCCCGTTCTCACATATCCCGAGGAGAATCCGGACGATGTCATCCGCAAAACGGTCGCTGGGACCAGCGCAGAAGATGCAGCTCGAAGCCGCGTTCTTATCCGAGATTTTCCGGCATGGCTGTCTGGCGGCGTCGCCGCAGGCGGCCATCGTCGCGGACCCGTTTGTCTGTGGCCGTAAAGAGGCGGCGCCCGGCGTGCCCTTTCTCTTTTCGGACATCCCGGACGCGCAGTTCCGGGAACCGTCGGCCATTATTCCCATGTCCAACCTGGAAGGAGGTATGAAGAGTTGACGCAGGACCCCCATCAAACCGATATCGATTCCGTGATCCATCAGGACGATTCGGTCACCCCTCCAGCGAATACCACCGCCGTGACCAACGGCCATGCCCTGCATAACGGCAAGGCGGTCGTCAAGACCCGCGTGCCCGCCGATGAGAACGGCGCCCACAAAGGCGCGCGGGGCAAAGGCGCTCCCGGTTTGAAGGTCGAGCGTCGGTTCACGAAGCCGGGCGAGGATGTCTACAGCACCGTCGAGTGGGAGCTGCGGGACGCGGTCATCGCCAACGAGCGCGGCGAAAAGGTCTTCGAGCAGCAGGACGTGGAGATCCCCAAGAGCTGGACGCAGTTGGCGACCAATGTGGTCGTCTCCAAATATTTTCGCGGCCACCTCGGCACTCCGGAGCGGGAGCACAGCGTGCGCCAGCTCATCCATCGCGTGGCCGACACCATCGCGAACTGGGGCCGCGCCATGGAGTACTTCGCCTCCGAAGAGGACGCCCAGGCCTTCCAGGACGAGCTGACCCACATTCTCCTGTACCAGAAAGCCGCCTTCAACTCGCCGGTCTGGTTCAACGTCGGCCTCGCCGACCAGCCGCGCCCTCAGGGCTCAGCTTGCTTCATCAACAGCGTTCAGGACACGATGGATTCGATTCTCACGCTGGCCAAGACGGAAGGGATGCTCTTCAAATACGGCAGCGGCACCGGCTCCAATCTCTCGACCATTCGCTCTTCACGTGAGCCGCTGGCCGGCGGCGGCACGGCCTCCGGTCCTGTCTCCTTCATGCGCGGTTTCGACTCCTTTGCCTCCGCGATCAAATCGGGCGGCAAGTGTTTCAAGAAGGGAACACTTGTCGCGACGCCGGATGGCTGGCTACCTATCGAGACGTTGCAGATCGGAGACTACGTTCTAACGCATAAGGGTCCGCGCCTTGTCGCTGACTTCATGCCGAATGGAGAAAAGCTCTGCTATCGGGTTCGGACGCAGGAAGGCTACGAGGTCGAGGTGACCGCAGGGCATAAGTTCGCCTACTGGAACATCGAAACAGGCCGCTTCGACGTCAAGCCTATTGAGGAGTTTCTCCCCGGCGATTCCCTGTACGTCCTGCTGGAAGCCAGCGAGGGGGGCGTTTCCATACCCCTCTTTGTCCCAGAGGCAAACGATTCCCGGCATGCGACGACGACCGCAGAGATGACATTTCCATCCGAGTTGAACGACGAGATGGCTTATGTACTGGGCCTGACGTATGGCGATGCCGAGCTTCGTAGAGACTACCCGTATCGCTTACGCGTGGCATTCTGCAAGGATCTAGCGGGAAACGCATCCCAAGAGCGTTTCCGACGCTACTGCTTCCAACTGTTCGGTGAGGAGCCCTTGCTACTGAGTGATGAAACAGGTCATCAACAGATCGGTTACACCCGCAAGCGGCTCATCGAATTCCTGGTGGCGAATGGATTGGCAAAGGGCAAAGCTGACGATCTCGGGTTTCCGCACGTAATGTTCGAGGCAAGGCCTGAAGTGCGCGCTGCCTTCATCGCTGGCGTGATCGATGCGGATGGGACCTACCAGCCGCGTGGAGGATGGTCGATATCTTCAATCGATCGGGCGTTCTTGATGGAGTTGCAGCGGCTTTTGCTCACGCTCGGAATTCCCTCAAAGCTTCAGTTGAGTCGCGCGGAGCGCGGTACTTGGCGCGCGCTCTACCGCTTGAAGATCGTTGGCTCGACCTTCATACACCGTCTAATGGATCGGATTGCGCCTTACTCCGCAAAGGCGGCTCACAACTACATTCCCTCCGACGGCGCGGATAAAGGCTGGGGCTACCGGCCATCGCTCGTCCGTGCCTTACAAGCGCGCACGGAACATCGAAGCGGCAACCGTATCATCGAGCGCAAGGTCGGCCTTAATCCTACGACGGGCTATGGCGCACTCGCATCGTTGGCAACACATCCGCACACCTCGGTGGCGGATTATGCAGAAGAATTGTCCCACTGCGTGCAGGTCACGCTGGAGTCTGTGATTCCGACGGAAGTAGCGGAAACCTACGATATCGAGGTCGAAGACGTCCATCTTCTCTGCGCTAACGGCTTTTATGCGTCGAACACGAGAAGGGCGGCAAAAATGGTGATCCTCGACATCGATCACCCTGACATCGTCGATTTCATCACCTGCAAGGAGAAGGAGGAGAAGAAAGCCTGGGCGCTGATCGATGCGGGCTATAGCGGTGCCTTCAATGTGTCGGGTGGCGCCTACGACAGTGTCCAGTTCCAGAACGCCAACCACTCCGTGCGTGTCACCGATGAGTTCATGCGTGCTCATGAGGAGGACGGCGACTGGACCACGCACTTCGTACTCAGCAAAGAGCCGGACGGGACCTACAAGGCGCGCGACCTGATGCGCATGATCGGCCAGAGCGCCTGGGTCTGCGGGGATCCTGGCCTCCAGTACGACACGACCATCAACAAGTGGCATACTTGCAAAAACAGCGATAAAATATATGCAAGTAATCCTTGCAGTGAATACATGTTCTTAAATGATAGCGCGTGCAACCTCGCCTCGCTGAATCTGATGAAGTTTCGGCGAGCGGATGGCGAGTTCGATCCGGAGGCGTTCAAGCATGCCTGCCGAATTGTGATCACGGCGCAGGAGATCCTGGTCGATAACTGCTCCTACCCGACGCCGCGCATCGCCGAGAACAGTCACGATTACCGTCCGCTCGGCATGGGCTACGCCAACCTCGGCGCGCTGCTGATGGCCCGCAGCCTGCCTTACGACAGCACGGAGGGGCGCGCCTACGCCGCCGCCATCACTGCCATTATGACCGGCGAGGCGTATCATCAGTCCAGCATCATCGCCCGCGATCATGGATGGCCGTTCCCTGGCTATCCCAAGAACCGGGAGCCGTTCCTGGACGTGATGCGCATGCATCGCGCGGCTGTGGAGGACATCGAAGCGAAACACGTTCCGGGCGATATGATGGAGGCTGCGCGCTCTTCCTGGGACAAAGCCATCGCCTCCGGCGAGCAGCATGGCTACCGCAACGCGCAGGCGACGGTGCTGGCGCCGACCGGCTGCCTGGTCGGCAACTCGCTCGTCCTAACAGATCGCGGCCTGATGCGCCTGAATCGCCTCGGCGACGTGAATGGCGACACCTGGCAGGACACGCGGTTCAACGTCCTGACGGACGAAGGCGAGCAGGCCGCTACGAAGTTCTACGTCAACGGCATCGAAGACACGCGACGCATCACAACAAAGTGCGGTTACGCGATTCAGGGGACGCTCAAGCATCGCATCAAAGTGGTCGATACGGCCACCGGCGCGATGGTCTGGAAGCGGTTTGCCGACATTGCGCCCGGTGACGTCGTGGCGCTTTCGATGGGCCAACTGGCCGGTAAGCCGCGCACCGTCACCCTCCCGCCGCTCGGCGAAGAGTACTGGACGGGCGACTACACGACCCGCGTGCCGCGCACGATGACGCCTGAGCTGGCCGAGCTGGTCGGCTACTTCATGGGCGACGGCTCGCTTCACGCCAAGGGACCGCGCTTCTGCGTCACCAACGCGGATACGGATGTCGCCGAGCATATCCGGGATCTGATGAAGTCGCTGTTCAATCTGGAGGCGCGCCTAATCCCGCAGCAAGGCTACTGCGAGGTGTCGGCGCACTCGGTCCCGCTGACTCTCTGGTGGGAAGCCTGCGGCTTCGCCAAGATGTCGCCCGGTCCGGGCCACTCCGGCAAAGGCTACGTGCCGCACATCCCCGACGCCATCCTGGCGACCAACGATCCGGCGGTCTATAGCGCCTTCCTGCGCGGCCTCTATGAAGCCGATGGAACCGTCACTCAGGGCATTCCCTGCTGGACGACCACTCACCGTTCGTTCTCAGAAGAAGTCAAGACAATTCTTCTCGCCCTCGGCCTTCCAACGACCACCAAGCGGGATATGAGCGGCTGGGGTCGCTCAGAGCTGTTCGTCCTGGCCCTGCGCAATAAGTCCTACACGGCGCGCTACCAGCAAACCATCGGCTTTATCGGAGCGCGCAAGCGTGCGGCCGTCCGGCAGAGTGAAGGCAGCCAGACCGCCCGCTACGATCTGATCTACCTCGATCCAGCAGTCATTCGTGAACTGGTCACTGCCGACAACCCGCTTCGGAATGCGATCGCGCTCTCCATGCAGCGTCATCAGGGAGCGATCACGCGCCGTGCTGCCGAATCCCTCTACGCGCAGACCGGCGACGCGCGCCTCGGCCATGCCCTACGCTTCTTCTATGACACCATCGCCACCAACGAGGACGGCGGCGAGCAGTTGACCTACGATCTGTCGGTCCCCGCGAACGTCACCTACATCGCGGGCGGCTTCATCAGCCACAACACCATCGGGTTCCTCATGGATTGCGATACGACCGGCATCGAGCCGGACATCGCCATCGTCAAGTACAAGAGCCTGGTCGGCGGCGGCATGATGAAGATCGTCAACAACACGGTCCCGGAGGCGCTGCAGCGGCTGAGCTACACAAAGAAACAGATCGAAGGCATTCTGGCCTACATCGACGAGCACGATACCATCGAGGGCGCGCCCAGTCTGAAGCCGGAGCACCTGCCCATCTTCGACTGCGCCTTTAAGCCAGGCAACGGCACGCGCTCGATCCACTACATGGGCCACGTCCGCATGATGGCCGCCGCCCAGCCGTTCATCAGCGGCGCCATCTCCAAGACCGTCAATATGCCCAACTCGGCCACCGTCGAGGAGATCATCGCGACCTACGTGGAGGGCTGGAAGCTCGGCCTCAAAGCCATCGCCATCTACCGGGACGGCTCCAAGCGTACCCAGCCGCTGATGACCAAAAAGGCCGACGAGGAGAAAACGGAGGCGACGGAAGCCGCTCCGGTCCCGGCGCCCGCAGCCGCAGCGGTCATTGTGGAGGAGCGCCGGCCGGTGCGCCGCAAGCTGCCCGACGAGCGCCGCAGCATCACGCACAAGTTCAGCATCGCCGGGCACGAGGGCTACATCACCGTCGGCATGTACGAGGACGGCACGCCGGGCGAAATCTTCCTGACCATGAGCAAGGAAGGCTCGACCATCTCCGGCCTGATGGACTCGTTCGCCACGGCCATCTCGCTCGCCCTCCAGTACGGCGTGCCCCTGCAGACGCTGGTCGATAAGTTCGCCCACACGCGCTTCGAGCCGTCCGGCATCACCAACAACCCGGACATCCGCATCGCCAAGTCGATCATGGACTACATCTTCCGCTGGCTGGGCCTCAAATTCCTGGACCGCGTGCCCGATAACGGCGAGCCCTCGCTCTCCAACGGCCATACGGAAGAGACCAACGGCAATGGCGCGCGGCCCAGGCTGACGCTGACGACGGCGGAGACGCCGCCCACCGGCGCGGTTTCGCTGGCCGAGCACGAGCGGGAAATCTTCCAGAACCAGTCGGATGCGCCCATCTGCACGGAGTGCGGCAGCCTCATGGTCCGCAACGGCGCCTGCTTCAAGTGCCTCAACTGTGGCTCCGTCTACGGCTGCTCCTGATCAACGCTGGCGCGACCGGATCTCATGACGACAACGCTCCGCCAGGCTCTACCCGGCGGAGCGTCTTAACAATCCCATCATGGAGACGAGAGGACATGCTGAAGATCGTAGAGATCCATGTTTCAGAGAACGCGCAGGGTGAGTACATCGTGCTCCAAAACCAGGGCCTGCGCGCCGTCACGCTGCGCGGCTGGGCGCTCTGCACCGACACCTATCTGGAAGGGGACGCCACGCGGTTCGCCAACGAGACGTATATCTTCCGCCAGGACATCCCCATCGAGCCGTATGCCCGTGTGGTGCTCTTCACCGGCAGCGGGCAGGAGAGTTGGGTCCCAACGACCGACGGTCGGTGGGCCTACTGCGCCTATTGGGGCCGCTCCGAACGCGTCTGGACGCGCGCCGACCACGTCCACCTGCTCCACCTGCTTGGCTCGAAGCGTGTCCTGCAGCCTGCGGTCGAGAGGGCTTACGCGACCGCCTAGCCTTCCTCCTGAGCGAAGTCCGGCGTCAGCTCATCCTGATCCATGATGTTGATCGCTTCGCCCACCGGCTGCATATCTCCCGGCATCTCCCCGATCTCGCCGCCGGCCTGTATGTCTTCCGGAAGCAGCACATTCTGATTGACCGTGATAGGATCCTCTTCCGCCGAGCGATGTCTGGAGATAGGAGCCGGGAAATCATGGTTCCTGAGCTCTTCTGCCCCGGACCCCATTTTGGTCAAATCCGCGGGCTGCGCGTTCTCGATAGAAGCGGCTCCGGCTTTTTTGCTGCGGCCGGAGCGTTTTTTCCCTGCCGGCGGCATGATCGCCTCTTCGGATTGCATTTTCATCCCACCAGCAGGCACAGCCGTGGAGGGGCTCGCAAGGTCCGGCGCGTAGTCGTTATCCATCGTCTGCATCTGGCCTGCCGCCTGCTCCTGAGCGGTCCGCATGAGCCAGACAGCCGCCGCCGCGATGATTCCCACCGCCAGCGTCCCTCCCACGATCCAGCCCCACCGAGCGCGCGTCTCCGCCCGCTGCTGCTCTCTATTCCACGGAAGTGTCATCATAACGTACCTCCCTTTGAAGTATCAAGTCCATTCTCTTCGAGCCGCTAACGTCACGGTCCCAGTGACCGCTGTTTTAACGCCCCGCAAACCGAACTCTGTAGTCCGAATGACGGCTCGAAGAGACAATCAGTTCCCAAAAACAGGGACTAGGGATTGGGGAATGGGGATTAGGGAAAGACCTTCGACAGAGGTGGTAGCCTTCGGCAGAGGCTTTTCCCATTCCCTGGTCCCCAGTCCCCATTTTGAAGAGACCGAACAAAACGCGTTCACAAGCCGTAAAAGGAGAAGAGCAGGACACAATGCCAGGCAAGCCGAATATACCCTATAGCCAGACGTTCCAGCCCTCCACGCCTCGACCGGCTCACCAAAAGATCGGCCGCAAGGCGCCCCGCCTGGCATGAGGGGAGGCCCTCGTGGACACACGCTTCAAGATGACCCGCCTCGTGCGGACGCAGACTTCCGAAATCTATCTCATCTGGGACGGCGACCGGCGCGTCGGCCAGGTCGATATTCACTTCGCCCACGATACCATCCACGCCACCGTGATCTTCGAGACCGAGTTGACCGTCGGAGAAGAGGAAGAGCTGCTCGCCCAGATCGACGACGACATCGTCTCCTCCTATCTGCCGCGCTTCGAGCGGGAGGACTTTGTCGCCCATGTCTTCCGGGGCGAGGAGATCAGCCGCTACACCGACTGCTCCGGCGCGATGGACGATCTGGACGACGATGAGGAGCCGGAAGAGTAGTTCGTTTTAGGAGTCGTTCTTTGCCGCCTTCCGATCCCGCCGCCAATGTCGATGCTTCCTCCGCTCCCGGTATCCGCCATCCGTTGCGCCGTCAGCCGGAGCCACCGTCCCCTTCCGTCCCAACGTCGAACCTTCGGAACGCCCAACACCCAACGCCCGACCGGAAACGTCCCGCGCCACATTCGGCGAAGATCGGCTCCCCGGAGCCGATCGCGGCGCTCAATCGCGTCAAGATTCTCGAATACGCCCTGCCCTGGATGGAGCGCGAGCCGCTAGTAGATATTCGCGCCGCTTGCCCCGATCTGGTCATCGTCGGATGGGTCTGCCCCTACCTGCGCCGGACCGTCGCGCAGAAGCTTAACGCGGCCCAGGCGTCCCTGCCGCCCGGCTATCGCCTGAAGGTCTTCAGCGCGGCGCGGACCCTGAGCATGCAGCAACATGGCTGGGATAATTACAACAAGCGGCTGCGGGAAGAGCATCCGAACTGGCCGCTCTCCGCGCTCCGCCGCGCCACCAACCGCTATTTCGCCCCCTACGATCAGAAAGCGCCGCCCGGTCACTGCACCGGCGGCGCGGTGGATGTCGGCCTGCTCGATCCGGAAGGCAACGCACTGGACATGACCGCCCCGACCAAAGGCTGGGAGGCCGCCTATACCTGGTCCGATAAGATATCGCCGGAGGCTAAAGCCAATCGCATGCTGATGGTCGAAGCGATGCTGAGCGCGGGCTTCTCCAACTGCCGGGACGAGTTCTGGCACTACTCCTGGGGCGATTCGGCCTGGGCGGTACGCGTCGGCGAGAAAGAGTGCCCGTATGGCTGGACCTATCCGCCGGTCGCGCTGGAGACGGATTTCGAGGGCGCCAGCGCGACCGGCCTGCAGATCGAGTCGCGGCGCGACGACAATGGAAAAGTGATCGAGGCGGAGGGTTCCTGCGCCGTCCCAGAGGACGCGCCGCTCACGCCGGAAGGCTTGCCTGCTTTTCGCGTCGGCCTTTACTGGGCTTATGGGGTGCCCGTGACCCTGCGGATACACTGGCCGCAGCCTGTCCCAGACAGCCTGACGCTCTACCTGGGCGATGGCAAGCAGGAATGGCAGCCGTGGACGGATTTCCGGCGTGAGGGCGACAGCCTGCTTCTTCAGATGACGCCGCATCTCGAGCAGGCGGTCCTCACCGACCACCTGCCGCCGGCAAAGGAAGAGACCGATGCGAGTACCTCTTAAAGCGGGAATGATCCTGGCGGGGCTGTTGGCCCTGTCCCTCTCTCCAGCCCGCCCGCAGGACAGCAGCACGGACACGGATGGTCTGAGCGGCGACCACGTCCAGTGCGCCAACCTGATCTATGCCGGCAACAAGACCTCGCAGTGCTTCAGCGACCGCTTTTTAAAGCGGCTCTCGATGGAAACGCATATCCAGACGGAGCCGCACTTCCGCCGCGTGCGCCTGGACAGCCGCGAGCTGAGCAATTTCCCCTTCGCCGTGATGACCGGCGAAGGCTCCTTCTCGCTGACCGAGAAGGAGCGCGTCCAGATGCGCTACTATCTCACGCACGGCGGCTTCATCCTCGCCTCGGCAGGCTGCTCCGATCCCGACTGGGTGCGCTCGTTCCGCACGGAGTTCGCGCGCCTCTTTCCCGGCCAGCAGATGACCCGCCTCAAGCTGGACCATCCTCTCTTCCGCATGGTCTACAAGATCGACAGCCTGGCGACCACGCACGGACGCAACGGACCCAACGGCGCCACCCTGGAAGCCTACATCCTTCGCGGCCGGATCGTGCTGGTCTTCTCTTCCGACGGCCTCAACGACACTGCCCATGCCGAGAACTGCTGCTGCTGTGGCGGCGACGAGATCGACCGCGCCGAGTTCATCAACGTCAACGTCCTCGCCTATGCCCTCCTCCATTAGCGAATGACTTCCAATACCGAACCATCCACGAGGCGGTAGATATAGAAGTCGTTGTCAATTGTGAATAGACGGCGTATGTCCCGGCTTTCGGCGACCGCAATGAGAGAGGCGTCGGCCAAATCCATGGGTACATTCTGGTAAAGCGCCATGAGAGTATCCATGCGGGTAATCTCTGCGGGGGTGCATTCTAGCAGTTCCAACCTTCCGGAACGGCGCATGGCCTATAACCGTTCTTGATAACGATAACCGCCGGTCTCTCCTAACATAAACATGGCCTCTGTAAAGCAGGCCCAGGTCGTCACCAACGCTCCGGCGGGCAAATTTCGGGAAGCCGCGACACAAACAGCATGATAATCATCGTCAGCGTCTAGCAAAGCGACCAGCGGCCCGGTATCCGTCAGGTTCACAATCGCCCTTCCCGTCGCTTCTTGACCATGCCTGCTGCGAACTTCTTGCCTGTATCCACAGACATCTGCGCGCCTCCAGGGACCATTTCACTGCTATGAATACAGCCGATGAACTCTCCGAGGAAGTCCACCAATGTCTGCCCTTCGATAGGCGGAGGCGACGCGACAGGCAGTAGCTCCTTTCGTAACGTGTCGAGAGCCACTAGCTCAGGCGTCGTGCCCTGCTGTTTCGCCCGCTCGGTGACGACCTGTTCCAGTTCTGGTGGAAGAGTAATCGTAATCATGTCTTTCTCCAAGAGTACGTTGAATGCTCTCTGAACCCATTATACAATATATACTGCATGGTCCACAAAATTGACAGCCTGGCGACCACGCACGGACGCAACGGACCCAACAGCGCCACCCTGGAAGCCTATATCCTTCGCGGCCGAATCGTACTGGTCTTCTCTTCCGATGGCCTCAACGACACCGCCCACGCCGAGAACTGCCACTGTCGGGTTGACGAGTTCATCAACGTTCTCGCCTACGCCCTACATTCAATAATATTTCATTCTGCTTATCAAGGAGGAAGGAATCTACACCAAATTGTCAAATTAAGGAGTTGTTTAGAGCACCTAACAAAACCGGTTAGGTTGCTGTTAGGATTATGGAAGAAGCAGGTATGGCAAAACCACTTCTTCCCGATGAACTCTGGGCACTGATCGAACCGATCCTGCCCCCGCACACTCCCTCCCTCAAAGGAGG
>DASRCN010000093.1:0-3250 GCA_035653075.1 Chthonomonadaceae bacterium | reverse complement strand
CCTCCTTTGAGGGAGGGAGTGTGCGGGGGCAGGATCGGTTCGATCAGTGCCCAGAGTTCATCGGGAAGAAGTGGTTTTGCCATACCTGCTTCTTCCATAATCCTAACAGCAACCTAACCGGTTTTGTTAGGTGCTCTAAATAGGGGGGCAGCCTTTTGGCTGATACCCCCGTCTTTAACGGCCACGTGCCAGTTGCAAAAAGCTCTCGTAGCGGCGGGGAGAGACATGGCCTGCTGCTACGGCCGCCTTCAGACAGCAGCCCGGCTCGTTCTCATGCCGGCAGTTGTGGAAGCGGCAGGGCGTCTCCAGGTAAGTGCTGAACTCA
This sequence comes from Chthonomonadaceae bacterium, assembly GCA_035653075.1. GTDB lineage: Bacteria > Armatimonadota > Chthonomonadetes > Chthonomonadales > Chthonomonadaceae > DASRCN01. Next base: position 2,925 of record DASRCN010000093.1, on the reverse strand, counting down.
ATGAAGCATTCCTCCATCTCCTCCCGCGACATCTCCAGCAGATCGAGATTGCGCAGCCCCGGCGTATCCGCGACCCAGCCGCCGCTGTCAAGCGGAATCAGCTCGCGTGTGATGGTCGTATGCCGGCCCTTGAACGTGGTGGTTCCGATGTCGCTGGTCGCCAGGTGCAGACCGGGTTGGATGGCGTTGAGGAGGCTGGATTTGCCTACGCCCGAAGGTCCGGTAAACGCGGAGATGCGCCCGCGCAAGGCTTCCCGCAAATCTTCGATCCCGATTCCTTCCTTTGCGCTCGTAGCCAACACCCGGTAACCAATGTGCAGATATTCGCCGAACCGCTCCTGGAAGGTCGCCTCGTCGACCAGGTCGCGCTTGTTGGCGATGATGAGCGGCTCCAGGCCGTTGCACTCGGCGGACACGAGCCAGCGGTCCAGCCGCCACAGATCGGGATTGGGCTCGGCGCAGGCGAAGACGACGACGAGCTGATCCAGATTGGTGACCAGGGTCTGCTCCCGGCCCCGGAAGGTGGCGCGGGCGAAACGGCTGCGGCGGGGTAGGACCTCTTCGATAATGCCCTCTTCGGCGTCGATGGGAAGGAAGCGGACGCGGTCGCCGACGGCGACGACGTCGCTATTGAGGGGCTGCTTGGCGCGCAGGACGCGGCGGGGAAGGCTGCCGCTGGTGGAGTAGGTAAACTTCTTCTTCAGGGCGCCGCGCAGACTGCAGCGATAGATCTGCGGGCGGCTCTCTTTGTCTGGGTCGGCCTGTACCAGATAGGCGCCGCTGAAGACCTTGAGGACAAGGCCCTCCAGCAAACCCTCTTCCGAGGGTTCGACTACGGGCGCATTACCACGAGTGACAACAGGGGCTGGATTCCTCACGATAGCTCGGTTCTCCTTTGTGCGCGCACCGCTCGGGGCACCGGGAGACTGTAACCGAACCTGCGTGAGATTTGGAACTGTTATCGGTCGTGATAATCGTCTCTCCCCGGAGCGGACATCGGTTGCCGGACCTGCAGGCCGCGGCGTCCTCTCCTCATTTCGTAGAATTGTGTGGCCTTGCTAAAGAGCCGTACTGAGTATACGGCGGCTTTGGCGGTTTGTCAAGCACGAATATCGGTTTTGCGCGAGAAGAGGGTCTTTCCCTGTTGACACAGGCAGGCGATTGTGCTAAATTCAAGCGGAAGGTAACCCCACGCCCTCTTAAGAAAGGAATGACTCCCATGACCCTGCCGCCTACCGATACCGCCACTTCGGAGGTCCGGGCGCACACTGCCGATCCCGCGGCCCCTCTCGATGGCTTTCCCCCGGAGGAGTTCAAAGCGCGCCGGGAGGCGCTGCGGGTCGCCTGCCCGGAGGGCCTGATTCTGATCCGGGGCGGATCGGAAGAGGAAGCAGTGGCCGCGCCTTACCGTCAGAACAGCGCCTTTTTCTACCTGACCGGCGTGGATACGCCCGGCGCCTTCTTGATCTTGCTGCCGGAAGGCGTGCCGGCTTCGGCGCTGCAGCGCGACCTGCCGCCCGGCGTGCGGGAGGTCCTCTTCCTGCCGGCCCGCAACCCGGTCGGGGAGACTTGGACCGGCCCCAAGCTCGGCCCTGGCGAAGAGACGGAGCGGGCTACCGGCATCGAAAAGACCCTAGATGCAGGCAATATTTGGGGCGCGCTCATCGGCGGGCTGCGTCGCAATCCCCTCCTCTATACGATCACTCCGTATGGGGAGCAGGCAAAACTCTCGCGGGAATATGCCCTAATGCAGCGGATCGCAGACATCGCTCCCGTCGTGCAGTTCCGGGATGTGGCGCCGGCGCTGGCGCAGCAGCGGGTGGTCAAGTCGCCGGCAGAGCGGGAGCGCCTGCGCCAGGCGATCGCCATTACGGGAGAAGGGCAGCGGGCGGCGCGGGCGGCCATCGCCGGGGGCGCGGGCAAGTGGGAGTACGAGGTCGAGGCGCGAATCTATGAGGCGTTCCGCTCGCGTGGGGCCACCCTGGCGTTTCCGCCCATCGTCGGCGCGGGGATCAACGGGACTATCCTGCACTACGGGGACAACGCCGCGCCGATGCAGGAGGGGGATCTGGTGGTCGTGGACATCGGGGCGCGGTTCGCCCACTATGCCGGTGACGTGACTCGCACTTACCCGGTCGGCGGCGTGTTCTCGCCGCGCCAGCGGGAAATCTATAACCTGGTCCTGGAAGCGCACGAATGGGCGATCACCCACTATCGGCCCGGCGAGGACTCGCTCAAATCGCTCTCCGACCGCTGCAAAGCATTTCTCAAAGAGTCTCCGCTGCGCGCCAAAGACATCAAAGGCGAAGAGCAGACGATGGACACGTTCATGCCGCATGGCCTCACGCACCATCTCGGCCTGGACGTGCACGATATGCATGGCATCATAGATATGGATCAGCCGCTCGTACCGGGCAGCGTCATCACCATCGAGCCGGGCCTCTATATCCCTTCTGAGCGCATCGGCGTGCGCATCGAAGACGATTACCTCGTCACCGCGACCGGACTGGAACGCCTCGGCCCCTCGCTCGAAAAAGACCTCGACGCTCTTGAGGCCGTTATGCAAAGCCGATAAACCCCTCTTCATCTGTCCATGCTATAATGGAGAAATGCGGTGAGGTATTGGAGGTAACCAGGATGCAGCATCCCTTGATCTTAGAAGGAACACCCGAACAGTTGGTCAGGCAGTTAAGCAAGCTTCCTCCATCAAAGCGATATCGCCTGGTAGAAGTCATTGAGGAGCAGGCCGAACCGACCGACGAGGAGATTGAGGCTGCCGATGCCGCCTTAGAGCCTGTCCGAAAATTAGGTATCAGGCTTGGTCAGATGGCGCACCATGCGCCTGAGCGATGCCCATCGCAACATCGCCTGGCTGCTTTCGGGATCGAACTCATAATCCTTGCTTAACCGGCGAGGACGGCTAAA
>DASRCN010000092.1:0-50477 GCA_035653075.1 Chthonomonadaceae bacterium | reverse complement strand
CCTCCTTTGAGGGAGGGAGTGTGCGGGGGCAGGATCGGTTCGATCAGTGCCCAGAGTTCATCGGGAAGAAGTGGTTTTGCCATACCTGCTTCTTCCATAATCCTAACAGCAACCTAACCGGTTTTGTTAGGTGCTCTTAATCAGTAAGGCCATCAGGAGCGATTCGGTATAGACCCCTTTCCGATTGGTGTCCATTTTTGTTTGTCGGGCCGCTATGACGGCGAAGTCGCAGGGAACGCCCTCTGAGGGAATCGAACCCCCGACGACATGCCTTAGGACGGCATCGCTCTATCCGCTGAGCTAAGAGGGCACAATTGATTGTTTAGCCCTAAGGCAGTTATTCAAAAGGGAAGCAACGCGCTCGGAGGGACTTGAACCCCCGGCCTACAGGTCCGCAACCTGTCGCTCTATCCGCTGAGCTACGAGCGCATAACCATTACGCGAAGGGATAAAGGAAGACGATTTACCCCTCAAAGAGTCTATTCATTATACCGTACCACCGGTCAGGCGTCAAGGTGGATTGCTTCTTAGCGAACGGAGATATGTCTTCACCTCTTTTGCGCCCGCCTGCTTGATCCGCTCCTGGGTGCTGCTCATGGCCGCTTCCCTGCTACCCCAATTCCCCTCGAACACCTCTGGCTGAACTCCTGGATGTTCTCTTTATCATTAATACGACAAGGCTGCTTCCCTACTGTTACAGCTTCCTGTTTACATACGTAGCAGCCTGAAGTGTATACATACAGTCAACCTATGTCATGGAAACTGTTATTAATCGTCAGCGTAGCGATTATAGGAATAGAAATGGCGTTGACGGTGGTGTAAGGAAAAAGTCAACTTACGAGAAGCAAGAAACGACAGCAACCGTTACCATAAGGACGATCCCCTGCACCATTTTCGATCCCTTGCAGGATCGTATCGTGAGGAAAATATGCAACGAAGTGAACTGCGAATCTACGGGGGCTTGCTGCTGATTGGAATGCTGGCCGTGTTGGCGCTCTTGACCGGCGTCCATCGTGACAGAGAGCCTCAGGCATTCGGGCATTACGCCCTCATCGATCTGGGAACGAACACCCAAAACAAGACGAAAAACGTGCCGGTTCCTGGTCCCGACATGCGCAATCGCCGGGGACAGACGATCGAATGGAAAGAGCTGGCAGGCGGCGGTGGCGTGCAAGCCATTCTGCTCGATCACGGCAGAAGCCGGGATCTGGGGACCCTGGGTGGGAAGGTCAGCTATCCGATCGCGATCAATGGCGCCGGGGAGGTGACCGGCTACTCCGTCCGGGCCGATCGCAGCCTGCACGCCTTTCTCTGGCAGGACGGCTTGATGCAGGACCTGGGCACGCTGGGCGGGCGCTGTAGCTGGGCCTGGGACCTGGATGCGCGAGGCCGGGTGGTAGGCGAGGCGGATACTTCTGGCGGCGCTACCCATGCTTTTCTCTACGATCGAGGTGTCCTGACCGATTTAGGCACCCTGGGGGGAGCGGAAAGCGCGGCGCGAAGCATCGACAACCGCGGTCGGATCGTCGGAGAAGCAGAAACGCTCAATGGGGACCTGCATGCGTTTATCTACCGCGGCGGCGTGATGACCGATCTCAACAGACTGACGACACTGCCGCGAGATTGGGTCCTGACCTCCGCCACCAAGATCGACGATACCGGGCGTATCTGGGGAGAAGGCATCTACCATAATGTCTGCCACACCTTCCTGCTGACACCCGCTTCCTGACCTGGCGGATCCCTAACCAGCTCTCCAAACAGAAGCGTTCTCGCTCCAAACGGGCAAGAACGCTTCTGTTGGCAAGGCTTCCTTACAGACAAGAAAGGTATTGCCGTTGAGGATCCGTGGGGCTACCAGCTTGCCATCCAGCGTGAACCGGCTCAGGGCGTCTTTGCAGACCGCAGATATCCTCAGGCAGGCAGGCGCCAGGGAGGGATTTGACAAAGTGCGTTAATATTCACAAAATTTATTGCAGGATTTTCTGAATATCTGTATAATAGTCGCAATAAGCACGCGCAACCATAAAACGACCGCTCAGCGACCCCGACTGAGCCGGCAGTAATGCAGTATCTCGTGTCCTCCCAGGACACAAGCCTCAACTCTCTCTTGCCGTATCCTACGGGACAGCGGCTCTCTCTCATGTGGAGGGTAACAGCATGTATGGTTCCGCAAGACGAGCGTTTACGCTCATTGAGCTGCTCGTGGTCATTGCCATTATTGCCATCCTGGCAGCGATCCTCTTTCCCGTCTTCGCTCAGGCCCGCGCGCAGGCTCGCAAAACCGTCTGCCTGAGCAATTTCAAGCAGGAGGCCCTGGGCATCCTGATGTATGAGCAGGACTAAGACGAACGTTTGGTGCTGACTCAGTATCATCCAGGGATCACAACCCCGGCCTACCAATCTCCGCCCGACATGGAGCGAGGCAATTTGCTCCAGCCCTATATGAAGAACTACCAGATCTTCGACTGTCCATCGGATCCGGCGAACGACCAGGCACGGGAGACGGACGACGTCACCAACATGGGCCTGCCGCCGGGCAATACCCCGCAGCAGAAGCTATTCTACCTGGCCGTTAAAGACGACTTCGGCTACAACTGGCAGTACCTTTGCCCCCTCGTCGTGGATTCCTCCTGCCCCCAGATCGGAGATGGGCAGGTATGCGATAAGCCGGTGCAAATAGCCAACATTGCGGCGCCCGCGCACATGATCCTGGGCGTGGACTCCCTGTGGGACCGCCATCCCGATGGCAGTGTCGTTGTCGCAGGCGGCAATGATGCGGTCGATCCACCGTGTCGCATTGAAGCCGATGGATCGGACAGTTTCCCCTATCAAGGCAACGTGGAGGGCTTCTTCTGGTACGGCGCCTGGGTCCCGAGCATGCCGCTGGCGTGGAATGTGTTCGGCGGGGCATGGCCCTGGCACGGCGACATCGTCAACACCGCCTTCGTGGATGGTCATGCCAAGCCTTTCCGGGTGACACAACTCACAGCAGGCTGCAATGTGCAGGACTATTGGGGTGGCGTGATCTACGACGATACCCAGTACCTCTGGAGCGGCAGGAAGTAAGCGCAGTTCGTCCTCCGGCGCGGGCGCGCTTCGACCGCCCGCGCCGGCTTTGCCCGAAGGAGGTTTCCCATGAAGAATATGAAGGTTTCGCCGCGTCTTGCTGTGGGGCTTGCGGTCGTCGCGTTTATCCTGCTGGCTTTCGGACTCTACAAGACGTTTGCGCGTCCTCCGGAAAAGACGGATACGAAGGCGCTGGCAAGCGAGATTCAGGCGAGCGTCCCTAAGAACGCGCCATCGATGCCATCGGGCATCAATCCATCGGCGGGAGCCATCGGCATGGGCAGTAGATCGGGCCGTCAACTGCCACGGGGGTCCTCAGGCACTCCGGCTTCCGGGCGCCACGCAGGTCCAGCCGTTTCGGATTAGACGAGAACCTTTAACAGCGTTAAACGCTTGCCCTTCTCCCGCATTCCCGTTTATCCTGTGCGGGCAGTAAGGCAAGCAGAAAGAAGGAGGCCGCAGAGCGCCGAAACGCTCTGTGGCTTCTCTTTATCACGGATAGCGTCATTTCCAGGCAGGAATAAGTCCGGGGAATGGCCGGTGTGGCAGATTCACGGCTACGTGTTTCTCTTTCTTCGATCTTGCTAATTTGGGGATATTTGCCGGCTCGCCGGTAAATATTTGCTTGACGGATTCCGTAATGTATCCGTATAATGCGTATGATCGGCATTCTGCGCTCTGGCGCTGGGTGAAGGAAAGGCTGGTGATCTATGTCCTACGTTCCTGGAAAGTCCCGCGGCTTTACCCTGATAGAGCTGTTGGTGGTTCTGGCGATCATCAGCGTGCTCGCCGCCATCCTCTTTCCGGTCTTCGCGCAAGCCCGCGAGAAGGCCCGTCAGGCGCCCTGCCTCTCCAATGAGAAGCAGTTAGGGCTGGCCATCTTGCAGTACGTGCAGGACTATGACGAGACGTTTCCCAACGGCGTCAACGTCAATAACGGCTGGCGTATCTGGCCGGCGGAAGGCTGGGCGGGCCAGTGCGTTCCCTACAGCAAAAGCCCGGCGCTCTATCGTTGCCCTTCGGACAGCACCGATCTCCAGCAACCCAACAACTATCCGGTCTCCTACGGCTATAACAACAACTTCGTCGGTTACTCCGATGAGACCGATCCGCCCCCTGCAGGTATCACCATAGCGCAGTTGACCGCGCCGACCCGATCGATCCTGCTCTTCGAGGTATCCAATGTCTCCGCCAATGTCGCCGACGACCGGGAGGGCGCCGACTCGCAGGGATGGCAGTTGGGGCGCAACTTCTCGGCGGCCGGGAACGGCCTGGATAATCGTCTCTACGCCCAGGTGACCTTTTTCACCAGTATCGAGAACCAGTACGCGACCGGCTATCTGGGCGGACGCAAGCCGTTCGATCCGAGCGCGACCCAGTTCGCCGATCCGCAGGGACGTCACGCGGACGGATCCAACTTTCTGCTGGGAGACGGACATGCGCAGTGGCTGCGCGGCGCCGCCGTCTCCTCCGGCCTCAATGCCGTGAATGAGTTCTGCAGCCAGGACAATCAGCCCGCGGTTTCCGGTTGTACGGGGGACGCCTGGACCTTCTATGCCGCCGGGACCGGCAGCTCCGCGGGCGGTTTTCGCGCCACCTTCAGCACTAGGTGAACGCAATCGAAATCGAGCGGGTTCGTTTACGGACCGGCGCTGATACGGGGTTTCCGTACACGCTCACCGAAATGCCGCCCGAAGGCGGCATTTTGCTTCCATCCCTACTCTTCTGAAATTATTTTTCTCCCTTTCCCAACTTTTGCTTCACCGACCGACGACTATAGAGATAGCAAGCGTCTTTCGATCGTGAAAGATAGAGCATTCGTGGATATTCTATGGCAGCTCAATGGGCTCCTCCGCATCAAGGAGGATACCGAACGTGGGCTCGTTCGCGCCGCGCAGAGCGGGGATCGCCGCGCGTTCGATATGCTCGTGCGTTCGTATGAGGACCTGCTGCGCGGCTTTCTGGCCCGCCGTGTCGGCACGGACGCCGTCGAGGACGTGATGCAGGAGACCTGGCTGGCCTGCTGGAGCAGCCTGTCCCGCTATCATGGGCAGGCGCGTTTCAAAGCCTGGCTGCTCGGCATCGCGCTGCACAAATGCCATGACTACTACCGGGCACAGGGCCGCACGGCGGTCGAGACGCCCTGGGAAGAGGCCGACCGGGCGGCGGCGGATCCGATGAACTGGCACGCCGCCACCGAAGAGAGGCAGGCCGTGCAGGCGGTCCTGAGAGAACTGCCGGTCGAGCAGCGAGAGGTCCTGGAACTCTACTACTATGGAGATCTGACGCTGGCGGAGATAGCGCAGATGCTGCAGCGCAATCTCAATACGGTCAAGTATCAGTTTTACCGCGCCCACGCGCTGGCTGCCAGGCATCTGGTGGACGACACCGACAGTCTGTCGGGTAAGGCGCCCATTCCAACGAAAGGGGACGGAAGGCGATGAATTGTACCGACCGCGATCAGGACCTGCTGCTCCTGGCACATGGGGAGCTTTCTCCGCTGCGCCGGCTGCGGCTCCTGGCGCACCTGCGTCGCTGTCCCCGCTGCCGGGCGCGGCAGGCTAGCCTGGCCGGCGTCTCTGCCGCGCTGGCCGGAGCGATACGCCCGCCTGGAAAAGGACCCTGGTCCCCGCCCAGCATGGCAGTGCCATCCGGCGGACTGTCGGTCCTGGGCCTCTGGCTGCTCGTGCTGATGGTGGTCGGCGTGCTGGGCGTGCTCAGCGTGGAGGTCTGGCATAGCGCTCACCTTCGAGAAGCGCGCTCTTCTTCTGCCGACGTAGGCTGCGCTCCCAACCTGCCCAACGATCGCTGCCGGTAGCCCCTCCAACCTGCTTTTTCGCAAGGCCGTCGTCTTTGCTCTCGGAAAATTAACTGAGAGCATAGCTAACAAAGAGGACTTCAAACACCATGTCGGAATATACTGTATTCCTGTCCGATGACGAGGTTCTGGACCGGGTCCAGAATGGCGAGCGCGACGCCTACGCGACGCTTTTTAAGCGCTACTATGCGCGTGTCGAGGGCTATGCGCGCCGGCACTTGCATAATGTGGAAGCCGCCCGCGACGTCGCTTCCGAGACGTTCCTGCGCGCCTATCGCAATGTGGACCGCTTCCGGGCGGGGGAGCGAATCACCTATTTCGGGTACCTGCTCATGATCTGCCATCGCTTGATCTTGAGCGAGCAGGCGCGCTATGCGACCGCTCTGGCGCGCCAGAGGACGCTGGGGGCGCCGGAATATACGCTGGAGCAGGTCGAGCTGCCGCTGGACCGCATTCTCGCGATGGAGAGGGGATCGGCGCTTCGAGCCGCCTTAGATCACCTGCCCGCCGATGATCGGGAGATCATCCGGCTGGCCTTCGAGCAAGGGCTGTCTCGCAAAGAGATCGCCTGTATCATGCACAAACCCTCGGTCAGTGCCGTGACCTCGCACCTCTATCGAGCGGTCCGAAAGATGAAAGCGGTCCTTCAGCAGCAGGGGTATTTCAGCCCGCAGGCGGCCACCGATTGGTATGCGGACGGGCTGCAAACCGAAAACAGCGCGCGATCCCATACGAGTCGTGCTGTCTGCTTGACTTAAGCAGGCGAAATCGATGGAAATGTCTAATGCGTGATAGAGGTGTGCGAGCGCCGCAAGAACGGCTGCAGAGCAGGATAGACCCGGCAGAGCAGCTGTTGTTCGCCTGCGCGGCGGCGCAGGCCGGCGGTACCGTCCGGGAGGCGGTCGACAGGGCGCTTTCCGAGCCGGGTCTGGACTGGGCGGCAGCGGCGCGGATGAGTCTGCAGCATGGGGTGGCTCCGCTGGTCGCAAAGTCCTTGAGCGGCTTTCGGGAAGACCCCCGAATTCCTTCTGATGTGGCCGCCTGTTTTGCCCGCATCCTGGCCGCTAACGGGTTCCGAAATCGCATCCTGTTTCGCGAGACGGCGCGCCTCGCGCAAGCGCTGGAGGCGGCCAATATTCCCTACCTCGTGCTCAAGGGAGTCGGGCTGGCACTCACCGTCTATCCCGATCCGGCGCTGCGCAGCTTCGCCGATGTCGATCTGTTAGTCCGGCCGGAGGATCTGGAGGCTGCCGACCAGGCCGCCCGAGGCTGCGGTTTCCGGCGCGAGGACGCCGGGACCTCGCCGGTCTTCCACCACAGCGAGCATGTGGCTTTCTGTGAGGAGGATATTCTGACCGGGACTCTGGCGCCGGAGTTCGACACAAGGGTCTCTGCGGAGACGATCGCGCGGCTCGGCCATCGGGTGCCGCTGGAGATCCATATCGGCCTGTTCCGCCTGCCGAGCGGAGCGCTGCGGCGCGTAGACATGGCGCCCTTCTGGGAGCGGGCACAGGCCGTGCCGCTGCCGGACGGAACCCTTATGCGCGTGCCGTCGCCGGAGGCGATGCTGGTCCATCTGGCCGCCCATGCCGCCGGGGATGTCTTCGGGAAGCTGGTCTTTCCGGTAGATATGGCCTTGCTGCTGCAGCATTACGAGGCGGACCTGGATTGGCAGCGCGTCGTCGATCTGGCGGACCGGTATGCCGTCCGCCGTGACCTGTGCAGACTTGTGGAGTTCGTTGCGGACTACTTCGGTAGGGAGACGTCCGTCGAGCCGCTGCCTCCGTCTGAATCACGGATGATACGGATGACACAGATGACACGGATGAGGACCCCCCTGTCCGTGTCATCCGTGAAATCCGTGCTATCCGTGATTCAGACAGAGAAGAGGGAGTCAGCGGTGACTCCGGCGTCCATCTTCGCCGCCATGCGCATGGACGGCAGGGCGCTGGTCTGGCAGCGCTGGAAACGGTCGCAGAACGTGTGGGAGCGCCTGCTTTCGTTGGGTCAGATCCTGTTTCCCGCGCCGGCCACCATGCGACGCTTCTACGGAGTGCGCTCGCCCCTGCGAATCGGCCTTTACTATCTGTTACGTCCGTTCCATCTGGCGGCGCATCTGGCGCGCGCCGGCCTCTCTGTCCGGCCGGTCCACGACCGGCGTTAAAAGAAGGCAGGCAGGCAAAGCCTGCCGCCGAGCGTGTGGAGGAATAGAGTGACAACCTACAGCCGTTTGACGGCCCTTCTGATCGTCCTGTTGGCCTGGGCAGTGCCTGCGCGCGCGACGCCGTTCTTCGCGCGCACCTATCACTTTCCCTGTATTACCTGCCACAGCGGGTTCCCGCGCCTGAATGCCTTCGGGTTGGCCTTCAAAGCCAACAACTTCCGCATTCCCGGCGCGGAGAAGAGCGCGCCGCTGGCCTGGCAGAAGACGATTCCCCTGGCGATGCAGATCGAGCCGACGCAGTTGAACATCACCTCCGTCCCCCACATCACGCGCTTCACGGACACCCAACTGCTTGCCGGAGGGCTGCTGACCCGGACGACCGCCTTCTACGTCCATCAATCGCTATGGATCAACGCCAGGCCGGTCAAGTTTCCCTCTTATGAAGTCTGGGGCCAACAGGTGTTGAGCGAGCGCCAGAAAATCATGCTCAAAGCCGGCCAGTTCGAGTTGCCCTTCGCCTATAGTCCGGGAATCAACCGAACGACGTCTTTCAGCCCGTTGATCTTCGGCGCCGGGCTACAGGGCAACGACGTGCGGCTGGGTTCCCCCATGCGCGGGCTGCAGCTTAGCGGTCTTGCCCGCCGCCTGTTGCGCTGGTATGTCGCCGACGGCGCGCCTTCCGTGCTGACTCCCGGCAACACCATCGGAAAGCGGGAGTTTTTCGGAGAGTTTCCGGACTTTTTCCTGCGCCTCTCCACGCCCGACCTGGCGCATGAAGTAGGCGTTTTCACCTACCTGACTCAATTTCCCCGCAACCCGGCCGATCCGAGTACCGGGGAGCATGGGCAGCGCTACGGTCTGGATGCCCGATGGCTCTGGCGCGGCAATCAGCTTTTCGGCATGCTGGTGTATGGCGAGGACAGCAACCCTACCGGCGCCGGTAAAAAAGGCGTGCTGCGCGGCGGTTTCTTTGAGATCGACCGCCAGTTTCAGCCGTGGTGGGGATTGGCGGGCCGTTGGGAGATCCAGTCCACAGACAACGGCACCGGCAGGGTTTACTTGGACGCCAAGACCATCAGCCTGCGGGTCTATATAAGCCAGAACGTGAAACTGATCGGGGAGTATCAACAGTTGGCGCACAACCGATCCGCCACCGCCCTGGAAGCTGCGATCACTTTCTAAGAGGATGGCTATGTCCTGGCAAGGACGCGAAGAACCCTGCGCTCTCATGCGAGAGGCGCCCGCGCCGTTATCGGCCCACTACAGCCTGCTCGGGATCCCGCTGGAAGTCCATGCCAACGCTTCCGAGGGGATGGCGCTGGCAGACGAGGTCTTCGGCATCTGGGGACTACCCACGTATGGGACCGAAAAGCACAGCTTACGGCTGCATATCTATCTGGAAGAGGATGTGGAAGCGGCTGCGGTTTCCGTGGAGGAGCGTAGGCTGCGCGCCGATGACCGGCATCTGTTTCTCTCGGTGGGGCAGAGCCGGGGCTACGCCGACCGGCAGGAAGGGATCGCGGTGGCCGTGCTGACGCCCGCGCTGCTGGCCGAGCGTGTATTGGCGCAGTGTTGGTTCCTGGAGTGCCTGGCGATGTACCTGGCCTGTCGCTATCGCCGGGCGACACTGCACGCCGCCTGTGTCGCTTATCAGGGCCGGGGCGTCCTCCTGACCGGCAGGGACGGCGTCGGAAAGTCCACGCTGGCGTATGCCTGCGTGCGCGCCGGGTTTCAACTGGTGGCCGAGGATATCGTCTTTGCCGAGCCGGACCAGCCGGTCTGCGTGTGGGGCAATCCGTGGCACATCCATCTGCTGCCGGAGGCGATCTCGCTCTTTCCGGAATTGGCGAGGGCGGAACGGACCGTGCTGCTCAATGGCGAGACCAAGCTGCGCCTGCAGGTGCAGGATCTACGCGCCGATGCAGCGGTCACGCACATACCGGTCTGGGGCGTTCTTTCGCTGAGCCGGTCTGGCGGCTTCCAGTCCGTGCTATCCCCTGCCGATCCGGCCTCTCTACGCGTCGCGCTGACCGGTTTCAAGGGAAACGTGCCTCTGGATCTGACGGCGATGGAGGCGGCGGCCGGCCGTCTGGCGGCAGGGCATACGGCTCATCTGAACATCGGTACCGACCTACAAGGAGCAATCGATACCATTCTGGGCTGGCTGTGTGTGGAGTGATCGCCGGGCCGATAAACGACCCGGCAGAAGACCTCACCCCCTAACCCCCTCTCCTTACGAAGGAGAGGGGGAATCATAAGGAGGCTGGGTGCGTCCGGAGGACGCTTGTTTTTAATGCCGGGTCGTTTATCGGCCCGGCAGGGACATCGGCGCGGAGCAGCAATGCATGTCGCGGTCGTCAATTATGTCTACGATGCCGATCTGGCATCTCCGGAGGAGCTGCTCTCCCGCTATGGCGCGTTGACCGGCTGGGCGGAAGGGGTAGCAGCGGCGGGCGCCCGCGTCTCCGTCGTGCAGCGCTTCTCCCGCGATGGGGAAATCTCCTGTGGCGGCATTCGCTACGTTTTCGTGCGGGACGCCGCGCGCCGTCCGGGCAGCCTGACCGATTCGGCACGCCGGATAAATGCAGCGGTGGCTCGGATGCAGCTGAGCGTGGTCCATGTCAACGGGCTGTCGCTTGCGCGGCAGGCCTGGCGGCTCAGGCACCTGCTGCCCCATACGCCGCTGTTGGTGCAGGACCATGCGGGCGGGCTGCCCTCGCATCCCGTAACGCGCTGGACGCTGCGGCGGGCGCTGCGCCATGTCGATGCCGTGAGCTTTGCCGCGAAAGCCCTGGCGCAGCCCTGGCTGCAAGCCGGGCTTCTGGATCCGAAGACGCGGATTTTCGAGCTGATGGAGGGTTCCAGCCAATTCAGCCTTCTTCCCAGACAGGTAGCGCGCGCATGCACCGGGCTGAACGGCGACCCGCTCTGCCTGTGGGTGGGCCGGCTCAACCCGAACAAAGATCCCATCACGGTGCTGCGTGGGTTTGCGCGGGCGCTGTTCCATCTGCCGGAAGCGCGTCTGGCCATGGTCTACAGCACGGACGACCTGCTGCCTGCCGTGCGTGCCTGGCTGGCGGAGAATCCGCAGGCGGCTGCTCGGGTGGCCCTGTTGGGAAAGCGGCCCCATGCCGCCCTGGAGGCGATCTATAACAGCGCCGACCTTTTCCTGCTCGGCAGCCACTACGAAGGCTCCGGTTTTGCGGTCCTGGAAGCGCTCTCTTGTGGGGTGCTGCCGGTGATTACCGATATTCCCTCTTTCCGCGTGCTGACGGCAAACGGCACGATGGGAGGTCTCTGGCCGGTCGAGGATGACGAATCGCTGGCATCCGCTCTGGTGGACCAGTATCGTTGTCTGGAACCGGATACACCGCAGAAAATCCGCGCCTTCTTCGAGGCCAACTGGTCTTACGAGGCCATCGGGAGAAGCGCCCTGGCGGCCTATAAACAACTGGCGGGAGACGATCGATGAAGATCGGACTGATCGCGCCCGGCGGATTCGACCGGAGCGGCGAAGAGCGAGTCGTCCCGGTGTTCCTGTGGCTGGTGGAGCGGCTGGCGCGCAGCCATGAGGTGCATGTCTACACGCTCTATCAATATTTGCAGCCTGCGGAGTATACCCTCCTGGGAGCCAGGGTCCACAACATCGGCTATCGCAGGCCGCGGCAGAGGGGCGTTCGTCAGATCCGTCACGTGCTGCCGGCGCTTCGGCGCGAAAACCGGCGCGGTCGCTTCGATGTCCTGCACGGCCTGTGGGCTAACGAGAGCGGGCTGATCGCCGGGGTCGCCGGCCGGCTATGGGACCTCCCCAGCGTGGTCAGCGTGCTGGGTGGCGAGCTGGTAGGGTTGCCTGAGATCGGCTATGGCGCGCAGCTGCGCTTGCGGAGTCGCCTGATGGTGGGAGCGACCTTACGGCTGGCGCGGGCCGTCACCGCCGCGAGCCGGTTCACGCTTCACCGGCTGCAGGCCTATCGCCCGGATGCGCGCCTGATACCGCTCGGCGTGGACACGTACCGATTTTCGCCGCCGGAGGCTGCGCCGCCGTCTCCCCCCTGGAGGCTGCTGCATGTTGCCAGCCTGAACCGGGTGAAGGATCAGCCGACGCTGCTGCGCGCCTTCCACGCGATTCATGCCGCCGAGCCGGACACGCGCCTGGATGTGATTGGGGAAGACACGTTGGATGGAGAGATTCAGCGACTGGCGCGCGATCTGGAGATCGATTCGGCGGTCGCCTTTCACGGCTTTCGGACGAGCGCCAGGGTCGCCGATTGTCTGCGGCGCAGCCATCTGCTGCTGCACAGTTCTCGCCATGAGGCCGGAGAGATGGTAACTCTGGAGGCGGCAGCCTGCGGCGTGCCGGCTATCGGCACGGACGTCGGCCACATCGCCGACCTGGCGCCGGAGGCGGCGGTGACCGTGCCGGTCGGCGATTACGGGGCGCTGGCCTGGGCGGCGCTGGCCCTGCTGCGCGATGAGGCTTCCCGTAAAGCGCTGGGGCAGCGCGCTCTCGCGTTCGTCCGCGCGCACGATGCCGACTGGACGGCAGCGCAATTCGAGACGCTATATGCCGGTCTCATTCATAAGAACAAAGGCGTAAACCTGGGTCATCCCCTCCCAATCGCCGACGCGCTCCCCATTCCCTTAAGGGAAGGGGATCGAGAGGTGAGATAAATGATAGACGTTTTGCTCGCGCACTCTTATTATCTTAAATACGATGCCAAGCAGGCCGAGAAGATGCGGCCCTACCCGCCGCTCGCCACGTTGTATGCCGCGTCGGTGCTGAGAGAAGCCGGCTATTCGGTCGCGCTGTTCGACGCGATGCTTTCGGAAGGAGAGCATGCGTTCGAGGCGGCGCTGCAGCAGTATCAGCCCCGATTCGTGGCGATTTACGAAGACAGCTTCAACTTCCTGGTGAAGATGTGCTTGATTCGGATGCGCGCTGCCGCCCACCGCATGAGCGAAGCCGCTCGCGACATGGGGGCGACGGTGATTGCCGCCGGGCCGGACGTAAGCGACCATCCGGACCTCTATCTGGCGCGCGGCGCGCACTATGCCATCCTCGGAGAAGCAGACCACACGCTGCGCGCGCTGCTGGACCTGCTCAGTGGGCGGCAGGGACGCTATCTCATGGAGATCGCCGGACTGGCCTGGTCCGATCCCCATGCGCCGGAGGGAGTCTTCCGCACGGCACGGCGTCTGCCGGAGCGGCACATCGACGCCTTTCCCATGCCGGCCTGGGACCTTCTCGACGTGGAGCGGTATCGCGCCGCCTGGAAACAGGCGCACGGCTATTTCAGTCTCAATATGGTCACCACGCGGGGCTGCCCATATCACTGCAACTGGTGCGCCAAGCCGATCTGGGGACAGCACTATGCGATGCGCTCGCCGGACTGCGTCGCGGCGGAGATGGCCTACCTGAAGACCACCCTGCAGCCGGACCACATCTGGTTCGCCGATGACATCTTCGGCCTGCGCCCGCAGTGGGTGGTCGAATTTGGGAAAGAGGTGCAGGCCCGCGACGCCAAACTGCCCTTCACGATCCAGTCTCGCGCGGATAGGATGACGGAGGAAGCGGTCGCGGCATTGGCGCAGGCCGGTTGTCGTGAGGTCTGGCTGGGCGCCGAGAGCGGCAGCCAGAAGATCCTGGACGCCATGGAGAAGGGTCTGCAGGTGGCGGAGGTCGCGGCGGCGCGATCGCGGCTCAAGGCAGCCCGTATCGACGTCGGCTTTTTCCTGCAGTTCGGCTATCCCGGCGAGACTTTCGAGGACATCCTGGCGACGGCGCAGATGGTGCGCGACTGCCTGCCCGATAGCATCGGCATCAGCGTCAGCTATCCGCTCCCCGGCACGGCGTTCCACGAGATGGTCAAAGCCCAGCTCGGCAGCAAGACCAACTGGGTGGACAGCGGCGACCTGGCGATGATGTTTCAGGGCACCTACCGTTCGGCCTTCTACCGGCATCTGCATCAGGTCCTGCACCGCGACCTGGACCTGCGCCGCCGTCTGGCGTCCGGCAGTCCGGACGCCGAGGCGCTGCAAGCTCTAGACCGGCTCAATGCCGACTGGCTGGAGATGGGCCGCCTGGAGGCACAGGCGCGCAGCGCGACGCCCACGCAGATCGTCCGGCGCAATGGCCATACTTCCACACCAGACCTGAGCAAAGAATGGAGCTGACCTCTCTGCCGTTACCGGGCCGTTTTAGTCGGGCCTTTGTTGCAGCCGTTTCAACTGCCTGCATCAAAGGGTGGAGTTGACATCATGGCGGACATTCTGCTCACACACGGCTACTTTCTATACGAGGACGAGAAGGAGCAGCAGATCATGCGGCCCTATCCGCCGCTCGGGCTGCTCTATCTGTCCGCCTATCTCAAGCGCGCCGGCTTTTCCGTGGATCTCTACGACAGCACGCTCGGCGACCGTCAAACGCTGACGGCGTGCCTGGCAGCGGAGCCTGGCGGCGTGCTCGGCATCTATACCAACCTGATGACCCGCCGCTCGGTGCTGGATATGATCGCCTGCGCAAAGGCGCAGGGCTGGCAGGTGGTGCTCGGCGGCCCGGAGGCCGCCAACTATCCGGTCGAGTATCTGGCGCGCGGCGCTGATGTCGTGGTCATCGGGGAGGGCGAGGAAACCCTGATCGAGCTGCTCCCGGCCCTGCGGGACCGCGGGCCGCATCATCTCCACGGGATTCCGGGACTCTGGTTCCGGGACGAAGGGGGATGTGCGGTAGAAACCCCGCCCAGGCCGCAGATCGCCGGTCTCGATGCCCTTCCCTGGCCCGACCGCGCGGCGGTGGATATTCCGGAGTATATCCGCATCTGGCGCACGCATCACGGCATGGGCAGCGTAAACCTCATCACTGCTCGAGGCTGCCCCTACAAGTGCCGCTGGTGCTCCCACGCGGTCTTCGGATATAGCCACCGCCGCCGCTCTTTTCTGGACTGTGCGGACGAGCTGGAGGCCATTCGGGATACGTACCGGCCCGATCAGGTCTGGTATGCGGACGACGTGTTTACGATCCATCACGGCTGGCTGACCGGCTATGCCGCCGAGCTGAAGCGGCGCAATGTGAAGCTGCCTTTCGAGACCATCTCCCGCGCCGATCGCATGATGAAAGAGGAGGTGCTGGAGACGCTGGCGGAAATGGGCTGCTACCGGATCTGGATCGGCTCGGAGAGCGGCAGCCAGCGGGTCCTCGATGCGATGCAGCGCGGCGTGACGGTAGAGCAGGTGCAGTGGGCGACACGCGCCGCACAGCGGCACGGCATTCAGGTCGGCATGTTCCTGATGTGGGGCTATGAAGGCGAGACGCTCGAAGACATTGAGGCGACCATCGACCACGTCAAAAAGGCCAACCCCGACATTTTCCTCACGACGGTCGCCTATCCGATCAAGAATACGCCCTTCTATAGCGCCGTGGCGGAGCGGGTTCGGCTGGACCGTCCCTGGGAAGAGGCGAGCGACCGGGACTATGTGATCGTGGGCCGGCACTCCCGCAGCTACTACCGGCACGCCGACCGCTGGCTGCGCAGCGAAGTCGCCGCATTCCGATCGGAAACTGCAGGGGATGGCGCGTCGGCAGGCCACCGGGAGGAAGCGGCGCAGGCGCGCGATGCGCTCCTGGCGGCAGCGGAAGAGAGAGAAGTGTGACGGCTACACCCTTCGATTCCCTGGCCGAAGACTACGATCGGTCCTTTACCGATAGCCTTCTGGGCCGCCGAATGCGGCAAGCGGTCTGGCGGCGGCTGGACGCGCGCTTTCGTCCCGGCGACCATATCCTGGAGTTGAGCTGCGGCACCGGCGAGGATGCCCTCTACCTGGCGCAGCGCGGCATCTGCGTGCTGGCGACGGACGCCGCGCCGGGCATGCTGCGCGTTGCTCAGGGCAAGATCAAACAGGCCAGGGTGGAAGAGAAAGTCACGCTGCACCCCATGAAGATCGAGGAGTTTGCCGGCGGGGTGTTTCCCTTTCCGGAAGCCGTTCCTACGAATGGCTTCGACGGCGCTCTCTCCAATTTCGGCGGGCTGAACTGCGTAACGGACCATGCTGCGGTAGCTGCCGGGTTGGCGGGCTGTCTGCGGCCTGGCGCATTCGCCATATTATGCATCATGGGGCCGCTCTGCCCCTGGGAGTGGGGCTGGTTCCTGCGGCAGGGACAGCCCAAAAAGGCGTTCCGAAGGCTGCGGCCTGGCGGGGTCTCCTGGCGCGGCCTGACCGTCTCCTATCCGTCGATTCGGGCCGTGCGCCATGCGTTCGCCCCGCATTTCCGGCTGCGGCGCGCCGGAGCGATCGGCGCCTTGCTGCCGCCGCCCTATACGGAAGCCTGGATCGCGCAGCACGCGCGCCTGCTCAACATCCTGTCCCGGTGGGAACGGCGTCTGGAAGCCTTGCCGGTCCTGCCTGCGCTGGCCGATCACTATCTGCTCGAGTTCGAGAGGGTCTGACGATGTCCGCCGATCTCCGTCAAAAAGTCGTCCTCTACAATCCCCAGGCCGTCTTCTTCACGCTGCCGCTGGGGCTGCTCGCCGTCGGCTCGTATCTCGATCCGGCGCGCTACGAGGTCGTCATCGTGGATGGGCGGCTGGAGGCCGATCCAGTGGAATCGGTACTGGCGCATCTGGAGGGCGCGTTGTGTCTGGGCGTCAGCGTGCTGACCGGCGCCCCGATCCGGGATGCCATCCGGATTTCGCGGGCGGCCAGGGCGCGACGGCCCGATCTGCCGGTGGTCTGGGGCGGCTGGCATCCGTCCCTGTTCGGCCGGGAGTGCCTGCAGGAGCCGAGCGTGGACATCACCGTCCAGGCGCAGGGAGAAGAGACCTTTGCAGACGTCCTGGAGCGGCTGGCGAGAGGAAAATCGCTGGAGGGCTGCCTGGGCTGCGCGTACCGGACCCCTGAAGGCAAAGCCTATCTTAATCCGCCGCGCCCCCTGCGTGACATCAATACCTTCCGCGCGCATGACTATACCCTGCTGCCCGTCGAGCGCTACTATACGCTTAAAGGCAAGCGGCAGATCGACTATATCTCCTCGCAGGGCTGTGCCTTCCGCTGCGCTTTCTGCGCCGATCCGTTCGTCTACAAACGCAAGTGGACCGGCCTGGCGGCGGAGCGGGTGGGGGAGGAAGTGGCCGATCTCTGGCAGCGTTACCGCTTCGACGATCTCAACTTCCAGGACGAGACGTTCTTCACCTACGTGGATCGCGTGGAAGGCATTGCCGACGCGTTTCTGCGCCACGAATTGCCCATCACCTGGGCGGGTACGATGCGCGCCGACCAGGGCGACCGCCTTCCCGATGTGGTGATGGCAAAATGCAAGCGGTCCGGCTTGCGGCGCGTGCTCATCGGGGTCGAGTCCGGCTCACAGGAGATGATGGACTGGATCAAAAAGGACATCAAGCTGGAGCAGGTGTTCCGCAGCGCGGAGAAATGCCTGCGCCACGACGTAGCCGCCATCTTTCCCTTCATCGTCGGCTTCCCCAACGAGTCGGAGGCGAGCGTGCAGGCGTCGCTGGCGGTGGCGAAGCGGCTGCGGGCGATGAGCCCGAAGTTCCAGACGCCGATCTTCTATTTCAAGCCCTATCCCGGCTCGGCGATCACGATGGAGGCCGTGCGGTCGGGATACACGCTGCCCTGCACGCTGGACGAGTGGGCGGATTTCGACTTCGTGGGCTCGGCGGGGCCGTGGGTCTCGTCGGAACGGTACCGGCGCGTAGAGCGATTCAAGTTCTATGCGCAGATCGCCTGGGACGCGCCGAAGCGCCTGGACAGGCCGATCCGAAAGCTGGCACAGTGGCGCTGCCGCAACGACTTCTACGCCCTGCCGGTCGAGAAAGCGATCAGCCACTGGCTGCACCCACCACAGAAGCTTTCCTGAGAACCTGCCCGCACGCTCAGAAGCAGCGGGTTCGTTTACGGACCGGATGAAATTTTGGGGTGGGAGCCTTCCCGTCCGAAGGACGGTCGTCTTTAATGCCGGGTCGTTTATCGGCCCGGCAACGGTGGCGATTGGGAGAGGTGAGGGCAGATAAATCATGCCAACCGAGGTCACATTGAAACATACTAGATGCATCACGCCGGGAGGAGAAAGCGGTGAGTCGCTTTCGATCCTGGACGGGCGTGTGGCTGCGGAAGGTGTGTCCGATGCCTGGACTCTGGATCTCAAAGAGCACCTGATCTTTCCCGGGCTGGTCAATGCGCATGACCATCTGCACCGCAACAATATTCCGCCGCTGCCGCAAAGTGCGCCATTTGCCAACAGCTATGCGTGGATGGAAGCGTTTCAGCCCTACTTTTGTGAGCCGGAAGTCGCGAGGGCCTGCGCGGTCCCGGCGCCGTTACGCTACTGGCAGGGAGGATGGAAAAATCTGCTCTGCGGCGCGACGACGGTGGCGCACCACGATCCCTGGCATCCGGTGCTCGACGATCCGGACTTTCCGGTCCGTCTGCTGCGGCATTACGGCTGGAGCCATTCGCTCGGGTTAAGCCCTCACTCTGCGCTGCAGAAGAGAGAAAGGGCGAAATACGCCGTTGGCTGTTATGGGCCGCCGGTGGCGGAGAGCTTTGCGGCGACCCCGCCGGAGGAGCCGTGGTTTATCCATCTAGCGGAGGGGACGGACGCCATCGCCGCCGAGGAGTTAGCGCATTTGGAGGCGCTGGGCTGTCTGGCCGCCAATACGCGTCTCATTCATGGGGTCGGTCTGAGGGAGGCAGATCGGGAGAAGGTGATAGCCCACGGCGCCGGAGTCATCTGGTGTCCCGGCAGCAATCTGTCCCTGTTCGGCCAGACCCTGGACCCACGGCCGCTTTTCGAGGCCGGATGCCTGGCGCTGGGAACCGACTCGCGCCTGACCGGCGCTCGCGACCTGCTGGACGAGCTGTGTATTGCGGCGGCGGAGAGCGATCTTGGCCCTATGGAGCTGCTGCAACTGGTCACGGCCTGCGGCAGCCGGCTGCTGCGGATGCCGGAGGTAGGAGGGTTGGCGCCGGGGCAGGCCGCCGATCTCCTGGTCATGGGCTATCCCGGTGGCGATCCGCAACGCGCCTTATTGGGGCTTCGGCGGGCCGATATTCGTGCCGTCGTGCGCGCCGGAAAGCCCGCCATCGCAGACCCTGACTTCGCCGATTGGTTCGCATACTGCCAGGTGGAAGCCATACCGGTCCGGCTGGATGGCCGACCGAAGCTATGCGTCGCCGCACTGCTCGGCACGCCGGGGAGCGCGGCGCTGGAGCCGGGCCTGGAGATCGAGGGATGAGCGAGCCGCAGCTTCTTGATCCCCAGGCTGCCTACGCTTTGTGGGCGGCGGACTATCCGCCCTACGCTCACAATGCCTTGATGCGCGCCGAGGAGCGCGCTATGCTCTCGCTGCTGCCGGCCGATCTGCGTGGAAAGAACGTGCTCGACGCCGGATGTGGTAGTGGGCGCTACATCCTGCACGCGCGACGGCGCGGGGCGCGGCATGTGCTGGGCGTCGATCTCTCCCCGCAGATGCTGGCGCGTGCCCGCACCGAGAATGCAGACACGCAGGGCGTTCGGCTGCTGCGGGCCGGACTCGAGGCGCTGCCCTTGCCCGACGGCTGGGCCGCCGTGACGCTCTGCGGGCTGACGCTAGGGCATCTGGAATCCCTGCAGGCGCCCCTGGCGGAGCTGTGCCGCGTGACCCGGCCGGGAGGGCTGATCCTCTGCAGCGACTTCCATCCCATCGGAGCTGCGCTCGGCTGGCAGCGCACGTTCAAAGTGAATGGGCAAAAATACGCCGTTCGGCATACGCCGTATTACTACGCCGACTGGCATCGCGCCTGCCGGGCGCTGAACCTACGTATTCTGGAGGTCCTGGAGCCGCGCCTGGACCCGGCGGACATACCGCCCGGCGCGCACTTCGATCCGAAGGCCCTGGAAGTGCCGGTGGCGCTGGCGCTGGCGCTGCAGCGCCAGGAAAAGGCGAGATGATATCGCCTGTCAATGCGCCTGCGTCTGGAGCGCAAACGCCTTCTCCTCCGGCGCAGCCGGAGGTCGCCGTCGTGGCGGGGATCGGACCGGGCAAAGAGGACAGCCGGCCGGGACGCCGTTTAGACGCTCTGGGGGCGCTGTTGCTGGCGGCTTCCAGCCTGACGATCGTCGCCGCGCTGCTGAAAAGCGGCGTGCGCGTTACCGCCGAGGACGGCTATTACTATTTCAAGATCGCGCAGCAGATGGCACATGGAGCGGGTTCCACGTTCGACGGGCTGCATCCGACAAACGGCTATCATCCGCTCTGGCTGCTCTGCCTGACGCCGATCTTTCGATTCATTCCCGATCCGAACATGGCCCTGACCGCCGGCATCTTGCTGCAAGGCGTATTCATGGCGGCCGGAGTCGTTCTGCTCTATATCACCGCACGGCGTACGATAGGGCGTTCGGCGGCAAGCCTGTCCACGCTGCTCTGGCTGGGGCTGGCCTATCCGCTGTGTTTGAGCGGTCTGGAGTTCAGCCTGCACGCGCTGGGTGTTCTGGCGATTGCCTGTCTCTACGTTGGGGCGTTCGGAAAGGAGATGCCGCGGCGTCCCGCGCCGTATCTGGCGCTGGGGCTTATCGTGAGCCTGGCCTTTCTGGCCCGGCTCGATACCCTTCTCCTGGCCGGTATCCTGGGCCTGTTTCTCGTTTGCCGGGAGAGACGGGCGGGTTGGACGCGAGGCAGCCGGACACGTCTGCTCGCTTTCGGTCTGCCGATCCTTGCCACCTGCCTGCTCTATGCGGGCGTGAATGCGTGGCTGTTCGGCCATCCGCTGCCAATAAGCGGGGTGGTGAAGCGGGAGTGGTCCCTGACCCTGCTGGCGCAGGATCCGCTCTATCGGTCGCATGGCTGGCTGACGGCGAAGGGAGCGCTGCTGCTTCAGCCGCTGCGCCGTCTCCGAGAGCAATGGCCGCTGGCGGCGGGCGCTTTCCTGGTGCCGGGGCTTTCCCTGGCCGCCGCCGGTAACCGGCGCTCCCTCCGGTGGGGCCGGCTTTGGCGCGCCTGGCAGCCCTACGGCCCGTTCGCGCTCTTCAGCGCGCTGCAGCTTCTGAGCACGGTTCTGATCTATCACGGCGATCTGAGCTTTAAGCCCTGGTACTATGTGGCCCAGCCCTGGCTGGCTGCGCTGCTGGTAGGCATTATCTTCGACCGAGGGGCGGGCTGGCTTATACGGTGGCGTGAAGCGTCGTGGCTGCCCGGCGCGCTTCTGCTCCTGATCTGGAGCGTTATTCCGCTGGCGATCGGGATCTCCGTTAAGCAGCGCGTACAGAGGGCGCGCCTGATCCGCGACCCGCTGTACGACGCGGCCCTCTGGGCGCGAGGCCATCTGCCGCCCGATGCCGTCATCGGCTCGTGGAATGCGGGCACCATCGGCTTTATTTCGGGCCGGCGCGTGGTCGATCTGGACGGGCTGGTCAACTCCTGGGACTACTGGCAGGCCGGGCGCTTCGATCTGTGCCGCTACTGGCAGCAAAATCGAATAGCCTATCTGGTGGATGCTTTCGAGAACGGGCAGGCGCTTTCCCGCGTGCCCACCTATAGCGCGTATGCGCCGTGCGCGGGCCGGCTCGAGCGGGTCTGGTCGTCGGACCGCTACGGGGTATCCTGGCACATGGAAGCCTACCGGATTCCTCTCAGGGATGAGCGAAAATGAAATTTGAAGTGTTTCATCGCGGCCTGATAGGCCGCCACGATGTGATCGCCGTGGATATGATCCACTATCCGGGTCTGTGGGGTCCCTGTTTCAGCCACCACCTGCCCCATAATAATGCCCCGCGCTATGCCGCCGACACCAGCACGGAGGGCGCCCTGCGATTTCTGGAGGATGCGACCGGCGGAAAGGGAGACATCGCCCTTTCTGCGCTGGAAAGCCACACGATCACCACGCATCATTTCGACGCCGACGCGCTGCTGCCGGTCTGGGCGCTGCTGCATCCGGAGGCGGCTCTGGAACGCCGCGACTTGCTGGAGCGCGTGGCCCGCTGCGGCGACTTCTTTCTCTATCTCGACGACCAGAGCGCCCGCCTGAACTTCTGTATCGAGGCTTTGCACCAGCGCCTGCGCGGCACAGGCATGCGTGGAGAGCGGCTGGTAGACGACGCATTGACCCAGCGGTGCTTTGCCGAGATGCTGCCGCGCTGGGGCGACCTCATGGAGGATGTGACGACTGCCGCCGACCTCTGGGAGACGCCTCTGCGGGAGATGCAGGCCGATCTGGAATATCTGATGGCGCCCGGTCGGGTGACCGAGCTGTGGGACCGGCATACCAGTCTTGTCGAGACGGATCACGCTCTCGACGTTCATGCTCTCAATAGCGTCTGCCGCAACGATCTGCTGCTGGTCTGGCGTCAGGACATTCCGGAGCGGCGGATCGACGTGCGCCCGGCCATCGGCTGGTACGATCTGACATCCCTGCCGCACCGCCCGCGCTACGATCTGGCGGGTCTGGCGGCCTGTCTGAATCGGGCGGAGGAGAGGACCGGCCGCGCGCCCGCCTGGCTGTTTAAGCCGGGACCCATGGAGCTGCACGCGGCCGGCTCTCGCCTGAATCAACACACGATATTGAAAATCATCCGGGACTGGCTGGAGGCCGAGCCTGAAGAGCGCGTTCCGGCAGCCTATCGCGCCGACGTGCGCGAGGTGTTTTCCTCCTGGCCCCGGCACGCGATCTACACAAGCCACAGGCGTTTCGCGGATGCAGACCGACTGAGCTACGCGCCCGGCGCGCCTTATGGGGGGCTGCATTTCCAGGGTCCGGAAAGCGTTCGCAAATTAAAAAGTGCGGAAGATCGCTGGCCGCTCGCTGTCCCTGTGCTCTATGCCGAGCCGGGAAAAACCCCGCTGCCGTTCGCGGTCAGCGACGACTTTTATTGGAATGCGTGCGCGCCTCCGCTGGAGCTAAGCATCACCTATGTGGACGGCGGCGCCGGCAGCTTTCGGGTGGAGTATGAGGCCTGGCGGGAAGCCGCCCGCTCCACGCCGCCTGTAACGCTTGGCGGCGACGGCAAGACGCATACGGTCTCCTTTCCCTTAGACGAGGCCCGCCTGAGTAACAACCTGGAGGGCGGCTGCGACCTTCGCCTACTGCGCGAGCCGGGCACGCCGCTGGCGATCCGGGAGATACGGCTATGCAAAAAGTCCTTTTGATCAACCCGCGCGCGTGCTCCCGGAAAAGTATGCGGCTGCCGCTGTCGCTGCTGGCGCTGGGGGCGGCGCTGGAGGGGCGATACGCGTATCAGATCCTCGATGGCAACGTGGACTCCGATCTGGAGCGAACGGCTCTCGACGCGCTGGCGCGGCAGGAGACGGCGCTGGTCGGAATCACGGTCATGCCCGGCCCGCAGGTCGCTCCGGCCATTCAAATTGCCTCGGCCATCCGCACGGCCTATCCCGCCGTGCCTATCGTCTGGGGGGGCTACTTCCCGACGCTCTATCCGGAGGCGGCCCTCAACGCGCCCTATGTCGATTTCGTCGTGCGAGGACAGGGCGAGGAGACACTCTGTGAGCTGTTGGAGCGGCTGCCGGCGCGGGATGCAGGGACGCTGAAGGCGATTCGTGGGCTGACCTGGAAGGATGGCGACCGAATCATTCACAATCCGGAGCGGCCTCTGCGCTCTCCCAACGATTTTCCGCCGTATCCTTACGAGCGCCTCGGCGACGTGACCCCGTACCTGCGACCCAGCTTCCTGGGATCGCGCACGGCAGTGCATCAAGCCGCCGTCGGCTGCCGCTACCACTGCCGCTTCTGCGGGGTCGCCTCGATGTTCGACGGCCATACGCTGCTTTCCACGCCCGCGCGCCTGGAAGCGGCCATCATGACTCTGCGCGACGGCTACGGGGCGAACGCCGTACAGTTTTACGATCACAACTTCTTCGACCGGGAAGCGACCAGCGTGCCGCTGCTGGAAGTCCTGGCGCGCATCCAGATGCCCTGGTGGTGCTATGCCCGCGCCGACACGATGGCGAAGTTTTCGGCGTCTACCTGGGACCTGATCCGCCGCAGCTGGCTGCGGATGGCTTATATCGGCGCGGAGTCGGCCAGCGATGCCGCGCTGGCGCGCATGAAGAAAGGCACGAAGGTCGAGCATACCTTTGAAGTCGCGCACCGCTGCCGGGAAGCGGGGGTCGTGCCGGAGTTCTCGTTCATCCTGGGCGGGCCGGAGGACCCGGAAGGCGAGATCGAGAAGACGTTTGCGCTCATCAAGCGGCTGAAGCGCATCCACCCGGAGTGCGAGGTGATCCTTTACTTCTATAGCCCCACGCCCCAGCGCGATCCCCAGGCCGGCGTGGAACGGAGGGATCTGCCTCTCTTGCAGAGCTACGGGCCGTCCGGGCCGGATTTGCCAACAACGCTGGAGGAGTGGACGCAGCCGCAGTGGATCGCCTACGTGTGCCATCAAGACGCGCCCTGGCTCTCGCCGCGCATGCGCGGGAGAGTGCGGGATTTTGCGCGCGTGCTGGCCTGCCGCTTTCCGACCACGCAGGACGTGCGCACGCCCGGCTGGGCCAAAGCGGTCTTGCGGGAGATGGCCCGCTGGCGCTATGCCTGCGGTCGCTACGAGAATCCCTGGGAGCTGAACCTGCTCCGCCGCTGTATCCCACTTCGAGAGCCGCAGAAAGAAAGCCTGTGATATTCTCGACGTTACAGGCAGAAATCCCGGAGCTGGAAGAGGAGTTGGATCGCCGGCTGCCAGCGTTTCGGCTGGAAGGCCGGCCCAGCACCGAGCAGTTGTCTGCCGCCGACCGATGGTCGAAGGCCGTTTGGGCCACCGCCGAAGAAGCCGGACCGTACCCCCTCGACAGCGCCGACCTCCAGCTTGGCCTGTGCCTGGCTGAGCGACCGGTCTTTGTCTGTGGCGCGCATCGCAGCGGCACCACGCTCGTCCGCGATCTGCTCGACGGCCATCCTCAGTTGAGCGTCTTGCCGTCCGAGGGCAGCTTCCTTACGAGTTTACGCGGAAAAATCGAGGCCTTACCACGCGCCGAAAAGCTGGGTTTTCTCGGTCGCGAATGGCTGTGTCGGCTCGCCAACCCGATCAACCAGGCTCCTTATTGGCTGCTCGACCGCACGACAGACTCCCATTCTCCATATGTTCGATTTGCCAGAATGCTTCTCGCATGGGGACCCCTCGTCGAAGGCCATTTTGAAAGGAAGAAGGCTCTCTCCCCACATATCGCCATTGCCCTCTCCTATGCCGCCTGTCCTGGCGCGCCTGGAATCCGTCCGACGTTGCAGAGGTGGGTGGACAAAACCCCTACCAACGAATTTCACCTCGACCGGCTCTGGTCCGAATTGCCGGCCGCAAAGATCATCCATATCGTACGCGATCCCGTTGCGGTCTATTCCTCGCGGAAACGGCTTGAAGAGCGGATGCTAGGCTCCTTTGCAACTGCAAAGTCGGTACTTGAAGAGATAGCCCATTCGCTGGAGATCGCCGTTCAGAACGGCTCGCGGGACGGCCGGCAAGATTACCTGCTTGTTCGCTACGAGGACCTTACGACGAAGCCGGAGGAGATCATGGGACAGATCGCGTCCTTCCTGGAGATCGAGCTGGCTCCTGCCCTCTTCTGTCCAACCGTCGCCACAATGCCAAGCTATCCGAACAGCTCTTTTCCGCAGCGAGGCGAGGCAGGCTCTCTTTTCAGCGATGCAAATGGAGATCGCTCCGGGAATTTAACCGATCGGGAACAGGAGCTTGTCGCGGCATACACGGGTGATTTTGCCGAGGCGCTGGGCTATCCGAGGAAGCCGCTCGCCGTCCATCGCAAGTGGCTGCTGAAGGCGAGCCTGCGTTTATCGGGAACTGGATAGCAACAGCGGGTTCCGCTGCGCGAGCCGCAAAAAGAGAGTTTATGGAAATCCTCGTGACATCGCCCTTAACGACCGGTATATTCCGTTGAGGCGATCTTCAACCGAGACAAAACGAACCCTTTTCGGAAAGGAGCGACAGAAATGCGATCCATCAGAGGAGTCCTTCTCGCAGTATGTTTGATGGCGGCGCTGATCCGTCCGGCGGCCGCCAGCACCGTTACCGTGCATATCTTCAACTTCAGCTTCAGCAACAATGTCCAGGGACAGCCGGTGGTCAGCACGACCAATGTCAACGTGGGCGATACCGTGCATTGGGTGTGGGACCAGGGGATGCATTCCACCACATCGGACTCGACCAGCCAGGAGGTCTGGGATTCGACGGTCCTCACTCAGGGCTCTACCTTCGACCACACATTCAACACCGCCGGCACCTTTACCTATCACTGCAGTCTTCATGCGACCATTGGGATGACCGGCACGATCATCGTGGGAAACACCTCGACTCCCGCCATCAGCAGCCTGTCTCCCAGCTCCGGGACGACCGGCAGCGGCGCATTTACCCTGACGGTGAACGGCAGCAACTTCGTCAGCGGCGCCGTGGTCGACTGGACCGAGAACGGCACGCTCACTCCTCTGACGACCACCTTCGTCTCCGCCAGCCAGGTAACGGCCAGCGTGCCCGCCAGCCTGGTAGCCAGCGCGGGGAGCGCATCCATCACCGTCAGCCAGGGGGGACTGACCTCCAATGCGGTCACGTTCGACATCAACAATCCGGCGCCGGTTCTGAGCAGTATCAAGCCGACCTCCATCAATGCCGCCGGATCGGGCTTCACCCTGGCGGTCAACGGATCGGCCTTTATAAACGGCTCGGTGGTCCACTGGAAAGCAGGAACGACGGATACGCCCCTGACGACCACCTTCGTCTCCGCGAGCAAGCTGACCGCGTCGGTGCCTTCCAGCCTGATCGCCAGCCCCGGCATGGCCTCCGTGTTCGTGGTCACGGCCAGTCCCGGCGGCGGCACCTCCGTCAGTAAGACCTTCAAGATCCTGGTGACCACGCTCACGCTCAGCGTGGACAGCCTGACCAAGGACAGCTCCGGCAACTACGTAGCCGCTATCGAGCTGCACAATATAGGCAACCTGAGCGCCAACAACACTACCATCAAGAAAGCCACCATGGGGGCTGCAGCAACCAGCACGACACTGCCGGTGAGCGTGGGCAGCATCGCCGCCGGGACCTCAGGCAGCACGACACTAACCTTCCCCGGCTCGGCAGGCGCTTCGGGGACGACCGTAGCTCTAAAAGTCTCCGGCACGTTCACGGGTGGCACCTTTATGACAAGCCTGAAGGTGAAACTTCCTTAGTCGTTCCTTTCTAGCGTGCAGGAGTGTGCTCCCACCATCGGGGCGTTGGCTTGCCAACGCCCCTGTTTTTTGGCGGTCTTCTACGGAGGGCGGCAGCTTGCCGCCCTCCAAAATAAGCAAAACGGCTAGGCTTCCGTGCGCCATTCGGGCGGATAGTCCGGGAAGCCGGCGCGGCGCTCGGCCTCGCGTTCCAGGCGATTGATGGCGATCTCGACCTGATCGGCGTAGACCTGGCGCTGAGCCTCGTCCAGGTTGGGCGGGACACGGATCGGCTGGCCGACGAGGAAGTAGGCATGGGCGAAGGGCCTGGGGATCATATAGGCATCCCAGCTTCCTGCCGCCCAGCGCGGACCGGCGCTGATACCGACCGGGATGATCGGCGCGCCGGACTTCTCCGCCATCAGAATCACGCCTAACTGCACCTTATGCGTGGGGCCGCGCGGTCCATCCGGGGTGAAGGCCAGGATACCGCCCTCTTTGACTTTGCGCGCCATCTGCAGGGCGCCTTTGATGCCTCCCCGTCCCGTCGAGCCGCGCACCGTCTGGAAGCCGAAACGGCGGAAGATGTGGTCCTGCAGCTCGCCGTCACGCGAGAGAGAGATCAGTGCCCAGTAGCCCCGGTTGCGGAGGAGGTTGGCGGGGATGAACGTGCGGCCATGCCAGGTGACCAGAATCGCGCCGCCTTCTTCCGGAATCAATCCCTCGAAATTTTCGCAATGCACGCGGATGGTCGCATAGATCAGCCGGGCAAAAATGTAGATAAGCCGGCTCAACAGCCGGTTGCGCCGGGCCAGGCGGGCGCGCCAGTCTTCCTCGACGACCTCGGCAGGGGACGCCGATTCTGCGGGGGCCGTAGTCATGATGTTACTCGAAACCCTTTAGCTGGGTCTCGTAGAGCCGCGCGTAGTAGCCGCCTGCCGCCATCAGTTCCTTGTGCGAGCCCTCCTCCAGAATACGCCCATCCTGCATCGCCAGAATCCGGTGCGCGTTGACGATGGTGGAGAGCCGGTGAGCGATCACCAGAGTCGTGCGGCCCCGCATCAGCTCGTCCAGCGCTTCCTGCACCAGCGCCTCCGAGGAAGCGTCGAGCGAGGAGGTGGCTTCGTCGAGGATGAGCAGGCGCGGGTCCATCAGGATCGCGCGGGCGATGGCGATGCGCTGCCGCTCTCCACCGGAAAGGCGGATGCCGCGCTCGCCGATGATCGTGTCGAGCTTCTTCTCCATGCCTTCGATAAAATAGGCGTTGGCGCGGTCGGCCGCTTGCCGGATCTGCGCCTCGGTCGCCTCGCGGTTGCCGTAGGCGATGTTGTCGCGCAGGGTCCCGGCGAACAGCCAGGTCTCCTGCGGCACGATCCCGATCTGGCGGCGCAGGGTGTCCAGACGGACGTCGCGCACGTCGATGCCGTCGATGAGGATGCGTCCCCCGGTCGGATCGTAGAAGCGGGGGATCAGGTCCACCAGCGTGCTTTTGCCGGCGCCGCTGCGCCCGACGATGGCGACCACTTCGCCTGGATGGACCTCAAAGGAGACGTTCTTCAAAACGTCCGGCCCGTCCGGGCTGTAGCGGAAGGAGACGTTCTCGAAGCGAACGTGGCCCTGCAGCGGAGGCATGGGAAGCGCGTCCGGCCGCTCTTTGACCTCGCTCGTGACGTCGAGGATCTCTTCGAAGATGCGCTTTGCCGCCGCCAGCGCCTGAGCGCGGAGGGTCGCGATGCCGCCCACGTCGCCTGCCGAGCGCGCCACCGCGTTGAGCAGGTAGAGGAAGGTGATCAGCGTGCCGGTGGTCAGGCCGCCGGGCGGAATGGGAAACGAGGAGGCCGGCCGTATCGGCAGACCGGGATGGCTCAGAATCCAGGCGCGCTGCTCGTTCTGCTGATAGGCGTTGGTCGTAGCGACGTAGTTACCGCCCAGATAGAGGACCAGAGCGATACCGAAGGCGCCGATGAACTCGACCAGAGGCCGCAATTGCGCGTTCCGGCGCGCGACCTTGAGAATCACCGCCAGCGCCCGCGCATTCTCTCTGGCGAAGCGGCCGATCTCATGGGGCTCGGCGGCAAACGATTTGATGATTCGTATGCCTGCCATCGTCTCCTCGACAATGGTGGAGACATCGGCGAGCCTATTCTGTACCTGGCCGGAGAGGCGCCGGATGTAGCGGCTGATCCGCGAGATGACCGCCGCCATGAAGGGAATGAAGATCAGAGAGGCCAGCGCCAGACGCCAGCTATAGTAGAAGAGCCCTGCCAGGCTGACAAGGATGGTGATAGGGGCGGAGATCACGTCACGCGCGCTCATCGCGGCGCTCTGCAGGACCGCTACGTCGTTGGTCAGCACCGACATGATGGCGCCGGTCCGCCGCCGATTGAAAAAGGCGAGCGAGAGGCCATGCAGGTGCGCGTAGATCTCATCGCGCAACTGCGTGCCGATCCGGTTGGCCGTGAGCGCGAGGAGGTAGCTCTGTCCGAAGGAGAAGACGCCTTTGACGAGGAAGATGGCGACCACGGCCAGACACATGGCGTTGAGCTGGCCGGACTGCCCGGCGTCCATAGCGTCGATCGCGCGCTTGATGAACCAGGCGATCCCGACCGTAATCGCCGAGGTCATTCCGGCGCAGAGCATTCCGAGGGTCAGCGTGCCCAGATGCGGTTTGAGATAGGCCAGCAGCCGTCGTTCGATGTTCATTGTTACCCGGTGTTGGGTCCTGGGTATTGGGCGTTAGGACCCAACACCTGAGCGGAGGCCATATCGAGCACCAGGCGCGCGGTGCGCTCGCTGGCGCCCGGAGCGCCCAGCATCTCTCGCACGGCCTGCAGATCCTGCTTGACCCGATGGCGCGTCTCGACGTCGTTTAAGAGAGGAAGCGCGGCCTGAGCGATAGCCTCCGGGGTCGCTGCATCCTGGATCAGTTCGGGCACGATCGTCCGCTCGGCCAGAATGTTGGGCAGGCCGATATGCGGGATTTTCCGGCTCCCGCCGCGCAGGCGCCACTCCTGTCCCAGCAGCCAGGAGCCGCGATAGACGATGACCATCGGCGTGCCGCAGATGGCCGCTTCCAGGGTCGCCGTGCCGGAGCAGATCAGCAACAGGTCGCTATGGGTCATCACATCATAGGTCAGACCTTGGACCATGATGAGGGGCGGCAGCGCCTTCTCGGCCTGGGCGCGCAACTGCTGCGAGCGGCGGCGCGCCTCCATCTCCTTCTGCAGATCCTCCTCCGGCACCAGCAGCCCACCTTCCGTTACGAGCATGCGCCGGTTGCTCTGCGACGAAAGCGTGCCGGCGGTCCGCGCGACGGGCTGGATCACCCTGGTCTCGGCTTCCTGCACGATCTCATGCCAGAGGTGGGTCAGCTTGCCGGCCGCATCGGCCTGCTGTGTGAGGAAGCGGCGCATCTCCTCCATGGGAATGGAAGGCGCCAGGCCGATGACGAACTGCGCCGTGGGGACCTCCCGGTAGATCTGCCGCGCTGCTCCCAGGAGTACGGGCATCAGGTGCCGGATCTCATGGTGGCGGCTGCCGGGCAGCAGGCCGAGGATGGGCTGGTTGGCATCTATGCCGAACCGCCTGGCGAACTCGGCGCGGGACATCTGCGGATGCACGCGCTCCAGCAGCGGGTGGCCCACGCAGACGGCGTTGGCGCCCAGAGAACGAAAGCGCTCTGCAGACCAGGGAAACGGTGTGGCCAGCAGATCGGTGATGCGCGCCAGCTCGGCCCCGGTGGTCCCGGTCCGGCGCCAGGAGCTGGGCGGAAAGTAGTAACAGACCTTGAGGCCCAACTGCTTACAATGGCGCGCTACTCGAACGTTGAAAGCGCCAAAATCGATCAGGACGACCACGTCCGGCCGCCGCTCCATGAGAGCCTTCCGCACCAGCGGGGCGATTCGCAGCAGCAGGACGGGGATTTTAGAGACCGCTTCCGTGACGCCGATGGCGCCCCACGCCGCGCTGTCGGCCAGCAGCTCGACCCCGGCGTCTCGCATCGACTGGCTGCCCAGCCCCCATAAGACGGCCTCCGGCGCCAGCCGGCGCAGCTCCCGCGCCAGCGCCCCACCGATCAGATCCCCGGACAGCTCCCCGGAGAAAACAGCGATGTTCATTTTGAAAGTTTTTAGAGGGGCGGTGGGTTGTTCCCACGCCCACCATAACCGTTGCGGGTGCCCCGGATGAACTCTAAGAGATGGTTGAGCTCCGGGCTCATCTCGATCTCTTCCTCGATGGCTTCCAGCGCCTGAGTTCCATTCAGATCCGACCGATAGAGCAGCTTGTACGCCTGGCGCAGATCGCTGCGCACCTTGGCGCTTACGCCCGCGCGGCGCAGGCCGCGCACGTTCACGTCGAAGACCCTGGCCGGAATGCCCCGCGACAGCATATACGGAGGAACGTCCTGGGAGACGCCGGACATTCCCCCGACCATGGCCAGCGTGCCGATCCGGCAGTGCTGGTGGACGCCGCAGATTCCGCCGAAGTTGGCGTAGTCTTCGATGGTGACGTGGCCGCTAATGCCCACGTACGAGGCGATGGTAATGTGGCTGCCGATCAGACAGTTATGCCCGATATGCGCATAGGCCATGATCATATTCTCGTCGCCGAGCCGGGTGACACTGCCTTCGCCGGTGGAGCGGTGGATGGTAACGCATTCGCGGATAATGTTGCCATTGCCGATGATCACATAACTCTTTTCGCCTTTATATTTGAGATCCTGCGGCGGTCCGCCCAGAATGGTGCCCGTAAAGATCTGGCAGTCGCGCCCGATCGTGGTGTTCTGCTCGACGACCACGTGCGCGTGCAGGACGGTGCCCGCGCCGATGCGGCTCTCCTTGCCGACAATGCAGTACGGTCCGATCTCCGCGCCCGGCTCAATCTCCGCGGTCGGATCGATGACGGCCGTCGGGTGGATCTTCGCCTGTTCCGAACTCCAATCAGGCATGACCGCCATGGCCGTCGCTTCCTTGCGCTTCTGCGCTGTCCTGTTCGTCACGATGGGTGGACCTGGCATCCCGTTGACCTCCTGTGGCGCTGTTGCGGCCTTTGCCGTTGCTGGACTGGCGGATATGCTCGATTTTCTCATGCAGCTCTTCTTGGGTGACCGTCGATTGCAGCTTGAACTTAAGCTCTCCCTCCGCGACGATAGCACCATCCACGCGGCACTTCATCTTCACCATGCCGAAGGGGCCGCGCATCCATTTGACGCTCGCCTCCGCAATGATCGTGTCCCCCGGTATCACCGGCCGGCGGAATTTGACGCCTTCGACCTCCGCCAGGTAGGCGATCTTGCCCTCCTGCCGGGGCTGGGCCAGCAGCATTAGCGCGGCGACCTGAGCCATGACCTCGATGATGAGGACGCCGGGCATGACCGCCTGGCCGGGAAAATGCCCGGTAAAATACGGCTCGTTGATGCTGACGTTCTTCAAGCCGATCACATGCTTCCCCGGCTGCAGCTCCAGGATGCGATCCACCAGCAGCATGGGAAAGCGATGGGGCAGCAGTGTCCGGATCGCCTCTACGTCCAGGGTAGGGTCCATGTGTTCTCCTTATTCCTTTTGTATCTGCCCACTTTGCAGCAGCGTCTGAGCGAAGCGGACATTGATCCGATGCCCCGGTCGCACGGCGGTCAATTTCATGTCCAGGCGGGCATCGAGCAACGCCAGGTCGCCGATCAGGTCCAGAAGCTTGTGCGCGCACCATTCGGAAGGCAGGCGCAGAGGGGTCGAGAAGCCGTCCGGGGGCGTGATGATCAGCGCGTTCTCCAGGGAGCCGCCCTGTGCCAGTCCCGCTGCCAGCAGCGCCTCCACCTCCTGGCGAAAGGCAAACGTGCGCGCGGGAGCGATCTCGGCGCCATAGCGCGCGGTGTCTTCCGAATCCAGGCGTGCGCGCAGAGTGGCGTTTCCCTCCGGCCAGCCATCAAAGGTGGTGGTCACTTCGAGCGTACAGCCGTCCGCCTGCGCGGCGGTGAGAAGGCTCCCACCTTCGCCGATTTCCACCGGCTCGTGCAGCCGCAGCCGGCGCGGCAGGCGTCCCTGGCTGCAGATACCGGCGGCCAGAATGGCTTCGACGAATGGCCGCGCGCTTCCATCCAGGATCGGGATTTCCGGCCCGCTCACCTCGATGATCGCGTTATCGATTCCGCAGCCGTGCAGGGCAGAAAGCAGGTGCTCGACGGTGCTGACGCGCGCTCCCTCCGCACCCAGAGTCGTGCAGCGCTCCGTATCGATGACAGAGGAGACATGCGCCGGAATGGAGACCGGTCCGACCCGAAAAACGCGTCCGGTATCCGGCTCGGCAGGATGCACGGTCACCCGTCCCCACTTGCCGGAATGGATGCCGGCTCCTTCTAGAGTGAACAATCCGCTCAGTGTCTGTTGCTCCAACGATCCGCTCTGCATCCCTTCTCTATTCTTTATCCTGCCGGGCTTCCAATTCGGCCAGCCGCTTCTCCAGCGCGCGGAGCCTCTTCAGCGCCTCCGGAAGCTCGGCCGCCGCCGCATATTCGCGCATCTTTTTAGCATGCGGTCGCGCCGGAAAGCCGGTCACCGTCTGTCCCGCGGGAACATTGCCGATCACGCCGGACTGCGCGGCGACGCGCACGCCATCTCCCAGCGTGACATGATCGACGACCCCGGACTGGCCCGCCAGGATAACGCCGTTGCCGAGGGTGGCGCTGCCGGCGATGCCGACCTGGGCAATGAGCAGGCAGGAGGCGCCCACGCGCGCGTTATGGCCGACGTGGACCAGATTGTCCAGCTTGGTGCCGGGTCCGACGACGGTCGCGCCGGTCTTCGCGCGGTCGACGCAGCAGTTGGCGCCCATCTCGACGTCGTCGCCGATCTCTACCGTTCCCAGATGGGGCACTTTCTTCAAGGCCATGCCGACCGGGATATATCCGAAGCCGTCCGCGCCGATCACGCAGCCCGCGTGCAGCCGGCAGCGCTTCCCGATCCGAACGCGCGGATAGAGCACCACGTTCGGAAAGAGGATCGTCTCGTCGCCGATCTCGCAGCCATCGCCAATGCGTGTACCCGGTAACAAGTGTACCCGGTCGCCGAGGATAACGTCATCTCCCACCGTGACGTCCGCGCCGATATGGATCTCCGCGCCGAGGCGGACGTCCGTGCCGATATGCGCGGAAGGATGGATGCCCGGCGCCGCGTTCATCGAGGGCGCGAAGGCTTCCAGGACCCGCACGAAGGCGGCGCGGGGATCGGCGACGAGGAGGAGTGGTCGGGCCAGGTCAGGAAAGGCGGCAGCGGTCTCAGGGGTGGTCAGAATGGCGGTGGCGCGGGAGGAGAGCGCGGCGGCCAGGAAGCGGGCAGATTCGGCGAAGACGAGGTCTCCCGGCTCCGCCTCCTCCACACTGGCTACGCCGGTGATGGTCCCTTCCCTTTCTCCCTGGATCGTTCCCCCTACGAGGGCGGCGATCTCCGAAAGCGTCCATTGCAAGAAGGCGGGTCTTGGGGAGAGATCGGTCACAGAGAGGGTCCTTGCCGCCACTGGGCGCGCAGGGCCTGGGCGACGGAATCGGTGGCGTCGGTGGCGCGTGGACTGCCCTGCGGCACCAGCGTCCATCCCTGCCGGCGCGCGATCTGCGCGACGGCTTCCTGCGTATCTTTGGTGATGACGGCCATCAGCCGCGCCTGCTGGGCCTGCCAGTCGGCGCGCTTCTGCGCCAGGGCTGTCCCGACCTGCGCCTGCGCCGTTTGCACCGCGCCTGCCGTCGACGACCAGGTAGTCACCGTGAGAGGCGCGAGGGGCGCCTTTCCGGTCGGCGGGGCGATATTGCTCTCTGATGGGACGGACCGGGCCAGGGCTTCCAGGCGCGCTTTCACCCGTTGCATCCGCTCAGTCATGCCGGTATTCAACACGTCTAGCTGCTTCTGCATCCGGGCGCGCAGATCGGCCCGGAGCTGCTCTCGCCGGGGCTGCATCTCACGGGCCACCTGGGAATGCACGTCGGCCGTCAGGAGCGCCTCCCGCTGCGCGGTCAGGCTGTCGATCTGGTTATGCACCTGCTGCTCCTGCTGCCGCGCATCGACCAGCGGACGGTCGGTAAGGACTCGCATCTGCGCCCGCAGGGCCACGTCACGGAAGCCCAGCCGGCCGATCCGGCGCTCAATGGCAGCGGCCTTGAGCGCGTTCTCCGCGTGCAACTGCTCCTCGCGTGCGGCGGCCTCCTGCGCGACCTGCGCCTCCACCTGTTTCTGCCCGGCTCGCTCCTCGCGCGCGATCTGGGCCTC
Organism: Chthonomonadaceae bacterium; assembly: GCA_035653075.1. Taxonomy (GTDB): domain Bacteria; phylum Armatimonadota; class Chthonomonadetes; order Chthonomonadales; family Chthonomonadaceae; genus DASRCN01. The sequence goes on along the minus strand of DASRCN010000092.1, from coordinate 15,034 downwards.
ATTACGGCCGTGCAGGTAGGTTCCCAATTGGGCGATATAGCGATCGGTATCTTCCCGCAGTCGCGCTTGCCGTTCGCGGATCAGGTTGAGCGGAAGCGTCTTGGGAGGAGTGAAAGGGCCGGGCAGCGGCCCCGCGGCCCACTGCAGGCGCGCGGCTTGCGCCGGAGCCGTGGCGAATGCGGCCTCCTCACGCTGGAGCGAAACGATCTGCGCCCAGTCTGGGTGCAGCGGCAGGAGGGCGTTCAGGCGGACGTAGTGCCGGGCCGGCAGCAGCGTGGGCGCCTGCCGGCAACCCGCCACCAGGATCCAGGCGATAAAGAGAAAGGCGAGGCGCAGCGCGCGACGCGCCCACGCCCCGCCATGGAGCCTTGCTGGCACCTCTCACCTCCGCGCAGGAAGACAGTTGTCAGTTGCTAGTTGCCAGTTGTCAGAAAAATCTGGTTTCCAACTGACAACTGAAAACTAACAACTGTTACTTGTTGAGCTGCGTAAGGACGGCGTCCGTAATGTCGTTATCGGCATAGAAGGCCACGTCACTGCGCAGGACCAGGCTGAACCCTTTCTCCTTGGCGACCCGGGCGACCGCGTCATGAATATCGGTGACCGCCTTGTTTTGGGCCGTCTGCAACTGCTTGTCCAGGTCGCCCTTGCCCTGCTGCTCCATGGCGCGCAGGCGCGAATCGGTATCGCTGGCGCGCTTGGTGAAGTCCTGCAGATTGTCCTTGTCCTGCTGAGTGAGCTGGCCGACCTGCTTCTGCTGCAGCGCCGAATACTGATCCATCAGGGCTTTGCTGTCGGTTTGCAGTTTTGTCAGGGTCTGCTTCTGCGCCGGGGTCAGTCCGTTGGGGCTGTTTTGCTGGACGGTCAGATCGGCCAGCGTATTCTGATCCGCTTCCGGCAGCAGGAAGTTCTGCTGGATCGTGCGCAGCTTCAATTCGAGCTCGTCGTTCTTCTTCTGAAGGTCGTTGGTGGTATTGACGGCATATTTGTATTCGGTCAGAAGCCGGCTCACGTCCACGCTGGCCACTTTAAGGCCGGTAGGCGCGCCTTTGTCCTGATCTGCCTTCGCTCCGACCAGCGAGGCCACGATGCACAGCACGATGGCTGCCAGCACAATGGCGCGAAGGCTCCGTGTGGGTTCCGACATTCGGTTACATCTTCCTTTCCGGCGGTAAAGCCGCCAATATTATAACAGATCGAAGGGACGCTGGCAAGGCGACCCAGGGTGGGCTAGAACACGTTGCCGACGCTGAAGTGGATACGCGATCCCTCATCGCCGAAGCCGAAGTCCAGGCGAACGGGACCCAGCGGCGTGGTGACGCGAATGCCGGGTCCGATGCCGATATGCGGATGGAACGGACCCTGCTGGAAGCCAGAGATCTGCACGTACTGATAGGGGCCGCCCCAGGCGTCGCCAACATCCAGGAACAGGACGCCTTTGAGCTTGCGGGCCAGCGGATGACGATACTCGATGGACCCGAGGATCATATACTTGCCCCAGAATCGGTCGTCCCGGTAGCCGCGCAGGCTCTCGGCACCGCCGAGGAAATACTGTTCGGAGAAGGGCACCTGCCCTCCGATGCCTCCTAGCATCAGCCGCAGGGCGACAGAGCGCTTATCCTCGTCCGGCTTGTTGCGCGGGCGTGGCCCCTGCAAGCTATAGTACTGGCGTGCCTCCAGAGTGTTCTTGATGAAGTTGATGTTGCCGAAGACGCCGCCGAAGACAAAGGGAACGGCCGGTCTCAGGTTGGCGTGTCCGATCTCCATGCTGGCGACGTGGAAGCCACCGGAGACCGGGTCCAGGTCGAGATCGCGGGTGTTGTGGATGAGCGAGCCGGACACCGATTCGATCGGGCCGTTCTGCACGATAATGGCGTTGCGGGGCGACAGGTCCAGCGAATTGCTGCGCACGTTCTCGGCGCGCAGCGAAAGGGCGCCGCGGAACACGTTGGCGAACGGCCGGCTGACGGTGATCGTGCTGCCCAGGCGCTGCTCGTAGTACTGGCTTGCGGTCGTGCCCGTGACAGTGACGGGCAGCGCATTGGAGATGGTATTGGCGAAACGGTAGACAATGCGATTGTAGAGCTGCACGTTCAGCGCGGTCTGATGGCTATCGAGCCACGGCTCCGTAAACGAGAGCTCGACATCCGGTTTGCTGATGAGCACGCTTTGATTCCATCGCAGGCTGAGCTGCTCCCCCATACCTCGGAAGTTGGTATCGGAAAGCTCGGCGAAGCCGATCAGCGATTCACGCTCGCTGTAGCCGACGCCCACATTAAAAGTGCCGGTCCGCTTTTCGACCACGCTGATCGTGATGCTGATCTGGCCCGGTCCCACCGTGCGTTCCTGCGGCACGACGTCGTCGAAGATGTCCATGTTGTAGAGGCGCAGCACATCTTTATTGAGCGTGTTCTCGTTGTAGTAGTCTCCCGTCTTCGTGCGCATCTCGCGCAGGATGACCTTCGTTTTGGTCTTATGGTTGCCGGTGATCTTGATCTCGGAAACGCGCGCGACGATCAGATCGACGTTAAGCACGCTGGGATTTTTGGGGTCCGGCCCTGCGTCCTGGGCCGGAATGACAATATATCCCTGTCGCCGATAGAGGTCTTGAATATCCTGGAAATCCCGCGCGAACTGCTCTTCGTTATAGACCGTTCCGGTCTGCAGATTGACGTGCAGCAGCTTCTGGATCTCTTCGGGCTTGATGGGGCCGGAGCCGGTAATATTGACAGAGCGGATGGTATCGTTCTCATCGACCTCGATGATGACCTTGCACTGCCCGTTGGGAGGATTGTATTCCTCGGAATGGACGCGTACCGCGCTCGCCACGTCCGTGCTGTGCTCGCCGAAGTAGCCGGTACGGACCAGGTTGGTCTGCATCTCGCTCAGCGTCTGGTCGGTACAGGGATCGCCGACTTTGTGGCCGCTGGCGGCAATGATATAGGCGGAAGAGAGGGTCTTATTACCAGTGACGATGATCTCTCCGATCCGGGGGCCGTTGTAGGCAGGATTCGGGGGTGTTGTCGTCGGCGGAGGCGTTTGGGCCGGCTTGGTCTGCGGCGCGTTCGGATCGGTCGGTTTGGCGGGGGGGGCCGCCTGTGGGGCCGGGACGGCGGCGTCCGCTTTCTTGTCCGTCGTCTGGGCGATAGCCGGTCCGGACACGAAGGCGAAGAGGCTCAGCCCGGCAGCGGGCATGCTGGTCGCAAGCAGGAGCGGCGTGACGCGCGGGGTCCTTCGCTTCCTGCGGAGTGGATACTTCATGCGGTCGTCAGTACCTCCCTGAAGGGGGTTAGAATCGGATCGAACAGGCGGAAGGGGCAAGGTCTTGATTAAAACCGATAGTAGGGTTCCAGCTTGCGCCGCAACATGGCGCGCGCCCGAGACAAACGCGTCTTGACGTTTTCCAATGTCAGGCCGGTGGTCGCTACGATCTCGTTATAGGACAGATCGTGAAACTCCCGGAGCAGGATGACCTCTTTGTATTCCGATGGAAGGGTCTCGATGGCGGCCAGGATCCGCTGGCGCAGCTCTTTGCCTTCCAGGACATTCTGCGGCGCGGCGCTCCAGTCGGCGATCTCGCGCGCGCCGCCGCCGTCCGGATGGGGCTCGCGCGGCTGATCCAGCGATTCGACGCGCAGGACACGCTGCCTGTCTCGCTGGCGAATGCGGTTGATGCACAGATTGCGCGCGATCTGGTAGAGCCAGGTGAAGACTTTGGCTTCCCCTCGGAAGCGGTCATAATGGCGGTAGGCGCTGAGGAAGGTCTCTTGAGTCAGATCGGTCGCTTCCTCATAATCGCCGAGAAACCGGTAGATGACGTTAAAGATCTTCTTTTCGTATTTGGCGACCAGCGCGTCGAACTCCAGCGCGCGGTCGGCATCTTCGGCCTGGACGGACGCGACCGGCCGGGCGACGACATCCGGGGAGACGGCGTGGACGCCGGACGCCTGGCTCCGCGCCGCTTCCGCAGCGGGCTCCGGGGGCGCCGGCCGATCTTTCGGGCAGGTCGTCGGATTGAGGAGCGCATTTCCGAAGAAGGCGGCTGCTTCGGCTTGCTGCGCCGGGCCTGGCGACATCTCGTCTCTCCCAGAGCGCCTCTGCCCCGTCCTGGATGCGGCTGCGGTGGCTCTGTTAATAATTAGGACGCTTGCCGGGTCGGATTGTTACACCGGAGTTCGAGGCTGGTAACGGCGCTTTTTTAGCCGCAAGCCCCGAATCACGAAACCCGAATCCCGGCCTGAGTATAGCAGACAGTCTTACGCCTGGTCAATACCGGAGCACGATTCTCTTTAACTCCTGTACAGCAGGCCGATATTGCCGCTCGATCTCCCCCTCTGCTTACGAAGGAGAGGGGAGGGGTGCGGGGCCGTTACCCCGCCACCGATGGCGATTGGAGGGGGTGAGGTCTCTTAGAACTTCCAGACGCCTTCCAGCAGGATCTGCTGCGTGGGAGGCTGGTACGATTCGTACACCGACTCCCAGGACAACTGATAATTGTTTTTAAATCGCAGGCTGAGCTTGAGATCGTAGTAGTTCTGAACAGCGCTCAGGCTGCGTGTGTAGCTGACGTAGAACGGTCCGAACAGCCGCCGGCTGAGCGTGAGGGAGAGCTGCTGGACCGGATCGTAGTTAAGGGAGATCTGCTCGAAGCCGGTAGCCTGCGCGAGGCCCGTGAACAGGTTGGGCAGGACGGAACTGGTGAATACATTGGTCAGCTCGGCGGCCAGGGCCTGGCCGGGATTGCTGCCGAATTGGCTCAGAGCGCCGGTGGTGCCCACGATGCCGGCGATCCGGAGGGCCAACTCCTGCTGGGTGGCGGCCATGTCCGGCGGATTGGTGGAAAAGCTCACCTGCAGGCGTGACTGGCCGCTGGCCGGCTCCGTTAGGCCACCCATGATCGGTCCGTGGACGGCGACCGTCACCTCATAGCGTTTCATCACCCCATACATCGAGCGGGCCGTCATGTTGGTGCGGGCGCGCAGGTCCACGTTGAGCGCCAGCGTCGGCGGGGCGGCAGGCCCTTCGGTATAAACCGGGAAGGCCACGGTGATGTCGCCCGGCGGCAGGAGCGTAAACCGAGGAACGGTCGGCAGCGAGAAATATCCGGAAAGCAGGGCCATCCGGCCCTGCAGGCGCGGCAGCGTGCTCTCGGACCATCGCCCCGTCAGATCCACGTAGCCGTTGGCGCGCACGTTGAGGAACGGCCCGGACAGACTCACGTTGTTGCCCACCGTCACGTGAAGGTCGAAAGCCGTGGCGATCGGAAACGCGAAGGCTCCCGTGCCGGCCGCTCCGAAGCTGGTGGGAATGACCAGGTTGGCATCGTGGATATTGACCGTGCCGCCCATGGTCGGGCGCAGCAGGGAGCCGGTCAGCGCCAGGTTGACTGCGGCGGTGCCGCGCACCCGTCCGGAGTTGATCTCCGGCAGGCGCGCCTCCTCGAAATAGAGGCTGCCGTCCGTCAGGCGCAGACCTGTGGCGGCGGCGTGCTGCTCGCGCGTCAGGCCCAGCGGCAAGCTGCCGGTCAGGGTAAGCTGCGAGTCCGTCTTGCTGGTCAGTTGCGTGCCCGGCGCGAAGACGTGGACCCAGGCGGTCATGTTGGCGGTGATATGGTCGCCTTCGAAGGCAAATGTCCCGTTGATGTCGCGCAGGCCGGTCTGCGCGCCGGCGACGCGGAAGCGGGACGCCTGCAGGGCGAGCGTGCCGGAGAGCTGCGGATCGGCGCGGGTGCCGGCCACCCGCGCGGTGGCGGCCAGCGTGCCGGTGGTCCCGTCCAGGGGAATCGGCGCAAAAGCGGAGACGATCCCGATATCCTGCTTGGGCACGTCGAGCTGCAGGTCCAGGGGCGCATCGGCGGGAACGAAGGGCGGCTTCCAGGTAAAACCGATAGTGCCTCGTGCCCGCGCCGTGTAGTGCTGCACGCTCACGCTCGGCGTCAATTTCGGCGGCGGCGCGGCCGTTTTCGTCGTCACCACCGTGCTTTCCGGCAGGACCGTCTGCGACACATTCTTGGCCAGCTCGACGTCGTCGGCCTGGATGCAGCCTTCCTGGACCGTGGCGTGGGACACGTCTATGCTGTCGATGGCGATGCTGGAGTGGCTCTTGATGTTCTGGAGGCCGACATTGCGCAGGTTCAGCGAGACGTCGAGATCGGGCGAGGTCGATTTGCCGCTGGCGATCACGCCTAGATAGGTGGCCGTGCCTACGACCTTATAGTCCGGGTTCAGCGCGCCCTGTGTCAGGGTCTGCAGCAGGGCCAGGTCCACGTTGTAGGCATCGGCCTCCGCGGAGAGGCTGCCCCGATAGTGGATGTCGCCGTGCGCATCGATGACCGCGCCGCCGGGCTGGCCGGTGGGCGCCGCCGTCTCGATATGCAGCGAGGGGACGACGGCCTCTTCTTTGTTCACCCGGGCGCTGCCGGTCAGCGCCGTGATGTGCTGCGTGTCGATGGCCAGGTCCTGCGTGCTCCAGGCGACGCTCGCCAGCGGGTCCGAGACGGTGCCGGAGACGGCAATGGTCGCGGAGACGGCGCCGCTGACGCGGCTGAGATAGCGGGATGCCTGCTGGCCACCGGTCGTGTTGGCGAAAGGCGTGCTTACAAACAGATCGTGCAGGCGCGAGACCGGCATGGCGCTGACCTGGATGGGCTGACCGGCGGCCGTGGCGACCCGCTTCGTGGCGGTGTCGAGCATCAGGTCAGGGATGGTGATACGCCCGCCCGTCGGTCCGGCGGCGGTCCTGTCGACCAGGGTCACATTTTGTAACACGGCGCGCTTGTTCGCGTAGGCCGCCTGACCCTGCAGCGTGCCGAGGGAAAAGGCGTTGTAGGTCAGATCGGTTCCCGTGATCGTCTGCAGTTGCGCCGTCGGGTCAGAGAGCGTGCCGGCGAAGTGGCCGGCGAAAGTGAGATGGCCGCCCACGACGGGCGCGTTCTCTTCGGGCAGAACGGCGGTCAGCGCGCCGAGGTTCAGGTTGTCTCCCCGGACGTTAAGCGCCAGATGCTTGTCCCGATTGACCATGCCGGACAGCGAGATCGTACCCTCCGCCACGTCTGCGCTCGCCTGCCGGATATCGATGCCGTTCGGCCCGTACGCGGCCTCGGCGTGGGCATGGGTGATAGGCAGGCCGTCGGCGGTAGCGTTCTGCAGGGTGAGCGTGAACGGGTGCGCGATGCGGAAGGTGGACGGCGTCCCCACCACCAGGATCGGCTCGGAGGAGATTTCCCCGGAGATAGGTGTCTTGGAGGTGTCTATGCCGGCCAGATGCGCCAAGTCCGCCACGTCCAGATTCTGCACCTGCAGGCTGACGTGCAGGTCCGGCTGATGCGTCAACGGATGCAGGACCGTTCCTGCGAAGAGCACCTGGCCGAGATAGCGCCGTGCGCGCCCGTTGCGCAGGGTGACCGCATCCCGCGAGGCATCGAAATCCGTGGCGAGGGCATACGAGCCGCCGCCTTTGGCCTGCAGCGCAAAAGCCGTCACGTGCCCATGCGCCACCGGATGGCTCATCGTCCCGTCGATCTTGCCGTTGAGGTAGGCGACGCCGGTGGCGGGCAGGATGTTCTGCAGGGTGGGGTTCTTGAGCGTGTTCGTATGCAAGGTGGACAGGAGCGCGCTCAGGTCCAGCTCTTCGGCGGAGACATTCATGCTGAGGGCGCGCGAGGCCAGATTCACGTTGCCGCTGGCCTGGGCGAATCCCTTGGGGTCTTCGACGCGCAGCGCGCTCACGACCAGATTGCGGCCCGTCGATTGGGCGCGGGCATAGACAGAATCGAGCGTCTGCCTGGCGACCTTAACATGGAAAAGCTGGGCCTGGGCGCTGATGTCGGGCGTTCTGCCACGGCGGCCCTGCATCGCCAAATCCAGTTGGCCCATGCCGGAGACCGGCTCCTTGAGCGGCAGTCCCACTTTACGGAGGTCCAGCCCCCGTCCGTGCGCTTCGATTCGGAAGGCGCCGTTCGTGTCGGCGGCGATCTCCGCCCGCGCGGCGATGTGGCCGCCGGCATAGGCTCCCTTCACGTCCGCGTTGATGACCCGGTCGGCCAGCAGCGCCGACACATCCACGTTCTGCATCCGGTAGTTATCATACGCGAAGCTGCTGAGATGGGCCGTGAGGGTGCCGGTCGGGTCCGCATAGGAGCCTGCCAGCCGGAAGGTGGCGTTGCCACGCCCCTGGATGCGCGACAACTGTTCGACGGCTGTTGGGGAGAACCGCTTGAGATGCTGCGCGAGGTGCAGCGAGCGGACCAGCCGGGCGAAGTCCACGTTGTTCGCCGCCCCATCCAGCGCGAGGACCGGCGCCGTGGCGACATTTTGCCGGCTGCTCTTTAGGGCGGCCAGGGAGTGTGGCAGCCCCAGGATCGAGCCATCCAGGCGGACGCCGCTGCCCAGATAGTTCCCGGCGATGTGCAGCAGAGCCGAGTCGGTGGTGAAGTCCACCGTACCGTTGACGCCCTCCACCGGCCCCTCCAACTGCGGGCTGATTCCAGACAGGTCGAACACCTGCAGGCTGCCGTGGCCGGTCAGCGCCTTCAGATCGATCCGCTCGATGGGCGTGCCGGGCTGAGGCGTATAGAGGAAACTGGCGTCGAGGTTCGCCAGGCCCGTCTGCACCTGTGCGAGGGCGGGAGACACGAAGCGCCGGCTGCCGAAAGGCAGGGAGGCGCCGTTGGCGGCCAGGCGCACATCCACCCAGAACGGCTTAGGATTGAGGACCCCGGCGGCGTGGAAGTCGCGCACGATGCCGGGCTGCCCCACGCCAGCGAAATCGAAGGCGTCGCTTTTGTCCGGGCGCATGAGCAGGACGCCGGAGAACCGGTCGATGCGGGTGGAGAGGGGCCGCGCGGGCACGCCGGCGGGATGGGGGAAGGCCTGGTCGGAATAATAGACCGTGCCATTGAGGACCGTGAGCTTATCGACGAACGGGCGCCCGGACGGCCCGGCTTTCTTGAGGAACGAAGTAAAGTTCCACTGCCCCTGCGGGTTGCGGGCGATGGCAAGCTGCGGGCGAATGATGCGCACGGCGTTCATCAGAGAGACATGAACGTCGTTGGTCAGCAAGAGCTGGCGCAGATTATACCAGACGTCCACCTCATCGGCGCGGACAAAGGTGCCGCTGGCGAAGGTCTTTCCTTCGGCGACGGCAACGTCCTTGAGCAGGATCTCGTTGTTGGCGGACAGACTCCAGAGGTTGCCGGTGATCTTGACGTCGGCCACACGCACTTCATGGCCGAGCGAGATCGTCGCCTCGCGGGAGACGACCCCGGCAAGACGCGCGCCGGAGTTGAGGTAGGCGAAGACGTGCCGCACGAGCAGGGAGGCGCCGATGCCGAGGATAAGCAGCGGGATCAGCAGAACGACGAGGTTGATGCCGAATCGCAATTGACGCATGGCGCTAGCCGAATAGGGCGCGGAACCGCAACCGTCGGGGGCTACGTTCGCGTAGATCGCGCCAGAGAGAGATGAGTTGCTAGATGTTAGTTCCTAGTTAAACCTCACCCCCGACCCCTCTCCTTACGAAGGAGAGGGGAGAGACAGGGTTTTAACTAGCAACTAGAAACTAACAACTGCTTGCAGCCGCTCCGCCATCAGTTTCTCCGAAAACGCCTGGGCGTTGTAGGAAGAGCGCACGAACGGCCCGGAAGCTACGAAGATAAAGCCCATCTCTTCTCCGATCCGCTCGTACTCCCGGAAGCAGTCCGGATGGACGTACTCCACAACCGGCAGATGATGTGTGGTGGTCGGCCGCAGATACTGGCCAATGGTGACGGCGCTGACGCCCACCTGCCGCAGATCGCGCAGGGTTTCGAGGACTTCTTCGTGAGTCTCGCCCAGGCCGAGCATGATGCCCGACTTGGTATGGATGGCGGGATCCATATTCTTGACGGCGTTCAGCACGTCCAGCGTGCGCTCGTATCGGGCCTGCGGACGCACGGTAGGCGACAGACGCCGGACGGTCTCGATGTTATGGTTGTAGATGTCCGGGCGCGCTTCGACGACGCGGCGAATGCACCAGCGCTTGCCCTTGAAGTCCGGAGTAAGCACCTCGACGATGACGCCGGGGATCGCTTCCCGCAGGGCGTGGATGGTGGCGGCAAAGTGGCCGGAGCCTTCGTCGGGCAGCTCGTCGCGGGCCACCGAAGTGACCACGACGTGCTTGAGGCTCATCGCCCTGGCGGTCTCGGCCACGCGGCGAGGCTCGTCCCCATCCACTTCGAGGGGTCTGCCGACCTGGATGGCGCAGAAGCCGCAGTTGCGCGTGCAGATGTCGCCCAGGATCATGAAGGTGGCGGTCCGCTTGGACCAGCATTCTCCCAGATTCGGGCAGCGGGCACTCTCACAGACGGTATGCAGTTTGGCCTGGCGCATCATGCCATCGACCATCTGCACGGTCTCCGGACTGGGAACGCGCTTTTTCAGCCATTCTGGTAGGCGCGAATTCACGGATAAAAGTTCCTGAAAGTTGTGTCCGGTACGCCATCGAATCGGCGCCGGACACAAAAAGTGTACCGTATTTCCGCCCTTCGGTCAAGCACGGGAGAAAGGGAATGCTTCTTTGCTTGACAGAAACTTTCTATGTTGCTACAATGGATTGCTCGGAACCGCTTAGGAAGGGAACAGCCATGACGCCCATTTTCCATCCACGCTGCCGTTTGCCTGCCTCTGTCCGCGATTTGTCTTCGCCTCGCTGACGTTTGGACTGACCCCTCGTAGCTTTGGTAAGGAAGAGGTCCGTCATGCAAGAGAAGCCGTGCGTGCATTTCTCCATTGATGTCAGGAGCGTGCCTCTGCCTGGCTCTTCCCATACGATGCGCCTGCCCTACTATCGCCATCCATTAAGAGCTGCAGCGTAAATCGCATGTGTCCTCCGGACTGCGGAAAGTTCGGAAGAAGGGAAAAGGTCATGATGCCCTTTCTGTCCACTCGTAGGGACGTCGTTTGCCGACAGGCGCACGGCGCGCGTTTGCAGAGCGCGCTATTGATTGAGCGCGCCTACGCGCTTTGCCAGACGAGCGATTCCCTGCATCAGACGGCCTGGCAGACATGTCAGGCGGCCGCGGAATCCTGTAAACTGGTTCAGCGCCGCCGCCAGGAGCGCCAGCAAGCCCAGACACGCATCCCGCAGAGCCGGCTTCAGGAGCCTGTACGGGGCATAACTCACCGGGCGCCGGCGCCCGATTCCCCGCAACTGCTGCATCTGATCGATTGCTGCAAAGCCGGAGACCCTGCCGCCTGGAACCGGCTCATTCATAGCTACGAAAACCTCATCTTTGCCTACGCCTACTCTCTCGCCGGCAATACCGCCGATGCCGGCGACATCGCCACCCTGGTGTTTGTACGGCTCTATCAAAACCTGCATCGGTTCGAGAATGGCCGCTCTCCTTTCCGCTTCTGGCTGCTTAAGATCGTTTACCACGCTTATATCGATGTCTGTGTTCGCGACCGCCAACGTAGCCATCTTAGCCAGGATGCGCCCCGCAGCCCTCAAAAGCCGGAGGGGGAAAGCTGGGAGATCGCCGACCGCTCCGCCAACCCGGAAAGCCTCTGCGTGCAAAAGGAGACGGCCCGAAGACTTCAGGAGAGCATCCGCTACCTTCCCGCCTACCAGCGCCAGGCCCTGCAGATGTTTATGCAGGGACGCTCCTACGAAGAGATTGCCAGGGAGACAGGCCTTTCGATGGGCACGGTCAAGTCCCGCATCAATCGGGCGCGCCGCACGTTATCCGCCCGTCTGGAAGAGAATTAGGCCGGTGGTTACGAGAGAAGGTAAGATCGAGGAACATCAAGCGGGCTCTCTCCGCAAACGGCCTGCGTACAATAGGCTGCTGCCCTCCGTTCCCGCTCAAAGATCGAGCGGCGCTAGAAGAACAGGCGCTATAGCCCGAACGGCAGAAACCGGAAGAGGAACGGCAGGACCTGCTCGAAGAAGGTGGGACGGTGCTGTTTGGGCGGGATGATGAGGGCGTCACCCGGCTCCATTTCCACATCCGGCTGTTGGCGCTTGGCGATCTTGTCGAGGTCTATGGTAACGTTGGCATCCCCGACCAGATTGTTCAAATAACCCTTGACAAGGGCGGCCTTGTGGCTATCCCCGCCTTTTTTCATGCCCCCAACTCGCTCCAGTGCCTGGCTCACGGTGATCTTCTCATTGGGCTTTAGCTCGAACGCCCCCGGCGCGGCGACCAGTCCGAGAACGGCGCAGCGGGGAATCTGGCTGCGCTTGCCGACGATGAGCACGTCGCCGGGCTGCATCGGCAGGTTCTGGACCGGGTCGTTGGCCTCCACCTTGTTCGCGTCGAGATCGTAGTCTTTGCCCTCCGCGCCGCGCACCAGATGGACCTGCTCCGGGTCGGCGGTAGGCTTGAGGCCCCCCACGCGATCGAAGGCGTCTTTGACCGTCATTCCGGCGTTGTACGGCAGTGCGCCCTCACGGACGACCTCCCCATGCACGCTCACGAACTTCAGCTCGCGCGGCGTCGACGCGGGCAGCTTATCGACGGTGATCTTATCTCCCGCTAAGAGCGCCGGATCGACGTTGCTGTCTCCTCGCTGGAAAGCGGCGAAATCCACGGTGATCTGCTGGGGCGGGGCGGGGTTGCCTTTGGGGTCGGCGGCAGAGGCGCGCTCGATATGCACGTGCGCCAGGTCCGCATCCGGATGCAGACCGCAGGCGCTCAGGGCGTCGCACAGATGCGCCGTCAGCGGCAGCTCGCAGGGCCCGCTTTTGCCGGCGCCTTCGCCGGAGACTTCTACCCGCAGCCGGGGCATTTGCGCGATGACCACGCGCACTTCCGGGGATTTCAGATACGTCTTCAGGCTCTCCGTAATGGCAGCGCGGGCCTCGCTCGTCATCTTATCTTTCACGGAGACGGTCCATTCGCGCTTGTTGCCGCCATTTTCATCCGACAGGAGGAAATGGAGGTTGCCCTCCGGGTCTACCGTGTACGGCTTGCTCAACTGCTTTTCGCCGGTGACCGTGATCGCCAGGACGCAGCCCGGCTCGATCTTCGTGGTGACGGTCGCGGTCGGGTCGCCGGCCGGCGGATCGATTGCGGCAAGCGCCGGCAGCGCCGCCAGCCCCGATCCCGCCAGCACCAGGGCCAGCAGCCCCATCCTTGCCATGCTTCCAACCGGCCTTTGCTTTACGCGCGTTCTTACAGATCGCATCGTCTTACTTCCTCGCTCTGCCGCCCGCCGTGTCCACGGCTCTTCCCTCGCCCGAATGATCTATTATACAGTATCTTTTCCGGCTTATTACGCTATTAATCTGCACTCCAGAGAAGCACCGTGCAACAGCAAAGCCTCCCAGTCTCCATTGGGAGGCTAAACAGCGGGAAAGCTCCCCACTCTTTGGCAAGGAGAGGGGGCCGAGCCGTTCCGAAGGATCAAGCGACGATGGCGATGGGAAAGGGGTAAGGTTAAGGCGTGGAGAGGCTGGCGTCGAGGCCGGCATCATTGAGGCGCTGTCGGGCGGTCTCGGCGCGGCCACGGTCTTTGAAAACACCGTTCTGGACGCGATAGAGCGTGCGCCCGTCCTGCGTATACGTATGCACGGAAGCTCGGAAGCCCTTGTCTTTGACGTGCTGAGCCTCCTGCTCCGCCGCTTCGCGGGTAGAGAAGACGCCAAACTGCACGCGGTAGGGACCGGCGGCAGGGGGCGTGGTGGGCGCGTCCACTCCGGTATGTTGTCCCTCCGCCGGAGGAGTCGTTTGCGGAGCGGTCTGCGTCGGAGGATTAGAATTATCGGGCTTGTTGGCGGGCGTATCGCCGTCCGGGTTGGTGGGTGGCTGCACGGTATCCTGATCCCTGGAGTGGTGGCGATGACGCCTGTGATGCGGCGTGGTGGAGGGATCGTTCGGGTCGGTATTGGACGTTGCCGGCGCACTGGCGGATGCGGCGCCGGTCTGATCTCTGTTTTCCGGAGGCGCTGAGGGCGTCACGCCCTGCGGAGAGCTCGCCGGTTGGCCGGGCTGTTGGGCGGTGTTATCCTCGGCAGGATCGATACTGGGTCCTGGAACGGCGTTGGTTGCATTGGAAACGGACTGGCGCGACGGCGCTGCCAGCAGGGGCTTTGGCGGTGGGGCCGGCGTGGTGGCCGCGTGGGAGGCGTTATTCTGGTTATCGGTCACGCCTGCGGGCGTTCCTGCGCGGCTTTCTGCATCTGCCTGCGGGCCGCTCGGAATCATCCGTGCGATCACGAAAAAGCCCATGACAAAACTGACGACGCCCAGAGCGATAACTCCGAGGAGCCAGCGCATGAAGGACAGCGTCCCTGAGGACCGCTGGTTGCCGTATCCTGCCATGCTTGCGCGATTCCGAACGCTCATTGTTACTCCTTATTTACCTGGCTTGCCGGGTTAAGTCTACCTATTTACCTGCGGTTTGTCAAGCCGTCAGGAAGCCTTGCAGACGGCCGGAGAAGGTCCCGATGCGCAGGCCACCCTGTAATTTTTCACTACACTTTCCGAAAATAAGGAGTAAGCGCGTACGCGCACCAGCATGGAGGGAAAGTATTCTATGGCTTCGAATCGTGTTCCACCGGACCCAAAAGTCCAGCGTCAGTTTAACATCTCTCTACTGATCTCCTTCCTGATCATTATGGGCGGTATGCTGTGGACCTGGAAGATCGGATGGCAGGCCAACCGGTATTACCATCAGATCGGTCATGAGGAGTTCTACGTCGATTTTATGAACAGCTTTTCGCACAAGCAGGGGGGGCCGCAAAAATGAAAACGGCAACAATGCGCCGGCTTACCATCCTGTTGCCGGTTCTCAGCTTGGTGGCGTCAGCCAGCACGGTGAGCTTTGAATATTATCGCCGCGAAAGCTTGAAACGGGCGCTGGCGCGATCGGAACAACACACCGCGCAGGTGGCGAAGCAGTTAGATCTGGGCTTTAAGAGACCCAAGGATACGGACGAGGACGAAAAAGGCATTAAATAACGTGAGTTCGGGTTAAGCCGGTAGTCTCAGGACGGCCGTTTTGAGAATAGACGGCTTGTTGGGTCGGTGGCAGTAGGCGATCAAGCCGGCCAC
>DASRCN010000091.1:0-6649 GCA_035653075.1 Chthonomonadaceae bacterium | reverse complement strand
CCTCCTTTGAGGGAGGGAGTGTGCGGGGGCAGGATCGGTTCGATCAGTGCCCAGAGTTCATCGGGAAGAAGTGGTTTTGCCATACCTGCTTCTTCCATAATCCTAACAGCAACCTAACCGGTTTTGTTAGGTGCTCTTAGTAGTGCTACAATCCTAGATTAAGACAGATACAGGAGCGCATGAGTATGCAAACAAAAGGCCGTTCATTCTATCTTATAGGATTGCAGATACTATTCGCCTGTGCCGCTTACGCCATTCTGACCTGTTTTTCCTCCGAAGTCAGCGCGACACAAACACGGCCAAGGTCAAGATCGTTTGAAGGCACATGGGTTGCAGGCCAAATAACCTATATCATTCGGCGCAAGGGAACCGGTTTCCAGGTAAAGAGTATTTTCCGATTACCATCCCGAAATAAGATTTACCCAACAGGACCTTTTGGTTATCCTCCTTCATGGGACAATTGGGGAGTAGTACCCCAGCTAGGCAATACCCTAACGTTTCACTTCCGAAGGGCGCTCCCTGGCATCCGCAACGGGATTTCTACCAAGACGACAACGCTGACGTTATCGGCTGATGGTCAGTATATTGATGCGGTCTCGTATGGTCAAATCTTCGCATATGGAAGATCAGGTCCGAAAGTCCACTATGTCCGCGGTCGGATGCGAAGAAAGTCGGCGCTGTCCGGTGGTGGCTCCAACACACCGGGGACACAAAACAAAAGCATCATGCAAAATGAGTAAAACCGGTATGAAACTGCTTTGCTGCGGGTAGAAGCAATGGACTTAACTCATTCAGACAGCTTTTTATGGAAAAGGACGATCTGATCGGTGCCGCGAGGATGCTGGCGGATTTCGGTGATCTCATATCCGTGATGCTGGTAGAAGGCAATGTTGCCGGAAAGTGCCTGGCGCGTTCCCAACCGAATATCCGGTCGCGCGATGGCCCGCGCGATGGTTTCCAGATAGGCCATTATCGCCGCGCCGATGCCCCGCCCACGAAAGGAAGGCAGAACCCCCACCCGGCCCACGTACATATGATCCGGCTCGATACGGAAGCGCGCCGTGCCGGCAGCCTCCGAACCTTCCCAGGCCAGGATGGCGCCGCCTTCCTGCATCGCCTTGACGACATCCTCGACCGTCTCCCGGAAGGCGCCCGAAGGCGGGTCGAAGCGGCCGGCATACTCGGCAAAGGCCGCCCGCATGATCCGGTGGACGATAGCTGCCTCCTCGATAGTCGCCGGAGCAATACGAATCTCCGCGCCCGCAGATCGGGACTGCATTCGGACCGGCTCAAGGGCCTTCACGCGTTCCCGCAGCCGCGCGCGCTCTTGCTCCCAGGATGCTTCCGAATCCTCCATCCATTCCTCCGATACCTCTTACAACCGCTCGATGCCTTCTCCCCGCATGACGGGCACGCTGTCGTAAAGGTTCAATCGGGCGGCGTGGCGCACGTCTTCCTCGAAACCCTTCTTGCGCAGTTCCCGGCCGCTGCCGCACTCCCAGAGGATTTCCTCCAGATCCGGCTCGGCCTGCCGGAAGGCGCCGGCGCAGACTCTGGCTTCGGGAGACGGGCTCAGGTCCAGGCAGGAAAGAATAGCGCCCGCGCCCAGATAGTCTTCGACCGCCGGGCGCAATGCGCCATCCTCGGAAGGCGTCTGCCACCGCTCGCCGCAGGCCAGAACGGTCACGCAGAGGCCGGAGGAGGAGAGCACGCGAGAGACGGCGCGGGCGACCGCCTGAGCATTGACGAGCGCGCCCACGAAGAGATAGGGGGCGCTGCGGCCGTAGCGGCTGCACAGGCCGCCGTTGGGAGAGGCCAATACCACCCGCGTACCCGGCTCCATGTCCAGGTAGGTCAGGGGCGAGAGCGAAAATCGGCCCTGAGCCGGCACGTCCCGGCGACCTACAGCGGCGACGCCGCCAATGCGCGCGGCCAGCGCCGCCGCATCTGCCTCCGGCCCGCAGGGATAGATGTAGCCGGCCTGGTTGATGGCGGTCGCTACGGCCGTCGAGAAGCTGAGTGTATCCACGATCACCAGAATCTCACCACGCGCTGCCGCCGCCCGGCAGCCGCGCCGGCCCCAATCCAGCCGGCAGCGATAAGGAGCCTGGGAGAAAGTGGCTGCATCCATAGTGGGTCTAGCGGCCGGCGCCCTGTTTGTCCGTGGCCGCGAGGACACGGTCCAGGTAGACGCTGACTTTATCGGCCCACATCTGGCCGTGCGCCCGCAGCCCCTTCGGGCTGAAATGGATGCCCTGCCCACCAAAGTCCCGATAATCGCCCGTCAGCGTGTCCGTATCCGGGCCTTCCAGGGCCACTCCTGTTTCCCAGAGGTGCTTCTGGGCGTTGCGGGTGGTGGGAAAGGAGACCAGATGCGGGTTGATGTACGAGACCTGCGCCACGAACCAGGGAAACTCCCAGCCGGCCAACTGCTTGGACGCCTCGATTACGGTCGTCAGGCGCGCCGCGTAGTCCTCCGAGGCCATGCCGACGTCGCTCTCGCCCTGATGCCACAGCACGGCCCGAAACCCATTGGGTCCCAGCTCATAGATGCGGGTCATCATCCACTGGAAAAGCTCCGCGTCCGGCTGCCACTGGTTGACACTGGTACCGCCATGACCGGTCACGGCCACGCCGATCGGCACGTGATAGCGCGCGACCATCGCGTCGCCAAACGCGGGCCAGAAGCTGCCGCTGCCGCTGCGATCGTGCGTGCCCGGCTGCGGATCGTTGGCTAATTGCCAGGTCGTTCCGCTGAAGGAAGAGACTAGGCCCGATGTCTCCTGGATACGCTCCTGGCCCGAATTGGTCGAATTGGACTGTCCCGCGCCGACAAACACTTCCCCCACGCCCACGTGCGCGACCGTCGTCTGCCCCACGACCTGGCGGCCTTTGAAGGCGCGTACCTCCACCGTATACCATCCGCCCGCCGTTACCGGCAGATCCTCGCTGAACGCCTGGGTGATCGGCTGCAAGACGAGTGGACGCCATCTTCCCGGCAGGCTGCCGGTCAGCGATTTGCCCTGCACGCGTGCCTCGACCCGGTCGCATTCCGGACGCACGCGCCCGCTGATCAGGATATGGCCGTTGAGCCGGGTCTGCCGCTGAAAGACCTGATAGTCGCGCGGAGAAAGGAGGGTCACGTCGGAGACCGGAACGACCTGCGGGGCACGAAGACGGTCGATCTGCGTGACCTGCGCCTCGGTCGCCGTGCCGAAATCGAACGCGATCGTTCGCTGCGCGTGCGGAGCAATATCCTGTTCCCAGACCTGGGTATCTCCCTCGAAGGGTCCCCACAGCTTATCGCTGCCGCGCACGTGCAGCGTATTGTGGTCCCGCACGAAGCTCACCTCCGGCTCGTTCTGCGCCACCGGGGTCCTGACGATCTGACCGTTGGGATCGATCGCCCCGCCGGCCTGGGGAGGCAGGATGAGAAAAAAGACCATTCCCTGATCCGTTTCGTTCTCGGTGGTCCAGGTCATGCCCTCGGGCGTGAAGGTGTAGGTGATGGCGGCTTTGTCGCCTCTGGCGACGATCTCATTCGGACCGCTCACGCGGACGTTCGGCGTTTTCAGGGGGCCGTTCTGGTAGAAGTAGCTGCCGTGCCGAAAGCCGACATTGGCGTCCAGGAACTCGCTGCCACCGACACGCAGACTGTCCAGGCAGCCGTCGTTGGAAACCAGCGCGCTGTATTTCGGATACGTGATCTGATACCCCTGGCTCGTCTGCTGGATGGGCGTATCCGCGCCATAAGCGGCGCGTGTTCCCAGCAGGCAGGCGAAGAGAAAGAGGCCGAAAAAGGAAGAATGGCGAAGGGGCATGTACAGACTCTATCCTGTAGCTATATCTCGCTATATTGTATAAGAAAAGACCGATCTATATCAAGCCTGGAGCGGGCAGGACTTGGGGAAAGCCCCGTAACGGCCAGAGGTTGCAAGCACCCGGCACGTTATTCCGAATCGGAGCTGTCTGCGAGGCGAATGAGCAGCATCGGGAAGGAGACGCGGGCGGTGAGCCGTGAGGCGACGCTGCCGGTAAGGGAGGCGTTCAAGCCGGCCCGGCCGTGACTGGCCATCACCATCAAGTCCGCTGGCAGCCGCTCGGCGTACTGGAGCAGCTCCTGGACCGTCTCGCCTCGTATCACCTCGGTCTGCACCGTCAGGCCCTGCGCGCGGCTTTGGGAAGCAATGCGGTCCAGATAAGCCTGGGACTCCTGCTCGTCCAGGTCGAGGATCGCCCGCATCGTGGTTGGCAGCAGTATGCCCGCTCCGACCTGCTCTTTCGGCAGGGTGCCCAGCGTGGGAACGACCAGAGTGAGATGCAGCCTGGCGGAGAAGACGCCCGCCAGCATCGCGGCGACCGAGACGGCGGGCACGTACTCGTGCTTGCCATCCAGGGGAACGAGGATGCAGCGGGGCGCAAACGGCGGCGCGCTGCCGTCGCGGTTGGGCTGGATCAGCAGCACCGGGCGCGTGCCCCGCTGCAGCACCTGTTGGGCGATATTGCCGTAGAGCCAGTCCCGCAGCCCGCCGCTGCCGTGAGCGCAGAGAACGACCAGATCGGGGGCGAACTCCTCCGTGTGCTCGACGACACTGCGCGCCACGTCGCCTTCCAGGGCCTCATGAACGTGCGTCTCCACGGGGATGCCGCCCGCCCGCAGGCGCGCGGCGATCGTTTGCAGGTACTGGTCCGCTTCGCCGGCATCCATCAGGTGGCGATCTCCGTGAACCGTCGCCGGAGCGCGCTCCTCCAGGACGTGAATCAGGATCACCTGAGAAGAGAAATGAGCGGCCAGCGTCTCGGTCGCCGGCAACACGGCCTCCGCCAGACGCGAGCCGTCCAGAGGCACGAGCAGACGGGTAAACGCAGGCGACATCGTCAGCCTCCTTTGCCGGACAGAATCAGCGGAATCTGCTGGTAGAGCAGATAGACGTTCAGGCAGATGATAAGCAGCGTGACCAGGACCGCCAGGGCGGTCGTCACCCGGTGATTGACCAGAACGCCCATGACTTTGCGCTGGCGAGTAAAGAGTACCAGAGGAATCAGGGCGAAGGGAAGCCCGAAGCTCAGGACGACCTGGCTGTAGACGAGTACGCGCGTCGGATTCAAGCCCAAGGCGATAATGAACATGGAGGGCAGCATGGTCAGCAGGCGTCGAAACCAGACCGGGATCTGGCGATGCACAAAGCCCTGCATGATGACCTGTCCGGACATGGTCCCGACCGTCGAGGAGGAGAGGCCGGAGGCCAGCAGCGAGACGGCGAAGATCCAGCTTGACGCCTTGCCGAGCAGGGGCGTCAGCGTCCGGTACGCCTCCTCGATCTGGGCGACATGGCTCAGGCCATGCACGTGGAAGGTGGTGGCAGCCATAATGAGCATGGCCATGTTGATCAGGCCCGCCAGGCTCATGGCGATGAGCACGTCCATTCGCTCGAAATGGTAGAGCCGGCGCAGCTTCTCGGGATCGGTGGTGACGATACGGCCCTGGGTCAGCGCCGAGTGCAGGAAAATGACGTGCGGCATCACCGTCGCGCCCAGGATAGCCGAGGCGAGCAGGATACTTTCCTTGCCCTGGAACTGCGGCACGACGGAGTGATAGGCGATCAGGCCCCAGCTCGGCCGGTCCAGAACCGTCTCGACGAGATAGGAGACGGCGATGACGCCGACCAGCGCCGTAATGACGGCTTCTAACGGCCGGAACCCGTGGCGCTCCAGACTGAGGATGATAAAGGTGGTGATGCCGGTCAGGACGCCGCCCAGCAGAAGGGGGATATGAAACAGCAGTTGGAAGCCCAGCGCCGCGCCCAGAAACTCCGCCAGGTCGGTCGCCATGGCGACCACTTCCATCAGCAGCCACATGCTGATGACGGCCGGCTTCGAGTGATGCTCGCGGAACATCTCGGCCAGATTGCGGCCGGTCGCGATGCCGAGCTTGGCGGAGAGCGTCTGGACCAGCATGGCCATCAGGTTGCTGGCCAGGACTACCCAGAGCAGCATGTAGCCGAACTGCGAGCCGCCCTGGATATTGGTGGCGAAGTTGCCGGGATCGATATAGGCCACGCAGGCGATGAACGCCGGTCCCAGGAAAGGCAGCAGCCGGGCGAAAAAGCCTTTGCGGCTCTTCCCGCTCAGCACCTCGGTGGCGGCGCGCACGGTGGAGACGTCGCCTTGCGCCGTACCGGCCGGCGGATCGACATCGTAGCGCCCCATGTCGCGTCAGTCTCCTTCCTGGCGTAGGGATGGCCCGTTCCGCCGGCGGTCCTGGATAAGGGCCTGTAGCCGGAGGAGTCATTCTACTTACGTATGAAATTTAACCAGGGTTCTATTTTTACTTATCTTGCATTAAATAGGGAGAGGAGACGTTGGATGCATCCAGGGGAGGGAGAAGGAAGGAGAAAAAGCTTTCCTCCCGGCGCTACTGACGACAAGCCGGGAGGAAGCGAACAGAAAACGAACTTAGTTGGACATAGCGCCGGGGATAAATCCACCGTGAGTGCTGAAGGTGCAAGTCACTCCGAAGCTGTTGGCCGGAATGGTGACCGAGTTGCCGTTGGCATCGTTGCAGGTACCCGTGGTGATCACTGAGTAGGTGCCCCCATTCGGACAGATCGGCACCGACTGCAGGTCCGGCTCTAAGGTGGTCGAGACC
>DASRCN010000090.1:0-7817 GCA_035653075.1 Chthonomonadaceae bacterium | reverse complement strand
CGTTTTGGTATCGGAGGGTAGGGCGATGCCGTTGCGGTAGCATCCGGTCTGGGTGGTGTAGAGTCCGGTCTGCAGGCAGGAGCGAGCGGGACCACAGACAGGCTGGCAGGTATAAGAATGGAACAGATGCGTGCCCTGAGCAGCCATGCGGTCGAAGTTAGGCGTCAGATCCAGCGGACAGCCATGCACGCCGGTGGTATCGTGGCGCTGCTGGTCGGTGAAGAAGACGAGCACATTCGGACCGGGCATCAGGCTCTAATCTCCTTCGGATGGTTTGCCGCCAGAATCTCCGCCCAAGGGGCACGTCCCGTCGTGCGCAGCCGTTCCAGGTAAGCGGGCAGGTGGCCGCGCGTGTGCAGCGGGCCGCCTTCTGCCAGCACGGTCCACATCGGGTCCTCCGGGTGCGTGGCCGTTTGCATCATACGTGCATTCCACGCTTCGAGACGGCTCATAGCCTCGCGCACCAAAGCCGGATTGCCATCTGCTATGTCCGTCTGTTCGTGCGGATCGTTTTTCACGTCGAAAAGCATCACGTCCGGAAAGGCGTGGTAGCCGTCATGGTAGGAGCGGATGCAAAGATAGTCATCCCAGCGAACGGCGCGCTGGCAGCTCCAGGCGCCCTGCGAGACGATCAACGCTTCCCGGCCCGACGCTTCGCCCTTCTGGAGCGCGTCTGCAAAACTTTCCCCATCCCAGAGAGCCGGCACTTTTCCACCGGCCAGCTCGATCATGGTCGCGGCGAAGTCGAAATGATAGTGTAGCGCGCCATCCACCCGCCCGGCATGACGGTCGGTGATGCCCGGCCAGCGTACGAGGAGCGGGATGCGGGTGGTGATCTGGTCTGCTGTCTGGTGGTCGCCGTAGATGTTCAGCTCTCCCAGGTTCTCCCCGTGGTCGGAAGAGATCACGACCGCCGTTTCGTCCAGCAGGTTCGCGTCCGCCAGGGCGTTCAAGATGCGGCCTATGTGGCTGTCGGCGTAGCGTACTCCTGTGTCGTAGCCGTCGAACATCCGCCGCACCGCCGCCATCGAGTCGGCGCGGATGGGCTGACGGGGATAGCGCCCACGCCAGGGATCGGCGTCGGTAAAGCCGGTCATCTCCTGCGCGGAGTGCGGCCCGCAGCCATTCCAGTGCTGCTGGCGCACTTCTTCCGTCAGCCATGCCGGCAGCGGCGATTCGGCGAACGGCTCGCCGAAATCCAGTGGGGCGCGATAGGGCGTATGCGGGTCCCACAGGTTGACATGCAGGAACCAGCCGTCCCGCTTTCCGTTGCGGGCGAGCCAATCGAGGACGACCGGCGTGATCTCCTCCGCCGACTCCATGCCGCCCTTGCCGGTATTGACGATCTCGTTGAAACCGGCGTACCAGTGCCAGGCGGAGTGCCGCTCGCCGAAGGGGCTGACGGTCGCCGTGTGGCAGCCGGCCTGGCGCAGGCCGGTCATCCAGTTGGTCGCGCCGAGCCGGGAGCGAAAATCGCGTCCGGCGCCCTCGATAAACGGCTCGGCCGCCGTGCCGCCATGATTGATGACTCCCGTGTGGATGCCGTGCCGGCCGGACCACAGCGCGGTTCTTGAGGGCAGGCAGGGCGCGTCGGGCGTGTAGACGTTCTCGAAGCGTACCCCGTCCCTGGCGATCGCGTCGATATGCGGGCTGGTGTCCCGGTGGTAGCCATAGCAGCCCAGATGATCGGGCCGCAGGGAATCGATGTCGATGTAGAGGAGGCGCATCGGATCTCCGAGAAAGCTGATGCCGGAATGTTCGATCTCGGCGCGGCTTTCTCCTACGTCCGGCAGAAGACCTCGCCTAACCTCATCCCCTCTCCTTCGTAAGGAGAGGGGGAATCATAAGGAGGCTAATTGCGTCTGCAAGACGCTTGCTTTGTAAAGACAAGGGTTGAAAACCCCTGGTAAAGGGCTAAACGTCCAGGCCGACGGCCCGCATGAGGGCAAGCGCATTGCTGCGGGTGACCACGCCGGGCCGAAGGTGGTAGTCGAAGTGGAGCTTGCCGTCCTCCAACTGGTCCTCAAAATGGACGTTGACGGCGGCGAGGGCCGGATCGTCGGCGATCTTGGCGAGGGCGAGGTCGTGCGTCGTAATGAGGCCGAGAGAGCCTTGCGCCATCAGAAGACGGACGACCGCTTCGGCGCCCACGCGCCGGTCGTGCGAGTTGGTGCCCTGTAGAATCTCATCCAGGAGGAAGAGCAGCGTTGGGGTCTGGTGCGAGAGGTCCACGATCTGGCGCAGTCGCTTGATCTCAGCATAGAAGCGCGAGACGCCGGCCAGCAGCGAGTCCTGGGTCCGGATAGAGGCGCCGATCTGGAGCGGGGAGAGGCGCATCCGCCGGGCGCGCACGGGCGCGCCGGCCAGGGCCAGCACCGCGTTGGTCCCGATGGTCCGCAGCAGCGTGCTCTTGCCGGACATATTGGAGCCACTGACGATGAACAGCCGCGCCCCGTTCCCTAAAGCAAGGTCGTTTCGGACGGCCTGCGCAGCGGGCAGCAGCGGGTGCGTGATCCCTTCGGCCTCCAGGCAGGCGCCGGCGTCCAGGATGTCGGGAAAGGGGTCGTCCGGGTGCTCGCAGGCATAGGCGGAAAGGGAGCTGAGCGCCTCGAACTCGCCGAGAACGCGCAGCCAGCGCTCCAGATGCGGGCCGTTCTTGGCGCGCCACCGCTCGACGGCAAACGCCCACTGCGTTGTCCAGAGCAGGATGGCGTCGATCGGCACAAAGAGGTCGTTGCGGCGCGCGTCGAGGTAGGCAATCATGGTCTGTAACTGGGAAATACGCGCCGACGGCGGCATGCCGTCCATGTCCAGCTCGGCGCGCAGCTCTTGAAGCAGCGGCGCGGTGAACGTCTCCGCCTCGAGGCGCTCCATCAGGGAGGCAAGCAGGGCCAGACCGTGGGCCGGTTTCTCCACGGCGCCGACCACACAGCGCACGCGAGGCCGCAGCGTGCGGTCGTAGGCTCGTCCGAGCAACGCCAGGGCGGCGAACGGGAGCCATCCCAGCCCGAAGGCCCAGCCGATCAGGGCGGCGACCGTGGCCGCGGCGATCAGCGCCGCCACCAGGCGCTCACCCGATGAAGTGAGCTGGATCGGCTCCGCTCCCCAGGCGGCCAGGGCCTGCGGATCGATCACCGGGCGCACCTCCTGTCCCAGGAGCGCCAGATCCTCGCGCAGGTCCAGCCGAAGACGCAAATCCTCGACGGCCTGCTGCCGTTTCCGAACTGTCTCCGGCGGCGCGGGCGCGAGCAGCCAGTCCGCCAGGCACTCTTCGCCGGCGCGCGTGCGGGCCAGACAGAGCAACTGGAAGAGCGAGCCATGCCCGAAGAGATCGAGGTCTACGGCGTAAGGATGGGCAGCATCGAGGAAGCGCGTGCCGGCCACGCCTCTGCCGGCCCAGCGGTCTTCGATTCGCGCCAGACCGTGCTCGTAGAAGGCCATCGCGCGCTCGACACGCCGCCGCTCGCGGATCGCGCGGTCGTGCCGGAAGACGAGGAAGAGAAAGACAACCAGAGGAACGAGGACCCACCAGGGAGAGAGCCAATGCGGCCCGACCGCCAGGCCCGCGAGAAGAAGACCGACGGCGAAGACAACCAGCCGCCAGTTCCCGATCGCCCAGTCCTGGCGCGCCAGACGGTCTCTTAAGGCGCGCCGTTCTTCCAGGCGGCGGGCATACTCAGCGCGGACATCGCCAGAGCCGAGCAATGAAGTACCCGTCTTTTGGCCCTGCGACCGACCGTCCTGGTGTGCGGACCTACTTTTGATGGTTGAGTCCCCGGAGGGGACTTCGTGCCTTTGTTGCCGCAGTTTCAACTGCCCGCTCCTTCGCCGGGCATTAAAATACCCGTCTTTTGGGCCTTCGGCATACGTAGCGAGCGGATGGGTTGCATGGACACGCCATCTCGCTTGCGCCTGCCTTGCGAAGAACCGTCCTGCGGACGGATTTTAGGAAGGTGCGTGGTTCATCGCGTACTATTGTTTACGCCCGCCGTTGGCTTTTTGCGGCCATATATGGCTAGCCACAATATCGCCCGGTTTGTCATCATAGGGGTTTCGCTTCGGTTTGCCGCCATCGTCGCGCAGATCTGGTCCGAGGCTATAAAGCAGGAAACTTCGGCCGTCGTTGGTTACCCGATAGTGCAGCGGAATGTTCGCGCCGCCTCCGAAGGGATCGTTGGGAACGGAGTTTAGGTAAGCCGGAACGAGTTGCGCCAGCGCGTTCGGATAATGGTCGTACGCCGCATGATACCGATACAGGGCTATCTCGCTGCGGAGTAGAGCAGCGACGGCCTCTGCAGAGACGAAAAGACGTCGCCCTCGTATGGGGTATAAGTCGCCAAAGTCTTTCGCGATAAGATTATCCGGCAACGGAACATGGGTTTGCCCCGAATAGGGCTTACGCGCCTCCTCTGCGACAGCCAGGAAATAGGCCCGGTTTTCCTGAAGCATTTTTGTTTTATCCGTCATACTGTATTTGACCATCTCACGAAACTGCCTCCAGTTCGGCCAGCGAC
Source organism: Chthonomonadaceae bacterium (assembly GCA_035653075.1). GTDB lineage: Bacteria > Armatimonadota > Chthonomonadetes > Chthonomonadales > Chthonomonadaceae > DASRCN01. The sequence goes on along the minus strand of DASRCN010000090.1, from coordinate 3,303 downwards.
CCTCTTGTACGCCAGCCAGGGAACGTCCGAAGTCAGTACCTTTGGCGCGGTGGAATGCGTCTATGTCATACGCGGTTGTGCGATCTGCCTCTTCCTTCATCGTTTCAACATACGATAAGCGTTTGATTTCGATCTGATTGAGGCGAGAAGCAATCTGGGCTAGCTCTGCTGGCGAGAGATGCGGTAGCAACGGTTCCAACTGATGGATACAGACGGCCTCACAGGCGATTCCTACGAAACCGGCAATCAACCCGCCACCGTGCGGGATCATAACGCCCAACTCCATGCCATCGAGCAGGACATTAGCGGCACGCGCCGGTTGCCCGTTGTGCCGATAGTATTCAGCCTCGCCTGCCACCGTACGCGCTAGCTCGCGGAAACTGGCGTGAGTGCCTATGCTCTTTAAATCATCCGATAGGGTCCGACCCAGCGGTTGGAGATATGGTTTTGTGAGACCGCGTCGCAGTACGATCAAAACAGGTCCGGCATCCTTATGGAAGGCGGCCAGATAGGCAGAGGACTGTTCCTGTTGCTGCTGTTGAGGAAGGGCATCATACGGAGTCTTATGCTGCATTCCTCGCGCCATCTGTCCGGCGAGGACGAAATCGTTGTAGGCATTTACCGTTGGCATGGCAGGCGTAGGAATCACAATGTCTGGAGGGCGATTGTCGTTCACGTAAATAACGATTATAGCGATAATGCCGATCAGCAGGATTCCAGGGACTAGGAAACAACAGCCGCGCGCCTTTGGGTCATTACGGTGTGAGGCCGGACGTTCGTTATTCGTTTTCATGGTGCTATCGCCTCCTGATGCAAGCGCCATTTCTACCAACGTTAGTTTACACCATGCCTACGAAAGAGAGACAGTCTCGGTTTTGGACAGGTAGAATAGAGACCTTACCACGGGCCTTGCGGCCCTGCCTCTCCTTCGTAAGGAGAAGGGGAGATTTGGATCAAAGCCATGCTGGTGGATACACACTGTCATCTCAATCACGCAAAGTTTGCAGACGACGTGCCGGCGTGCCTGGAGCGCGCGCTGGCGGCCGGCGTACAGCAGATGATCGTAGTCGGCTACGACCTGGAGAGTAGCGAGCAGGCGGTCGCGCTGGCAGAAGCGCACGCGCCAACGGTGTTTGCGGCCGTCGCGGTCCATCCGCACGACGCTAAATCCTGGAATGAGGACACGGCGCGCCGCCTGCAGGAGTTAGCCTACCATCTGCGCGTGGTCGCCATCGGCGAGATCGGCCTCGACTTCCATTACGACTTCTCGCCGCGCCCGGACCAGCTCGCCGCCTTTCGGGCGCAGATGGCGCTGGCGCGCGAGACCGGCCTGCCGGTCATCATTCACTGCCGGGAGGCGTATCCGGAGACGCTGCAGGTGCTCTCGGAGGAAGGCGCGGACGAGACGGGCGGCGTGATGCACTGCTGGGCAGGCACGGTAGAGGAAGCGGAGCGGACGGTCGCGATCGGGCTGAACCTGGGTTTTGGCGGCACGCTGACGTTCAAGAACGCGGAGGAGGTGCGCGCCTGCGCCCTGGCCGCGCCGCTGGAATCGCTGCTGGTGGAAACGGATGCGCCCTACCTGGCGCCGATGCCCTATCGCGGCAAGCGCAACGAGCCGGCCTATACGCGCCTTGTTGCGGAGAAGCTGGCGGATCTGCGCGGCCTGACCTTCGACGAGATCGCCAGACTGACGACCGGCAACGCGCACCGCTGCTTTCCACGTTTAGCAGGAGCCTAAATTTCCCAGTCGGAAGGGCCGCGACGCCCGCCGGCCTTGCCGACCACGTTGGCGTCGATGAGGGCGACGATATAGACGGCGGCGCTGATGACCACACAGAGCATGAAGCTTATCGTCAGATGGTGCCGCCCGTGCTCGGCCGGAAAGCCCCACGGCGACCATGCAAGAAGAAAGATGCAAAACGCGGTCGCCAGCAGGAAGAAAACGCCTTTGCCATACTCGCCGTTATAGAGCTGGCCGGCGCCCGGCAGCAGCAGGGAGAGCATTACGGCCACATAGCCGTTTTTGGGCACCGCGTCCGGATCGAGGCGTTCCCAGCTTTGCTGGAGCATCAGCAGATCGGCGTACTTGCGCTCCGCCGAGCTGCGCCTGGGATCGGCTTTCTGGGCCCGTTTGTAAGCGGCCAGCGCCTCGTTGATCTTGCCGACCCCCTGCATCAGGTCGCCCAGCAGCTCCAGCGCCGCCGCGTCTTTAGGCGCGTAGTTTAAGGCCTCGCGGCACTTCGCCTCGGCCTCCCGCCACTTCTCCCGCCGCCGGAGCATGTTGGCCTCGCGCATCAGCGCCTCTGCCTGGCGTATCTCCTGCGGGGAGACATCGCGGAACTCCGGCAGACCCAGAGAGACCTGCTCGACCGCTCTGGCCTGCGCCTCCGCCTTTGCGGCCAGCAGCTCAGCCGCCAGACCCTCGACGGAGGTCGTGCTGCGGTGCTTTTTGGCTCTCTCGGCATCCGCGACCGCCGCGGCCTCCGGATTGAGCAGGCGGTAGATCTCCTCCGGCGTGGCGCCGCGACTGGACAGCTCCGCTTCCAACTGCCTGCGCCGCGCCGGGTCTCTCAGGAGCGCATCCACGGAAACGCCGGGGGAAGCGGGAGGGGAAAGGCTCTGGGTCACTTCGGGTTCGCCGGGGGAAGGGGTCGGCGGCGTAAACGCCTGCGTCAGGTCGAGGGGCTGGTTGGCATTCGGAGCCGGAGAAGTGACGTCGTCTTCAGGATTCATGCGGCAGTCTCTTCGCTCAGGCCGTCAGCGCCAGCTCCAGCCGTGGGGCGTTCGCCCAGAAGCCCTCCAGGTTGTAGAATGCGCGCTGTTCCTCGGCCATGATGTGGGCGACTACGTCGCCGTAGTCCAGGAGGATCCAGGTGGCTTCCTGGTAGCCCTCGATGCGCAGCTTACGGATGCCGTGCTCGCGCAGCCGCTCCTCGATGCGAGCGGCGATAGCACGTATCTGGATGCTGGATTTACCGGTGCAGATCAGAAAGAAGTCGGTGACGATGGTCAGCTCGCGCAGATTCAGCGCCACGATGTCGCTGGCGCGCACCGAGTCGGCGGCGGCGGCCATCAGGCGCACGCGCTCCTCCGAATCGAGCGCTTCCCCGGTGGTCTGCGGCGCGCCGGTCCTCTGTGTATCCGGTGCGATGTTGGTCGGGTCCTGTGTCTGGTTCCTCACGCTTGGTTCCCTTGTAAGACCTCACCTTCCTAAACCCCTACGGGGTTCCTATCACCACGGGCCTTGCGGCCCTGCCTCTCCTTCGTAAGACCTCACCCCCTAACCCCCTCTCCTTCGTA
>DASRCN010000089.1:0-102933 GCA_035653075.1 Chthonomonadaceae bacterium | reverse complement strand
CCGCCAGGGCGGTTCTCCGCGAGGCAGGCGCAAGCGCCGCTCGCTTCGTGTGACCGCGCAGCGGCCTGCCAGACGGGTCGTTTCGGCCCGGCGAAAACGCCCGCGCATCGGCAAACTGCTGCAACGTTCCGGTGGGTGGCGCGTCGTATAGAGTAGCGAAGGGAACATCCAGGCGGTTGCAACGGTCAAACAAATCGAATTCCCACGTCGGTTTTCTGACTACGCACCCTGTTCCCATCAGTTAGCGCAGGTACAGAAAATGCATACCATCCACGAGCTATTGGAAGTCGCCATCCGGAAGCGAGCCTCTGATCTGATCCTCAAAGCGGGCGTCGCTCCCTCGCTCCGCATCGACGGAGATCTTCAGCGAACGGATCTGCCGGTCGTCTCTGCCGAGAATGCGCGCGAGCTTGCCCTGGAGATCCTCTACAGCGCCGGCCGGGATACGCTCCTGTGCCATGCCGGCGCCCGCGCTCCCGCCGTCGACGGTGAGGACGCCGACCTGCGCATGCGGGAATTGGAGGCGAAGCAGGAGCTGGACGTGGTCTTCACCATCCCCTCGCTGGTGCGGGTGCGCGCCAACCTGTTTATGGAGCGGGGCGCCATCGGGGCGGCGCTGCGCATCATTCCCCTGCATCCCTATACCATCGAAGAGCTGGGACTGCCCTCCATTCTCAAAAAGATCGCTCTGGAGCCTCAAGGCCTGATTATCATCACCGGGCCGACCGGCAGCGGCAAGACCACGACCTTAGCCGCTCTCATCGAGGAGATCAACCGCAGCCGCAACGCCAATATCTTTACCATCGAAGACCCGATCGAATACCTTTTCGTGGATCAGCAGAGTGTAGTCCATCAGCGGGAGATCGGCCTCGACACCCGCTCGTTCGAGTCGGCGCTCCACAGCGTCATGCGCCAGAGCCCGGACGTGATCGCCATCGGCGAGCTGCGGGACAAGGAGACGATGGACGTAGCGATGACGGCCGCCGAGATCGGCCACCTCGTGCTGACCACGCTGCACACCACTTCGGCGGCGGCCACCGTAGACCGGATCGTCAACAGTTTTCCCGAACACCTCAAGCGCCAGGTATGCCAGCAGTTGGCGAGCTCGCTGCTCTGCGTGACGTCCCAGCGACTGATCTACCGGACCAACGGGCCGGGCCGCCTGCCGGCGGTCGAGGTGATGACCGCCTCGCCGACCATCAAAAAGCAGTTGGAGGAAGGCGAGACGGGCGACCTCTACACCTGCATCCGCGATGGCGGCCACTTTGGCATGAACACGATGAACCAGGCCCTGGAGAAGCTCTACCAGTCCCAGGCCATCACTTACGAGCAGGCCCTCCGCAACGCCGGCAACCAGGCTGAGCTGCGCCAGATGCTCCGCCGCACCTGACATATCATCCCTTATGGGAAGTGAAAAATCACTTGCCCGCCCCGACGGAAGGCATGCGCGCGAACGTGCCGATCGAGCGTTCCATGCCATAGTTCGCCATCAGCGCGATGTCGTCGAAGTCACCCATATTGACATTGCCGATGGCCGTTCCGTTGTAGGCACAGAACACGCCGCCATCCCCGCCGGCCGTACCGGAGGCCCAGGTGGTGGCGAGGACGATGTCTTTGTCGTACCACGCCGCGCCGATGCCGCTTCGGGTGTTGGTCCACTCGTCGTAGTAGCGCCAGAGCAGCCAGCCGTCGTTCACATCCTTGTAGCCGATAGTCTGCGCCAGGAAGAAGGCCGTGGGCGTGGTCAGCGGCTGCGCCAGTCCGGCTGCGATCCAGTAGATCCGTCCCTGTGGGCCATATTCACGGCGGGGATTGAAAAGGAGGGCCGGCCGGCGATTTCCTGCCCAGCCGGACTTCTCGCCTCCCACCCATGTGCGCGATACCTCTTTAAAGCCGCCTTTCGTATCCCACGCGAACCGCCGCAACTGCCAGCGGTAAGCCTGCTTACCCAACACGCCTGCGGTCCCAAGCAGCAGTTGATCGTGGAGGGTATCGACCGCCGGGCCGGGCGGAATCGTGCTCCGGATGCCCAGGTCCACGACAGGGCCGAATTTGTTCTCCCGAACGGTGCGATAGACGATGTTCTCGTCCGGGCCTTTGTAGAGGAAGAGGAGTAACGTGCCCTTCCAATCGACCGCGCTGGCATAGGCGCCGTTGCTGTCGGGAACGGGCTGCGCCGGGCCGAGCGCATCGGGCTGGCCGAAGCGGACCATGACCCCGTCGGCGGTGGGGTAGAAGACGTAGAAGGTCCGTCCGTCGCTCGCCGCGTAGGGATCATTGGTCACGCCGGAGCTGATCGTCGCCGGCGCGGTCCAGGCGTGCTTGCCAAGATAGGTTTGTATCACCAGGCCGGCGCTCTTGGGACGCGGGGCTTTGGGATCGACGGGGCCGCGATTGGCGGTCACCATATACAGTTTGCCCCGGTGCTCGGCCAGGGACGCTTGATAGTCCGTCATCAGCTCGAACGGGCCGTCGTAGTGGAAGGACTGCTTGCCGCTCGGCTGCAGCCGCTCGCCTCCGCTCACGCCGTAGCCATAAGTGATATTGGCTTTCACCTTGTGCGCCGAGAAATCGCCCGTCCATCCCCAATCGACGTAGGTGGCGTTCGGACCGGCCGGCTTTAGATGGAAGTGATAGGGAGGGCCGGCGAGGAACGCAAGCTTCTCTTCCGGGAACGGCACCTCTCCGGGCAGATGCGACTCGTTGAGCACCAGGCTGGCCAGATCGCCCGTGCTGAAATGGATCTTCTTCCGATCCCCCTCGAACTGATAACTGTAGCTGTAGTTCATCAGGCTGGTGTAGGTCGGCGACCAGGCGTCCCACTTCCCGCTGTGGGAGAGGCCGAGCTGGTGGCCGAACTCATGACACCACGAGGCCATGCCGGTCGAGCCCGAATCGGCGAGCTGGTCGGACTGGCCCCCGCCGCCCATGCCGCCGATCAGCATCCAGTGGTAGAGGCCGATCTTATCGGGCGGGAACGTCTCCCCGGCGATCTGTTCCCAGCTTTTCCCCTCGTTCGCTTTCGCCGGAAGCGCCGGGCGCTCGGTGATCCAGTGCAGCGCGAAGCCCTTCGTGCCATCCAGGTTGGTATAGGGCAGATCGGCAAAGAAGGGGACCACCTGCTCGCGCATGTATTTTTCCATCGGATCGATCGGGACGCTGTCGTAGGGAAGGTTCATCACGAGCACGTCTTTATGCAGTGGAGAGCAGCCCATCGTCTTGAGATCGATGCCGTCGAAGCCATGTACCTTCCAGCCGTCCAGAAGGCCGTCGTGGCTGGTCGATCGGTCCAGCGGATCGCTGCCTATGCGGGCTTCCTCTGCGTTGGTAAGGCCGTCGCAGTCCCAGTCCGGATCGCTTTTGAAATAGGTGATGTAGAGATTGCAGTCCGCCTCGGCGCTGCCGAAATAGTCCGGTCCTTCGTGCTGGACCACCACATCCGCCCGGCCGTGGCCGGCCACGTCGCCCATCATCGCGATCACGGGCTTTGTGAACTTGTCCCAACCGGCTACCGGCACTGTCCGCTTGAAATCCGGCGCCAGGAACACCTCGCCGTCGACGAGGACTTCTGCCTTGCCATCCGCATTGATGTCCCCCATGGCGAGCGCCTCCTGGCCTCTGGGCGCGCGGATAGTGTCAAAACGGGTTGCTTTCTCGCCCAGACGGTAGAGGAGGACCTTATCGCCTGTGCGCACCGCCAGTTCCACCTTACCGTCACCGTCCACGTCACCCGCCGCCGCATCGACGACCGGCAGATGGAGCGCGTATTCTCTCGCCTTCGCGCCCGCCGCATCGAAGACCTGAGCCCGACCGGCCGAATCCACCACCAGGATGTCGTCCAGGCCGGCGGAAGCCACCTTCCCCGCGAGGAGCCACACCTTGCCCGCCAGGCCGTTCACAATGCACAGGGGCGTCGAAGCCGGAAACTCGCCGCTCTGGGTACTGAGCGCCTTCCGCAACTCGCCCTCTTTGCCTAACACCGCCAGGTCGAGCGTCTTCCCGCCGAAATGTCCCAGGCACATAGCCCGGATCTCCTGCGGCAGACCGGAGATCAGGCGCTGGCCCCGCAGCGGCTTCCAGCCTTTCCCATTCAGGGACACATCGATGCTCTTGTCCTGCGGAGATGCATAGAGGAAGTCCGCATAGCCGTCGCCGTTAATATCGCCGAGAAGCGGAATGCGCGGCGGCGCGACCCAGCCTCCGAAGAGCCAGGTATACGGCTTGCAGAACCCAATGTCGCTCACCTGCGGCAAGGTAATGTTGGTCTGTGCCTTTGCCCCCTGCAGGACCACGACCATAAACAGCAAGATCAGTGTTGCCCGTGAACCCTTCATACGCTCCTCTTCTCTGTGAGGGACTTGTTTATGTGTGTAAGGCTTCTTCGCTCTCGGAACCCTGTTTGCGGGTAACGTTTAGACGCAATCCGAGCGCATCCAGTAGAGTCTGTACGGTTCGAAAGTGGGGGTTGCCTGCTTGGGAAAGCGTTTTGTACAGGCTCTCCCTGCCCAGCTTACTGGTCTCAGCCACCTGCCGCACACCACCGTTCACGCGGATGACGTCGCGGAGGGCGACCAGGAAAGCCTCCAGACCTTCCTCCAGCGAAGCATTCAGATACGCCTGCACGAATTCCGTGTCTTCTAGCTCACGGTCTAAAATGTTGTTGAAATCTTTCAGAGGCATCCTGATATTCCTTACCATAATTGTTGTGCTTGCTGACCGTCTCGGGGCTGCGTGCTCCTGTCACCACCCGCAATCAAGGCAATCAGGCTTCGAGAGTGAGAAGCCGAACATCTATCTCCCAATCAACCCTATCCTATAGTATTTCTTAGGATACTAAATTGTCAAGCTGTCCAGTTTGAATGGAAGAGGGCAGATAACCGATGCTCACCCTTCCAGTGCCGCATGTTATAATAGAAACCATAGCAAAACGGCTGGTTCAGAGAGGCTCTCATGATTCGACGGCAGCTCGCGCATCTTTTGAGACTTGGACTTTCGCTGGTACTCCTCGCAAGCCCCGCAGTGCATTCGCGCTCGGATTCCACCACCCTGAGCCGGGAGTGTTGTGCCACGGTCGCCCCCGTGCTGCAGAGTACGGGCGGAATGCTGACTCCGGACGTGCAGAACGCTTACCTGGAATGGGCGGAAAAGACCGTCCTGCAGCAGCTCCGCCAGAGCAGCCAGACGGTGCCGGGGAGCTGCCTGACGGAAGTTCGGCAAGACGGCATGCTGCGGGAGGCCGTGTTCGGCAGCGTGTTTCCGCCGGATCCCAGCATTTTGCAGAACTACGCAACGCTTCGCGCCCAGCTTGGAGAGAATGTCCTAGCAAAATATCGCTCCCTGATCGTCGCGATCTCCGTGGCCCGAAGGATCAAGGGAGTCGAGAACGCCGACCAGATCCAAAATGTCGGCCGTGACTACCAGCCCGACTTCTGGACCGATGAATCCTTGCAGGTTCCGAACTCCGAGCCGGAGAAGGCGTTCGTTCGTCTTCTCGCCGCCTTCATGAAACAAGAACAGGTCTCCGCCGCCGACCTGTATGAGAACGCGCCCTTGCAGGCGCAGTTGAAGGCCTTCCTCGCCCAGCATGCGGTCCCTGCCGGCGCGATTGCCGGCGTCAAGAAATCGGTTTCCTTCGGGGAACAGCTTAAGAATGCGATGGTCCTCCTGGGGCAGAGACCGGGCGTTCGCGAGCCGAAGCCGGGCGCGGTCGCCTGGATACGGCATCTCATCGCGCTCAACGAGGCCACGCCCCTTTCGACCCCGACCCAGGACGGCAAGCCGATGCCCTGGCCGCTGTTCCCGATCGACAGCGCGCCCTGGCCGCTGCTTATGCCGCTGGCGCACGCGGTCCCGTTGAGCGAGGCGAGCTACATCTGGGAGGCGTTCCAGGGCGAACACGGTCCGGACCGCTATCACACCTACGGCCCGTACCAGGGCGACGACGGGGTGATGTCCGCTTCGCTCAAGCCCTCCCGGTGGTTCTGGGACGCCTGGCCGGACCGCATCGTGCATGGGGGCATGTGCGTCCCCATCTCCAAAGGGACGGTCGATCTGTACTGCGCTTTGAACAAGCCGGCGATGTGGGCCGGCCAGCCGGGGCATGCCAATCTCATCTCGTTTCAATACGTCGATGGGGCCTGGACGGCCGAGATCGAGCAGGCCTTTGCCGGCGGGCCGGACGTGACGACCGCCCAGTGGTATTTCGATGAAGATCCCGGCACGGAAATCCGCTTTCGCGATCTCTACTACTGGCCTTTTTCGGAATACCATCTCGGCCTCGCCGTGGGAATGAACGTCGGCTTGAAGTCCTACATGGACACGCGCCTGGCGGCGATTCTTTTCCGGGTACTGCCGTCCGAGCAAAAGCGGACCCTGGGCGTCACGCTCCTCCGCAATACGCTGGAGCGCAACCCCTACAACCCGGAGCTCTGGTATCGTCTCTCCGAGCAGACCTCCGATACGGCGCAGGCGATGACGCTGGCCGAGGCCGCCCTGAAGCGTGAGCCGGGCCTGCTTTCCGGCGATCCGGGCCGTGCGCTCCCGGAGAAAGATGGCGCGGAAGCGGCCCGTGCGCAATACTGGCAGACACTGGCCCCATTTGTGGCCCGATACTCTCTCCTTGCCCATGCCCCGCCGCAGAAGATCGAAGAGATGCGTCGCGTCCACAGCTTCCTGAAGACCGTTCCGGGGATGACGGGCGACGACATCGCAGCTTACGACGAGAAATTCGCCGCCGGCGCCGCAGCGGATGACCTCGCCACCGATCTGAACCTGGCCAATGGAGGCGATCCCTATGGAGAGCTGCGGATGGCCGAGCGTTATCGGGACGGGCAGGGAGTGCCGCAGAGTGACGCAAAAGCGCAGGAACTCTTCGCCCGGTCGGCGAGCCAGGGCGATACCGCCGCCGCTGTCCTGCTGGCAAGCCTGAATCCCGCCATTCCCCGAGACCAGATCACGGTCACCGCCTCCTCCGTTTATAGTGGGATGCAGGCAGCAGAGCATCTGGTAGATGGGTCGGGAATGGTGGGCGACCTGCACGACAACGCCGGGGCGGCACAGACCATGTGGCATACCGTCGAGCAGCCCGAGTCCAAATCTCCCGTAAACGGTCTTCCGTTATCGCCCGCCTGGGTGCGCTTCGATTTCGCCCAGCCCACCAAATTCGATTCGATCCAGATCTGGAATCACAATCAGGACAAACTGACGGACCGGGGATTTCGAAAGACGCGCATTTATGGCTCGCCCAACGGCCTGCTGTGGATTCCGCTGACGTTCCCCCGAGTCATCGAGCTGCCGTGTGCGAGCGGCACGTCTATGACGCTGCCAGTGACCGTTCCTAATATCGTTGCCGAGCGGGCGCTCAAGTCCGTGATCATCGCGGCGGAGGCGCAGGATGGAAACTATGGGGGCAGTTGTTACGGACTGAGCGCCGTGCGTTTCGTGGTCCCGCGCCTGACCGGCGTCGTCCCGGCAAAGGCGATTACTGTCACAGCATCCTCTGTTTATAGCGGTATGCAGGCGGCGGAGCATCTGGTAGATGGGTCGGGAATGGTGGGCGACCTGCACGACAACGCCGGAGCGGCGGAAACGATGTGGCATACTGTCGAGCGGCCCGCCGCGCAGCCTCCCGCAAACGGCCTGCCCGCCTCGCCCGCCTGGGTGCGATTCGATTTCACGCAGCCGCAGCACATCGACACGATCCTGATCTGGAATCATAACCAGCAGAACCTGACGGACCGGGGTTTCCGCAAGGTACGCATCTACGCCTCATCCGACGGTGTTACCTGGCATCCGGCGACCTTCTCCCAGACCATCGAGCTGCCCCGCGCCAGCGGATCGCCCATGCTCGAGCCGACTGTGGTCCCGACCAGCCTGGAAGGAGCTCCGGTCAAGTCGATCCTCATCGCGGCAGAGGCCGTAGATGGGAACTGGGGAGGCAACGTCTACGGCTTAAGCGCCGTCCATTTCGTCACCCGGCACGCGCCGTAGGAAAGATCGAGCGCCGAAGCGGCGTATTCGCTGCGAGGATGTGTTGCATTATCTCGAACGAGAACATTCCCAACGGGCCAGGGTCATGGAAGAACTCGTAGCAGAGACAGAACGCCCAGGCCTGTACTAACTCAGAAACCTGTTCTTCTATCGTTGGAGCTGCCATCTGAAAGTCCCTCCTACCTGATCTAGACCGATACGGAAGAAGCGTCGAAAGTAGGAATGGGGAAGGGAGAAAAGCCTACCTGGGCGAGAATAGACCCGGCAGGCCTTTACTAGCCTGCTGGCATAGAGTTCCCCTCTGCTGGCAGAAATATGATCGGTCCAACGAAGACCTTGCCCCGGGCGCTCACATCATTCACGTGTAAGCCCGCCTGAATCTCTATATTGGAGATGACACCAGGATGGCCCTGGCCCGCCTGCCTCCAGCCTATACCCGGTTCGTGGATGTTGTGAGTAAACCCTGACAGCGAGATTGTATAGTGTATCCACTGGGGATGTAGAGCTAGCTTGGGGCCAACCCATGTCTCATCGCGACTTAGCCAGAAGCAAGGCCGTGCGAAGGGGATACCTTCTCCACGGACGTAGACGATAACCCACGGATAGCGCGAAACATCGACCGGGTGATTCCGGGTAATGATTCCTACGAAATAGCTGCTGGAGCTTGTAGAATCTTCCGGTGTCATCTGAGCGACGGTGAGAATGCCGTAGGGTTGCCCGTTGGACTCCGTGCCGAAGGACATGCTCGCCTTTGTCTTTCGATTCTTGTGTAGCGCCCAACCACGTTCATGGGAAGCGAAGGTGTACCAGATCGGAGGCGGCGGCCGGTTCAAAAATACCCAGGTTACCCATCCAAGGCCGACCAGGAGTAGGAGGCCCGTTGTCGCGCCAGCGACAAGGAGACGTCTCCTGCGGGCAGCCTGATGTGACAGATATTCCTGCGCGGCGACCTCCAGATATTGACGCCGAAGCGCAAGCTCTTCAGTCGAACTGAGGGGCTTGTCAGCGGTGCCGTGCTGAGCCTCATCGTATAGCGCCCACGCCCGCCGTACAACCTCGGGCCTATCCGTTGGCAGCTTCTGCTGGGTGGAGGTCGGTTGTGTGGCAGTCGTCGCGTGCTCTTCCGGCGCTGTGGGCTGCTGCGCTACGTCGAACTCAAGCGGTTTAGGTGGCTCTTCCACGTTGCTTCTCCACTCAGATCCCGATTCAATGGCTTCGCTAGCTCCCCTGTTAGGGCCTCCGTAGGATACATGCAACCAAACTATCCATTCGACGGCAGCCCAGCTTTTCCTGTTGGTCGAGCGTAAAATCCGCATCCTTCTCAAGAAAGGGGGCGCAAGGTCTGAGGTCGTTCAAGCGATCAAGTGCGAACATTTTCTCTGCTTGCGGCGTAATTGTGAGCGTTAGTAAGTGAGAAGGAGTCATGATGGTCCGCTGCTTTTTCCCTTCGCGATATCGATTGTTTTCCCTGCTGGTATGCCTGGTCGGAATCTTTCTGAGCGCGCTGCCGCGCGCCGGAGCAGCAGCGCAGACGCCTGCGGACGCCGGCATCCGCGAGACCCGGCTCCCCGATGGCCTGATCGTGCTCACCAAAGAGGTCCACGCCGCCCCGGTCGTCTGCACCTACGTCTGGTACCGCGTCGGCTCGCGCAACGAAGAGCCGCCGCTGACCGGCATCTCCCATCAGCTAGAGCACATGATGTTCAAGGGGACCAAAAAAGCGTTTCCCAACCCCGGCTATATCGACCTGCTCGTCGGCCGGTACGGCGGCGAGAACAACGCCCAGACGGACACCGATACCACCAGCTACTACCTCCTGCTGCCCAGCGATCAGTTGGACCTGGCCCTGCGCATCGAAGCCGACCGCATGACTCAGGCGGCCATCGACCCCAACCAGCTCACCGCCGAGAAGCGCGTCGTCCTCTCCGAGCTGGAAGGCGACGAGAACGACAACGCCTTTTTCCTGTACGAAAGCACCCGCGCAGCGGCCTATCAGTATCACCCCTACCATTACCCGGTGATCGGCACCAAGTTCGACGTGCTCAACTTCACCCGCCCAGAAGTCTACGGCTACTATCAGGAGCACTACGCGCCCAACAACGCCGTGCTCGTGCTTGTCGGGGATTTCAACACGGATCAGGTACTGGCGCGGGTCCGCCAGCTCTGGAGCGGCGTCCAGGCGCATACTATCTCCCGGCATCCCATCGATCCGGAGCCGCCGCAGCGCGGCGAGCGGCGCGTCGTCGTGAGCCGGGCCGGGGCGAACGCCTACCTGGAGATGATGTACCACATCCCCGCCGCTACCAGCCCCGATCTGCCGGCCCTGACGGTCCTGGCGACCGCCCTCTCCAACGGGCGCAGCAGCCGGCTCTACCGCGCGCTGGTCGAGACGCAGTTGGCCACCGATGTGGGCGCCAGCGCCAACCTGGGCGTCGATCCGGAGGTGTTCGATATCTCTGCCTCTGCCCGTGCCGGCGTGATGCCGGACGCCATCGAGAAGCCCTTATTGGCCGAGATCGCGCGCGTGCAGAACCAGCCCCTGAGCGACCAGGACCTGCAGAAAGCCAAAAACCAGACCCGCGCCGACTTCGTGTTCGGCCAGGACAGCGTCGAGGAGCAGGCGGCGCAGATCGGCTACTTCGAATGTAAAACCGGCGACTGGCATAACCTGGTCAACTACGTCAGTCGCATCAACGCGGTCACCGCCGCCGACGTGCAGCGGGTCGCCCGGACCTACCTGACCGCCGACAACCGCACGATCGGCTATTTCATTCCCAACGGCCAGGCCCCGCCTCCCGGCAGCGACACCGGCGCCAGCCGCACGACGCACTATAAGGGAAAAGGGAAAAGGGAAAAGGGAAAAGAGAGTACAAGCAATATCGTTCCGCCCGCAGGGCGGTTGGCCGAAGGCCTGCCAGACGGGCCGTTCACGGCCCGGCCAGAGAACGCTTCAGAGGCACAAAGCCGGGTCCCCCCCTTCCCTGCGAACGCAGTGAGAGAATTAGGGAGGGGGGCAGGGGGTGTTGGTAATAACGTTCAGGAGCGCCGCCTGGCGAACGGCCTGGACGTGATCGTGCAGGAAAACCATGCCAACCCTATGATCGTCGTGACCGGATGCGTGCGCGCCGGCTCGGTAGACGATCCGCAGGGCAAGTACGGGCTGGCTAACATCGTGGCGGATATGCTGCTGCGGGGCACGGCCACGCGCACCTCGCAGCAGATCGCCGAGGCGACCGATTTTGTCGGCGCGCAGATCGGCACTCAGGCCGCCCGCGAGCGTACCGATTTCAGCGCCCAGATGCTGACCGCGAACTTCCCGGATATCCTGGGACTGCTCGCCGACGTGCTCCGCAACCCCTCCTTCCCCGCCGACGAGCTGGAGAAGGAGCGCGGGGAGGTGCTGACGGCATTGCAGCAGGAGGCTCAGGACACCGGGATCGTCTCCACGCGCCGGCTCTTTGCCCTCCTCTATCCGCCCACCAATCCCTACGAGCATCCGGCAGACGGCGCCCCGGAAGACGTGCATGGAATCACGCGCGATGACGTAGTCAACTTCTACCGGCGCGCCTATCGTCCCGACCGGACTACCATGATTATCGTCGGCGACATCACGCCGGAGGCGGCGTTCACCGCCGTGGAGAAAGCATTCGGCGATTGGAAAGGGCAGGGGGAGGCTGCTCCTGCGTACGTGCCGCCGCCCGTCAATCCCGCGCCCGCCGTGCCGCCGGTGATGGTGACCCTGCCGGACAAGTCCCAGGACGACATTGCGATGGGCCAGATCGGGCTGTCGCGCAAAGACCCCGACTATGAGGCGGCCGACATCATGAACCTGATCCTGGGCGGCGATGAGTTCGTCGGGCGCGTTGGTAAGCGCGTGCGCGATACGGAGGGCCTGGGCTACTACGCGTACACCGTCTTCGCGCCTGGCCTGGAGGCCGGTCCGTGGGTGTTTCGCGCCGGCGCCAACCCCAGCAACGTCTCCCATGCCATCGCCTCCGCCCGCGACGAGGTCAATAAGATGGTCGCCGGGGGCGTCACCGAGGCCGAGCTGGCCTGGGCCAAAGACCATGCCATCGGCGCGAGGCGCCTGTCGCTCGCCACCGATGCAGGCATCGCCGCGGAGCTGGAGAACGATGCCTTCTACGGACTGGGTCTCGACTATGCGCAGCGCTATCCACAGATCGTCCGCGCGCTCACCAAAGCGCAGGTGGACGCCGCCGCGCGCAAGTATCTGCATCCCGCTGCTCTGGACACCGTCGTCGCCGGCCCGCCGGTACCCGGCCTGACGGCCAGTAAATAACCCCGTAGGTAGGTGCGTGACGGAAGGAAAGATGGCCGGTATATAGAGGTTGGAAAGGATGGCACTTCTGTCATCGCCTCCTAGCCCCTCTCTCACCGGGGAGTGAGCCATGCGAGCGAGGCTTCCTACCTGGAGTGGGAGAGGGGGATTTTTACCAGAGAGGGAAGCCTTTTCAACGAGCCTTCGGAGGGCTGCTTTTATCCGGGCGTAAAGAGCACGGCCTGATTCGTAAAGGGATACAGAAGGCTACACGAACAGATTTCCTCATTCGTATCATCCTTTTCCGTGATTTTTGCGTCAAAATGTTTGATAAATCCCGCCTCGCTGCCCGATACCTTACAGAGAGGGCAGGGGACGTCCACAATAGAAGGAGGAATAGCGCCGTATGGAAATCCCAGAGCTGTCGCAAAAGGCTCAACGTATCCTCGATGCGGTCGAAACCGCGATCGTGGGAAAGCAAGAGGTCGTCGAGCTGGCGCTCGCGGTTCTGCTCTCCAATGGGCATCTGCTCATCGAGGATATTCCGGGCGTCGGCAAGACGACGCTGGCCAAAGCCCTGGCTAACGCGCTGGGATTGAGTTTCAAGCGAATCCAGTTCACGCCGGACCTTCTGCCTTCGGATATTACCGGCTCCTCCATCTATAACCAGAAGACCGGGGACTTCGAGATACGTCCCGGCCCGATTTTCGCCAACATCGTCCTGGCCGACGAGATCAACCGCACCACGCCTAAGACACAGGCCGCGCTGCTGGAGTGCATGGAGGAGCGGCAGGTGACCATCGACGGCCTGGCCCACGCGCTGCCCAATCCGTTTTTTGTCATCGCCACGCAGAACAATATCGAGCTTTCCGGTACCTATCCGCTGCCCGAAGCGCAGTTGGACCGCTTTGCCGCGCGCATCACCATCGGTTATCCCGACCGCGATGCCGAAAAGCGCATTCTCAACAGCCAGTTGCACATGCGCCCGGTAGACAGCATCGCGCCCGTCGTGGAGCTTTCTGAAATCCAGGCCATGCAGGCCGCTGTGCGCAACGTCCACGTGGATGAGAGCATCCAGGGATATATCCTCGATCTGGTCGGCGCCACGCGTCATCTGCCTGCCCTGGCCCTGGGCGTAAGCCCGCGCGGCTCGCTGCATCTGCTGTACGCGTCTCAGGCGCATGCCGCGCTTCAGGGCCGCAACTTCGTCAAGCCGGACGATGTCAAGACACTGGCTCCGGCCATTCTGGGGCATCGCATGATCGTGCGCCCGGAACAGCGGATTCGCGGCGTTACCTCGGCGGTCTGCGTTCAGGAAACCCTGGAGCGCACCCCGGTCCCGGTGGGACTCAAAGTCTAAAAGCAGTTGTCAGTTGCTAGTTGCCAGTTGTCAGAAAATCCGGTTTCCACTGGCAACTGACAACTGATAACTGACAACTATCCTGGTATTTCCAATGCGCAGCTTCAAATGGGTAACAATCGGTTTTGGCGCGGTCTTCCTGGTAGCATTGGGCAGTATGCTCAATGCGGATCGGATCTACTACATGGCCGCGATCTTGCTGTCTCTGCCCTGCGTCTCCTATGCGCTTGGCTGGTACGCGCTGCGCGGCCTGAAAGCCCGGCGCGAGATGCCGCCGTCGGCCTGGGAGGGGGAGGAGGCCGCGATCGTCTACGCGGTCACCAACTCCACGCGCATTCCCCGCTTCTTCCTTGCCGTTCAGGAAGATTTGCCCACGTGGATCGAGCCGCTGGACCCGGAGCCGCCCCTGTTCAACGTGGGCGCCGGAGAGACTACCCGCGTCGCCTACCGGGTCCGCTTCCGCAAGCGGGGCGTCTATGCGGCTAAAGCGTTTGGCGTCACGGCCATCGACCCACTGGGCGTAGTGGCCTTTACCCACTCCATGACCGGCGACGATGAACTGGTGGTCTATCCGTCCCCGCATAATGTCCAGGATCTGCCTCTGTCTGGAATGGACCGCTACGGCTGGCAGGAGCTGACCACCATGGTCTTCCACGGCAGCAGCGTCGATCCGGACGGGGTGCGGCCCTATACGCCGGGCGATCCGCTGCGGCGCGTCCACTGGCGTCAGACCGCGCGCACCGGCCAGCTCAACGTGATCGAGTTCGAGGAGGCTCAGTCGCTCCAGCTTGTGATCGCGCTGGACCTGCAGCGGGGAACGGATATCGGCGTCGGGACCGAAACGACCCTGGAGTACGCGGTGCGTTTGGCGGCGGCGCTGACGCAGCGGGCGATCCAGCTTGGCGCGAGCGTACGGATGCTCGTGCCGCCGGAGGCGCGCAACGCCCCCGGCTATTCCGGTTCCCTGGAGGCCGTCGCCACGTCGCGGCGCGGGCAGGAACAGCTCTTTCTGGTGCTGGACGCCCTCGCCCGCGTTCAGGCCGTGGCGCATCAACCGATCAGCGGACTGGTCGAGGAGACGGTGGGAATTCTGTCGCCGGGAACCACCCTGGTGGTGATGACTTCCCGCGCGGACGGCGCCCTACCCGGCGTGCTCGCCCGGTACACCGCGACCGGCACCAATGTCATCGTCCTCTATATCGACCCGGAGACCTTCCCCGGCGGGAAGGGCACGCTTCCTGCCGGCCTCGCTGAGCAGTTCCAGGCCGAGCTCCTTGCCGTACGCGCGCAGCCGTTCGTGCTGCGCGGGGACCGGCAGGGAGACCTGTATCCGGAGGCAGTCGTCCACAGCTATGCAAGACACACAGAAGCCCTCTAACGTCCCTATAGCCCCGCAGACGCCCGCTTCCCCGGCAGGCGAAGACGCGCTGCCCGAAGGCCCGGCCAGCCTCTGGCTCTATCTAGCCGGCCTGGGGGTCGCGCTGTCGGGCCTCTACGCGGTCAACTACGGCCTCGACGATCAGAATTTTGCCATGATGACGTATGCGCTGGTGGCGACCGGCTTCCTGGTCAGCTATATCCTACGCGTGCGCCGTGTGTCTCTGCAGGCCGTGAAGGTTCCTATGCTGGTCTGCCTGGGCCTGCTGCTGCTGGCGGGACTGTCCAGCGAGCGGGGCTTCGGCTGGTTCATGCCGGAGGGTATCGCCGATGATCGCTCCAAGACGCTGCAGATCCTCCTGACCTGGGTGATGATCTTTTCGAGTTTCCGCCTCAACAGCGATGGCAACGTCCTGTTCCTCTGTGTGCCCAGTATCGCTTTGCTCGCCCTGTCCAGCGCGACGACCGTCGATCCGGACGTGCAGAACGCCTTTTTTGTCTTCATCATTTGCGCCACGTTTCTGGTGGTGCATGAGAACTATCTGCGCACGCAGCGCGCGACGGTGCTGGGGCGCTCGGTGGCGCGCGAGCGCAGCCTCTCTTTCGGCCAGGTGCAGTTGGCGTTCTGCTGTATTGTCAGCGCGCTGCTGCTGGCCAACGTGCTCGCCGTGCCGATCCAGTCGGTAGGGCAGGCGCTGGCTCTGCCTATGGCGCCCAACTCCTTGCTCCGCCAGATGCAGCGGGCCAACCAGCCGCACAACCTCCTGCCGGTCAACGAATCGGATACGCTCGACCTGGCTACCGGGCCTGTGGCGGAAAGCGATACGCCTCTGCTCCGTGTGCGCTGTCTGATCCCCAACCTCTACTGGCGGGGGACCACCTTCGACTACTATACCGGGCACAGTTTCGAGAACCGTCTTCTCAGCGGTAACAGCACGGTCCTGGGCGCTCCGCTGGCGGACTCCGATAGGAAGGATTTTGCCTTCAGTCCTGGCAACTTCGATATTCCGGACTCGGATATGCAAGGCAGCACCCTCTGTAAGCAGGAGATCACTCCCATCGGCGGCCTCACCTCCCAGTTATATGGGGCGGCCCGGATCGAGGATATCAAGGTCGCTACCGCAGGAATGCGCATCAATGCAGCCGGCAGCATCATCAGCTTCGACATTCTCTCTCGAAGCCCTTATGAGGTCGTCTCCCGATTGCCGGACCAGTCTCCCGATCATCTGCGCGCCGCTTCGGCGTCACGGCAAGACATCCCGGAGGCGATCCGGGAAGCCTATCTCGAGAAGCGGCCGGATGAAACGGAAGACGCGAGCCTCAGAGCCCTGGTAAGCTCGATCATCGGGGGAAAGCACGACGACTACGATCGGGTTGTGGCGCTGCGAGACTATATCGCTTCGCACTGCAAATACAACCTGCAGGCCCCGGCAGCGCCCAGGAATCAGGACGTCGTCAGCTATTTCCTGTTCACGTCGCAGCAGGGCTACTGCGACAGCTTTGCTGCGGCCCTGACCGTCCTCTGCCGCTATGCCGGTATTCCCGCGCGCATCGCATCCGGATTCCTCACCGGCGAAGCGACTTCGGCCAACACGTATCTCGTCCGTGAGAAGGACAAGCATGCCTGGACGGAGGTTTTCTTCCCGCGCATCGGCTGGGTCCCGTTCGATGCGACCGAGGGCGCCGAGGATATCTCGGACCACTCCTTCCATAAAAAGCTGCAGGGAAGCAATCTCTGGGCGGCCCTGTGGTCTCACGGGTGGCTGCCCCCGGCTGCCGGCCTGCTCCTGCTCGGCCTTCTGGGCTACCTGATCAAGACGGAGCTGCTGAACCGGATCCGGCCTCGTCGCCGCATCCGTACCGGCCTCCTCGATCGCCCGGCAACCAATGTGGCGATCATCGAAGCCTATCTGGGAGCCTGCGCGTCGCTGGCCCGGCGAGGGATGGCGCGACCAGGACAGACGACCCCCGATGAGTTCCTGCGCCTGGTCCTTTC
The DNA here is from genome assembly GCA_035653075.1 of Chthonomonadaceae bacterium. Classification (GTDB taxonomy): domain Bacteria; phylum Armatimonadota; class Chthonomonadetes; order Chthonomonadales; family Chthonomonadaceae; genus DASRCN01. The sequence continues at coordinate 85,932 of DASRCN010000089.1, read as the reverse complement.
TCGCGCCGATACGGCGCTGCTGACCGACCTGCAGGCGCCCCTGGAACGCCTGACGGTTCTCTGTACGCGCTTCCGTTACGGCCGCGAGATCGCCACCGAGGATGACGCTCGTGCCGCGCGGGAGGCCGCCGCCCTGATCGCCCAGGCGCTTTCCCGCGCACGGCGCGGCGCTTTTGCCCTCCCTTCCTCGGCATGAGAAGCTATTTACCTCACCCCTGCAAAACCTTATCCCTGATACCGAGTGTTGAAAACACCCGGTATCAGGCCCTGTCTCCCTCGTCAACGCTATGGAGCTGACTTATAAAAGTGGCGCGCCGGAAGCTTTGTGGACGCCCGCTCTGCAGCCGGTCTATCTCTTCTACGGTGAAGAGGATGGCCTGAAGCAGGAAGCGCTGGCCGCGCTGAAACGGCACGTAGTCGCGGCCGACTTCGATCTGGAGGAGCTGGACGCCGGCGCCACGGCCGACGCCATCCTGGCGGCGGCTGGACAGATCCCGTTTGGCTCGGAGCGGCGGCTGGTCGTCGTCACCGGGCTGGAGCAGTGGCGGGAGCGGGGACGTCAAGCGGAGGCGGATCGGCTGGCGGAGGGCCTGGAACGGCTGTCCGATTCCGCTTGCCTGGCGCTGGTCGCCTGGGCGGGCGAGGAGGAGGCACGGCGCAAGACGGCGGTGACGAGCAAGCTGGATGCCGCCGCCAAGAAGCTTGGGGCGCTGGTCGCCTGCAAAGCGCTGCGCGGAGAGGCGCTGATGGATTGGGTCCGGGAGCGGGCCAGGCAGGAGGGCAAGCGCATGGATGCGGCCGCGGCCGAGCAACTCGTGCAGATGATCGGCGGCGAGATCCGGCCGCTGGAACAGGAGATCCGAAAGCTAGCCTGCTATGTCGGCGAGGGGGAGACGATCCAGGCGCAAGACGTTGCGGTCGTGACCGCTTCCAGCCCCGAAGACGTGATGTTTGCTGCCGTCGAGGCCATTACCCGGCGGCAGACGGACAAAGCCCTCACGCTGCTGGCGGAGCTGCACCGCTACGATCCCAAGCCGCAGGCGGTCGCCGGCAAGCTGCTGGCGCTGCTGGCGCGCCAGTACCGGATGCTCTGGCAGGCGCGCTTTCTGGTCCAAAAGCGCGTCTCTCCGCGTGACGTGCGCGCTCTACCGCCCGATCTGGCCGCCGAGCTGCCCGGCGAATCCAACATCACCCAGATCGCCTTCAAGGCCGCCGATCTGTTCTCTCAAGCGCGTGCCCTGTCCTGGGAAGACCTCTCCTTCTGCCTGGAACGTCTGCTCCTGTGCGACCTCGCCAACAAGGGCGGCGCCACCGATGAAACAGACACCTTCAGCACCGATCCCGTCCGCAACCTCCAACTCCTCGTCCTCGAGCTCACCGGCGCAACGAAAAGCTGATCAGGCCCCCACCCCGACCCCTCCCCCAACTTTAGGGGAGGGGAGATTCTACTGCTCTCTTTTATCTCTTCACCCTCACTCCACTTACGCCCTCATCTCTTGCGGGGCAAGGAAGCTATTGCCTTCGCTTCTGCCTCCGCTTGCAGGTCAGGACTGTTTCAGGCAGAGGTACAAGAGAACAGCCTAGTCCCCCCTCCCCTAGAATTGGGGGAGGGGTCGGGGTGGGGGCCTTAAGGGGTGGGGGCCTGATCAGTTCTTCGCGGCCAGCGAATCGGCGGGGGGCAAGAGGGTACGCCGTTCCGCCGCGACCAGGCGGGTAAAGCGCGCCTTGATCTCCGGAGTGCCATGTTCCTCAAGCCAGTGCGCCAGGATGATACTCTTCCCCAGTCGGGCCAGCCGGATCAGGTGCGAATCGGCGATCTCCTGCTTCTCGCGGTTCAGCAGGCTCTGCTGAACCGCATCCGCTGCGTCGAGCAAATCCTGCCATTTGCCGTTGCGCGCCTGGCGGGTCAGCTCCGCGATCGCCTGCTGCCGGGCGGCACGGGCCGCCGTTGTGTCCGAAAGCCGCAGGTCCGGCCAGCGGCGCAGCACCGTATTGCGGCCTTCCTCGCGCAACATCCGAAAACGACGCAGGGTCGGCAGCGCCTCCGCCGGGGAATCCTCTTCCTCTTCGCCGTGCTGCATCCGAGCGTACGCCCGCTGCAGCCGGTCCTCGCCCGTCAGGTGCAGGCTGGACGAAAGCCCGTCGAGCGCCGCCGCTTGGGCCGGGTCCGCCCAGTCGCGCACGCTGTTGTAGGGCGTTGCAAAGACAGTATTGTCCTTGAGAGGCGCAAAGCGGCGCAGGAAAATATCCGAGGTGCAGACCGGCACGTCGATGGATTCGTCGTGGATCAGCGTGTAGCAATAGGCCTCTTCCATGCTGACGTGCCCATCCTCATCGTAGTCGGCGCCCGTCACCTGCCGCCCTACGCGGTCGCGTCCCGTGAGCGCAGCGAAGAAGTAGGACGTGAAATCATGGTAGTCGGCCTCGTTGACGGCCGAAGTGCATCCGGCGGCCATGCGCTGGTTGACGGTGGCAAAGAATCCGGCGAGATCGCGCGAGGTCACCGGGCCGTCGGGCCTTCCGCCCTCGAAAATCAAGTTGCCGAAGGCGCCGGAGAAGCACTGCACCATCACGACCGTTACCGGCACGTTGGCGGGCAGCCGGGAAATCTCCTGAGAGAGCTCGCGCACGGAAAGTCCCTGCTTTTCACCCCAGAGATCGTAATAGTTGTTCTGATAGCTCATTCCATCCGGGCTGCCGTGGCCGGTGAAGTAGAGCAGCAGTGGGTGCGGCGAGGCCGCTTCTTCCTGGCTAAGCTGGCCGAAGACGCGATGAATGGCGGTGTGGCTGCTGGCGCCGTCGAGCTTTGCGCCGAGATTGGGCTTGCGGTAGCGGGAAGCGTTATCGCTGTTATCATCCTCCAGAAGCAAGTCCAGAATCTGCTCCCCCGCAGGCTGTGAAGGGGGATCGGGGTCGTAGAGCACCGTCGCGTGGTTCGGGTCGCCGTCGGCAAACAGCGTTGTCCGCGCCGTCCCGGCCGGCAGAAGGCGGCCCAGATAGCGCACATTGCTCTCGATGGCGACCTGATTATTCTCCAGATTCGGGCCGCCGCCGATGATGACGACGCGCAGCACATCGAGAGGCGAAGACAACGGCGCGTGGGCGCGGGTGACCAGCGGCAGCAGCGCCAGCGCGCAGCATGCCAGCAGCAGAATGCGCGGCAGAGTCGAGCGCACATCGCATAGGGCCGAGCGCCGCCTACGCGCGAGAGGCACACGCCTGAGGGAAAAACCATCGCACATAAGGATAAGCCTTTCCATATAGATGCAGCCGCACGTAATCGCTTTTCCGTCCGCAGGACGGTTGTCCTTTTCCTTAATTCCCCCTCTGCTTACGAAGGAGAGGGGAGGGGTGCGGGGCCGTTACCCCGCACCGATGGCGATTGGATAGGGGTGAGGTCCGTCCGCAGGTGGGTCATTCATGGCCCGGCTAACATGCCCGGCTAAAACCGCCCGGCGGGGATTGCTTCTGTGATTAGAACGCGCGGCGGACTGCCGAAATTCCCCTATTCGACGCAAAAGGAGGGAGAAAAGTTGCGCGGAATCTAGCGTGGCCCGACATCGGAGGATTCGGAGGCGTGCGGGGTGCCGCGTGCGGAGGCCAGGTCTGCGCCGGAGTGGGCCCGCGCTTCCGCCGCCGGAGCGCCGCGGCGCATAAATGCGTAGTCGGCGGCGATCTCCGCGCCCAGCAGCAGGATCACCATCGTATAGTACGCCCAGACCACCAGAATGACCAGGCTGCTCAGGGAGCCGTAGAGCCGGTCGTAACTATGGATATAGACCAGGAAAAGACCGAATCCGTACTTGGTCAGCTCCCATAAGAGCGCCGCGACCAGGGCGCCGATCAGAGCGGATTTCCAGGGAACATTGCGCGCAGGCAGCAGCCGGTAGAGCATGGCGAAGAGCGCCGTCGTGATCAGCATCGGCAGCAGCGTCAGCCCAACTCCGATCAGAAAGGCGGCGATATGGGTATGGAAGACCGGCTCGCCGGAGCGCTGGACCGAAGCAAAAGCGTAGGTGACGCCCATATCGGCGCCCAGAAGGAGCAGGGACAGGAACGTGGCGCCGAGCGCGACCCCGCGCTGCCGCAGCCAGTGGCGCGACTCAGATACGCTCCAGATAATATTCATCGCCGGCTCCAGCGCCAGGAAGGTCTGATGCGCTCCGTAGAGCAGGCCAACAATTCCAAACAGGCCGAGGATGCCGCGATTTTGCAAAACGTGAACGAGAGTATCCTGGAGAAAACCGGGGTTAATAGGTACGTAGCTGCGGACGGCGGCCACCACCTGATTGAGCGCGGCCTGGGAGCTGCCCACAAAGAAGCCGACGGCGGCGATGCCGACCACCAGCAAGGGTACCATCGAGAGCAACGCGCAGTAGGCGCAGGCGCAGGCCAGCAACGTGCATTGATGGGTGGTGTAGGCAATGGATAGGCGGTGGACGTAGCAGACGGCGCGATGGAAGGGATGGGTCTGCGTGCGCCAGGGCGTCAGGCATTCCGACAGAGTCTGCATGCCGCGCTGCCAGTGCCCGGCGGCCCATCGACGCCAATCGGCGCGTCGCCGGCCCTTGTCCTCAAACACGCCCTCTCCGCCTCTTTCTCCGCTCTTATCCTTCGGCAAACAGCCTCCGCAGCGCCTCAACGGCGCAGGCGAGCGCCTTGCCTCGATGGCTGATCCGGTGCTTCTCCTCCGGCGGCAGCTCGGCCATGTGCCGGCCCAGTTCCGGCAGCAGAAAGATCGGATCGTACCCGAATCCGTAGGTCCCGCGCATTTCGTATGCGACCCGTCCCTCGCACGTTCCCATGCAGGAAGCCGTCTGCCCATCCGGTGCGGCGATCACGACGGCGCACTGAAAACGGCACGTCCGCTCGGCCTCCGGTACATCGCGCATCCTTTCGAGGATGGTCGCCATCTTCTCCGGAAACGCGGTCGTCTCGCCCAGGAACCGGTGCGAGTGAACGCCGGGTTGTCCGCCCAGCGCGTCGATCACAAGGCCGCCGTCATCGGCGATGGCGACCAGCCCGGAAACGTTTGTGGCGGCCACAGCCTTGATACGCGCGTTCTCCAGAAACGTCTCTCCGGTCTCTTCTACGGGCGGCATGTCCGGAAAATCGGCCAGGGTGAAGAACTGCAGTCCCAGGTTCGCCGCGCCGAGGATCTGGGCCATCTCCGCGCCCTTGCGCGGGTTGGTCGTGGCGATCAGCAGTTTGCGCGGGAACGTCACAGCACGCCTTCCAGCGCGGTCTTCTGCAGCCGGAACAGCTCGTCCAGGCCAATCTGGGCCAAGTCCAGCAGGCGGACCAGGCGGGCGCGGTCGAAGGGAGTCTGCTCGGCGGTGCCCTGCAGCTCGATGTAGCGGCCCTTGTCGGTCATCACGACGTTCATATCGACGGCGGCGTGCGAGTCCTCCTCGTAACACAGGTCGAGCAATTCGTCGCTGCCGACCACGCCGACGCTGATGGCGGCGACCATGCCGGTCAGGGGCATCCGCTGGATCAGCCGCTGGGTCTGCAGCCGGCGCAGCGCGCCGGCCAGCGCCACATACGCGCCGGTGATGGAGGCGCAGCGCGTCCCACCGTCGGCCTGCAGCACGTCGCAGTCCAGCCAGATGGTCCGCTCACCCAGAACAGGCATCTCTACTACGCTGCGCATGCTCCGCCCGATGAGCCGCTGGATCTCCATCGTGCGCCCGCCCGGGCCACTCTTCGTCTCGCGGGGCGTGCGCGTGTTCGTGGAGCGCGGAAGCATTCCATATTCGGCGGTCACCCAGCCCTGGTTCTGGCCCTTTAAAAAGGGAGGGACTTTGTCCTCGATTGAGGCCGTACAGATGACCCGCGTGTTGCCCATCTCGACCAGGCAGGAGCCTTCGGCGTTCGGCATAAAGCCGGGGGTGATCCGCACGGGCCGCATCTGGTTGCTGCCGCGCCCATCCACTCGTGGCATAACGCTCTCTTTCCTCTCCCTGCGCAAAATTGTCGCCGGTCGTCGGCCCGATACAGACCTGTCCGGCACGATGCCCCGTTCGACGAGATCAAAGCCGATTCCTGCCCTGAGTCCTCACACCAGAATAGCTTCCGGATTCTCTAAAAGCTCCTTCAGATGCTGTAGGAATCTGGCAGCGGGAGCGCCATCGAGGACGCGATGATCGAAGGAGAGGCACAGGTTCATCAGGCTGCGGACCGCGATCTGTTTGTCGATGACGACGGGCTTATCGGCAATGCGGCCGACACCCAGGATAGCAGCCTGGGGCGCCAGAATGATGGGATCGAAGAGGTCGATGCCGAAGGCGCCCAGGTTGGTGATGGTGAAGGTCCCTTCCGCCAGGTCCTCCGGGGTGTAGCTTCCAGCACGGACGCGCGCAACCAGAGCGCTCAGCTCGGCGGAGACGGCGCCGAGCGACTTGGTCTCCACGCGCCGGACGACAGGAACGATCAGGCCCTCGTCCAGGGCGACGGCGACGCCGATGTTCTTGTGCGTGTAGAGCCGGATTTCTTCTCCGACCAGCGCCGCGTTGAGCCGCGGATGCTCCTCCAGCGCCCGCGCCACCGCCTTGACCAGGAGATCCGTATAGGTCAGGCGCGTGCCATAGACCTTTTCCACCTCAGGAAGCAGCCGGGCGCGCAGTTCCGCCGCCGCCGTCATATCGACTTCCAACGTCAACGTGACGTGTGGGGCCGTAAAGGCGGACCGGGAGACGTTCTCGGCGATCCGCTTGCGCAGCCCGCCGAATGCCAGCACGCGAACGCCATCCTCCGTTTCGCTTGCTGCCGTTTCTCGCGCCGGACGCCGCACGTCTGCGTAGCGCAGCACATCCTCCCGGCGGACGCGGCTGCCCGGCAGGCCGGTGGCGAGGTCGTTCAGATCGATGCCCAGGTCGTCGGCCATGCGCGCCGCCAGGGGCGTGGCGCGCACCGGCGTCTCTTGGGCGGTCTTCTGTCTCTCCAGCCAGGCCAGCACGTCCCGCTCGATAATACGGCCTCCCGGCCCGGTCCCCTGGCCGGCCAGCGCGGAGATCGACACGCCGTGCTCGTCGGCAGCCCGGCGCGCCCGCGGCGAAACGGCCACTTTCCGCTCTCCCGCGCCCTCCTTCGCCTGCCGGGAAGCCCCTTCCGATGGGGCGTTTGCGGCTGCGGAGGCGGCATTGGGTGATGCCAGCAGGTGCTCGATCGGCTCGTTCGCCGCGCCGAGAATGGCGATTGGCTGCCGAATGGGAACGGTCGCCTCGATGGGCGCCAGGATTTTGCGCAGGATGCCGTCGCATTCCGCCTCTACCTCCATGGAGGCTTTGTCGGTCATCACCTCCAGCAGGACTTCACCCTTCCGGACAGCCTCGCCTTCCTGCTTGCGCCACCGGAGGATCGTGCCTTCCTCCATCGTAGAACCGAGCTGCGGCATCGTAACGTGCTGGGCCATGTGAATCTCCAAGTTGTCAGTTGTCAGTTGCTAGTTGCCAGTTGAACCCAGTTTTTCTGACAACTGGAAACTGACAACTGACAACTTATTCCGCCGCCTTTGATGACGCCTGCGCAGAGCGCGCCTCAGCAGCATGGGGCTTCGGGACGTATCCGTAGATCAGCAGAGCCAGACCGATGAGGCCGATCAGCAGGCTGATATACCAGACCGGCTTGCGCTTCGTCAGCGCGGCGACCGCGGAGAGCGCAATGGCGACCTGCGTGAAGGTGACGCAGTAGGCGAAGATGTGATGCTGCTCCAAGAATTCACCGGATTCGGTGTTCTCCTTATCCCGCTCCTGCTCCAGTTTCGTCGCCTGATCGTAAAGCTGTTTCTGCTTCTGCTTGTACCGCGCGACATCTTTTTGATATTTTGCGGACACGGCGGCCTGTGCCGGATGGGTGGAGAGCTGATCCACCATCTGCGCTGCGCCATATCCCTCGATCCCCTTAGCCTGATAGTAGTTCCACGTGTCAGACGCCTGCGCCTGCTTGAGCACGGCGTCGTTTTTAACGATCAATGCCTCATTGACCAGATTGCCGGACTGCAGCGCCGCGATCGCGGCGACCACGGCCAGCAGCGCCGTGCTGAGAGAGACCCATTTGGTCCAAGAAGATTCGCGGACCTCTTTCTCCCGCTCCGCGCGCTCTTCACGCAGCTCGTCGATCGTCTCTTGCAGCTCTTTGGTCTCTATCTCGGCTTCTTCGGGCATCGCGCGCCTCCATCCGGCAGAACGGACGGCTGCCTTGCAGCCAGCCCGGCGGACACATCTTTATCCTATGAAGAAAAATTATGGCATAGAAGGCGGTTCGGGAGCAAACGAACGGACGTGTCGTCCAAGCAGATACTTGACAAGCAGCTTACAGACATTTATAATCAGTGTCGGAAGACGAGATATATAATGTTACTAAACATTAGTAACATTTATCGTCCGCCTCCCATCTGCACGCCAATCAGAGCGCTGTTTTTCAGGCGCCATGGAGAGAAAGCGGTAAAAGAATGACCCTGGACGTAGCGTACCTCCGGAGTATCCCCCTGTTCGAGGATTTGCCCGCGGATCAGTTAGCCGCGATCGCCGCCCACTGCCGCCAGCGCACCTACCGCGCCGAGGAGGCCATCATCCATGAGAAGGATCCAGGGGAGTCTCTCTATGTGATCGTTCAGGGTACCGTCAAAGTCTCGAAAACACAGCCGGACGGCAACGCCGTCTTTCTGGCGATTCTGGCTGCCGGGGACACCTTTGGGGAGATGAGTCTGATCGATTCCATGAATCGCTCTGCGGATGTGGCGACCCTGGAAGAGACGACCCTGGTCGCGATCGACCGGCCGGATTTCGAGCATCTTGTCAATACGGTGCCGACTTTCACGCGTAACATGCTGCGCACCCTGGCCCGCCGCCTGCGCCTTGCCAACGCCTGTATCGAGGCTCTCTGCACTCTGGATGTCGAGCAGCGCATCGCTCGGCAGATCATCGCGTTCGCGGAAAACTACGGCAGGACGCTCGCCAATGGGGATAGGCTGATACCGGTCCGACTCACGCAAGGCACGCTGGCCGAAATCGTGGGCGCCTCTCGCGAGCGAGTCAATCAGGTGATGGTCTACTACCGGAGAAAGGGTTACATCTCGGTCGGCTCCAACTACCACATCACCGTCCACAACGCGGAAGAGCTGCAGATGAGAATGCATTAGTGGGTGTTGGGCGTTGGGCGTCAGGAACAGGCTTTCCCAACGCCCAACGCCACCCGCGAAGCGGGTAAATGCCTGACGCCTACTTCAGGGGCAGCTTCATCCAGAACCGAGCGCCGCAGCCGACCTCACTCTCCACGCCGACCTCACCTCCATGCGCGTCGGCGACGCTCTTGACGAATTGGGTTCCGATGCCGCTTCCGTCGGGAGTCGTGGTGATGTTTTGCGGGGTGAACAGGAACTTCTTCACGCGATCGGGAATGCCGGGGCCATCGTCCTGGACCTCGATGCAGCAGTAGCTTCCCTCCGGAAACACGCCTTCGCACTGCGCATAGGCGCGGACCCAGACGTTAAACGGGCGCAGCTCCAGAGTCTTGTCCCGGACGGCCAAGTCGATGGCGGTCAGGGCGTTGCTGACCAGGTTGAAGAGCGCGCGGCCGATCAGGCGCCGGTCGAACGCGAAGGGCGGCACGCTCTCACACCCCTCCAGATGGATCGTCACGCGCCGGTCGCGGGCAACGACTTGCAGCCGCCGCAGCCTCTCTGCCAGCACGCCTCCCAGAGGCGTGATCTCCTTGTTGACGGCCTCGGTGCCCCGAATATAATCGGTAATCGCTCCGGTCATCTCACGAATATCCAGGCAGCCATCCTTGACCGCTTCCTGCAGGAAGGCTACCTGCTCGCGCAGCGGCTGCGTGACTTCGCAGAGGGCTTCTCCTATCTCCGGATGGCGCGGCCGGCACTCGTTCTCCAGGCGGTCCAGCTCTGTCAGGGCCGGCTCGATAAAGGTCTGAATCAACGTATACACGGCGGTCTCGACGGGCGTCAGGGAGTTCTTAATGTCGTGGCCCAGCTCCGCGACGGCGCGAGCGACCTCCGCTAACTTGGCCTCTTCCGCCAGACGCGCGTTGACGATGGAGGTGGCCGCCAGGCTGCAGATGATCTCCAGCAGCTCCTGATCGCTGGAATCGAAAGAGGGTCCGCGCTTGTTGAGCGCCTGCATCACTCCGATCGGCTCGCCGCCCGGCTTCTTGAGCGGCACGGTCAGCAAGTTCTGCGTCTGGTAACCGGTGGCGGCGTCGAAGCTGTTGTTATGGCCCTCCCGGCGGGTATCGGCGGTCAGCAGCGACACTCCGGTGCGAAACACCTCCGCTGCTCTGGCGGTCCGATCCTCGTGAGGATCGATCTCCAGGCCGATCAGCTCGGTCTTGCCGATGACGTAGCGGAATACCAGCCGGCGCTTCTGGGCATCGTAGAGCAGGATCGAGCCGGCATCGGCCTCGACGGTATCCAGGGAAACGCGCAGCGTCTCGCGCAGGAGGATATCGAGATCGGTGATGGAAAAGAGGGCGGCGCTGATACGGTGGACGGCCAACAACTGCCGCTCTCGTATCTCCAGACGCTCGCGCAGAGATTGCAGGCTGTCTCGAGTCATAGGGGCATCATCCAGGGGAACGCGTTGGAATAGGATGGCTTCGTCCAGGGTCATCTCTTCCTGTTTGTAAGACGGCTGGGGATGCATGGCATGTTCCCTCCTCGGTCGCTGAAAACCGACCTCACAGAGCGCGGCGAACAGTTTCTCTCCTGTAAATCATTGTATCATAGCAGGATAGGATTTTGCTATAAATTAATTCGCAGTGTCGTTGTGAAATTCGTAACACCTGCCGGCGCGTTCGGTTCCGTTTGCTAAAGAAGCGCAGATGGAGTATCATATTCACGCTTATCACCGCTGCGAGAAATGAAGAATTCAGAATGAAGAAGGAAGCATTAACCGCCATCCTGCCGCCCTCCGAACGGAAGCCGCCGGGATACCATATCCTCACCTGGGGCTGTCAGATGAATGAGGAGGATTCCGAGCAGATGGGCCTCTATCTGGAGCAGATGGGCTATCGCAGTGTTGCCGATGCCGCCGAGGCGGAGGTCGTGCTGCTCAACACCTGCTCCGTGCGCGCCAAGCCGGAAGAGAAGGTCTGGAGCGAGCTCGGCCGGCTCCGCGACCTGAAGCGGGATCGGCCCGGCATGATCGTCGGCGTATGTGGCTGCATGGCTCAGGTAGAGAGTGCGGAGATCCAGCGGCGCGCTCCGCACGTAGACATGGTGGTCGGGACCCATCACATCGCCGACCTGCCCGCCCTTATCCGGCGCATCAAGGAGAAGGACGATCGCGGTGTGGAACGCGCGCCGATGCGGCCGGCAACACAAGCTTCTCCGAATCCGAAGACGCCAGGCCAGGCGCTGCTCCTGCTGGACCTGCCCCCCCGTAAAGGCGCCATCGTCACCGACATCCCGCTCCGCAACGTGGCGCGCCGCCCCAAGCTCAAAGCGCACGTGCCCATCATGTACGGCTGCGATAAGTTCTGCACCTTCTGCATCGTGCCGTTTACGCGGGGACGGGAGCGAAGCCGTCCCACCCAGGAGATCCTGGCGGAGATCGAAGGGCTGGCGCGCGGCGGCACGAAGGAGATCACCCTCCTGGGCCAGACCGTCAACTCCTACGGCAAGAACCTGGCCGAGGGCCGCGTGCCCTTCGCGCAGTTGCTGGAACAGATCGAGGCGATTCGGGGCATCCGGCGCGTCCGCTTTACCTCGCCCTATCCCCGCGATTTCACCGACGAATTGATCGAGGCCATCGGGCGTCTGGAGACGGTCTGCGAGCACGTCCACCTGCCGCTGCAAGTAGCCGACGACGACCTTCTCAAAGAGATGCACCGCGGCTATACGGTGGCGCGCTTTCAGGAGATCGTGGAGAAGCTGCGCGCCCGTGTCCCGGAGATCGCCATTACGACCGATATCATGCTGGGCTATCCGGGCGAGACGGAGGCGCAGTACGAGAACACGATGCGCTTTGTCGAGGCGACTCGCTTCGACTCCGCCTTCATGTTCGCCTATAGTCCCCGCCCCGGCACCAAGGCCGCCGCGCGGGAAGATCAGGTGCCGCATGAGATCAAGATCGAGCGGCTGAAGGCGCTGGTGGAATTGCAGAACCGGATCATCGTCGAGATCAACAAGGCGCAGGTAGGCAAAACGTTCGAGGTGCTGGTCGAGGGCCGCAGTCCCAAAGACGCTTCTAAGCTCACCGGCCTGACCCGCGCCAACAAGACGGTCAACTTCCCCGCGCCGGACGGCGAGGCGCTGATCGGCAAACTGGTCACCGTTCGGGCGGTCGCAGGCCATCTCTGGGGCTTTACGGGCGAGTTAATCGAATAGGACGCTAGCCATTACCTTTAAAAAACCAAAAAATGCCCCCTCTTTCTTGCGGAAGAGGGGGCTTATGATGCATTTGAAATCAGGGCCTTACGGCTTATTATTGTTTCCGTTGCCGGGAGGCGGTGTCGGGGGAGTCCCACCAGGAGTGGGAGGGGGCGGCGTCCCACCCTGAGCCGGACGAACACCTGGCGGCCGGATACCCGGAGGCGGCGGTCCGCCGGGACGCATACCGGGCGGGCGCATCCCTGGCCGCATGCCCATCATCCCCGGCATCTGCGGCACGGCCGGACGCAGGTTGTTGACGATCTTCTGAGAATTCATGAACGGACCCAACACCTGGGCGGCCTGCTGCTGCTCGTAACGCTCCAGAGCATCCTGCCGCTCCGCCGCCGGAATGTCCTTGCCCATCTTCTCGACCTGGATGATATGATAGCCGTACTGCGTCTTCACGGGCTGGCTGATCTCACCGGGCTTGAGAGTGAAGGCCACGTTGTCGAACTCTTTGACCATCGAGCCGCGCACGAAGACGCCCAGATCGCCGCCTTTGTCCTTCGATCCGGGATCCTGGCTGTTCTGCTTGGCCGCGGCATCGAAAGTCACCTTGCCGGAGACGATGTCATTGCGGATCTGCGTGATTTTCGCCAGGGCGTCTTTATCGGCCTTGTCCTTATCCTCCGGCTTGGGATTGTTCGGCTGATTGGGCATCGTGAAGGCCGGCTGATTGTTGGCCATGATGAGGATGTGGCGGGCCTGAATAAAGTCGTCCGGGCCGAAGGGGCGGCCGTTGTTCTTCTCCAGGAGCTTGCCCGTAAGCGCGAGCGTCTCCATATCCTGGCGCACCCGGGCCATCAGGAAGGCCTGCGTAATGTTGCGGGAAGCCAGGAACTGCGCGTCGGTCATGCCGGCGGGAATGATGTTTTGCTTGCGCGCGTCCTGAAGCAGCTTGGTGATGTGGGCCTGAACCTGGGCATCCGTGGGCGCGACATGCTGCTTGACCGCCTCCTGGTGGATCGCCCTGGCGTGGAGCAGGTTGGTCACGAAGGTGTTGATCTGCTGGGTGGGCTGCTCGCGCAGCGTCGTCAGGGCCTGGGCGCGGGTTATCGTCACCTGCGGTTTGGCGTTCGGGCCGAAGAGCTGGCTGGCTACCTGGGAGCCGATCACCTGCGAGACGGAGGCGGTCAGGGCTTCCGGGGTTTGCATCTGCAGGGTCTGGATCGTTTCGGTCCAGGTAAGCGGCTGGCCATTGACGCTTCCGACCACGTCCGAGGCGCTACTCCTGGCGGCAGCGGTGCCTTTGGCCGGGGGATGGCTTCTTTGCGCCTGCGCCGGAAGATAGGCTGTCGAGCACAGAGCCACCGCCAATAGCGCGGGGAGTGTATACTTCATTCACAAAATCCTTTCGGGGTTCGTTTCCCTCACCCGGTCTGAGCGCCGGGTGCGACACGTCCTGTTACGGAACGTGCGAGACGCATGGTTCCTCCTTGCCAGGCAACTGACCCCGTTGCAGAGCGCGAGAGGGGATGCCCGAAGCATGAAGTCCGCCAAGTATTATAGCATACGTTTTCAGAGCGTGCAGTGCAAGCGAGCAAGATCAGTGCAGCTCGTCGGCGTAGCCGTAGCTGCGCGTGTGCGCCTCCTCCAGATAGGCGGCCAGAAGCGCGATGGCGGCTTGAATATCGGCCACGCTGGCCATCTCGTTGACGGTGTGGACGTAACGGGTGGGCACCGAAAGCGTGAAGCTGGCGACCCCGCCGCGGCTGCGCTGGATGCCGCCGGCGTCCGTGCCCCCACGCGGCAGGATCTCTAACTGATAGGGAATGCCCCGTGCCTCGGCCACGTCCCGGAAGTGACGCACGAGCTTCGGATGGCTGATCAGCGACGAGTCGGAGACCTTGATGGCGGCGCCTTTGCCCAGGCGGGTGATCTGCTCGTATTCGGAAGGGCCGGGAAAGTCGTTGGCGAGGGTGATGTCCAGGGCGATGCCGATGTCCGGCTCCAGAGCATAGGCGGCCGTGGTCGCGCCGCGCAGTCCGACCTCTTCCTGCGTGGTCGCAACGGCGGCGATGTGGGCCGGGATGGATTTGCCTTTCAGCCGCCGCAGCGCCTCAAGCATCACAAACACGCTGAGACGGTTATCCAGGCTCTTGCTGACCACCGTATCGCCGATGCGCTCGCACGTCCGGTCCATGGTGGCCATGTCGCCCACCTCGACCAGCGTCTTGACCTTCTCGCCGGGCAGGCCCAGGTCCACATAGAACTCCTCGATCTTGGGCGGCTTGTTGGCATCCTCTGCCGTCAGCAGATGGACCGGCTTGGCCGCCGGCATCAGGACCCCGCGCAGGGACTGGCCGGCGAAGCCGTGGACCATGACGCGCTGGGCCACCATGACGCGCGGGTCCCAGCCTCCGACGGTGTGCAGGCGCAGAAAGCCCCGGTCGTCGATATGCTTGACCATGAAGCCGATCTCATCCATGTGCGCGGCGATCATCACGCGAGGACGGTCGCTCTGGCCGCTCTTGAAGCCGATGACGTTGCCCATGACATCGGCCTCGAGGCGATCCGTCAGGGGCTTCAGCTCCTCGACGACCAGCGTACGCATTCGCTCTTCACGACTGCTGATGCCGGGTGTCTCGCACAGCCGCTTCAGCAGATCGAAATTGAATTCACTCATGGCGTGCTCCTGTCTATTTCTGCAGGCTATTGCGTGATCCCCCGGCAAAAATCCTTCTGAAGATCAACGACGGTGAAAAAGCAGAAAATCGGGACGGCGGCCCGGCACGTGGAACTCGCGCACATAAGCGTATTCGGCGTCGGGAAGCGGCATGCCCTCCTGCTTGAGCACCTGCACTTCACTTGGGCGCAGGCAGAGCCAGGCGGGATGCAGCCGCTGAATGATGTCATAGAGGGCGCGGGAGGTGTGATAGGAGGGAAGCACTTCGGGCGAGACCAGACCGATCATGTCGAGGATGGGGCGGTGAGAATAGTAGCCGACATAGCCGATAGGCTCCAGAAGGATTTTCTCGTTGGGAGCGACATGCGCGCGCAGCCAGAGACCGAGCGGCACGCGCAGGGAATCTTCCTGCCGTTGCGTCCGGGCGATGTCGCGGCGAATAGAGGGCAGATGGGCGACGCCAAACAGACCGAAGATCAGCAGCGCAGGCGCCCAGGCGTGGCGCATCGGTCTGACCATCGAACTCGGCAGGCCGCGTGCGATCCAGCGAACGACCCAACTCGCCGCCAGCGCAGCGATCCCCAAATAGACCGGCCAGGGCGGCAGGAAGTACCAGGCGAACGCGGGCACGTGTGAGGTCAGCATGGTCCCATAATAGATCGACAGCCACAGCAGCGGGATAAGAAGCGCCTCACCCCCTCTATCCCCCTCTCCTTCGTAAGGAGAGGGGGAATCTGTTTTTCTCTGTGTGCTCCCTCCGCTGAGATCTGCAGCACTAGCTTTCCTGCATGCACCGGCCTCTTCTTGTATCTCTCTTTGCTTTTCTCTGTGTCTGGTCTCTGTGTCCTCTGTGGCTCTAGCTCGCGAAGCGAGCGGGTGGTTTCTTCTAGAAGCCAGGAGTTGGTACACGCTGACGCAGATACGCACAGCGCCCAGGAGGAAGAGCAGAGTCAGCAGGATCTGGAACCAGCCGCCGAGGAACTGCGTGACGAACACCGGCCTGTTGACCCATTCCGGCGTGACGCCATGTGCATAGACGGTGATCTTGGCGAGGAACGAAGTGGGAATGGGAGAGCCGAAGTAGGCGTTCGCGAAAATCACCCAGGGCAGGGCAAGCAGGACGGCGACGGCCAGGGCGCGCCAGGGAATACGGCGTTCCTGGAGGGCCAGTCCGAGAGCCAGCAGCGCGAAGAGCAGCAGACCGTCGATGCGCAACAGAAAGAGCACGGCGCCCAATACATAGAGCGCCAGCGAGCGGCGGGCGACATAGGCGAGGATGGCCGCCAGGCAGACGCAGGTGACCAGGGCCGATTCCATGCCACTGATGGAGATGTTGATGGGCGTGGAGCTAAACGCGTAGAGGGTGGCGGCGAACAGCCCGGCGACCGGCTGCCGGATTTCCGGCCGGGCCAGCAGGCGCGCCAGCAGATAGCAAGTTCCGCCATCCGCAAGGATGTTGAGGGCTTTGCCCACCAGGGCCGCATTTAGATGCAGCCATGCGGCCAGGGCGAGAAGCAGCGTATAGAGCGGCGTGGTGGTGCCGAGGACATGCTCGCCGGGGTTGAAAACGAACCCGCGCCCGGCGGCCAGGTTCTCCGCGTAGCGCAGGGAGATAAGGAAGTCCTCGGCCGTGGAATGCGTCGTCCACTCGACCCAGACACGCGCGAGAATGGCAAGCGCGGCGATGGCGAGGGCAAGCCATTGCCACCGGCGGTCTGCCGGAGCCGCCTCGTCGGGGGAGGGGTCGAGCGGAGGCACGGCGTTAACGGTTGCGGCGGATCTTGAGCGGCGGCAGCGCCTCGCGGATCTCACGCACGAACCGGTCCCTGCGGCGTGACGGCGCGCGGCGGGAGCGCAGACGGCGCGCCAGCCCGTACATGCGGGTCAGCCGGGTGAGCTTCCAACTGGTCAGACGGGTCCACTTTACCGGCTCGCCTCCGCGCCTGTGCCGCCGCTTTCTCTTTTCCTTTTTAGGGGGCAGCGCCGCGCCGGTGGCGATGGCCTGCTCGCGCTCGGCGCGGCGGCGGGCCAGGCTCTCCTCCGTGATTATCGTGCCCAGGCACCAGTCGGCCAGAGGAAACAGGACGCAGAAGTTCTTCTGCATGTACCGATGATGCAGCTTATGATGCGTGCGCAAAAACTGGAACCAGCCGAACTTCTCCACGAAATGCCCGCGCGGGACGTGCATGTTCCAGTGCAGGTACTCGTAGACGAGGAAGTAGACCACGCAGGCGACCATGCCGCCGATAGCGGTGTGGGGGATCAAGAACCGGTCGACAGCCAGCATGACGGGCAGATGCACGAGGAAGATGAGTGGGAGGGCATAGGGTTTGAGCAGAATATGCTCCGGGCTCTCGTCCTCATGTACGAAGTAGCTCTCATCGCCTTTGTAGAGGCCATGATGCACGATGGTATGCCCGTGAAAAGCCTCCTTGGGGGAGCGGGGGGTGTGCATCCAGTGCTTATGCCAGAACCATTCGAAAAAGCTGCCATACAGGACCCAGCAGAGCCCTGCGGCGATCTGGGTTAACAGCGGAGTCACGATGGGGGTTCTCCCTTTCCGGCAGGGAATACGCGAACGGCAACGCGTCGGCCGATTCCTGGCATCCTTATCACCAGGGCGCGAATCCTTCGCCAAAATGATTCGAGTAGACCCACTTGCAGAGACCGAAATGTGTCGCTATGGGCTTACCTTGTCTACGCAGAAAGCCGCGTACGGTTTCGCCCGCAGCACGACAGAAAAGGGTAAATGGGTTCCTGGGTAAATGCGTAAATGGTTTTTGGCTTTTCCATTTACCCATTTACTCGTTTACTCATTTACTTTCTTTGTCTCTTAGGGGCCATTATACCAGATATGGCCCGCCGCATAGTTGCGTGTCGTCGCGTCTCAGAGGGGATTGCAGCAGCTTTCCAGATAGCCGCAGCGCCGGCAGTGCAGCTTATAGCCGATCTGCTCCGGCGGCACGATGTGATAGCAGACCGGGCAGCGCACCTCGCCGGGGACGTTGGTCCAGGCTGGCGAAGCGGCACAGGACGTGGGTTTCGCAGCGGGCGCCTCGCTGGCCGCGGCGGTCTGGGATGGAATCGGTTGGTTCATGATGGCTTCACTCCCGGCCCTCTATTCGACGGGACCTGCCTCTCTTCCTGCTTTGCCGGGCCACCAGGGTCCTACCGCTTTGTTGCCGTGCGGGAGCAAGCTCCGCTTTTAAGTGCGGTGGCAGGCCACCGCGCCGAACCACCCGAAGAAGTCCTATGGGCCGATGATGTGCATCCAGCCGGTTAAACATTCGCCCTTCTCAAAAAGCCGTACCCTTCGGCTTCTCCTTTGGGTCGGTTATTGCTTGACAGCGGGGAGAGGACACGGTACAATATCCTCTGTCGGCACTCAGGGATCAGGGAGTGGGTTGGAACCACGAAACTCGTCTACCAGGGTGGCGTTGACAGCGGTACAGGCGGTTGGCTCAGGGGTAGAGCGCTTCGTTGACACCGAAGAGGTCACTGGTTCAAATCCAGTACCGCCTATCTTCCTAAGCCTCTTTAGAGGCATTCCCTTCTTAAGCTGACTGCATGTTGTGCGTCTCGCGGCCCTTCGATTCTCCCAGGTCGGAAGGCAACAGGAGTAACGCACCGCTTCGTTTCTAAAAGGATGCCGCCCCAGGCGTGGATGAAATGGGATTAGAAGGGGACAAGCGATGTTAAGCAGTGAAACGATAAGGCAAGGCAACTTTGCCGTCACCTTCCATACCTGGCAGAAAGATGACGGAAGCTCGGTATGGCAGGCTATTTTGACCGGGCCAATTCACGGTGGCCGTCGCGACGTGACGAACGCGCTGACCGCGTTCGTGGGGTGGGATGCGGACCGGGAACGGCTAAAGCAGGCGGCCATGCAGTACATTGAAATGGAAGAGAGAGAAGACGCCGTTCTGCGTGAACGGTTTGCTCGCTAAGGACATTCCACGATCGTCCCTATCTTCAGTAATTGAAGAGACTTTTGCCCTACGCCCGGCTTTCATAAACGGCCGGCTCCGCTTCGGTATCTGCCTCCGGTAGGTGGCGCAGGCTGCGGATCGGCGAAAAGAAGAGACACACCAGCGCCAATACCGTCCCCAGGCTCGCGACCATCAAGGTCGCCCGCATCCCGATCGAGCTTCCCAACATTCCGCCCAACAGAGCGCCCAGCGGCCCGACGCCTCGCGTCAGGAAATCCATGCTGGCGTTGGCGCGGCCCATCAGGCGATGCGGAATGACGGCCTGGCGAAGGCTCTGTTGCGTGACGAGCTGGATCGGATAGATAAGATCGGTGAACTGGGCAACCAGGCACAGGCCCATCACGAGCGTCCGCGGTCCGTGCGCCAGAGGAATGATCCATCCGAGGGGGATCTGAATCAGAAGCGTTCCCAGCAGGATCTGCCCGATGCCAAATCGCCGCGTGATCGGGCCGGTCGCCATCGCCCCGATCAGCGAACCCACCCCTCCCATGGCGATACTGATGCCGACAAAGGCCGGGGAAAGCCCCAGCCCGCGCACCAGAAACAGAAAGTAGAGGGCGTGCCAGAGCCGCCGAAGAACTCCCGAAAGCTCTCGCTGGCCGCCAGCGCGCGCAGAAACGGGTTCCTGAGCACGACACGCAGGCCGGTGATCCCTTCCCTCCACGCGCGTTCCCGCTCCTCCGAGGCGATCGGCGGCGGCTCCGGCGTGCGAATCAGCCCCAGACACAGCGCGGAGAAGACATAAGAAAGCGAATCCAGAAGGATGGCGATAGGCGCGCTCAGCCATTGGACCAGGATTCCCGCCAGAGCCTGCCCGCTCACCTCGGCCACGGCCTCGCTGGCATGGAGTTTGGCGTTGGCCTCTAGCAACTGTTCGCGGGACACCAGCGTCGGTAGATACGACCGGTCGGCGACATCGAAGAAAACGCTCTGCACGCCGGTCAGCGCCCCGACCAGATACAACTGCGCGAGCGAGAGCCAGCCTCCCATTGCGGCGACCGGAATAGAAGCCAGCGCCACCGCGCGGCCCAGATCCGTCGCGATGAGGATCTGGCGGCGGCGCAGACGGTCTACCCAGACGCCGGCGAGCAGCCCGAACAGCAAAATGGCCGCATTCCCGGTCGCCGCCAGCAGTCCCATCTGAACCGGCGTCGCCTTCAGCCACAGCACGGCGGTCAGAGCCAGCGCCAGCGAGGTGATATGCGAGCCGAAGTGGGAGACTGTCCGGCCCAGCCAGAGCTTGAGGAAGTCCGGATGGTTTCCTAATCCGGTCCGATAGCGTCGCATCGTCTGCCTTGCCGCCTTCCAAAGCGAAAGCGCCCACGATACGCTCCGGTCCTTTGCCATCGACAAAGGCCAGAGGCGCATCGCAGGCGCTTGCACGGGTTGAAATTTATCCTGCGAGAAAGAATATGGTTTTGAGAGCGGTCAACCGGCGATCATTCTAGCACGTCCGCTCGATATTGTCAAGCGCGCGCCGGCTCGGGAATGTCTCCAATATTGCCGCTTGTTTCCCTTCGGTCGCGGTATTAAAATATTCGGCCTGAATACCTTCCTATCTGCTATTCACGCTGCGATGCCTGTCGAGGAACCTTTTCAGATTTTCAAGGACCTCTGGCCGGCCTACGACCGTCAGGTGATCCGCGCCGTCGATAAGGACCACAGACAGTTCCGGCATCTGGCCCGCCAGCGACTCCACGCTTTTCTTGAAAGGATCGAGGCTACCCACCACGGCCAGGACAGGGATAGGGCTGGCCTTGAGTGTCGCGTTATCGACCACAAGCGATTTTATTCCCCGCGCCACTGCAATAATGGCCTGCACGTCCTGATTTGCCAACACCTCCTGGCTGGTGGCCTTTATCTGCTCCTCGGTCGGCTTGGGCTGACCGGGGGGAGTGAAGAAATTCATCAACGCTCCCATTCCCTTGCCCTGCTCCAGATCGTCGGCAAACGCCGTTAACAGCGGGATAACCGCATCCTTTTTGTGCAGCCCTCCGCTGGCCACAAGGGTCGCTGTGAGAAACCTGTCAGGATGAGTCGCCAGCAGTTTCGCCGTGATGATTCCGCCCAGAGAGTAACCGACGATGTGGGCTTTCTGGATATGCAGATGGTCGAGAAGACGCACCACATCCTCAACCATCTGCATCCCATACTGTCTCGGATCGTGTGGCTTGCCGCTCTTGCCGGGCCCTCGGCAGTCCAGGGCGATGACCTGGTAGTCCTTCGCCAACGCCTGGAACACACCCGGCTGTTCCCAATCATCGGCGATGCTGCCCAGAAGGCCGTGAATGAGGACGACAGGCTCTCCTTTGCCTTCCACCTTGTAATGAATCCTTACCCTGTTGGACTGGAAGAAGCTGTCGTCGGCCAGGGCACCTGGCGCAGCGCACCAGACCAGCCAGACCAGAAAGAAGGCAAAAAAGGTGCGAAACATACCGATTATAACGCCTGAATCGCCTGACTGGTTACAGGTCGGGAATCCAATCAGAACTTTGTCGAAGAGAACCTTAGGTTTGCCCTGCCCCTCCAAAAGCGCCTGCCATCCCTGGGACGCTTCCCTGCTCAGACAAGCCGCCGGAGGGCCCGCGCGGCGACGAGCTGGCAGGGCAGGCAGTAGTCGGCGACTTTGCGTCCGGGCGGGAAAGTCACCTGCTCGTAGGCTGTGAGATGGCCTTCCGCCTGGTGATAGGCGAGGTGGCCCCAGAGGCTGAGGCGATAGTCCGCGTGCCTGTCAAGCTGCCAGAGGGCTTCCAGCCACTCCATGAGCGGCCAGTCGTCGAGGTGATCGGCGAAGCGGGTCATGCCGCAGAACTGTCCGCCGAACTGCAGGCGGGCGGAGACGACGCGCTCCATCAGGGCGCGGGGCAGGACGCCGCTGGAGAGCAGCTCCGGCCAGTAGCGATAGTTGGTGTAGGAGCCGAGATGAGTTTCGGTGACCTGAGTGCGCGGCGGCTCCAGCCCCAGGGCGGCTTCCGGTTCGAGCGTAGGACGCAGCCACCATTCTTGCGGAGTATGCGGCCAGGTGGCCTCGATGGCTTCCAGCAGCAGCCGGCGCAGAATAGAAGCCTCTTCGTGAATCTGGTGGGCCTGTTGCCACGATTCAGGGTGATTGGCGATCAGGTCCGCCCAATCGTCGAGACCGCGCACGATCCAGGCGTTGTTGTGAAAGTAGGTCGCCGTCTCATGGCAGGTATCCGCTTCGGGCGCGCCGGACAGTAAGGCGATGGACCCGTTACGCCGCATCCCGTCCTGCAAGTAGGCCGCGATTCGGGCCAGCGTGGAGCGGTTCTGCCGGAACCACTCGGGCGTGCCACCACGCTCCATCAGGCGGCGGGCCGTGGTCAGCAGTTGGCCGTACTCGCTCAGGGAGGGTCCGTAGTAACGGAGGGTCCCGTCTTCCCGAACGAAGTTTGCCAGCCAGTAAGCGAAAAGCCGCTCGGCACGAACCGGCATGTCCCATAAGGTCAGCGCGTCGACGGCGGCGATGATAGTCGGCGGAAAGCCATCGTGACACGCCTCCGCATACGCCCCGACGCCGTATTTAGGATGGTCGCTCTGGAAAGTCGCCTCGATATGCGCCAGTCTGACCCGCACCGACCGCTCCAGGAACGGATGCTCGAAACGAACCTCTGCCGGAAGCCGAATAGCCTGCGCGATCCGCGCGATCTCTTCCAGATCGAAGGCAGGCTCTCCTCGAAGCGGCTCCGCGCACTCCCGCACCCGCTCCGGTAAGGCATCACCCACCGCCAGCAACTCCGCCCGAAACGGATCTTCCAACGATGCCTGCCAACCTGCTTGTTGCTTCATGTGACCGATCCGAGAACCTGCCTGTGACGATTATTCCTGCATGTTCTTCTAACCTGCTACTATCTCTACAGTGACACTCAAATGATAGCGCGCCAAACTAACTCCTGGCGCTCGCTGAACAGCCATGCTCAAATCCTTTGGATCTCATTAGCAATGATTAGGCCGCGGCAAGGCCCGTTCCCGAGATGTTTATCAACCCAACTTAAGTAGTAAAGCAATTGTCCAAGAGTACGATTTCTGCCATGAGAAAGTTTAAGTTCCATTAGCTCTTTCCCGTTCTTACATTGGAAGTAGCCGAGCGATCAAATATTTATGTTCTTTGGTATAAGGCATTCTAGCAGAAGCTCTACAGGCTCGTCAACTGGCATTGTGAAGAGCCTGTTCGTAGGCTTGGGAAGCTTGGAGAGGCTGCCTCCTCCTAAACCAGTTGACAAAAGATGCTAGATATGGCATATTTGATTCACGATGGATATTGAACCGAGTAAGCCTGTTGAGTGGCTCGGATCTACCCAGGATGATATGCGGGCCATGCCCGAAGCGGTCCGCAGAGTCTTCGGATACGCTCTCTATATCGCCCAAATGGGAGGTGTCCACCCGGATGCTAAACCCTTGAGAGGATTTGGCGGTCACAATGTCATGGAAGTCGTCGCCAACTTCGATGGCGACACCTATCGGGAGGTTTACACCGCACGCTTCGAGGAGGCTGTCTACGTTCTGCACGTCTTTCACAAGAAGTCTCATCAGGGAATCCGCACGCCTAAGAGAGACCTGGATACTATCAACGCCCGATTAAAGCAGGCGGAAGCCAGACATAGGCAATATCTGCAATCTAAGCGCCAGCAAGAACAATAGGATGCACGGGACAGACAATCATGAGCCAAAACGTATTCGCTGATATTGGAATGCCCAATCCAGATACTGAGTTCATCAAGGCTCAGATCGTTTACCAGATATCCCAACTCATTCAGGCAAAAGGACTGACTCAGCGAGAGATCGCCGAGCAGCTAGGCATCGACCAGCCAAAAGTTTCCGCTCTCCTCAGAGGTCAATGGGAAGGCTACTCTATTGAGCGGCTGATACGCTTCGTCAACCGCTTACACCGCGATGTGACTATTGTCATCGGGGACAAGGATACTACCGACAGGGAAGCCAAAACACAGGTGATTACTGGTTGATCGTTCTTTCGTTTCAATGCGGGTCAGGGAGGGTTTCCCTGGCCCGCCGTTTGTTTGGTTCGGGCGTTGCGAAGGGCGTGGTCGTAGGCTTGGGGGAGCCTGGAGGAACCGCCGGAATCCGTCCACCAGCGAGGTGTCTCGGTGTAGATCCAGACGTATTCGTCGGCGGACTGTAGGGCCGCGCGGACCAGCGCCTCGAACTGCTCCGGCGTGTGCGGGTTCTTCGCGGGGTCCTGGTCGTTCCAGCCTTTATGCCGCCAGTCGTCGTCCAGCCAGATACCGAAGGAGATGGAGACGACGCGCCGGTACCTGGCCGGATCGGAGACGATGGGCAGCAAGCCCTGCGTGAGCGTGGTGCGGGAGGCGGCAAAATCCTCCGGGTGGAAGAACCCGTAGGCTAGTTCGTTGCCCTCCACGATCCGGGTCCGGCCGCGAGCGGCCTCGACCATGCCGTCCAGAAACGGGGCCAGCAGCCCGTAGTCCGTATCGGCCAGCGGCTTCGCGCCATTCTCGGTCTGCGCCCACGGCAGCCCGTAGCCGAAGGTCAGGAAGACCGTCAGACCCGGATAACCCTGCTGGAACGCCTCCAGGACCTGCCGGCCCCGCAGCCGGGCCTGGATGGCATAGTCCTCCCACGATTTCGTGGCGGTATCCCGCTGGCTGCGATAGCGGAAGAGCGGCGCGTTGTACTGCTCGGTGTCGAAGAGCAGGCCGTCGCAGCCGCCTTGCCGGGCGATCGAGGCGGCGAGACGGGCGTTGGCGAGGACCGCGCCGTAGTCGTCGAACCAGTCCAGGTCGGCGGGACAGACGTTGAAGCGCAGAAAGTTGTGCCGGAACCGCCCGAAGTGAGTGGCCTTCAGATCGTCGAGCGCGGGCTGCAGCTCTTCCTTCCGAAACCCCCGCTTTCCCCAGCACTCCCAGATAAAGTTGCCGGCGCTGCCGTCCGGCTTGCGGTAGGCCAGATGGAACACGCAGCCGTCGAAAGGCGTCTGCTGCATCTGGCCGATGTGCCGGCGCAGGAACGCGGTGTCCGGCTCGTCCCAGCCGAACTCGATCAATCGCTTCGACCGGACCTCGCGCTGCTGGGCGGCCCCGGCGGCTGTCAGGGCACAGGCGATCAGCAGGGAGATCAGGATCGGCAGTCCGGCGCGCATGTCACTCCTGGGTCCACTGGTGCGCCTCGTCGATGGCGGCGCGCAGATTCTCCCAGGGCGTTCCGCCGGGCACCGTACAGTCCGCGCCCAGGAAGAAGCGACCCGAAGCCTGCCGCAGCGCCTCCCGCGCCGCCTCGCGGACCTGCGCTTCCGTCCCGGTCGCCAGCGCGCCTTTCCGCTCCATACCACCCATGAAGGGCCGCCCGAACATCTTCGAAATCTCCGTCGGTGTCATCGTCCGGTCGCCGACCTGGAGGCTGCAGTTGACGACGTGGCCCGGATAGTCCAAAAAGAGCGTAAGGTCGTCGTAGCCGCCCACTTCGTCGCGATGGTAGTCGCAGATGTGCAGGATGCTGAAGGGACATCGGCGGTTGATCTCGTTCATGACTTCCAGATCGAACGGCATAATATAGTCCGTGAAGATTCGAGGGTCCGAGAAGCGGTGGCTTTCCGCGCCCTGCGTGGAGTGATAGAAGCCGTCCACGCCGATCTGGATGCACTCCTGCACGAAAGTCATGAGGCTGTCGGTGACGATCTGCAGGCCTTTCTTGACGGCGTCGGGGTCTTCCTGCAGGTGCGCCGAGAGCGTCTCGCGCCCGCCGACGTGCCCGGCGCACATGAACGGCGAGTACAGGGTGACGACGACGGGCGCCTCGGCTTTGAGGGCTTCGACCAGCCCGCGCACGACTTCCAACTGCGGCTCGAAGAAGGTTTTATCCAGCAGGGGGATGCGCGCCCAGTCCGCCGGGCTGGCGATAGGCTGGGCCGGGAACGGGCGCTCGTACTGGATCTTCACAATGTCCATGCCGGTCGAGCGGAAAAACTCTTTGTGCTTTTCCACGCCCGCCGGTCCCTGGTGGAATTCCGGCGCGAAATGCGTGAAGAAGGCGGCGGGAATGATCGGCTGCGGCGGGTTCCCGTCGAGGCCGCCATCCAGCAGGCCGAAGACGATCTCGCGTTTGTTCATGGTGGTCTCCTTTCTCTCCACAGGCAGGACTAGCTGTTCTGCGCGCCGAACTGACTATCCTGCTCGGAAAGAGGTGGTGGTCTCCTCGCCGGAGATTGAAAATCCCGGCAGGCTGGCCGGATGTTTTCAACACCCGGCAGAAACAACAAGCGTCTGTAAGACGCTATGGCTTGAAACGATAGGGCGTCCAGAGAATGCTTGCCCTTTCCAGACAGGGTTTTTCAACCCCTGGTGGGGGAGTTCGCGTGCAGAGATGAAGCGGACATGGCGGGTGCTGATTCTGGTTTTCGTGATCTTCCTCGCCGGCGCGGTCGTGTATACGCTGGCGAATCGGGGCACGGTCCTGACACTCTCCTTTACGGCCGAACAACTGCAATCGATGCTGCAGCAGCGCTTTCCCGTACAGCAGAAAGATGTGTTTATAACGACGACTTTCAGCGATCCCCGCGTCATGCTGCAGGACGGCTCGGACCGGATCGGCCTGCAGATCACGGCGACGGTGACGGCGCTCGGTCGCAAGGCCGCGACCGGGAACCTTCTGGCGGATGGACAGATCGCCTACGTTCCCGCAGAGGGCACGTTCTATTTCGAGAACGGTCGGGTACTGGATATTCAGATCGCCGGGCTGCCCGAAGACCTGAAATCGGTGGTCCAGCAACTGGCGGATCCCCTGATCGATCAACATCTCAAACACGTCGCCCTCTACCGGCTCAAGCCGGAGGACACCCAACAGGCGCTGGTCAAAACGTTCTTAAAATCGGCGGAGATCAAGAACGGACGTCTGGTGCTGCAGATCGGGGTCAATCCCTGACCGGAAAGAATTCACCATGACAGACGGCGAAGCAAACAGATACGACGATATGACCCCCGACGCGTTCCGGACGTATGGCGTCCAGGTGATCGATATGATCGCGGACTATCTGGCCCATCTGGAAAGCCGGCCGGTCCTTTCGCGAGAGGCGCCGAGCGCCATCAAAGCGCGTTTGCCCAAAATAGCGCCGGAGTCGCCGGAGTCCATGGAGGCGATTCTTCAGGATGTCGCTAAGATCGTGCTGCCGGGATTGACCCATTGGAACCACCCCGGCTTTTTCGCCTACTTCGCCAACAGCGCGCCCGGACCCGGAATCCTGGCGGAAGCCCTCTGCGCCGCCTTCAATCAGAACGGGATGCTCTGGAAGACCTCGCCCGTGGCGACCGAGATGGAGGAGGTGGCGACCGGCTGGCTGGGACAGATGATGGGGCTGCCCGAAGCGTTTCGGGGCATCCTTGCCGATACGGCCTCGACCGCCAGCCTGCTGTCTATCGCCGCTGCCCGCGAGCGCATTCCCGGCCTGAATATCCGCGAGGAAGGGATGAGCGGGCGCGCGGAGGTGCCCCGATTGCGGGTCTATGCCTCCGAGCAGGCGCACTCTTCGATCGAGAAGGCGGCGATCACGCTCGGCGTCGGGCGTCGAGGGGTCCGTAAGATCCCAACGGATACACAGCTTCGCATGAATCCGAGCGCGCTGTCCGCCGCGATTCAAGAAGACCTGCAGAACGGATGGGCGCCCTTCTGCGTGGTCGGAACGGTCGGAACGACCTCGACGACGGCCATCGATCCCATTCCGGATCTGGCGGCGATCTGCAAGGAGCATGGCTTATGGCTGCACGTAGATGCCGCGTATGGCGGCGCGGCGGGAATCGTGCCTGAGTTTCGTTGGATTCTCGATGGGTGCGATCGAGCCGATTCGCTGGTCGTCAATCCGCATAAATGGCTGGCCGTCCCGATGGACTGCTCGGTGCTCTTTCTGGCGGACCCGGAGCCGTTGCGCCGGGCCTTCCGCCTGGTCCCCGACTACCTGGTCACCGAAGAGGAAGGCACCAACTTCATGGACTGGGGCTTTCAGTTGGGCCGCCGCTTCCGCGCCTTGAAGCTCTGGATGACCCTGCGCTATTTCGGTCACGAGGGCCTGGCCGCCATGCTCCGCCATCACATCCATCTAGCGCATCAATTTGCCGACCAGATCGATAATTCGCCGGACTTCGAGCGCATGGCGCTCGCTCCTCTGAGCGTCGTCTGCTTCCGCGCGCATCCGAAGGGCATGAACGACGAGGCGCAGCTAGAAGAGCTCAATACCGATCTTTTGCGGGCCGTCAACGCATCCGGAGAAGTCTATCTGTCGCACACCCGCATCGCCGGCCAATATGTTCTGCGACTGGCCATCGGCAACATCCACACCGAAGAAAAACACGTTCGACGAGCCTGGGAGCTATTGAATCAGCAGTTGATGGCCTTGCTGCCTTTATAATAGAGGAACTCATTTTACAGAATTCCGCTCCAGAGCCGGGACCCGTTTGAAGCTCTCATAATTGTGCGGCGAGTTCGTCCGCCCGGCTGCGAAAGCTGACAAGATCATGGGTATTGAGCAGATGGTAGGCAGTCCGCAGCCAATCCGCCGCTTCGTTTTTTCTACGGAGGGCGATCAGGGCTTCCGTCCACAGGTACGCCAGGAGCACCTTCTGGAAGGGACTATCGTATATTCCATCCGTGAGATCGTTGAGCCGCTCAAGCATCCGAATGGCCTGGTGCGGTTTTCCCGCCTGGCATAGCAGGCGCGCATGGATATGGCGCGCGGCATATCTCTCCCAGGGTTCGGCGGCCGTCTTCTTGGCCCGTTCGATTAGCATTAAGGCGCCATCGAAATCGCGGCCTGCCGCCACAAATTCGGCCATATCGCGATAGGCATTGGTCTGAAGATTTACCTGCTCGGCTACCGAAAGCCACCTTTCCCACATCTCTAATCCCTGCTTGGGCCGTGGACCGTTTTTGCCCTCAAAGGCATGCTTAGCAGCCAGGCCCACCCCGCAGAGCCATAACTCATGCGGCTTTCCGTCTTTAGGCATCATATCCATAGCCAGATGCCCATAGTCGCCCATCTCCTTAAAGCGCCCTCGCCTCAAGAGCCACTCCCCATGCCAGTGATAGACGCAAGCCAGCAGTGGCCGTACGGAGGGGCGTCGGAGAGCATGCGGCCATAAGGCAGCCTCCAATTGAAGAAACTTGAGATCCCCCAGCAGGGCTGTATCAATCTGCACCTGATAAACCAGATTCTGATATTGCTCCTCGCAGGCGTCTACGGAAATCGGAGCTTGATTTATACGGGCGATCAAGCTAGAGCGCTCCTGACAGAGGGCTTGTTCCTCTTCGGGAGCGGCCTGGTAGAGCGCAAACAGGGCCTCATAATGCTTCTCCGGGGGGCCGCCAACTGAAGCCTCCCAATGCGAGACCAGGCTAGGATTTACATCCAAATGCGCCGCCACCTGCTGCCCGGTCAAGCCCGCCCGTAGACGCAAGGTTTTCCACAGTGCCGCAGGGTGGGGGCAGAACTCATCGAAGGCCGCCTGGTGGGCAGCGTGATGGCGATTTTCTTCATAGATCGCGGTGAGCGTTCGGGGCTTATCGATGAGCGAGAAGACGTACACCCGCTGCTCCGATGAGGCGCCGAGCACGGCCAATAGGTCTTCTAGGTCATCGAGACGAGGTAGGAAGGCGTCCTTTTCCCAGCGGCGAAGCGTAGAAGCCGCAAGACCTACTCTGGACGCCAACTGCTCGATGGAAAGATCGCGCTCTGTTCGCCACTGCTTAAGTACCTTTCCTAAAGTGTTCTGCATGGCTGCTGCCTCCTCTCCTTTAGCCGAAAATCGAGCATTTTTCTTCAATGTCCGTTAGCCAGAGCTAGCATCGGCTACAATGGCTACACACCAGCCTGACCTTGCGACCTATTCGATCCATACCAAGTATTAGACATTCACTTCCTACATTCCTTAATCCGGCAGGGAAAAGAATGCATGGCTGGCTATCAATTATAATGAGGAGGCTCTATGCGCTACATTACCGTTCGTGTTGTTGACTCAGGCGGCAAGCCGCGCTCCAATGCACGAGTCAGTGTCTACGTCCATCAGTTCGCCACCGAGGGAATGAAAGACGCCGTCTATACGAATTCCGACAGCGAGGCCAACTTCCAGCTAGACACTACATGGAGTTTTCATTCCCTTTCTTGATATAGGAGAAATCTATGAAACGCAATATCTTAGTCCGTGTCTACGACTCTCACGGTAAACCTGCCTACTATGCGCGGGTGAATATCTTCATATCTATGGCTGGCATAGGTGGAGGTAACATGGAGAAGTACACTAACCATGACGGGGAAGTCGAGTTTGTACTTGATGGGTACGATGAGCATGCGCAAATCTCAGTCTCCGTTAATGGCAGTGAGAAGTATCAAAGAGGCCCGATACGCGGTGAGTATCGCTGCGCTATATAGACAAAATAGCGTGGTTATGAGCACTCGAAAGTAGGAGACAAGCAATGAAACTAACCGATTTTGAACCTATAATACAACAAGGCGACATCGGACAATTCAATGAAGTCTTGCATCAATTCAGAACGTCAAGCACTGGTGATGAAGACTGGCGAGACCTAATATTCTCTGCCGCATGGGCATGCCAAGCACAAATCGTAGAAGCCTTAATCAACCTGGGCGTTGATCCGAACTATTCGAACGAGTTCGGAGAAACGGCATGTCACATAGCAGCTGGGAATGGTAATCTCGATCTGTTACGATTGCTCATTCGTGCTGGGGCTGATGTCAATGCTCGTACTACAACTCAGGAATCCCCCCTCCATTATTGCGTAAATAACGGCTGTAACCACGATCCTTCATTAGGATATACGGCGATTATGACCTTTCTTTGCGATCATGATGCAGATATAAATGCGCAAGATGATAATGGTCAAACCCCATTGCATGGGGCGATAACAGACGCTGAACTTGTAAGTTGGTTTGTTAGAGGCTTATCACAACCGGTTGGCCCGCCACCTCCGCAACTCTACGAGGAAAACAGGCCATACCATCGAACCATGTTCAACATGGCTAGTATCCTGTTACGAAGAGGCGCCAATACAGAGTTGCGTGGGGTTGGTGGCTACACTCCCATTTCAGCAGCCATCCGCTACGCTCCATATCCTATCGTAGAGTTACTCATCAAACACCGATCTATAACGAACGAATCTAGCAGGCAGGGGGACGAGGATCTAATTGATGTTGCTGCGAGACTAAATCGTAAGGACGTTCTTGCTTTATTGACAGGCACCTCACTGAGTGGTAATGCGGCTGAGTTATACTATAATCAGGCAATCGCATATTTAAATGCGGAGAACTGGAAGGCATCGATAGATTCCTTCAATAAGGTTCTCAGTATCCAATCCGACCACCAGAATACATGGTTCCTCCTCGGATGTGTTTATCAACAAACAGGTCAATTGTCGGAAGCGGCACAGGCATTCGAACAGGCAACCCGCTTAAGCCCGGAAGACGGGCAAGCCCACAGCCAACTGGGTAATATATATTTGCTAAATGGTCGTTACCAAGAGGCAGAACGCTCATTGAAGGAAGCAATCCGTCTCGGCGACGTGTCTAATGCTTATTGTTCGCTAGGTGATGTCTACCGCGATACCTATCGCTATCGGGAGGCAGTCGAAGCATATGGGCAGGCAATCCAACTACAGCCAACCCTCGCGGAGGCTCACTTTTTTCTCGGCCTTGTTCACTGTAAGATTGGGAACATTGACCAAGCTATTGAAGAGTATCGAACCCTACAGAGTCTAAATCCAGGCATGGCTCAAGACCTCAGAAAGGAGATCCTTGCATTACACTGAACTCTTACTTGTAAGTTTTGGATCTCCCTATATGAAGACGCTCCATGTGCTGCCACTAAATTACACTCATAGTTGTGCTGTCTTCATAAAAAAGAACTGAAATAATAAGGTCGAATAATCGCTGCTTATCCGGGATTCTACATAGGAGCCAGGCTTCAAGTAAATAATTCTTGGAGCTAGCAACCGGCATCTCAGAGGATTTTATTAAGTAATCCTATCAGAATAGCTTTCCTATATCCAAACTGCTTGGCCGTTTTGATACGATGGCACTTGACGCAACGAACCTCACATTTCTCGATCTCTTCCAGTATGGTTGACCAGCTATAGCCATATCCTATACTACTGCCGATAGTTAATTTCTTTGTTCCTCTCACATGGTCGAATTCCAGCACAATGGGATTGTCTTCGCCGCAATCTACACAGGGATGACTTTTCAAGTAGGCGATGATATTTGTTATCAGTTCTTCCGCCCGCATCTTTCGTTGTTGCTTTACATGGGCAGCATGATTCGCTTTATGTCTTTCATACCAATCGTGCTGAATCTGTTTTATGCATTGCCGGCAATGCACCTGCAGCCTATCCGGCATCGGTTCTTGCCGAAGGCGGATTTGCTTTTCATCTGTCGGCAGGTAGGACACCATTTCATCGTCTGAACCCTTGTTTAGAAAAAGTGCCTGCAACAAGTCCTTTGGCAAGGAATTTGCTGCAGGCACTTAACTGACAAAATGGGTCGTGAAAGGCTCGAACTTTCGACCGGCGGATTAAGAGTCCGCTGCTCTACCAACTGAGCTAACGACCCTCATAATGCGCTACGCACGCTCAAAAGTATACCTCCAGAGGAGCGTAAAGTCAAGATCGAAAGGAGCAGGTCAGCAGGGCCATCGCATTTAGAATTTTCCGCCCGGCAGGGCGGTTGGCGGCTTTGCCGCCTGCCAGACGGGTCGTTCACGGCTCGGCCAAAACCAGGGACGTGGAAACTGGCATAGAAGGCAAATGCGATGGCCCTGGCAGGTCAGAGAGAGGCGCGCGTCGAATAGGAGGCCGTCATTCGCTATACGAAAATCCTCGGGAAGGGAGCAGATAACGATGGAGCTAGGGATCGTTGGGTTGGGGCGTATGGGCGGCAACATGGCCGAGCGCCTGGTGCAGCGCGGGCATCGCGTGGTGGGGTGCGACCCGAATCCGGAGGCGCAGCAGCGAGTCCGCCAGGTAGGCGCCGCAGCGGCCGGTACGGTCACGGAGATGGTCCGGCAGTTGACACAGAAGCCCCGCGTCGTATGGAGCATGGTCCCGGCGGGCGAGGTTACGGAGAAAGTGATCGACGAGGCCGCCGCCGCCATGGAGCCGGGCGATATTATCATCGACGGCGGCAACTCCAAATATACCGACTCGGTGCGCCGCTACGCCAAGCTCAAGGCGCAGAACCTCCGCTTTCTGGATGCCGGCACCTCCGGCGGGATCTGGGGCCTCAAAGAGGGCTACTGCCTGATGGTCGGCGGCGATACGGACGCCTTCCAGGCGGTCGAGCCGCTGCTGAAGGCGCTCGCGCCGGAAGGCGGCCTGCTGCACGCCGGACCGGCCGGCTCCGGCCACTACGTCAAGATGGTCCATAACGGCATCGAGTATGGCCTGATGGAGGCTTACGCCGAGGGGCTTGAGATCCTGAAAGCCAGTCCCTATCCCGATCTCGATCTGCGCGCCATCTGCGATCTCTGGCAGCACGGCAGTGTCGTGCGCTCCTGGCTGCTCGGATTGGCCGCCGACGCCTTCACCAAAGACCCCGGTCTCAACCAGATCACCGGCTACGTCGAGGATTCGGGCGAGGGCCGCTGGACGGTCCAGGAGAGCATCGACCACGCCGTTCCCGCGCCGGTGCTCGCGCTCTCGCTCTACATGCGCTTCCGCTCCCGCCAGCCGGACAGCTTCGCGGGCAAGGTCCTGGCCGCGCTCCGCAACGAGTTCGGAGGCCACGCCGTCCACCATGCAGATACCGAGCCGCCGCACGTGCCGGGAGAAGCGGCGGCCGGCGCCGAAAAGACCCATGCGAAGACCGATGTCTGACCGCCCGTAAACAGGAGCTTTTGTAATCCATGAAATCACGCACCGCGCTCTGGAAGTCACTGCTTTTGGCCGCTATCCTGCTCGCCGGGGACGCCATTCTTCACTACGGCCACGCCCAGCAGCAGACCGCCAACCCGCCGAAGGTGCTCACGGCACAGGAGTTGCACCTGGTGGATGCGAGCGGCAAAACGCGCGTTCTGATCGCCGTCCAATCCGACGGAAACCCCGGCATCGCGCTGCTGGGTAAGGATGGCAAGATCCGTGCCGCGCTGCGTGTGCGGCCCGACGGCGGGGTCGCGCTGTCCCTGCACGATCCGGACGGCAATAATCGCGCCGCCCTTGATACCCTCCCCGACGGCAGCTCCAGTCTGATGCTGACCAACAAGAGTGGCAAAGGGGGCGTCGGTATGGTGGTGCTGCCCAGCGGCAAGGCGGCCCTCACGATCACCGATGCGGACGGTCACCCGGTAGGCTCCGTCCCCTGATCCAGCCAGCGGTTTTCAACCTCTGTCTTTACAAAACAAGCGTCCTTAATGTTCCCCCTCTCCTTACGAAGGAGAGGGGTCAGGGGGTGAGGTTAGGTGAGGTCTTTACGCAAAAGCGCCCGGTGGGAATGCCACCGGGCGCTTCGTTTCGGAGCCTGATCTCCTACGGCTTTAATCTGTTGCGGTTGGGCCACCGGCGCTGCGGATGGGGAGCCACCTTCTGGCCTGTCTGCGAGACGGGCGTGGAGGGGTTCATGGCCGGATTGCCGGTCGCATGGGCCGTCGTCGTGCCCGGTGTGCCGGTCACGGTGGTCGGCGCCGGATTCGTGACGACGCGTCTCTCGGTGACCGGATGCTCGACGGGGATCCCGCCGTCGGCGGAGATCGTGGCCGTGACCTCGCTGATGGCCTGATCGATCAGCGCGAGGGCGCGGCTATTATCCGCGGCGATTCCGGCAGAAGCCGAGCTGGCCTCCGGATTGGCAGCGGTCGCCAATTCCTCTCGTGCGCGCTGCAGTTGTTTGAGAGCGCCTTCCAGCTTCCATAGCTTTTCCGGGCGGATCCCCGCCCCCTTGCCCGGTCGCTCCACGGTGGTCTCCGTTCCCGGCACGGTCACGACCGCGCTTGTAGCCGTCCTTGCTGCCGTATTGGCCGGCGTTGTCCCGTTGATGGTCCTGTTGGCGGCGTTCGCTTGCGCCGTCCCATTGTTGCGCTGCCTGGCAGGTACCCAGCGGTGCTGATTGGCATGCGCTCCTGCATTGCGGTGCCACTGCCTGCCCAGATTACCGGCCTTCTGCGCCTGCGCGCTCAGGGTCAGGCCGGCTCCGAGTACGGCGACAAGGCCGCCGATAGCCAAGGATCGAGATATCATCGGTCTTTCTCCTCTTAAATCCCTAAAACGGGTCAGGCGCAAGTCCCTGCGCCGAAACAGGTCGAAAGAACGGCTTCCTGACGATCGACCATGACAATTAGGGAGGGCCGACAAGCGGCCTTCTATATTATAACGCAGATTCTGGCGAAATGTTCGTGGTTTTTTATCCGAAATCCTCCCCGGAGAGAAGCCGCAAAGGAACAACAGCATCGCTCATAGCGTTGGCTCGGCGCCGGGCGGCAGGGCCGGCGCCCTCTTTTTTCGGGTGGGGGGCTTAAGCGCCTGCTGCATGAGATCTTTCAGGTGCGCGATGCCGGCCTGTATCTGCTGCTTTGTCTCCGGCGTGATGGCGTCACGGCCCTGCTTGAGCAGGTTGTTCATATAATCCGTGGTCTGCTGGAAGTCCATGCTGTCGATACGCTTCTGAACAGTTTTCTCCAGCGCCGGTATCTGCCGCTGCACCCGCTTGCGGACGACCCCCGGCGTTTGTGCCACTTTCTCCCTGGCTTTGCCGGCCGCGTCCAAAAGGGTGTTGGTCTGCTTTTCCATCTTGTGCGTCGCCGCCGCGATCTGCTCCGCGGGCGACCGCAGCCCGGTCAGCGCCCGGTTCAGATTGTCCAGGCTCCTTTCGAGCGTCTCCGCATGGCTCTCCAGCGGCTTTTCCGGGCCGGCATCGACCGGGTTGAGCGCGCTGTGGTTGGCGCGCACGGCGGCGACGACCCGGGTCGTACCGTAGACCAGGACGACCGCGACGCCGCACATGGCGAGCAGGCTGATCCCATCGTAACGGTTTTTGCGCATCAAATTCTCCTTTCTCCACGCATTTACTACGCCGTATTGTCCTGCTTCCACCAGAGGATGCCCGCGCTCAGCGCCCCGTACCAGGCGCCGATAAGCGTCAGCGCCACCAGCGAGAGGCCGATGTCCACCTTCGCGGCGGGGATCTGGATATAACGCGTCTGGGCATCGGTGAAGCGCGCATTGACGTTCAAGACGTAGCCCAGGGCGCCGATGGCCCAGTAGGTCGGAAAGAACTGGCTGATCGCCATGATGATCGGCTTGCGCAGCAGGCTGAACGGCCCGGCGAAAAACAACTGCGGCAGGACCGCCAGCGGGATCAGCTTCATCGCCTGATCGTTCGTCTCGGCGCAGGCGGAGACGACGAGGCCCAGAGTCGTGCCTGCCAGGGAGGCCAGCCACAGCGCCAGGAGCAGTGCGGCAACGTTGGCCAGCGTGACGCCGACGTTATGCGGCTGCGCGAAGGGCAGGTCGATGCGCATCATGACCAGTCCCAACAGCAGCAGGCTCTGCAGGGCGCTGATACCGCCGAGAATGGTGAGCTTCGACAGGAAATAGGCGTCGAGGCGCAGGCCCGCCAGCCGCTCCCGGCGGTAGATCGAGCGCTCGCGGGTAAACTCCTTGGCTGCGTTGCTGAGGCCGAAAAAGAGCGGGCTGATGACCATAAACAGCAGGAACGCCGGAATGTTGGTCAGCGTGCGCGGATTGGCGGAAGTGAAGATGTCCGCAGGGAAGAGCGAACCTAGAAAGAGAGCCATGAAGGGCGCGGCCAGGACGGCGAGCAGGTAGCCGCCGCGGTCCGCCTTGATGGTCTGCCAGTAACGCTGCCGCAGGGCATGGAACTGGCGAAAGAGCGAAGGGGTCTCGCTCCCTTGTTCCAGCGCCGCCTCGATCTGTGCTTTCTCGTTCGAGGTCAGGGCGGCGAGGTCCGCCGTGGCGTTGTCGAGAGGGCGCCGGGCCTCCCGCGCGATCTTGAAGCGACGCTCCCAGTATTCCGGCCGGATGCGCCGATCCCCGACGCAGGTGAACACGTCGGAGAGGGTCCGGACGGCGAAGTCGGGCTGGCCCGTCTTTTTGCGGTAGGAGTCCAGAATGCGGGGATCGCAGAAGTACTGCAGCGCCTCGTCCGCCGTGCCGCAGAAGGCGAGGCG
The DNA here is from genome assembly GCA_035653075.1 of Chthonomonadaceae bacterium. GTDB lineage: Bacteria > Armatimonadota > Chthonomonadetes > Chthonomonadales > Chthonomonadaceae > DASRCN01. The sequence goes on along the minus strand of DASRCN010000089.1, from coordinate 48,759 downwards.
TCCGTGCGGCGTGAGGAGGATCAGCCGGTCGCAGGCCCGCATGCAGTGCTCCGAATGCGTGGTCAGAACGACGGTGTGCCCCTGCAGCGTGAGCGCGCGCATCCGCTCCATGAACTCGACCTCGAAGCCGGGATCGAGGCCGCTGGTCGGCTCGTCCAGGAACAGGATCGCCGGACGGGTCAGGAGATCGACGGCGACGTTGACGCGCTTGCGCTCGCCACCGCTCAGGAGGCGGATGGGGATGTCGCGCACCGATTCCAGCCGCAGCTCCTGCAGCACCTCCTCGATGCGCTCCGCGATCTGTGTTTCCCGCGTGTCGTAGGGCAGACGCAGGCGCGCGGCGTAGCCCAGGACGGCGTCCGCCGTCAGCTCCGTATGGACGATCTCTTCCTGGGGAACATAGCCCATCTGCCGGCGCAGCGGCTCGGCGGTGTTTTCGAAATCGAGGCCGTTGTAGAGAATACGCCCGGTGAAGCGAGGTCTCCGTCCGAAGTGCGCCCCGATGGCGTCTTCCATCTGCTGCAGGTGCCGATGCACGCGATCGAAGCCGGTGAGCGCCCGGAGCAGCGTGCTTTTGCCCGATCCGCTGCAGCCCACGATGCCGACCAGCTCGTTGGGCTCGATGACGAAGCGGATGCCCTGGAGCAGGGCCTTGCGGTCGCGGCGGACCCGGCGGTCGAGACCGCGCACGACCAACTGCATCTGGGAGGGGTCGGCCAGGCAGTGATGGCGCAGAATAGGAGTGCGGCAGGAGCCTTCCTCACAGACGCGGAAGCGGTCCAGGCCGACGCGCAGGATGTCGCCGATCTGGAGTGGGAAGGCGCCTCCGGCGGCGAGCCGAACGCCGTTGAGGTAGGTGGGCACGGCGTCGCTCAGAATGGCGACGTCGCCGCCGCTTTCGCCCAGCCGGACCCGGCAGTGCGCTTCCGCGGCCAGCGCCGACGAGAGAGGGAAATAGGATCCTTCCCGAACGGCCGCTGCGCGTTGACCGCCGAGGAGGATGCCGGCTTCGGCGGATAGGATCGTCATGGGCTGTTGCTGAAACGCCTTTCTTGCGGGGGGCTGGCACTCCCACCGCGCCCTAGTGCTTCGCCGGGACGCCTCCGATTTCCTCTAATGAGTGCTGGTATTTCACGGTCGTTGCGTTTTCTTCGGGCGAAAATGCAGAGAGCCATCCAGGAGTTCAAAGGGGGCATAGCCAATTCTGTTTTGGAGAGCACCGATAGACAGGAGGGAGCGCATGGAAAACAGATCGTATCCTTATCTGGGGCGAACGGAAGACTACGCCGATTTTCAGATCATTACACCGGGGCGGACGCTTACGAAGATCGAGACGTGGACGCGCGGGATGGTGGGAATCGTTCGCGTGACCACGGATGACGGCCAGGAGGGCTGGGGGCAGTTGTCTCCCTTCGAGCCGGAGATAACGGCGACGGTCCTGCACCGGCAGATGGCGCGGCACGTGCTGGGGCAAGACCCGGCGCGGATCGACGCTCTGGCAGACCGGTGCATCGACGCCAACATGAAGTTTCCCTGGTCCTATATCTGCCGGGCGCTGGCGGGCATCGATACCGCTCTGTGGGACCTTTACGGCAAGATCGAGGGCAAGCCGGTCTGCGCGCTGCTGGGCGGGAAACCAAAGCCGTTTCCGGTATACGGCTCCAGCATGCGGCGCGACATTTCGCCGGAGGAGGAAGCGGCGCGGCTGGTCCGGCTGCGGGATTCGCAGGGCTTTACGGCGTTCAAGGTGCGCGTGGGACAGGCCACCGGGCACGATGGCGACGCCGCGCTGGGGCGCACGGAGCGGCTGATTCCCACGGTCCGCCGGGCGGTCGGGGAGGAGATCACGCTTCTGGCCGACGGCAATAGCGGCTATACGCCGCCGAGAGCGATAAACGTAGGACGCCGCATGGAGGACAACGGCTACTTCTGGTTCGAGGAGCCGTGTCCTTACTGGGAGCTGGAGTGGACCGCCGAGGTCGCCGCGACCCTTACCATGAACGTGGCCGGGGGCGAGCAGGACAACGACCTGGCGCAGTGGCGGCGGATGATCCGCATGAACGCTGTAGACATCGTGCAGCCGGATTTGTGCTACATCGGCGGGCTGACGCGCGCCTGGCGTGTGGCGAAGATGGCGCAGCAGGCCGGGAAGCAGGTAGTGCCGCATTCGGCCAACCTCTCGATGGTGACGCTGTTCGCGCTGCATTTCATGGCTGCCGTTCCCAATGCCGGACCGTTCGTCGAGTACACTATTGAGGAGGGGGATGGAATTTCGCAGGGAAGCCTGTACCATCCGAAGCTGAAAGTCAGAGAGGGCACGGTCGAAATTCCGGAAGGACCGGGCTGGGGCGTGACGATAGATGCGGACTGGCTGGCTGGAGCAAGCTATCAGGCTACCCCCTCCTCGTGATTCCGCTTCGCGGCCCGCAGGTTCGACTTTGTGTTTCAGCACGGCGTTTTAACGCCGCGTAACAAGGAGTGGGATGCGCCACTATCTGCTGTTGCTGGGAGGCGTGTTTGCGGTGAGCTCGGCGGCGCTGCTGGCCCGCTGGGGACTGGACGCAGGGATGGGCGCGGCGCCGCTGGCGATGTGGCGGCTTACGCTGGCCGGCCTCCTCCTGGTCGCCTGGGATCTTGGGCGGACGGCGGAGCGTCCGCCGCTGCCGCGTCCGGTCCGAATACGCCTGGCTGCTGCAGGGGTCTGTCTGGCGCTGCATTTCGTGGCGTGGTTCGTGTCGCTGGAGCTGATTCCGGTCGCGCGCTCGACCCTGCTGGTCACGACCGCGCCGCTGTGGGCGGGTCTGCTGGGGCTGGTCGTCCCGGCGCTGAGACCACAGCGGGGATTCTGGAGCGGGCTGCTGGTCGCCGCCGTAGGGCTGTTTCTGGTGACGGCTTCCGGAGCGGGGCGAAGTGGGCCGGTCTACGTGGAGAAAGGGGTAGGGCATCTGGGGGACGCGCTGGCGGTGCTAGGAGCGGTGATGGTCGTGCCCTATTTCCTGCTGGTGCAGCAGGCGCAGATACGTTTCGGCACGCTACGGGTCGTCACCTGGGTCTACACCGCCGCCGCGCTGTGCCTGTGGCTCGTGGCGCTAGGACAACGGCAGATCGTGTTGCCGCCGTCGCCGGTCGCATGGCTTTCCGTGCTGGGCATGGCGCTCGTGCCGCAGTTGCTGGGACATACGGCGCTCAATCGCTCTCTGCGCGCCTTCAGCGCGGGGCAGGTGACGGCGGCCACGCTGCTGGAGCCGGTCTTTGCCGCCGCGCTGGCCTGGCCGCTGCTCGGAGAGCGTATCTCGCTCCGGCAGGCTTTCGGCGCGGCGCTGCTGCTCGGCGGCGTGGCGCTCGCCTTGCGGCACTCACGATTAGGTGAGGAAGTCACCGTCCCGGTGGAATAGAGACGACGAGGCCCCGCCTTGAAAGCAACCTCATGGTAAGGCGGGGCCTGTCAGTGGTTTTGATGGTGCACGTTTAGCACCCTGTCCTGCCCATTGGCGTAACCCTTCCTTTCGGAAACGGTCTTTACCTGGCGAACAGCGTCAGGTTTTTACACGTGCATCCGATAGACGAGAAGATAAGACAGAATGTTTCCGAAAAAAAGACAGATTTTAGCAGGCAGGCAGGGGCGAAAAGGTCGAGCGAATGGCAGAAGGGCTTCCTCAAGCGCGCTGTTCCGGGCGCGTCACGTCCGGAACGTCTTCTCCCAGCGCGGTCGCCAGGTCGATCTGGTGCTCCTGCTCCTGCGTAAGGATCTGGCGGATGTTCTCGGCGATGGCATACTCGCCCAGGGCTTCGCACTGGCGGACGCGCACGCGATAGTTGGCGACGGTCTGGTTTTCGTTGTCCAGGTCGAAGCGCAGCATATCTTCGGCCTTTTCGGAGGTTTTGACCGGCAGAGGCGTCACCGAGGGCATTCCGCCCAGGTAGTCGATCTGGCGCGAGATGGTGAGGGCGTGCTCGAGCTCCTGATGGGCGTGGGTGACGAGCTCATCGGCGATGTTCATGTACTGGGCGCCTTTGAGCACCTGGGAGTAGACGACGTAGGCGATGATCGCCTGGTACTCGCGGGATAAGTCCTCATTAAGCAGGTCGATGAGCTGCTGGCGGGTGATTTTCTGAGTCTCATGGTCCGGCATGGGGCGCTCCTTTTCTCGGATTGGCGGCGATTTCCTGCCGCCGACTGAGATACGGCCTCGGATCAGGGATTGTTCCCTGCCTGGACTTTGCGGGAGGGCTAACGCTCGAACAGATCGACATCCGGCCAGTCTTTGACGGCGTCGGCAGCCGGGTGCAGGCGCGCGTCGATCTCTGCATCGGAGAGACCGTTTCCCGTCTCCCGTTGGTTGAACAGCGCGGCCCAGGCCAGGCCGTCCCACCGCTTTATCAGCCAGGTATTGGTTCCCGGCAGGCCGCCATTATGCCACATATTAAAACGCCCGGTATTACGGATAGGGCGCGTGTTCCAGCCGCAGCCGTAGTACATGCCGCCCTCCGGCTTGACCGGCGGCGCAGGTGGCTCGGAGAGCAGGGCATGCGTTTCCGGCGCGAGCAGCGGCCGTCGGCGCGGAAAGTCCAGGCCGGCGGCAAAGCGGAGCAGATTGGGCGCGGAGGCCAGCCATCCGCCGTGCGCGTCCATCGCCTCCAGATAAAACCCGCCGTAGCACATATCCACCAATTTGCCGCCATCCTCCGGGAAGATAGAGGGGACGAGCTTTTCGTTGGGCTGGTAATAATGGACCTCCCCGGGAGCGCGATCTGTCAGCCGTGTTTTGCCCATCCGCATGCGCTCTATCCGCATCGGATGCAGGACGTGATTCTGCACGTAGCCGGTATATGTCTGCCCCGTAAGCGCCTCGATGACGCGGCCCAGCACGCAGTAGCCGAAGTTGGAGTAGGCGAATCGCGTGCCCGGATCGAAGTCGAGGGGACGGCCCATCATGTAGCGAAGGATGGTCTTGGGATCGGCGGGGCCGCGAACACCGACGGCAGCGGCAATGTCGATGGGAGAGCGGTACATCGGATCGAACGATTGGCCCCGATCGAAGCCGCCGGTATGGTGCAGCAGTTGGCGGATAGTAATAGCGTTCAGGCGCGGATCGACCTTCTCGCCCGGCGTCAGGAAAGGCTTTATAGGCAGCATGGGAAAGGCCGGCGCGTCGAGATCGAGCTTTATGCGCGGATGCTGTACCAGCGTCAGGACCGCAACGGCGGTGATAGGCTTGGAGATGCTGGCGATGCGAAACAGCGCATCGGGCTGCACCGGCTCCTTCTCCTCCTGGTCCGCATAGCCGTAACCGCGCAAGTAGACCAGGCGCCCGTCTTTAGAGACCGCCAGGGCGCCGCCTGGTATGTTGCGCTTGCGCATGTAGTCGATCATCGTACGATCGAAGCTATCGAGGGCCGGGTTGTACCGGCCGGTCGTCACCATCGTCTCTTCCACGGGTGCGGATTGCCCCCCTGCCATCATGCAGAAAGCCCCCGCGAACGCTCGTTTGAGCAGCGTCCGCCGTCCGAATCGGTGCTGTTCCCCATTCATCCTGTCCTGCGTCATTTGCCGCCGCCCCAGGCGGCCTGGGCGAACTTTTCGAGATCGTCGTACTTGTTCTGCCAGGTGGTGTACATTACGCCCGCGATACCGCGCACGTCTTTGCCGTCGTTCAGCCAGGTGGCGATGTAGTCCGGATCGCCGTCATAGTAGCCGGCCAAAATCTGCTTGTGGCCGCGGGCTGCGAGCCAGGGAAGGTCCTTTTTCCGCGCGTCGAAATACCAGTCCACGATGCCCACGTCCGGCGTGAGGCCCTCCCAGGAGCCGGCCCACGTGCCGTTGACCAGATAGTAGTTGTCGTGCGCGTTGTGGTAGGGGTCGAACATGTCCGACCAGACGTAGATGCGCGCCTGCGGGCTGGTCTTCTTCACGATCTCGATACAGCGGCGGACATTATCGGCGAGCAGTTGGCCGGGCGTCTTATGTTGCGCCTGGCAGAGCGCGCACCAGTTGGCGACGCGGATCTCGTCGTGCGACATGAAGACGGCGCTCGGGTGGAACAGCTTCTCGACGCGCTGCATCTGGTCGCGCAGCAGCGCGTAGACTTTGGGATCGGTCAGGCAGCAGGTGGCCTGCATGTCGTAGACAAAGACCGGATGGTAGAAGCTGACGAGCAGCCGCTGGTCCTCTTTGATGCGCGAGTTGGACGTCAGGACGATCGAGGGCGGCGTGTGGTAGAGGTCGTAGGGATCGCCCTGGCCGAGCTTTTCATCGCGAACGGGCTGGAAGTCGCGCCCTTCGGTATAGACCGTGCCGTCTTCGCCCCGAACAACCAGCGGACAGCCTTCACGCCGCACGACGTTGACCAGCCCGATCTCTTCCAGTTTGACGTCGTCGATCCAGAGGGCGCCGTGCTTGCCGCCCCAGACCCCGATATAGAGCATCGCTTCCCGGTTGTTCTGGCTGTTGAAGAGCGCCTGATGCAGCGTCCAGTCCTGATCGCTCTTGACGCCGAGTCCCGGATAGGCCAGGCTGCGCTCGGTCGGGTCGGGCGGAAGAATCGCTACGTTGACGTCGCCGGGCGTGTCGAAGCCGCACGTTTTCATCCAGAAGGAGAGGCGATAATAACGGAAGGGTTTGAGGATCACCTTCTGCGCGATACGCCCGTGCCCGTATTGCGGGTCCGCCTGGCCGATATTCTCCAGCCGCAGGGAAGCCGATCCGGAATGCGTGATCTGCCGGTCGATGAAACTGCCTATGCCCGGACTATCTTGCAGGTCCCAGCCTGTGGCCTTCTCTCCTTGCGCCTCCTCGAAGCCGCCGTTCTTAATAGCGGCGTCCGGATCGGGCACGAGATCGGCTTTGCCGCCCTGTACGGCGAAGACGGAGTCTTTGACCGGCATGGCCTCGATCAGGTTGGGATCATGCTGCAGCAATCCGTCGCTGTAGCCGATGGGAAACACGCAGGGAATCAGCTCCAGCTTCAGCTCTTTCGCCAGGGCCTTGATCGCAGCCACGTGCTGGAAATAGCGGTCGTCCATCCGGTCGAGGATATTGAATTTGTAGTCGGCGAGCACGATGCCGGTATAGCCGTCCTTTGCCGCCCGCCGCATCAGCGCCTCGGCCTGTGGAAGGTTCTCGTCCGGCAGCAGATTGGTGGACAGATAGACCCAGCGATAGGGAAGCGCGCGGGCCGGCGCCTGCCCGAAGGCCGGGTAATAGCAGCAAGTGATCAACGCCAGAATAGCCATTTCCCTCCATGGTGTTTGTCGGCGTCCTGCGACTCTCCATTGCATCAGCCAAGCTCCTTCCTATTTGGGGTCTGCGGTGGGGTTCTTCCCAATTAAGGAGAACAAATCCCTTTTCGCGATGTGAAACAGGTTCACCTGACTTATTCTACCGTAAGGCTGCCAGAAGCAGCTAAATTCCTTCCTTGGGGAGACGGCAAACCGGCCCCGGAACGGCATGGGGGTGTCCGTCACCGGGGCTGGAGATCGTGATTTACCGACGTTTCGCTTCGCCTGGTGGCGTGTGAGCGAAGCGAGAGATTACCGGGCAGATCCGGGTGTCGAGCCGGGAGGCATCGTGCGCGAGTTGGGAGGACCTCCCGGACCGAATTTTCGAAAATCATTATGCATGGGAATCTGGACCGGCTCGAACGAGCGCTTGCCAACATAGATGGCAAGCGCGATAGCGAGGAGGCAGAGCGCCACCGCCCCGATCAGCTTTAGAGGATTGAGTCCTGTCACTTTCATTCGTTCGTCACTCCAGCAGGGGGATGCTCCGGTCGGGCATCCGCGCTACTGACTCCCCGCCGGGCAGGTAGACGTGGTATACGGATAGGCTCCGTAACAGGCCCACCAGTCGATGGCCCAGCCTGTGTTATCCGCGATCTGCTTGACCGGAGCGATCGTATTCCACTTCGCATGGCCGTCCACATAGTCGGCGTTGATGCCGTTGGAATGGATGGCGATCGGCCAGCCACTCCTGCCATCGAAGGTCCAAGCCCCACTCCAGGAAGCGCCGGCATCCACGAAGACCGGGCATTTCGATACTTCTTTTACCATCGCCTCTGTCGTGGTTCCGTTGTAGATGACCCACCAGTTAGCCATGTAGGAGGTGTTGGCGTGGCCGGGCTCCTCAAACTGGGTATTCGTGGCGCTCGGGCAGAGGAAGATCGCCTGATTCTTGACGTAGGGCATCAGTTCCGACCACCAGTTCGGCTGGGCAGACGGGTCGTCCATCGGGTCGCACCAGAACGGGGTCATGAGGGTGGCGACATAGTTGGCCGGAAAAGCGTCGTCGTAGTCCTGGATGTACATCAGGTTTGCCGTTCCGATCTGCCTGAGATTGGAAAGACAACTGGTAGCCCGCGCTTTTTCCCGGGCCTGCGCAAACACAGGAAACAGGATGGCTGCGAGGATGGCGATAATGGCGATAACGACGAGCAGCTCGATGAGGGTGAAACCGCTTCTTCTTGCTTGCATTACCGATCCTTTCTGGGAATCCGCGCTTCCCGATCGTGAAGATATGGAGTGGACGGATGGCTAGCGCGTCTGTCCGCTCGTTGCCGTCCAGAAGACGCCGCTGTCTGCAGCGGATATACGTTTATTCCTTACAGCACGCTATACCTCCTGCATCAATACAAAACATTTCGCGCGTGCCGGAAAATGATCCTTACTTAGAAATCCTGACAAATGCTATAATCTTAGTCAACAAAATTTAGTGGACCTGCAGGAACAGGGTTGGAACGCTCGTCGTAAAACAGACTATGGACGCGGTAAGGCTGGAAAAACCCCATAACGGCCGGCGGCACGGCAGGCCGGTCGAACAGACAGCGGCGCGGGCGTGCGGCCCGATGGATATCCTGGACCTGATCGGCAATACGCCGCTGGTTCGGATGCGGCGCGTCGTGCCCGCCAACCCGAAAGTCGAGATCTATGCCAAAGCGGAGTGGGCTAATCCCGGTGGCTCTGTCAAGGACCGGCCCGCCCGCAGCATGATCCTCGACGGCGAGCGGACCGGGCGGCTCACGCCGGGCAAGACGATTCTGGACGCGACCTCCGGTAATACGGGCATCGCCTACGCGATGATCGGCGCGGCGCGCGGCTACGCGGTTTCCCTGTGCTTGCCGGTCAACGCCAACACCGAGCGCAAGGAGCTGCTGCGCGCCTACGGCGCCTGCCTGGTCCTCACGGACCCGCGCCTCTCTTCGGACGGCGCGATCCTCAAAGCCCGCGCGCTCTATGAGGCCGATCCCGACCGCTATTTCTATCCGGACCAGTATAACAACCCGGCCAACTGGCAGGCGCACTACGAGACGACCGCGCCCGAAATCTGGGCGCAGACCCAGGAGCGCATCACCCATTTCGTCGCCGGGCTGGGAACGACCGGCACCTTCGTGGGAACCGGGCGCCGGCTGCGCGAATTCAATCCGGATATCCGGCTCATCGCCTTCCAGCCGGACTCGCCCTTCCACGGCCTGGAAGGAATGAAGCACCTGGAGACGGCCATCGTGCCCGGCATCTACGATCCGGACCTGGCGGACGAAAACCGCGAGGTCGGCACGGAGGAAGCTTACGCGATGGTCAAGCGGCTGGCGCGCGAAGAGGGGATCCTGGTCGGCATCTCCGGCGCCGCGGCGATGGTCTGCGCGCTCCGGGTGGCCGAGGACCTGGAAGAAGGCGTGATCGTGACTATCTTCCCCGATAGCGGCGCCCGTTACCTGTCCGAGCGGTTCTGGCATGAGGAGTATGAGGGTGATCCGTGTATCTGAGGCGCAGCAGGAGGCGATCCGCCAGCACGGCGCCCGCACGTTTCCGCACGAGTGCGTCGGCGTGATTCTGGGCGACGTGGAAGACGGCGTCAAGATCGCGCGGGAGCTGCGTCCGCTGGAGAACGTCCACGAGGAGGGCCACGAGCGGCGCTATCTGGTCTCGCCGCAGCAGATGTTGGCGCTCGATCAGGAGGAGCGGCGCACGCGCCGCAAAGTCCTGGGCTTCTACCACTCTCATCCGAACCATCCGGCCCGGCCCAGCGACTACGACCGCGACTGGGCGTGGCCCTGGTATACCTATATCATCGTTTCCGTCATGGACGGCACTCCCGTCGAGATGACGGCCTGGCAACTAGAAGAAGACCGCCGGTCGTTTCGGCGGGAAGAGATCGAAGGGATCGCGTAAATGGCGAAAGTGTTGATACCTACGGCGCTGCAGCAGTATGCCGGCGGCGCGGACGAGATAGAAGCCCCTGGCGGCACGGTCCTGGCGGTGCTGAGCGCCCTGGCAGAGCGCTATCCGGAACTGAAGAAGCACCTCTTCGGCGACGACGGCCGCCTGCGCCAGTTCGTCAACGTCTACAAGGGGACCGAGGACACCCGCACGCTGCAGGGATTGGACACGCCGGTGGCCGCAGACGAAGAGCTGACCATCGTGCCCAGTATCGCTGGCGGCACCGGGACCATCGAGCGACCGACGACAGCCGGCTTCGGGATCATTACGCCGGAGCGGGCGGAGGCCGCGACGCTGGACAAGGAAGAGATCCTGCGCTACAGCCGCCACCTGATGCTGCCCGAGGTCAACCTGGAAGGGCAGAAAAAGCTCAAGGCCGCCAAGGTGCTCTGCATCGGCGCGGGCGGACTGGGCTCGCCCCTGGCGATGTACCTGGCTGCCGCCGGGGTAGGGACCATCGGCATCGTGGATTTCGACGTGGTCGATCTGACGAACCTGCAGCGGCAAATCCTGCACGATACCAACGACGTGGGCCGCTCCAAGCTGCAGTCGGCGAAGGATACGATCCACGACATCAACCCGCACGTGGAGGTCGTCGGTTTCGAGGAGCAGTTCACGTCCGAGAACGCAATGGAGATCGCCCGCCCCTTCGACATTATCGTGGACGGCACGGACAACTTCCCGACGCGGTATCTGACTAACGACGTGAGCGTGTTGCTCGGCAAGCCCAACGTCTACGGCTCGATCTTCCGTTTCGAGGGGCAGGCGTCGGTCTTCTGGGCGGAGAAGGGGCCGTGCTACCGGTGCCTCTATCCGGAGCCGCCGCCGCCGGGCTTAGTCCCCTCCTGCGCGGAGGGCGGCGTGCTGGGCGTGCTGCCGGGCATCGTCGGCTGCATCCAGGCTATCGAGGCCATCAAGCTGATCCTGGGCATCGGCAATCCGCTCATCGGGCGGCTGCTGCTCTTCAACGCGCTCAAGATGCAGTTCCGGGAGCTGAAGCTGCGGAAAGACCCAAATTGCCCCATCTGCGGCGAGAATCCGACCCTCCACGCGCTGATCGACTACGAACAGTTTTGCGGCATTCGCGGCGAGGAGGCGCCCCCGCCGCCCTTATCCGAGAGCGAAGAGATCACGGTGCGGGAGCTGAAGGACCGGATGGACCGCGGCGAACCGCTGACGGTCGTGGACGTGCGCGAGCCGTATGAGTACGCCATCGCCAGCATCCCTGGCACGAAGCTGATCCCGCTGGGCCAGATCGAGGAGCGCGCGGGCGAGCTGGACCCGAACGCGGAGATCATCCTGCACTGCCGCTCCGGCAAGCGCAGCGCGGACGCGCTCAACCGCCTGAAGGCGAAGGGTTTCCACCGCCTGAAGAACCTCAAAGGCGGTATCCTGGCCTGGAGCGAGGAGATCGATCCCAGCGTTCCGCAGTACTAAAAAGAAGCTTACAGGCGCCCCGGTCTACTTTTGTAGACCGGGGCGCCTGCGTTGAGGAGAGGGCCGTGTCGATTGTTGCGCGGCTTGGGGCCGCTAGGGCGTAGGATTCGCGAAGTCGTAGATCGGGATGAGGATGACTTCAGCGGGTGGGTGGCTGGCTTGCATCATGGCCAGAAGCTGCCCGGTCGTCCGCATAGAGAACTGCGATTCGCCGCAGACCTGGCAGACGTCGGCGGGAACGTTGCGCACGACGGCGAAATTCGATTGGGTACAGCGCAGAGTGAGCGTGATGACCTGCGCTTCACATTCGCCGCCGCACTGCGGACAGATCGCCGGGGAGCTATGTGGCGCAACCGTACCGCTATCCATCGTGTGATGGGTCTCCTTTGAGCAGATACGCCTATTATTCATCAAAAACTACGATTTCGCTCCCGTATTTCTAACAAATATTGCCCTTTTTAGCAGAAAACCGGCACTTCTACGGGTTAAGGACCGGCATTTTTCACACTTCAGCCCTAACCTTTATCCTTGGAACGTTATCTCCTGCTGGAACATTACGGACAGGAATCTTCTACAAATTCTTCTGGAGGCGCGTTCCGCTTTCCTCGCCATTCGTATAGTAGAGATACCGTGAAGCAATGCAACCATAACGGAGGTGCATGGTGCGCAATCGGACCGCGAGCCTGATCTTCATATTTATTACGCTGCTGATCGACGTCCTGGGAATGGGACTGGTCATTCCGGTCATGCCGAAACTGATCACGGTGGTCTCCAAAGGCGGGCTGAGCGCGGGCGCGCACTGGTACGGGCTGCTGCTGGCCTCATACGGGTTGATGCAGTTCTTGTTCGCCCCGGTGCTAGGCAGCTTGAGCGACCGGTATGGACGGCGGCCGGTGTTGCTGGCGGCATTGTTCTTCACGGCAGTGGACTATACCATCATGGCGCGAGCGTCCACGGTCGGCTGGCTGTTCGTCGGACGGATTCTGACAGGCATCACAGGCGCCAGTTTCACGACAGCCAGCGCCTACATCGCCGATGTCAGTCCACCCGAGAAGCGCGCGCAGAACTTCGGCCTCATCGGCGCCGCCTTCGGCATCGGGTTCATAGTCGGGCCGGCGGTGGGTGGCGTGCTGGGTTCGCTGTCGTTGCGCGCCCCCTTCTGGGGAGCCGCGATCCTGAGCCTGCTCAACACTCTCTACGGCCTGCTGGCGCTGCCGGAGTCGCTGAGCGCGGAGAACCGGCGGGCGGTCACCTTCCATACCGCGAACCCGCTCGGCGCGCTGCGTATTATGAGCCGCTACCGGTGGGTGCTGTGGATGGCCGGCTCGATCGCGATAGGCAGCCTGGCGATGCAGTCTTTGCAAAGCACCTGGGTCCTGTATACCTCTTACCGCTTCCACTGGACGCCGCGGGATAATGGCATGACACTGGCCCTTATCGGTCTGGGGAGCATCGCCGTGCAGTCGGGGTTGGTCGGCTTTTTGGTCCGGCGCCTTGGCGAGAGGCGGACGATCCTATGGGGCATATTCTTCAACTTTGTCGGCTTCCTGGGTTTCGCGATGGCTTCCCAGGGATGGATCATGATCGTGATGATCCTGGTGTGGTGCCTGAGCTTCGCGGGCGGCCCGACGACGCAGAGTCTGATCTCGAAAGAATACGGTCCGGACGAGCAGGGCGGCATCCAGGGCGCGCTGACGAGCCTGCAGAGCCTGACCGGCATCGTCGGACCGATCCTGGGGGCTTCGGCCTTCGGCTACTTCACCTCACAGTCCGCCCCGCTCCTGCTGCCCGGCGCCTCGTTCTGGCTGGGCGCCTTCCTGATCTTCCTGTCCGGCCTCCTGGCCATTCGCGCGCTGCGCGCCATGCGTGGAGATGTCCCAGCTTTATCGCTTGCGGCAGGGGAGTATTCGGTCTGCTCTTCCGGTGAGTGAGCGCGAAGCCGTTCATTCGGAGATGGGTCGGAAGTGGAGATAGTAGCGTGTTTGGATCTGTGAAGTATTTCACTCAATTTTTGTGACATAGATCGCTTGCTAATTCGTTTGAAACGTGTTATAGTGACATGCTCATCCGTTTTACAGCAATGGCGGCGGGGTATCCAGCTTTAATGGCGCTGGCTATCGTGACGTCGAGACCCCACACTGCCATTTAGCAGGATCGCCTAGGCCGATGACCTCATGATTGTCGGATCATGCGGTGACGCCTGGCAAAGGAGTAGGCTTTATGGAAGTTGCCAACACGTTCTGGATGTGGACGACCGGGGACTTCGACGAGACGCTGACGATCGCGCTTGACCCGAGTCGAACCTACTTAGTGCAGACGTATCTGGTCAAAACCGATGGCAGTGACTATGCCCATACCTATATTGCTGAGGTCTGCAATCAAGATGGGGACCAGATCCTCTGTGGCGTTCGCGACGAAGGGGATTCGGATTCGGTGGAGATCATTAGTCAGGCGGTCAGCGTGACCGTCGGCTTGCGGACAAAGGGTGGCGCTCACCGGGCGGAGGGAGTCGTCTTCGCTCTCTGACCGAGGCTTAGGAGCATGTTTATGGCTATGTATCTGCTTTACGACCGCCATAGTGGGCGGATCGTGCATCGGCATCGGCAGACTGGAAACCTTCCTGCTGAGGTTGTCCCATCTCGGGAGCGGCTGCTGAAGCTCGCCGCTCCTTCCGTCCCTGCCGAGCAACTGGATATCCTGGCTGTCGAGGACGATGCTATGAAGCGGGATAGAAAGTATCGCGTGAACCCGCAAACCAAAGCGTTAGAGGCTCTCTAAGCAGCCTCAAGCCAGCGGGTTATTTACATGAAATCTGGGCGATCAGAGAGGCCGGCGCGACAGTCCGAAAAGCGGCGGTGATGGTCTCCTCGACCTCGTCCCAGCCTATTTTTCGGTCCAGCCGAACTCCGATCAGCCCCGATAGTCCACATAAGGCGGCACGAAGAACCACTCCGGCGCCATTGCCTGCAGGGCCTGCTGCTCACCCGGCTGCGCGGCGCACCAGAGCGCCAACCGGCCCTGGAAAAAACAAGTAGACCGAGATAAAAACCGATCTAGCTTTGATGCATTGCCAATGCCTGAGCGATTATATCCTCCTCAGTGGGGAGGACGCAGTTGGCAGCGGGGCCGAGGGGGACGTAGGTGTCGAGGGCGTTGAGGCGGGCGGCTCGGATACTACTCCCGCAACGCTCGGTGAGGAGGGCGAGGATGGCTTCGGCGAGGCCGCCGGTCTTGCGGCTTTCGTCCATGACGAGAACGCGGCCGGTCGCCTGGGCCTGGGAGACGATGAACTCCTCGTTCAGGGGGTTGAGCCAGCGCAGATCGACGACGCGGGCGGAGATGCCATGCTTTTCCTTGAGGATCTTCGCGGCCCGCAGGGACATATAGACGCCATTGGCAAAGGTGAGGATGGTCAGGTCTTGGGCGTCTTCGTGATAGATCGCGCCCTCGCCCAGGGAAATGAATTCGCCGGGAGCGGGATAGGGGAACTGCCAGAGACCGTCTTTAGGCTCATAGAGGTCGCGGGTCATGTAGAGGGTGATCGGCTCGATCATAATAGAGACCCGGCCATCGACTTTCGCCAGCGCCACCAGCGTGCGCAGCATCTTGACCGCGTCGTCGCCTCTTGAAGGAGTCGCGATCACCAGGCCGGGCACGTCCCGCATGGCGGCGATGCTGTTGTCGTTGTGGAAGTGGCCGCCGAACCCTTTCTGGTAGGACCAGCCCTGCACGCGCACGACCATCGGGTTTTTGTACTGGCCCTGCGAGAAGAACTGCAGCGAGCAGGCTTCGCCGCGAATCTGGTCCTCGGCGTTATGATAGTAGGCCAGGTACTGGATTTCGGGTAAGGGCAGCAGCCCTAATTGGCCTGCCCCGATACTCAGGCCCAGAATCGTGGTCTCATCCAGGAGGGTGTTGAACACGCGGCCGGGACCGAACGTCGCCTCCAGACCGGCGGTAACGTTGTAGACGCCACCTTTCTTCGCCACGTCCTCGCCGAACAGGACCGTCTCCGGGTATTTCGCCATCAGGTCGTGCAAACCCAGATTGATGAGCGCAGCCATGTGGCGGGGCGGGCCGTTTTCGGGCAGCGGTTCCTCCACGCCAAACACTTTGCGCCGCTGCCCTGCCGAGGGAACGCGGCTTGCCTCGGCATTTACCAAATCCGGATGGTAGGGCGCCAGGGGTGCCATCACCTCTTCCGCGCTGCCGAGCCGTGGCTGTGTGGCGGCAAAGCGCGCCGCCTCCTGTACGCGCGCCCGGACCCGCTCGTACTGCTCCAGGACCTCCTCCGGCGTCAGGATGCCCTCACTTAACACCAGCCGTGCCGTATGCAGCAAGGGGTCCTGCGCCTCGATAGCCTCGATCTGCTCCCAGCTTCGGTAGCCATGCTCCGCGTCCGTGCCCGCGTGGCCCATCAGGCGCACCACCTTCAGGTGCAGAAAGACGGGCGCGCGCCGGCTGCGGCAGAAATCGATGGCCTGCTGCGCGACCGCATAGGTCTCGACCAGATCCAGCCCGTTCGCGGCGAAGTAGCGGAGGCCGGGGCGGGCGCTCATGCTGGCTTGGACCCAGTCCGGCGGGGTAGGGACGCTGATGCCCACGCCGTTGTCCTCGCAGACGAAGAGGATCGGCATCGACAGACCTTGATGCGCGGTCCAGGCGGCGGCGTTGAAGGCGGTCTGGGCGACGGCGTGGTTGATGGAGGCGTCCCCGAAGGAGCAGACGACGATGGTGTCCTCCGGCAATTCGGGAACGGCGCCAAGCTTGTGGGCGCGGCGCAGGAAGAAGGCGGTCCCGACGCTTTTAGGGAGGTGGCTGGCGATGGTGCTGGTCTGCGGTGGCGCCCAGAGCGGCACGCTGCCCCAGACCTTGTGCCGTCCGCCAGCAATAGGATCGCCGGTGCTGGCGGCGAAGCTGAGCATCGTGTCTCGCACGAAGTCCTGGCCGGGGACCTTGCGGGAGCGCTCGGCCAGGAAGGCGCCGGAACGGTAATGCAGGAACGCGATGTCGGTAGGGCGGGTCAGCCGGCCTACGACCGCGTTGCCCTCATGGCCCGCGCTGCCGATGGTATAGAAGCCCTCGTTGCGGGCGCGCATGTTGCGCGACTCGATGTCCTGATGCCGCGCCACCATCTGCGACTCGAACAGCTCCATCACGTCACAGCCTGTCAGCGCCGCTTCCGCACGTATCGGCGCGCCCAGTGCGCGGGTCGCAGACGCAGCGTCATTGGATGAAGCCCACTCCTGAACGAACCGCACGAAATTCTCATCGATCACCTGAGCGCGGTTCAGGTTTAGTCGAGCCTGGTTGGAAGTGGAGTTAATCATGCTCGCTATAGTACACGGGGTTAAAACCCCATGCTGAAACACAAAACCTGCCTGCGCGCGTCTCTGCCTTCCAGCAGAGTCCCCCTCCCCTAAGATTGGGGGAGGGGAAGGGTGTGGGGGCCTTAGTCCGCGCAGGCGGGCTTCGTGTTTTAGTCCGGCGTTTCAACGCCGCGCGCAGATTCTACTTCTTCTCTAGCGTCGCGATCGCCTGCTTTGCCGGCTCTCGAATCTGGTACATGCTGTAATCCGTGAGCTTTTGAAGAGAGGGGATCGCGGCGGGATCGCCATAGGACTGCAGCGCATAGATCGCGGACTCTTTGACGTGATGGCCCGGATCGTTCAGCAGCCTGACCAGAGCATGGAACACCGTCTTCTCGCCGGGTTTATCCTTCAGCTCGCCGAGCACGCCGATAGCCGACTCGCGCAGATTTTCCGTGGAGTTCTCGCCGAGAGCATCAAGGGCGAGGATACGCGCCTGGTCTTTGTGGTTCTGGGTCATGAACCGCAGCGCGGTGATTCGGAAGCTGTCGTTATAGCTGTCCGTCCGCTCCGCCTCGTCGAACAGGCTTAGATTCTTCGTCAGGGTCAGCAGTGCGTTCAGTGCCGTATTGCGCATGTTGTCGCGCGGATCGTTATGCCAGATGTCGCGCAGACGCGCCACGACCGCCGGAGAGGAAGCGCCATAGCCGAGGGTACGGACAGCATCCTGAGCGATTTCGAGGTCCGAGTCGTGTGTCAGCCGCAGGAGCGCCTCGGTCTTATCGGACGCCAGGTCGCCCGCCCACTCCTCTTTAAAGGTTTTGGACGTCTCCACGTCGAAGAGCCGCCAGGCGAGCTGGGGCCTGTCCTTGACTTGCTCCGATACGGTGACGAGTTGCGCCTTGACGGCTGCATTCGGCGCGTGGGTGACCATCGCGTACACATCATCGGCGGTCGGCGCTTGCGCGTAATGGATCAGGGCCACATACTTCCCCAGGGGATCGACGAGGAAGGGCTTGTCGGCCGCATGGCCCAGATCGAGCGTGGCCTCCTTGCCCGTGAGCGAAAGCGTGCGCTTCTCCCACTGCGATCCTACAAGGGACCAGACGTCGAGATCGAGATCGAACAGCGGCTCGTTTTGCGTCACGGTCAGGCGCGAGCCGGCGCGCGACACCGTCAGGTCCGGCACGCCGGCCTGATAGAACCACTGCTTGCGGAAGCTGTCCAGGTCTCTGCCGCTCACCTGGCCCATCACGTTGAAGAAGTCTTCGGTGGTCGCGTTTTTGTAGGCGAACGTCTCCAGGTACGTCTTCACGCCGCGCCAGAAAACGTCCTCGCCCAGCAGCGACTGCAAAACGAACAGGCGACCGGCGCCGCCCGCGTAGGCGTTGCCGTCGAAGTTGTCCATCGGAACGTTATAGTGCGTGTTGATCATTGGGCGATGGGCATATTCCATGCTGCGGGCCGCGGCCTGCATCGTCCGCATGCGCCCAAGCTCGTAGGCGTCTTCGCCTTCGTGCTTGCGGTACCAGAAGTGGGGCAGGAACGTGGCGAAACCCTCGTTGAGCCAGATATGCGACCAGTCGCGGCAGGTGACCAGATCGCCGAACCACTGGTGAGCCAGCTCGTGCAGCACGAGACCGCTGGAATTGTCGAGTGGCGCTTCTTTGGGCGGAAAAAGCGCGCCGATGGTCTGCGTGACAGCGGTGATGTTCTCCATGCCGCCGAACGGGAAGTCGCCGACCGCCGATTGGGCGAACTTGGCGTAGGGATAACGCACTCCGGTCAGCTCGCTATAGAACTGCACCTTCTCGGCGGTGCCGCCAAACGCTGCCTGGCCCCAGGAATCGAGGCCGGTGGGAACATAGTAATCGACGGGCAGGTCGCCCCAGGATTCATGGCCTTTGTCGTAGGAGCCGGCCACGAAGGAGATGAGATAGGTGGAAAAGGGCTGGTCCATCTTCCAGTGATAGACGTCCGTATCTCCCTGGTGGACCACTTCCAGCAGCTTGCCGTTGCTCAGGGCGAAGTAGCCGTGCGGGACGGTGATGCGCGCCTCGCTGGTCGCCTTGTCGTCCGGCTCATCGTAGGTCGGCAGCCAGTAGCGGGTATCCTCCGCCTCGCCCTGGGTATAGACCATGCCGGTGTGGGCGGGAAAAGCCCGCCGCGGACTGGTGAAGTAGACGCCTGCCTCCGGCTTGCCCGAATAGACGATCCGAACCTTCAGGACCGTGCCATTGTTCACAGGCTGAGGCAGGTCGATGACGAGCTGTTCCTTATCCACCGACCAGTGCGCCGGCTGGCCGTTCACCGAGAGGTCGTGAATGTCGAGTTTGCCCTCATTGAGGGCGATCTGCCCCACGCCGTCTTCCGTTGGCTTCAGCGTGTTCGTCACGTCGCCCGCGATAGTGCCATCCTGCTCGTTGAAGGAGAGGCTCCAGTTCACGTCGAGCAGGTCGTAGTTGTGCTTGATCTGGGCCTGCGCGGTGCCCGCGAGAAAGAGCGCGGCAGCCGCGAGGGCCATGCGGAATTTCATGTGTCTCCCTTGTTTAAAATGAATCGATCGGGTGGCCTCGATGGTTTCCGGCAAACGACTGAGATACTCCCGGATCTCCGCCTGCATTCTATCTATCTCCATGAGGCAGCCTTCTGCCACATAGCTTTCGAAAATGAGGTGGCGTTTCAGCTTACGCGTCATCCGAGAAGGGCCAGCCGGGAAGCATGGGGCCACCGGGCTTGTCTTCGCGGTAGCCGAGCGCGTATTCGGCCTGAACGATCTGATGGATCTCGCGCGTGCCCTCGTAGATGACGGGGCCGCGGGCGTTGCGGAAATAGCGCTCGACCGGGAACTCGTCGCAGTAGCCGTAGGCGCCGTGTATCTCGATGGCGTCGTTGGCGGCCTGGAAGGCGGCATCGCAGTTGGTCCACTTGGCAAGCGAGACCTCGCGGGTGGTGCGCATCCCCTGGTTCATCATCCAGCCGACCTGGTAGCAGAGCAAGCGGCCGATGTCCCGGCTCTGCGCCATGCGGGCGATCATCTGCTGGACCAGCTCCTTCTTGCCGATAGGCACGCCGAACGCCTTGCGCTCGTTGGCATAGGCCACGCTGGCCTCCAGGCAGGCGATGATCGTTCCCACCGCTCCCGAAGCCACCGTGTAGCGGCCCTTGTCCAGCGCCGACATGGCGATCTTGAAGCCCTCGCCCTCCGCGCCGATCCGGTTCTCGAGGGGCACGCGCACGTTCTCCAGCGCCACCGAGCCGGTATCGCCCGAGCGCACGCCGAGCTTGCCGTGGATGGGCACCGTCCGCACGCCGGGAAAGCGACGCTCGACCACGAAAGCGGTGATGCCTCGATGGGCAGCCTCGCGATCGGTCTTGGCGAACAGGAGGAAGTGGTCGGCCACGTCCGCCAGGCTGATCCAGGTCTTTTCGCCATTGAGCACGTAGGAATCGCCGTCGCGGACCGCATACGCCTGCATGGAAGCCGGGTCGCTGCCCGCGTTCGGTTCCGTCAGGGCAAAAGCGGCGATCTTCTCGCCACGAGCCTGCGGCGCCAGGAATCGCTGTTTCTGCTCCGGCGTCGCCCACTGCAGCAGCGCCAGGCTGTTGAGGCCGACGTGGACCGACATGGCCGTGCGCGGGGCCGAATCGACGCGCTCCAGCTCCTCACAGGCGATTCCCAGAGCGATGTAGTCCAGGTCGGCGCCGCCGTATTTGGCCGGAAGGCAGACGCCCAGCAGGCCGACCTCGCCCATCTTCCGTAGGAGGTCGGGATCGTAGGTCTGGTTGCGGTCCCACTCCCGCACATAGGGCGCGATCTCGTTCTGGGCGAATTTGCGCACGGTATCGCGCAGCAGGTTATGCTCCGGGCTTAGCGTGAAATCCATACTCTCTCCTGCCTGTCTCCATTCCTGCTCCCATCTCTTCGTGAGGGGGAGGGTCGCCGGGCAGTGGGTCCCTACCCATAATTGGCGACGTTGCGATGGAATGGGTGAGGGGTTATGGCGCAGGCAGATACAGTTTAGGGGACCCGTTCAAGAAATCCTGCCTGCGGGGTCGATAAGGGAGTCGTGCAGGAGGGCGGACGCAGGAAAAACGGCCCGCCTTGGGGCCGATCAATGGGGAAAATAGCTGTCGAGCTGGAACGGTTCGGAGAAGTAATGCCGCTGCCAGCCGGGCGCGCTTCGGTCCAAAAGCAGGGCCTCGGCAGCCCCGAGGGAGTAGACGACCAGGCGGCGCTCTTTTTTGAGGTCCATGTTTGCAAGATCGGCCAGGATCGTGCGCTGCCAGTCGTCGGCCACCTTCTCGAAGGAGGTATAGTCCGGCAGCGCCTGAAAGGCGCGGCTGGGCCGGGCGCGGGTGACGGCGAGGTGGGCGAACCGGACTTCCGTATACCGGGCGACCCCCTCCTGCCATAGCTGGAACGACAGGTACTTACGATCGTCCGGAGCGAGACTGTCCTCAAACTGCCGGCGCGCCTCCTGAAAGGCGGAGACGCGGTCGGCAAACTGCGATGTTTTCTCGGCCTGCAGCGCTGCCAGGAGCGCATGGGACATCTCGGTAAATCGCGCTTCCACCTCCGGAGAGTCGTAGGGAAAGGCGTAGTTGAGCATCCACATGCCCGTCTCGTCGCCGTGAGCCAGCCCCAACGCCTTCACGCCTGCATAGTATCCCGGCTGTGAGTCCTGCCACTGATGGAAGTGCTCGTGCAGCAGCGTGACCACCCATGGCGTGGACGTCTTGCTCGTCGTGGACTCCGCCTGGCCGGCGACGATGGTCGGAACACCGTCCACGGCCGGGAAGGTAGCCAGCACGGCGGTCGGGAAGACGCGTTTGCGGTAGTAGACGTTGCTTTTTAGCAGGGGGTCATAGCCGAGCGCAGTAAAATCCGCGGTCGGGTGGGGATGGCGAAGCAGAAACTCGGTCTGTGGCGTGACGAGCAGCACGGCAAAGGGAGCCCGGCTCCATCCTTTCCAGATGCGGTCTTCCAACTGATCCGCGAGGCGGAACGCCTCCGCCAGCCGGATCCGGTCCGTGGACGAGAGGGCCGGCGGCTCCTGGGCGGAAACAACACATCGGGGAGAAACAGAGAGGCGACGCTGAGAAAGAAGAGGGCGAGGGACGTTTTCGTGACCCGCCGAGTATCCATGAAAACACTCCTTATTGGGAAGAAAGAGGCGCTGACTTCTGCAGAACCGATGGCGAAAACAAGGTTGGCCGCCAGGATCGGCGCCGCGTCCGCCCAGGAAAGGGCTATCCCATTGTAAGGGCATCGCTCCCTCGTGTTTTCTCCGATCTTGCGAATTTGTGAGGCCTATCCAAAGAATCGCCATCGCCTGCCAGAGGAAAGCGATGGCGGTCTTTGATCGTGGGGAGCGAGACCAGAGCCTTCTACAGGATGTCGCCGCCCGTATCTTGGTCCTTGTCCGGGCCGTTATTCTCTTTCTGAGGGGTCGTTTCTTTAGGCTTATCCGCAGGCGGCGCCAGTCTGTCGCCCTCTCTTGTGCCGAACTCCCGGCGCATGCGCGCCTCGAAATCCTCGGCCCACTTCTGCATGCGGGCCTGGAAGTCACGCATGGCGCGCTCGAACTCCGGCTGCTGTTTCGCCCAATCCTGCTGGAACCGCTTCTGATCGTCCGGCGACCAGCTATAAACATGAACGTCCGGGAGGTCCGGGATCGCATTCGGGACCTCCAGCGCGCGGAGGTGCTCCTGGATCTGGGGCATATAATCCCGATAGATCGTGGCGTTGTCACCCATAGCCTTCTGAGCCTGCTCCATCGCTTTCTGAGCTGTTCGCATGGCTTCCTGCGCCTGCTTCATGGCCTCCTCTGCCTGCTTGCGCTCTTCCGGCGTCAGCTTGCGACTTCTGTCCACGAAGGGGGCCACAAAGTAGGTCTTATCACCCAAGCGAGATCCCCCGAGGGCGCCACGATAGAAGATATCATTGTTATCTCCCAGGCGCCGCTGCAGGTCGGCGATCCGGCTATCCAGGTCCGCGCGCTGCTTCATCAGGTCGCGGAGCTGTCTGCGAAGCTGGCGTTGATCCTCCGAGGATTGGCCCTCTTTGTCCTGCGGCTCCACGGAGGGCGTCTCCAAAGTGGGCGGGGGCTGCACAGCCACATCCTGACGCCCGACGACTGTCACCGTTTTTGAAACAGAAGACACGCTGCCCTGCAGTTTTAGAGGGGCTGTCCCTACCGTAACGGTCACGCGTATTGGTTTTGGCGCGACAGAAGCGGCCTCCTGCGCCCGGACGCTGGAAATGATGGTGCTCACTCCCACGCCGGCCAGGGTAAGCATAAGAGCGGCCGGACCGATCCCTGCCCAGGGCGATCGCGGCAAAGTTCGGCGGATTGACCAATGCATCGTCTTTCTCCTCTCCTTCCAGATGAGATGAAGCGGAGGCCACCTGCAGAGTAGCGTTTGGCGTGTACCCGCTTCGCGGGTGGCGTTAAGAACAGGCTTTTCCCAGCGCCTAGGGCCCAACGCCTGACGCCCAGATGCGGCCTCTCATACGCATAGACGATGGATCGGCGGGCAGGTTATCTCGTTTAATATTGTGTGGTCGGGGCAGAGGAGTTGTTGCGCATGTTCTGCAGGAGCGGCAAAAGCTCCCGGACATAGGACATCGTCATCTGTGTCAGCGCGAACAGGAGCAGCAGATGGAAGATGAGGGCAAACAGGCTCCAGACGGCGCAAATCCGCCCGATCGCCTGCTTGCGGCCGTCTTCGATCATCATGAAGATCCAGCCGACCGGCAGGCCGATCCAGGGGAAGGTAAGGGCCAGGGCGATGGCTGCGCGGCGGGCGGAGCCTGGATCGCCGGGAGTGACCGCCGGCGCTGAGGCCGTACGGGGCATCTCCGCCCGCCCGGCGGGATAGCCATACGCCGCCGGCCCGACCGAAGGCATGCCGGCCGGCGCGGAGCCTATTGCCGGGGAGGGAGCGGACACGGCGGGGCGTTCCAGAGGATAGGCGGCGACCGGAGTCCCGGCCAGCCCGCCATTGAGGGGCGCGCCGCACTTCCAGCAGGCGCTCACCGTGTCGAAATTATTGGCCCCGCATCGGGGACAGGTCCTGCGTTCCGCGCGCTGGGCCATGCTGCCTGCTTCCTTTCTGAACCGCCTCTTCCGGTCTGGAGCGCCCGGACCAAGTAAAAGATAGAAGAAATAGCCGAAAAAGTCCAAACTTAAAGGACTTTCGTTCGTCTATATGTTATGGTACGCGCGCATGGCACGAAACATGCCGGCTGCCGAGCGCTTTTTCTTCACAACTCTTCCCAACTCCTGCCCGAGAGGGACAAGGCGGATAGAGGCCCTGTCCGTCCCTGGTTTGTGAAAAAAAGCGCGAATCCCTTGACGGAGACGCAAGGGATTGACTATCATAATCAAAGAGGCCTCGCTGCCCATTCCGGAAATTTTTCTGCCGGTCGTTTGCCGTCACCGGGGGCAGGAGGACTCCAATGCCTGCAGAGGCTACAACGATAAGGAAGGATACACGTCAGTGCGAAAGTGGAGTAAAGACAACATCGGGGCGGAGATACGCAGGCTGTACGAGACGGGAGAGAATCTGAATTATGCATCTATCGCGAAGGAGCATGTCGCCCTCCTGCGGGCGGCGACGCGCTACTTCGGTTCCTGGCGTCTTGCCGTCGAGTTTGCCGGCTTGAACTACGAGGATATACGCCGGTATAAGACCTGGAATAGAGAGCGGATCCTGGAGCGCATCCGGGAGCTGTATACCCAGGGCGAGGACCTGAGCTGGCGGCATGTGAGCACGCAGGTAGACCCGCAGTTGGCTGCCGCGGCCACCAAGCGCAAGCACTTTGGGTCCTGGCGCGGCGCGGTCACCGCTGCCGGTCTGGACTACAGCCAGATCCGCCGCTACCGGGAGTGGGACGAGGAGACCATCAAGAATCAGGTGCGGGAGCTCCATGAGAAGGGGATCGATCTCAACGCCAAGAACATGGAGGAGTACGATATCACGCTCATCACGGCGGCTCGCCGCCGTTTCGATAGCTGGGACCGGGCGCTGACGGCTGCAGGCCTGGATTACCGGAAGATCGTGCTGCGCTCGCCTTTCAAGCGGCGCCGTCGCGCGCTAACGCCGCCCTCCGATACCTTCCGACCGCACCATGAAGGCGGCATGCCGCTTCCCCGCTTCGCGGAGGAGCTGGCGGAAGTATAGCGCAGGGATAGGGCTTAGCGAGGGAATAAATTCCTCCGCTGTGAAGCCTTCGGCTGGGTGTCCTACCGGACACGCTCGCTGAAAAGCCTGTGCCTGGCACACCCCTCTTGATGGAACGTGTGCGAAGCACGCCCGGCGCGTCAGCGCCTCACAGCGATGGAATTCATTCAATCGCACATGCATTCCGTCGCCAACGCGAACGGAATGCATTCCACCACGCAAGCCACAGTACGGAACCAACAAAAAATCCCTGGCCGGAACACCGGCCAGGGATTTTTTATGCCTGCTATGAAGAGGCTGCTTAGCGGCGGAGCACGCTAAAGAACAGCGCGCCATCGCGCAGGATGGGTAGAATCTGTTCCAGTGCGCTCGGAGTGTGGGTGGTGGTGCCCGGTCCGATGAAGATATTGTCTCCGGGCTGCAGGGCGATGTCCTTGGCTTTGCCCTTCTGGATGTCCTCCCAGTTGAACGTAATGACCTTGGTATTGCCCGTATCGGCGCCGCGGAAGATAGAGTCGCTTTTTGTCTTGGCTGTGGCGGTTACGCCGCCGGCGGCCATGACCGCCTCCGTGAGCATCATGGGCTTGTCGAAGACGATCTTGCCCGGCTTGAAGACGCCGCCTGCCACGTTGACGAACTTGTTCTCCTGCAGCGGCGTGACATAGATGTCGTCGTCCGGCTTGAGCTCGATATTTTCGACCAGATCGCCCTGCTCCGCTTTCTGAAGGTTGACGATAAGCGGTTTGTCGACGCCGGGACGGCGCACGGTGACGATCTCTTTGTTGGCAGTCGCGTTGGCCCCGCCGGCCAGGTTGACGGCCTCGCTGACGGTCAGCGGCGGCGTGGAGCGGTAGGGAATCGAGGGCGAGGGCTTGGCCACATCGCCGGTCACCGAGACTGTGCCGGTGCCGCTGACACTCTTGAACGGAACGAAGATCCGGTCTTTATCGTGCAGGGTCGGATTCAGGGAGGGATCCAGCGGCTTGTCGGCTGCGGGTTTGGTGTACTTTTCCACGTCGAGGGTCTGAATGTCCGGCTTGGACTGAGCGTTCTGAGCCGGACGAATCAGGCGGACCTGGGTCAGATCGGCATTATCCAGCCATTCGGCGCGGGAGAGCAGGTCCACGAGGGTGGTGTCCGGGCGGATTTGCGCCTCCCCGGTAACGCGCAAGGCGCCGCTGAGGAAGACGGTAGGGTGCGGCACCGCGACGATGCTGACGCTGACATCCGGCTTCTTGATGTATTTCTTCAGAACCTCGGCGACCGCATTATGGGCCTGGTCGAGCGTCTTGCCCTTGACGGCGACGGGCAAGGTCATCCCGGCGTAATGGATGTTGATATTGCCTGCCGGGTCCACCGGGTAGTTGCCGCTGGCGTCGGTCTCGCCCGCGATATTGACGCTAAGAACGTAGCCCGGCTGGATCGGCTTCGAGGGATCGATATCCTGCGTGCCCAGGGAGAGCTTGTCGCTCGGTTTCTGGGTGTTGTCCGCAGGCTTCTGGGTGCTATCGCTGGTGGTTTTCGCAGGCTGCCCACCGTCGTTTTGGGCGAGGGCGGCCGGTGTCCAGAGGCTGCCTGCCAGAAGCAGACCGGCGACGGCCGCCGCCAGGGACACCCGCCGGGCGATTCTGCCGTGCTCAGGCGTGACATGGATGGACATCATAACAACAAACTCCTTTTCGTTCCGGCGGGCTGTCCGAGCGTGTTTCCGGAAGCATAGCCCGCGCATTCCGAAGCGGCCGATGATTTCTTTTCGCCTGTTCCGCGTCTTGTGCTTGACGAAAACGGGCCGGAAGCGTATAATCTCGCCGTAGGCGCGAATTCCACGCCCGTGATGGTCCTGCCATCCGTGGCGCACTCTGTGTCAGGAGCCGAACCCCTATGACTGCGGCCTCGTCTTTGCCCGTGCTGTGGGCGAACTGTGTCGAACGTCTGAAAGACCGTGTCAACAGCCGCTCTTTCTGGGAAGCGGTGGAAAGCACACACCCGATCACGATAGAAAATGATACCCTGATTGTCGGCATGGATACGATGGATATGAACCGTGCCAGCCACATCCAGCACTCCGCCCATGCGCGGACGGTCAGCCAGGTCATCGAAGAGGTGTTTCACCAGCCGCTCCAACTGCGCCTGATCGAGGGCACGACGCTGGCCGACTGGGAAGCGACCAAAGACCGCGAGGCGCGCCTCGCCGCGATGCGGGAGGCCACCGAGATGCGCCAGACGGCTACCGCCCGGCCACTGGCGCCGGCCGGCTACTCAGATCCCTGGGAAGCGCTGGCGGAGCAGGTCACCCGTCTGTACAGCCAGACAGCCAACCGCGCCCTGCCCCAGAACAAGGCGCGCTACGCCAACGAGGCCCTCTACACGCTCGTCGAGGCGATGGATACCCTCTATCCTGAAGAGCCGGACGATCTGGCGGAGCGGGGGCTGGCGCGCGTCCTGGATCGGATCGCGGGAAATTCCGAAATCCCGGCTCCCATGCTCGCCTTCGAGCTGGAGCGCCTGCGCGCCTGGCGCAAGAGCGCCGAGTAGACCGCTCTTCCAGGCACGAACCGCTTTTACGGCGCAGGGTATCTGCCCTGCGCCTCCTTTGTATTATAGGACCTTTTCCTCTTAAAATTACATGCCAACCGCCGCCGTCTGCGTGCAAATTTACCCCTTCACCCCACTGATGACCATCCCCTGCATGAGCGCGCGCTGGCTGAAAAAATAGATGACGAGCACCGGAAGCAGCATCAGGGCGGCAGCGGCCATCAAGACCGGCATGTCCGGCGTCGCCTGGGCGCTCTGAAACTTCTCCAGAGCCAGCGAGAGCGTGCGCTTGGAGTCCGAGTTGAGATAGATCAATGGGCCGAGGAAGTCGTTCCAGGCGCCGAAGAAGGTGTAGACCGCTACCGTCACCGTCACCGGTCGGGCCATCGGGAGCAGGATGTCCCAGAAGATGCGCAGCGGACCGGCGCCGTCCACCTTTGCGGCCTCGTCCATCTCGATCGGGATGCCCAGGAAGTATTGCCGATAGAGAAACGCAAAGAACGCGCTGCCGAACCAGGCCGGAACGATCAGCGGCAGGAAGGTGTCGATCCAGCCGAGCCGGCGGAAGATCATGAAGGTCGGAATGATGCCGATCTGGCCGGGAATCATCATCGTCGCCAGCATGACCATAAACAGCGCGTTCTTGCCCGCAAAGCGCAGCCGTGCAAACCCCCAGCCGACCAGTGCGCTGGAGAGCGCCTGCCCGATGACCGAGAGGCCGGCAATGAGCAGCGTGTTCAGGAGGAAGCGCAGAAAATCGTCGTCGCTATCCTTATGCTTGCGCGTCAGGATCCTGGCGTAATTGCCCCACTGCGGCTCGAAGCGCCGGACGGTCGTGAGTGCGGAAGAGGGAACGCGGACTGTGCGTCCCTCCGGGGTCTTGATTTTGGTCTGCCCACCCTGCTCGGCCATAAGGACCGTCACCTCTTCTCGCCGCCCGTTCATAGTGAGATAGTGATGCTCGTTCACGGGCAGCCAGCGCGGTGGGTACTCCGCGGCGAGGTCGCGCGGCTTAAGCGAAGTGGAAAGCATCCAAAGAAACGGGATCAGGATCGGGACCGCGCCCGCGACCAGAATCAGCGTGAGCAGGGCCGGCTTGAGAGATCGACTCCAGCGTGCCTTCATCGTGTCTGCTCCCGCTCTTCGCGCTGGCCCTCGTAGTAGACCCACAGCGAGGACGACCGGAAGACGAGCAGCGTACAGGCGAGGATGATCACGAAAAGGATCCAGGCCAGGGCCGAGCCGTAGCCCACCTGGAACTGCTCGAACGCCTTGCGGTAGAGATAGAAGTTGTAGAAGAGCGCCGCATCCTCCGGGCCGGCGCCGCCGCCAAAAAGCACGAACGCCGAGGTGAAGACCTGGAACGCGCCGATGACGCCCATGACCAGGTTGAAGAAGATCGTCGGGGAGAGCATCGGCAGAGTCACCGCCCGAAACTGCGCCAGCACGCCCGCCCCGTCGATCTGCGCCGCCTCATAAAGCTGGGTCGGAATGTTCTGCAGGCCGGCCAGATAGATCATCATGCCGCCGCCCACGCCCCACAGGCCCATCAACACAATGGAGGGTACGGCCCACTGCGGATCGCCCAGCCAGTCCGGCATCCGCACGTAGGGAATCCGGCCGAACCCGCCGAGCAGATAGTTGAGCAGTCCCTGCTGCCGGAAGACCCAGTTGAACAGCACCGCCGCCGCCACGACCGGCATGACGGCGGGAAGGTAGTAGAGCGTGCGGAAGAAGGCGATCCCTCTAAGGCGGGAGTTCATCAAGAGAGCGATGAGCAGGCCGAAGACCAGAGTGAGCGGCAGGCTGAGGACCACGTAGGTCAGGGTAGCCCGCAAGGATTTCAGGAAGAGGTCGTCCCGGCCCGAGAGCATCTGCGCGTAGTTGTAGAAGCCGACGAACCGGGCGTGCGCGGCCGGCTCCAGATCGTTCCAGCGGGTAAAGGAGAGCAGGACCGAGAAGAGGATCGGGCCGAGCCCGAAGAACAGAAACCCCAGCAGCCAGGGCGCGATGGCGAAGTAGCCCCACGCCTGCTCCGCGCGCAGCAGGCGCGACCGCCGGCTTGCGCGCAGGACGACCAGAAGCCACGCGATGGCAGCGATGCCGAGCGTTGAGAACGTCGCCGTGAAGACGCCTCCCCAGCGCACCGGCACGCCGCGATAGGCGGCGCGGTCCTCCGCCAGAATCGCGTTGGCCTTCTGGTCGATGGCCGCACAGACGCTCTCCGGCGTCTCGCCCGGCTTTGGCTTGCCGAACAGGAAGGGCGTCAGCTTGGCGTTCAGCGCCTCGTCGTTGACGTCTTGCCAGCGGTCCCCGGACCAGGGAGGCACGATACCCCACGGCTTCTTGCCGTCGCGGTCGTCCATCATCGCCACGAGCGCATATTTGTTATGCGGCAGGCCGGGCGCGTGCAGGAAACCATCCGAGAAGGCGACGTCGCGGCGCGCGGGAACGAAGAGGCCGGAAGCGGCCAGCATCTGCTCGCCCTCCAGGCCGCAGAGGAAGCGGACCAGCTCCCACGCTTCTTTCGGATGCTGGCTCTGCGTGGTGACGCTGTAGGCGAACGGCGCGGTCATCGTGCCTTTGCCGCTCGGGCCGGCAGGCACAGAGGCGATGTCCCAGTCGATCTTTTCGTAGCCGCGATAGGTGGGGATATAGAAGGAGCCGGTCGGGCCGTTCATCGCCAGCTTGCCGGCCTCGAACAGGTTGACGCCGGTCTCTTTCGGCTGGTTCGCTTCGGTGGGAACGACCTGATTGGTGCGCGTCAATTGCTGCAGAAAGGCGACCGCCTGCACGACGCGGGGATCGTCGAAGGTGGCGCGGCGGCCGTCCGGCGTGAGAACGCGCCCGCCGTTCTGATAGATCCAGCAGTAGTAGCCGTCCTGCCACTGCGCGAACGAGGCGCCGAACTCGTCCGGGAGGCCGTCTTTACGGTGCGTGAGACGAATCGCCGCCCGGCGGTAGTCTTCCCAGGTCCAGTGGTCGTTGGGATAGGGGACACCGTACTTATCGAACAGGTTCTTATTATAAAACAGGATGAACGGCACGTAATCCCAGGGCAGCGCGTAGAGGGCTTTGCCTTCCTGGAAGGGCGCCAGCAGGGCGGGGAAATACTGGCGCAGGTCCGCGCGGTCTGCAGCGGTCATGAAGGGCGTCAGATCGCGCACGGCATGGGCCTGGATGTAGAAATGGATCT
This sequence comes from Chthonomonadaceae bacterium, assembly GCA_035653075.1. Lineage (GTDB taxonomy): Bacteria > Armatimonadota > Chthonomonadetes > Chthonomonadales > Chthonomonadaceae > DASRCN01. The sequence continues at coordinate 17,880 of DASRCN010000089.1, read as the reverse complement.
GGTTCCAGCCCAGATTGACGATGTTGGGCGCATCGCCGCCGGCGATCATGGTATCGACCTTGTCGCCCTCATTGGACTTGATGAACTGGATTCGGATGCGGGGATGGCTTGCCTCGAACGCCTTTTTGGCCGCCTGGTAGAAGAGCTGGTCACGCTCCTGAGAGTTGACGACCCAGCGCAGCACGACCACGCCTTTCTCTTGTTCGGGAGACTGTTCCAGAACGAACCACAGGCCGATGAGAAAGATGAGGAGAATCGGCAGCCAGCTATTGCGTAAGAGGGAGATTTCCGCTCCAATCTCCCCCTCTCCTTACGCAGGAGAGGGGTTGGGGTGAGATTAATAGGGTGGGAGCTTTTCAGCCTTCCGATCGGCAGGAAGACCAGGCTTCGCGCAACTGCGGCAGGAGCGTATCGGTGGTGACGGGCTTGATGATATAGCCGCTGGCGCCAAGCTCTTTGGCCTGCTGCTGGTAATGCTCGTCGGCGTAGGCGGTAAGCACGACAAGGCAGGGACTATAGACGGCGAAGATACGCCGGGATGCCTCCAACCCATCCATAATGGGCATGCGAATGTCCATCAGAACGATGTCGGGCCGCTCCCGTAGGACGATGTCAACCCCCGTCTGCCCATTGTTGGCGGTGCCGACGATCTTGAGGCCGGCGCGGGTAAGGGCGCGCTGGAGCTGCATCTGTAGAATACCCTCATCCTCACAGATGACCACGCGCTTGCCCGCCAGCGAAATGGTTTCGGAGGGCGTCTCATGGGGAGAGGGGCTGTTCGGGGAAGCAGACCTGGACCCGTCCTCCGGCACATTCGCCGTCTCGGTCGAGGACGTTGGCGAAGGTGATCCGGCCGTGTAGATCGATGGTGACCAGGGAATGGACCAGTTCCAGGCCGAGGTGGCCATGCATGCCAGGATGAAATCCGGCGGGGAAGCCGGGTCCCCGGTCTTCCACGCAGAGTAGCATGCGCTCTCCTTCTTGCCGGCATAGGCGGATGATGATAGCGTCATGTCTCCCCCTGGTTCCTCTCTCCTTCATACTGTGCTTGATGGCATTGGAAATCAGCTCGTTGGCGATCAGTGTCAGGGACGTTGCCGTTTGAGTCGGCATCCAGGTCGGCTCGGCCTCGACGCAGAGCGCCACCGGGCGGCCAGGCATGCGCAGGTTGGCCGCGAGCAGCCCTGCCAGCCGGGAAAGCACCTGGGCGACATCCACCGCGCCGATCGGGCGGTCGTGGGCCAATAGGTCGTGGACTAAGGCGATGGCTTTGATCTGGCGCAGGCTGTTCCGCACGGATTCTACCGGCAGGTACTCCTGGCCGGTATCGATCTGCATCTCCAGCAGCGCGCTTACCGCCTGGAGATTATTCTTCACCCGATGATGGACTTCCCGGATCGCCTGGGTCAGTTGCGCTTCCGCTCGTTTACGCTCGGCAAAGCCCTGGCATCGCGGCTCTTCGCGCGGGGTCCAGCCTCCGCGCGAAGGCTCGTATTCCTCTATGTCCCTGGCGGTATGCGAAAACCGTTTCTGTTTCTTTTTCATTAGCAGGCTCGTGCCGATGCGGCAAAACTCCGGCAGGGGAGCCTTCCGTTCGGGCCCGGATCGTTGCTGAAGTTCTATACGTCACCCCGGCGTGAGGCATGTTTATTAGACGGCCGAAGGCTCCGGAAGAGTTCTTGTTCCCTGCCTAATACTTCGGATGAAAACGGCCGGCCCTATAGGCTTTAAAACTATTCTTGCCTTCGGCGCGTTATTCCTGCTCGACAAAAGGACGGCGCGTGGCCCGTTTTTATGCTTCCGGAGAGTCTATTTTCGCGTGACCAGAAAGGAAGCAAGCGCCTTGAGCTGATCGGGCGTAAGCCTGGCGTAACTGGGCATGAAAGAGCCGGGAGACATCCGGGCCGGATCCTTCAGATGCGCGATCTGCCAGTCAAGGTCGGAGTGGCGAAGGCTCTCGTGGGTCAAATCCGGTCCCGTGTTGCCGCCGGCGCCATTGAAGGCGTGGCAGTTGAGGCATTTGTTGCTCTGGAACAGTTGCTGCCCGGCCTGGATATCCTGGGTGGATACGGATGGCGGATTGCCCGTGTGCGAGGCGGCCTCTTTCGGGAGGGTCTGCGCGGAAGTCGAGTTCTGGTTTATCGGAGCTGCGCCTGCTGCCCCGAAGACCATCTCTCCGCCGAGGTAGCCCGTGTAGCCAACAGCTCCGGAGGCGATGACCAGCGCAACAATGGAACCGAGGAGCGCGCCGCCGCCGATGCGGTCGCGGGTCCGGGTGCGCCAGATCAGCAGCAACAGGGCGATACCCGCCGTCGTGAAGGCCATGGCGCGATGCCAGACGACGACGGACGGCAGGCTGGGGGCCTGGTCGAACATCCTGTTAGCGGTCAACCAGCCGGTGGCGAGCGCCGGAACGGCCATGATGACGGAAACAACCAGCATCCAGTAGCTGATCAGCCGCCATTCCGGCTTGCGTAGAAGGTAGGCTCCGATCTCGAATACACAGGCGAGAATCAGGCAGGCAATGGGGAAGTGGGTGAGCGCGCCGTGGAGTTCGGGCCACGAAAGCTTGGGCATGAAATCATCTCCAGGAGAGGGGCTGCCTATCCGGCCCCCTCGGTCAATAGTCGGTCGATCGCCTTATGAAAGGTATCGAAATCGCGTGGACCTTGCCAGCGGTAGCGGATGCGCCCCTGCGTATCGATCAGAACGGACACCGGCACCCCTTCCAGGCCGTAGGCTTGCTGGACTGCATCGGTCGCCATGGCCTGCCGGTACCGTATGCCGTGCGCGCGGCACCATTGGCGAAGGTCTTCCGCGCTATTTTCATTCAGGGCGATGCCGATGAGATCCACCTTGCGAGCGCGATACGCGCCATCCAGCCGGACCAGATCGGGAATCTCCTGCTGGCACGGCCCGCACCACGTGCCCCAGAAGTTGAGCAGGGTCACATGTCCGCGTTGCGCGTCCAGGTCGATCGGAGCGCCGTCCAAATCCTGCAGATGGAGCTCAGGGGCTGGGTCGGCGCGATGGGGACGGATGGGCGCGATCGCGGCAAAGTCCGCCGCGCCTTTCCAGTTGGCTGAGGCGTGTTGCCACCAGGACTGCCAATCCTTGATGACCGCCTCGGACTGAGCGGCGGTCATCGTTTTCGTGATGCGCCAGGGCTTGCCGGTCAGTTTGCGCAGGACGTTGGAGGCAAAGACCGGGACGACGGGATCCGAGTCGCTAAGCGACTGGATGAGCGCCGGAACGGCGGGCCGGACCTTCTCAGGGGCATGCTCAGCCCACTGCATCCACTGCAGGGCGGCAGCCTCCCGGATCACGGAGTCCTCGTCACGCAGGCCCGCGGCCAGCAGGCGCAGGCCGCGCTCCGGAGCGATGTTGGGCAGGGCTTCCATCGCCCGCTCGCGGACAGCCGCGGAGGAGTCGGCGAAGGCGTTCTCGATGGCGTCTGCCGCCGCCGTCGTGTGCTCCTGACCCAGCGCATCCACAGCCGCATAACGCAGGCCGAGGCTGGGGTCCTGGACGTAGCGGAGCAGGAGCGGCGCACGCTGGTCCGGCGGCGTTTTGGCAAGCAGGCTGGCCAGAGCCGGAGCGGCCTCGTTGGCATTGCCGTGCAGGGCATCTCCTGTATCGGCGGGACGGTGGCGCATCCACATCCGAATCCCGGCCGCGCCGGCGAGGAGGAACAGCGCCGCCAGCAGGAATAGCAAACGTCCTCTCTCCGTCTTTGTCGGAGCAGGAGCAGATCGTAGTCCGTTTGAAGAGCGGTCCATCATGCGTCTCTTCCTGAAAGCCTGTCGGAAGTCTGCCTCCTCCTGGATATACCAGGTTTTAATAGGGATTATTCCCGTCTGGGAGACGTCGAGGGAGGCGGGCATTCCTTTCCTATTTCCTACGTATTTCGGATGGCGCATTGTTGCCGCTCCGTTCTCTTTGGAGAAGGATGGCTTCTATGAAGCGTGCGCCTTCAGGTAATACTTTTCAGCCGAATATATGTGTCTTTGCCAGAGGGGTCTGAGAGACGGGCTTGCGTTCGCCCCTTTTGTAACCTGGCGGGCGATGGGCAGGAGAGAAAATGAGCTCGACGGCGCCGGTAACCATCGAGATCATGCCTGCAGCTCTCCGGATCGTGGTTCCTGAGCGGCTACTTCGTGACGGCGCCGCCGCAACTGGAGCCGGCGCCTGCCGTGCAGCCGAAGCAGTGACGGCCCGTGGCGATGCGCCGGTAGGCGAGGCGATCGAGGTCCAGATCGGCGATGGTCTGTGGCATGCCGTCTGTTAGCGGTAGCTCCAGCATCTGGTTGAAGTCGCAGTCGTAGAGGCGCCCATCCCAGCCGACGCTTATTAAGGTGCGGCACATCAGCCCCGGCACGGTGGCCGGATTGAAGCTATGGACCAGTTTTTCCATATAGCGCTCATAATTGCCGGAACGATGCAGGTAGTCGAGGAAGCGGTGGATGGGCATGTTGGTGATGGTGTATAGGTGGTTGAACTCCACGCCGTAGCGGGCCTCCATCTCGCGCTTGAAGTCGCGCTCTATGCTGGCCTGGTTGGGAGGCAGGAACGCGCCCACGGGATTGGTGACCAGATGGAGGAGCAGCCCCGACCCTTCCTGCCCGTAGCCGAGGGCGTTGAGCCGGCGCAGAGCCTCGATACTCTGCTCGAAGACGCCCCGGCCGCGCTGGGCGTCGGTTTGCTCGGCCAGGAAATAGGGCAGGGAGGCGATGATCTCGACGTCGTTGGCGCGGAAGAACGCAGGCAGGTTCTCTTTGCCTGGCGTGAGCTGGACCGTGAGATTGTGACGCACGATCACGTGCGCGCCGGCCTCGCGAGCGCCGGTCACCAGCCTGTCGAAATGGGGGTTCAGCTCCGGCGCGCCGCCGGTAATGTCCACGACCGGAACATGGAAGCGGCGCACGACCGCGAGCGCCTGCTCGATGGTCTCGCGCGTCATGATCTCCGTGCGATGCGGCCCGGCGTCTACGTGGCAGTGCTTACACGCCTGGTTGCACAGCTTGCCGACGTTGACCTGCAGGGTCGTTATCTTCTCGGCGCGCAGCTCGCCGAGGCCCTGGACGGCCAGCGTCTCCGCAAAGGAGGGTAGGGAGCTTTCCATTTACATGGTGATCTTTTCGACGGCGTTATGGGCCTGCACCCCATGGATGAGCGCGGCGCCTCCACGGATGGCCGAGGCCATGTGGATCGCTTCCGTCATCTGCTCCGGATTCGACCCGGCTTCCAGGCATGCCTGCGCATAGGCGTCGATGCAGTAGGGGCACTGCAGCGCGTGGGCGACTGCCAGGCCGATCAGCGCCTTCTCCCGGCGCGAAAGCGCGCCGTCTTCCTGCACGGCCTGATACCAGTCCATGAACTTTGCGAACAGATCGGGCCGGTACTTACCGACCTCGCCGAATCGATCTAAATCTTTCTCTTCGTAATAAGCCACAGCGATGCCTCCTTTGTTGAGCGAATTCACCTCGTTCAACTTTTCCACGAAGGCAGCGCGCCGATCATGCCGATAAAGCCGGCGGTGCTATCTTCCGGAGGCAGGACCTTGCGCCACTCCTCGATCAACTCCTTATAGACCCGTCCGACGGGATTTATCTTGCGCTCCAGGCTATATAGACCCAACGGGTTGACATGCCCATTGTTTTCGCGCAACGCCGTATCCCAATCGACCTGGTCGATGAGGCTGAACCAGGTGAAGCCGATGATGGGGACGCCATCCTGCTTGAGCCGATACAGGTTGGCCCACTCCTTCTTGAGCCAATCGACCGATTTAGGCTCGGCGATATTGGTCTCCGTGTGCATTACCGGCAGGTGGTAGCGATCGAAGTACTGGTGCGTGATCACGTAGTAGCCGAAAATCTCGCCGGAGGCTTCGGTCGTGCCGTCATTGTGGACCAGATGCTCGTTGGTCACATAGTAGTCGTTGCCCATCACGCAGCGGGCCTTGACCTGGTGAGCATGAAACCAGTGGTACTCCTCCCGCGTCATGCCGTTATCGAGCAGGTACTCGTACATCAGGGCACGCAGGGGGTAGCCGTAGGTCAGATCCAGCGACAGGAATCGCTTCTCATTCAAGAAGTTAGCGCGCGGCAAGCCGTCCGGATGCTCCGCATGGAAATATTCGGAGGACTCGCTCTGGATGAACACCGCGTCCTGACGGACTTCCAGAATCGCGCGCATAGCCAGGACGTTAGCCTGGCAGAGGTGCTTGAGAGCGTTGACGAAGGCTGTATCACTGGTGAGGCGCTCATTCCACCAGCCGTACTGTGCCGAGAACATGGCGGTGATGAAGATCTCATTGACGGGAGTGAAATACCGGATCCAGGGATAACGCGCCGCAAACGTGCCCGCGTATTCCGCGAAAAAGGCGGGCCATTCCGGGTTCTGGAAATTGCCGATCCAGTCCGGTACGCCGAAGTGGCATAGGTCTGCGATAGGCTGGATGCGAAGATCGTGCAGCGCAGAGAACGTTTCGTCCGCAAAGCTCCAATCGTAGCGGCCCGGCCCCTTATGGGTCGAGTAGTAAGGCGGCCCATAGCGAAGGGTGCGAATGCCCAATTCCGTTACGAGATCGAAGTCCTCGCGCCAATACCGATAGTGGCCCGTCTTCTCCATCTCGTCCACACGAAATGTCTTGCCATTGGGTAGCTGGATGGTCGGGTAACTGTTCTCGATTCCAGTAGCGAACATAAATCCCGTTCCAGGCATACAGACCTCGCTTTGCTCGGCAGGGAAAAGAAGGAAACGGTCTTTTACTTTTCCCTTTTCCCTTCCATCTTTTCCCTTATAAAATATCCAGCCGTCCGCCGTCAACGACGAGGGTCGTTCCATTGATGAAGCGCGCTTCGTCGGAGGCGAGGAAGCAGATCGCCGCCGCGATGTCCGCCGGCTCGCCCACCGCGCCTTCGATCTTCTCCTTGCCGCTCTTGACGTTCGGATTGTTCCAGAGCATCAGGGTATCGACCGCGCCGGGGGCGACGCAATTGACCCGGACTTTCGCCGCTTCGCACTCCTCGCTGAAACCGCGGGTAAACGCTTCCATGCCGCCTTTAGAGGTGGCGTAGGGCACGACATTGACGGTGGTCTCGTGCGCGTGGACCGAGCTGATATTGATGATGGCGCCGCCCTTCATATGCGGCAGACAGTACTTGCAGAAGAGAAAGACCGAGCGCAGATTGACCGACTGGACCCGGTCCCAGTCTTCCTCCGGCAGGTCTACGATAGGAACGAAGGTCATCATGGCCGCGTTGTTGACCAGGATGTCGATCTTGCCCCAGCGCTGCACGGCCAGATCGGCCGCAGCCTTGACCTGCGCCGGGTTGCCGATGTCGGTTGCTATGAAGAGAGCCTGCCCCCCGGCGGCGGTGATGGCCTGAACCGTTTCATTGCCGTGCTGGACGTTCACATCCACGACGAGCACTTTGCCGCCTTCTGCGGCGAACCGCTCGCACGTGGCCCGACCGATCCCGGAGCCGCCTCCGGTGACAATACACACTTTGTCCGTAAACCGCATCCTCTCCTCCCGTCTCTGTGGAATGCAGACGGTCAAACCGCGTTTCATGTTCCTAAGACAACGTGCGGGCCGTTCTCACGGTTCCGGATACCGCACAATATCGGGAACATTCCGGCGCGCGGCATGGCTCTAACTGCCGGTGAAGAACCCTGAAGCACCAGGGAGAGGAGAAAACAGAAATGAGACGACTGACCCTATCTATACTCGTTGCGGTCGGTATTATGTCCACCTTTGCGGTCGGAGCAAACGCCAGCCAGCGTGGATACTTGAATGCTATGGACCACCGGTTCGTGCGAATGGCGGCGGAAGGAGGCCAGGCGGAGGTCCGAATGGGCAACCTGGCTATGGACAGAACGTCCAGTAATGCGGTCCGGGATTTCGCGCGGCGGATGGTCAACGACCATAGCAAGGCCAACGATCGGTTTGCGGCGCTGGCTTCCGATCAGAACATCACGCTGCCATCGGGTATCGGCGCCACCAATCGGGCAGCGATGGACCGCCTGTCGAATCTGTCAGGCTTTGCCTTCGATCGCGCCTATGCCCACAATCAGTTACAGGCGCACATTCAGACGGTAGCGCTCTTCCGGCAGGAGGCGCGGGAGGGAAGGAATCCGGCTCTGCGAGATTTTGCACGCAACACGCTGCCGACCCTGTTAGAGCATCTGCGCATGGCCCGCAATCTGGTGCGGATCGAGAGCGGTGCGCGCTTCTATCGCCGCTACCACAGCTATCGTTGATCGGACAGCTCTGAGCGATAATAGCGACCGGTCATCGGGACCGCACACGACAAGCCCCAGAACTTTCGGTTCTGGGGCAGTTTCCGTTTTAATATCTATGGAAGTAGGATAGGTTAATTGCTGAAGTCGGCCCCGTAGAGGGAGGTGTCCGGGGCGTTATCGGCCTGGAAAAAGATATGAAGGTCGGGGCCGGCGCCAAACTGCGCCGTCGTCGTATCGGCCAGACTATGATATCCGGCATGACCGTCCAAGAACATAATGTTCATGGACGTATTTCGATCGAACTCGGAAGTGTGCCCGTTGGTCGAATGGTAGCCCTGCTGCTCCCACATCAGCGCCAATTCGGTGGGCCGGGGCGCGTCCGACAGAGCATGGCCTTCCGCCAACCAGAGCTTGTATTCGTAGGAGGTCACATGCCGTCCCTCGGTCTGGTGGTTCCAGTCCGAAGGGCAGAAGGTCACATCGGAGGAGCGCATGTAAGGCTGCAGCAGCGCGACAAACGAGACCTCGCCGGGCAGTAGCTTGGTGGCGCGGCAGAAGTGCTCGTGCCAGAACGCGTCATCGGTAGGTCTGGCGGCGCTATAGGGATCGCAGTGCAGGTCCGGCAAGCGCTCATCATAGTCGATGGCATAGAGCTGGAAAGCCGTGCCGAACTGTTTCTCGTTGGACAGACAGGCCGTCCTGCGAGCCATATTGCGGGCCTGCGCCAGAACAGGAAATAGAATCGCCGCCAGTACCGCCAGGACGACGACCACTACCAATATCTCGATGAGGGTGAAACCACGCCGCATCTTTCGGTCACCTTCCTCAGGACGTGCTGCCTGCGAGTCACCTTGCTTCTATAGTATACAATACCAGAGGGTTTTTATGATACCTGCGAACGCTTGATTCGATCAAGACCCGCATTTTTCCTGCCTGACGAACAAAAAAAGGCCTCAGAATTTTTCAATCTGAGGCCATTCTGCCAGATTGTTGCAGCGAGTGTCTCTTAAACCGGCTGTGTCTGGCGTTCCGGCTGTAGACCCCGCGCTTCCTGCTGCTGTTGACGGCGATGGTGGCCCTCTCCGAACTCTTCGATCATCTTTTGATTGAACGCGGGGAGGTCGTCCGGCTTGCGGCTGGTGACCAGGCCGTTATCGACGACGACCTGCCGGTCTATCCATTTGCCACCCGCGTTGATAATGTCGGTCTGCAGGGAGGGCCAGGAGGTAAGCTCGCGTCCTCGGACGACGTCCGCTTCCACCAGGGTCCAGGGGCCGTGACAGATGGCGGCCACCGGCTTGCCTTCCTCAAAGAAAGCCTTGATGAACTGCACGGCTTTCGGGTTCATGCGCAGCTTATCCGGATTCATTACCCCGCCGGGCAGCAGCAGGGCGTCATAGTCGTCCGGGTTGGCACTGTCGAGAGGAACTTCCACCGGGAAGGTATCGCCCCAGCGGTCGTGCTGCCAGCCTTTGACCTGGCCCTGCGCCGGTGAGAGGAGCTGCGTCTGGGCGCCGGCCTGATCCAGCGCCTTCCTCGGCTCCGTCATTTCGACCTGCTCGAAGCCATCCGCGACCAGGATGGCTACTTTTTTACCGTTGAGCGTCTGTTCCATTTTCGTGATCTCCTTTGTCCCTTACCCCGGCCTCTCTCCCTGAAGGGAGAGGGGAGCTATGTAAGAAGCTACTCTTGCCTGTAAGCAGAGGCGCAAGATAGCAACCCGATTCCCCCTCTCCTTACGAAGAAGAGGGGCAGGGGGTGAGGTCCCACAGGGGTAGGTATTACGAGCTGAGCGCTTCCTCCGTTCGACGATGATGCTCCGCAGCGGAATCGCTCGGAGGGTTGCCGGTCTCCAGGAATGTCTTCAGCCGCGCCAGGTCCGCGTCCATCTCGGTCTTAGGATCCGCGCCGAGCATCGTTGCGATGCCGTGGCCGAGCACGCCTGCGGGCGGCGTGTAGGTCAAAGTGATATGGATCTGCGTACCACCATTAGCAGTCGGCCGGAATTTGATGGATCCGGCGTTCTGGAGGGTGGAACCCGGCACGCTCTCCCAGGAGATAAGCTCATTTGGGACGACGTCCGTCACGACGGCATCCCACTCCACCGGCACGCCTCCGGGACCGGAGACGACCCAGTGCGAGCGGCCACCTCCCTGATCGATGACCTGCTGCACGTTGGCCATGAAGTTGGGGAAGTGCTCGTAGTTGCTGAAGTAGGCGAATACCTGCTCGATAGGCGCATCGATGGTGATGCTTTTCTGGATACGGATGCCCTGTTGCCTGCCGGTCATGCTCGTGGATCCACCGCCCATGGGGTTGGCGATGCCACGCAGGCACAGGCCGATCCCCCCGGCGCTCAGAGCCGTGCCCAGCAGGCCGCCGCGCCGCGAGCCGTACAGAGCCATAATGCCGCCCGCCGTCACCAGCAGGAGCCGCGACGTCGGCGTCATGAACTGCCGCCCCGGTAGTCGCGACCATCCCTGCAGAGCCGGCACATTCTCCGGACTCGCGTGCGGCTCTAACTGATTATCCACCGCGATCACGCCCGGTACGGTGGCGAGGGCGGCCATAAGCGGCGCCACTTCATAGGACAGGATCGGCCCGCTCAGGGTGACGCGCCCAGTGCGGGCGCTGACCTCGATGGCGCCGGGATGTGAGACCACGTGTCCGATCTTAGCGCGCACGCGCGCCACCAGCACTTCGTCGCTGACCGGCTCGTTCGTCCACATCGCCTGCAGCTCGGCGACCAGGCCGTAGGCCCGGTTGCTCATGTCGCGGGACGCCTTGTCGACCAGATCCCCCAGGTCGTTGACCGTTGCGATCGCCTGATCGCGCACTAGGGCGCGTCGGCGCCGGCCCCGGTCCGGATCGAAGAAATACATGATCCCGGCGCCCAGGCCGAGACCTTTGATTAAGCTCATCGCTCCCATATCTCTGCTCCTCCTGAAACAGTTGCTAGTTGTTAGTTCCTGGTTGCTAGTTAAAACCCCGTTTCCAGAGGGCGCAGCGCCCTTTTCCTCCCCTCTCCTTGTTAAGGAGAGGGGTTGGGGGTGAGGTCTTACTAGAAACTAGCAACTAGTAACTCAATAAGCTACCAACACCGGCTCATCTTTCTTCTGCCAGCCCATGACGGTGGTATCGTGCAGCCAGAAGAGATCCCCCTGGCCTTTCTGGCTCGCCTGGGCGTCTTGCTCGATCAAGGGGCGCACCTGCTCGATCAGCCGGGCCTCTTCATGCTCCTCCAGGGGCCGGTAAGTCGCCGCGATAGAAACGATCTGGTCGATCTCCTGCGGGGAAGCCATGCCGACGATAGCCAGAGAGACGCCCGGCAGCCCGAGCGAATAGCGCAGGGCCAACTCCGCATCCGGGAAGTGGCCGTGTCCCAGTACCTTCATGGCGATCACACCGGCCTTGCTCTCGATAGCCTGGGGAAGCAGGAATATGTCCGGCGCGCTCACCAGATGGTCTGCCATTCCCAGCGCACAGAGCACTGTATCGAAGCGGTAGCGCGTCAAGGCATCGGCCAGGATTTCCGGGCGCGCGTGGCCCGTGATGCCGATAAATCGCACCAGCCCTTCCTGTCGCGCCTGCTCCAGGCCGGCGAGGGCGCCATCCGGCGCAAGGACCTGCTCCAGGTCCGCCCAGGTGTTGACCGCATGAAGCTGAATCAGGTCCACATGATCGGTCTGCAGTTTTTCCAGCGATTGATGGAGGTCGTCCAGCGCGCCGTCCCGGCTGCGCTTATTGACCTTGGTAGCCAGAAAGACTTCGTTGCGGCGCGTGCGCATCACCTCGCCGATGTGTGGCTCGCTGCCGTAGTCCGGCGAGGTGTCCAGATAGGTAATGCCGCGGTCGATGGCCGCGTTCAGGCAGCGCACGGCGTCTTCCCGGGACACCTCCTTCTTGCCGAGCGGCGCCGTGCCGTAGCCGATCAGCGGTACGGAGACGCCGGTCGCGCCCAGGGAACGCGCCGGCTGCAGCGTTGCAGGCATGGAAAACCTCCTGCTAGAGTTGTTCATTGCTAGTTCCGGGTTGCTGGCGAAAACCAAATCAACGGGAAACTAGCGACCAGCACCTTGCGACTTTGATGGTCCGCCCGAAAACTCAGGGTCTTGACGTTTACGCCAGGGGCAAGGTTCCGCGAACACATCTGCAGGGAACGCGCGTTCGACCGATAATAACAGAGGTTTTTTCGCCGGTCTTATGGATCGGCAAAAAAAGAAACGGAGCCAGGTAATGCAGCATACGCGCCAATGGTGGGAGGGGCTGGGGATCCGGCGCCGGATCAGCCTGATCGTCTTATCGCTGGGGTTTGTCGCCGCTCTCATCGGCTTTCTCTACGTGGCGAGGACGCCATCCTATATCCCTCTTTGCGCGAACCTGTCGGCTGCCGAGACCGACCGCATTCTCGGCACATTGCGAGAAGCGCATATCCCCTTCCGCGTGGAGGAGGGCGGCAGCCGTATCGACGTGCCCGCCAACGTTCATGACGAAGCTCTGGTCCGAATTACCCGACTGAGCGCGCCGCAGGAGAAGCCGTTCGCCGAGGCCAAGCGAGACGAGCTGCAGTCGCTGATCGATAACACCATCGGCCCGCATAAAGCGGTCGTGTTGGTCAACGCGGAGCTGAGCGAGGACAAGGAAGAGACTCAGACCAGTACGACCGGTGTCGCCACCACCCTCACCGAGGAGACGAACGGCGCTGCCGCACGCAGGGCCGGCGCCGCTTCGACAGGCAGTTTGATCCCCTCGACAGGCGGCCGTTACGTTCACGCTACCGCGGTAAAGACGAGCCAGCCGAGCCATACGGTCCGGCACATCGTAAGGGGGCCGGGACGCATCGAGCGGCTGACGGTCAGCGCGCTAATCGATACGAGCGTGCCGCGAAACCAGGTGTTGACCATTAAGGAGGCGTTGGAGGCGGCCATCGCGGCGAATCCGGGCGATCCGCACCCGACGCGGACTGTCGCCGTCGCGCAAGTGCCCTTCGATCACAGCGCCGAGGACAGCGCGGCCACAACGGCCCTCGTGGATAATATTCTCGGTTTTCTGCGGATCGGTCTTCCTCTCGCGCTTATGGTGGGCTGTCTCCTGATGATGACGCGTGTACTGCGCCAGCAGGCACCCTTTGCTCTGGGCGCATTGCGGCTGGATACGGACGGCGGCGCGCACGCCGGCCTGCCCGGCGGGAGTGGCGGGGCGCGGTCCGGCGACGTTATCGATGCCAGCTTTGAGGCCGATCTGCAAAACCTGCAATATCTCAGCCGATCCCATCCGGAGACCGTAGCGATGCTGCTCAAAAGCTGGATCCGCGAAGAATATTGACCTCACCCCTGATCCCTCTCCTTACGAAGGAGAGGGGGAATTCAGGTTTCTAAGCTTTTCCGCCCGTGAGGGCAGTAGGTAGGGACCCACGGGCCGAAGGACAGCGGGGAAGGGGCCCCGCAGGCGGGTCGTTCACGGCCCGGCGATGAGGAATAGGAAGCACTATGAACAGGCAACATCTGATGGCATTGACCAACCGGCAGAAAGCAGCCATTGTGCTGCTGGCGCTTGGCCCGCAGGCGAGCGCCCAGGTGCTGCGGCACCTGGGCGAGGAGGACGTAGAGGCGCTGACGCTGGACGTGGCCCAGTTGGGGCGCGTCGAGGCGGAGGCCCGCCGGCACGCCATAGCGGAGTTCTGTCATCTCTGCCGGGCATCCGAAGGTTCGAGCCGGGGTATCCAGGGGGCGCTTTTCGAGGGCGGAATCGAGCAGGCGAGAGTGACGTTGGAAGCCGCCTTCGGGGCGGAGCGGGCCACGGAGGTCGTCTCGCGGGTCAGCCAGACCTTGAAGGTGATGCCGTTCGATTTCGCCAAGAGGGCCGATCCCAGCCAACTGCTCTCCTTCATACAGGAGGAGCATCCGCAGACCATCGCGCTGATCCTGGCGCATCTGCCTCCGAACCAGGCCGCCGCCGTCCTGGCTGGGCTGCCGCAGGAGGCGCGAGCGGAAGTCGCCCGCCGTATCGCCGGCATGGACCGCACGCCCCCGGAGGTCGTCTACGAGATCGAGCGCGTGCTGGAGCGCAAGCTGTCGAGCACCATCGTCACCCACGGGTTCATGCAGGCCGGCGGCGTCAAGGCGTTGGTCGAGATGCTCAACTGGGTAGACCGCTCGACCGAGAAGACCATTCTCCAGTCACTTTCCGAGACCAATCCGGAGATGGCCGAAGAGGTCAAGAAGCTGATGTTCGTCTTCGAGGATATTATCCTTCTGGACGATGTGGCGATCCAGAAGGTGCTGCGCGAGGTGGACACCAAAGAGCTGGCGCTGGCGCTCAAAGGCGTCAGCGAAGAGGTCCAACAACGTATCTTCCGCAACCTGAGCGAGCGCGCCGCCGCCATCCTGCACGAGGACATGGAGTTCATGGGGCCGGTGCGCCTGCGCAGCGTTCAGGAAGCGCAGCAGCGGATCGTCGGAGCGATCCGCCGCCTGGAAGAGGCGGGCGATATCGTGATCGCGCGCGGCGGAGATGAGATCATTGTCTGACGGGGACCTGTCCTTCGCGCCTCTGGCCGTGCCTGAGATCAAGCCCAAAGAGTCCCATCTGCCGGTGAGTGGGTGCCGGTTTCCCGGCCGCATGGTCCGTGCGACCGCCTCCACGCCTACGCCGATCACCGCCAGCCGGCTGGAGATCGGCGGGACCTGGGTGCAGAAAGTGGAATTCGCCATCTTCGAAGAAGTCGCGGGCGGGCCGGAGAGCGATCCGGAGCCGGCGACGGAGAAGCCTGTCGTCCTGAAAGCCGCCGGGGAGACCGCGCAGCCACATCCTGTTTTATCTCCTCCCAGGTCGGCTTATGGGCGCGCACGGACCGGCCAGAGAAAGCCCGTTGCGCCACAGCGTGTTCCCGCGCGCCGGCTTCCGATCCGGAGAGACGAAATGGCCGCCTCAGCGCCTATCCCCGATGAGGCGGCCGCTCCCTCGTGCAGCCCGGAAACCGCCGCCCGCATCCGGGAAGCCAAGACCGATCCCAGGCGTATCGCCAAGATCGATAGCTGCTTCTTACGATAGGGCCGGGGATCGTCTAGAGTTCAGTTTTGCCGGCGGCGGGTGGAGGAGAGAATATTCTTGGACGCGCGGTACTTGCTGATGGTGCGGCGCGCCACGGAGATACCCCGGTCCAGAAGCATAGCCGCGATCTGCTGGTCCGAAAGCGGGCTGGACGGGTCCTCGCTCTGAATGATCTCGTCGATGGCCTCTTTGACCGAGAGGGAAGCGTTGAAGAAGATCTCGAAGGGAACGACTTCCTGATTGGGGATCTGGACGTACTTGTTGGCGGTCGCGCGACTCACCGTGGACTCATGCAGGTGCAGGATGCTGGCGATATGGGTGCGCGTCAGCGGACGCAGGAACCGGCGAGAGCCGGTCTCCAAAAAGCCGACCTGGAAATCGATGATGCAGCGGGTGATGAGCCGCAAGGTCTTGCGGCGCTGCTGCAGGTTGTTGAGGAACTGCTCGGCGCGCTCCACATACTCGGTGATCTGGCGCTTCTCTTCCAGCGTGTAGTGGCTGCTGCCGCGCTTGATGTCGTCGTAGGCGTGCCGCCAGCTCGGATTGACGCCGATGCTGAACGGCTCCACGTCGAGGACTTCGACTTCATAGCCGAGATCCGTGCGGCGAATGAGCACATCGGGGCGAACGGCGGAGCGGTTGCCAGGCCGGTAGGTCCAGGGCGGACGGAACTGGCTGGCCGGGAACGGATTGAGGCGCGTGCGGATATACTCGACGACCTGCCGGGCTTCCTCTTGCTTGATTCCGACCGCGCGGGCCAGCCGGGGATAGCGGCGCGCGACGACGTGATCGAACTGCTCCCGCACCATCCGCTCGGCCAGCGTGATTTTGCGCTTGTCCGCCTCCGTTCCCTCTTCCTCGCACAGATAGCATAGCTGCAGCAGCAGGCACTCTTGCAGGCTGCGCGCGCCGATACCCGGCGGATCGAACGACTGGACCACGTCCAGAATCCGCAGCACCGCCTCCTCGTCCACGCCCAGGTCGGCGGCAATACCCGCCGTCGTGCCTTCCAGCCAGCCGCGATCGTCGAGGCTGGAGATCAGGTACTCGCCGATGCGGTAGTCTTCTTCGGAGACGGCCGCGTGCAGCAGGTTGCGCAGATGCTCCTGGAGGGTCACCTCCGCTTCGAGGTTGCTGACCAGGTCGAAGGCTTCCGAATCGAGCGACACCGCGGCGAAGACGGTGTCCATGTCGGTATCGAGGTCACCAAAGTCGGACGTCTCTGCGGCGGTCTCGCGGCTTTTGCGAGCGAGGCAGTAGGGACAGGTCGAAGGATCAAGGCAGTCGCCGGAGCAGTGGCCCTCTTCCAGGGTCTCCAGAGCCGGATTCTCCATCAGCTCGTCTTCGATAGAGCGGACCAGCTCCTGGGAGGTCAGTTGTAGGACGCTGTTGGCGAGGATGATCTTGGGATCGATCCGCTGGGTCAGGGCCTGCCGTTGTTCTTGGTGGAGCAGCAAGGATGGAACCTCTCGGCCCGAGGCCGAAGTCTACTTCTGGCGCAAGCGGAGCCTTAACGCCCGCGAAACGCCTTCCATGGATGTTGCCGGTTCTATTGTCGGCGCGGAAGCGGTGCCACTTCATACCCCGGCACGAAAGCCGGGGAAATGCATGTACGCGAACGCCGCGCCTTGTCAAGCGCAACCAATAGGGTGCCCACAGTCATTAGACCGGGAATGTCTGCCGGCTGTTCCCGGTCGGCCAGATCCGTTTCATCGACAGTCTGGCGAATCAAATTATAGTGCTTTGCGGCCTGCCTGTCAAGCGTAATCAAAAAGAAATGGGGGCGACCGCGGCAGGCCCTTCATGCGCCGGCAGCATGGGAGGGAAAAGGAGCAGGACATTTTCGGCCCTTTCCAGAACGTAACCATCGAAGTTTGAGCCGGTTCCGGTACCGTGGAAGGAGGATGAGAAAAGGATGGCAGCCATCAAACAGTCGCTGGCATGGTGGTGTTTTCAGCGTGGGAACGTGACCGCCGAGGACCTGCTGGCGCAGGCCGCGCGGATCGGGTATGCGGGCGTGGAGCTTTGTCCGCAGGATGTCTGGCCGAAAGCACGAGACGCAGGCCTGCAGATCGTGACGATGGGCGGCCATGCCTCCCTCGGCGACGGCCTCAACCGGCGAGAGAACCACGACCGCATCGAGCGCGAGATCGAGGCCAACCTGGCGCTGGCGCAACAGTGGGATATTCCCGTCCTCATCGTCTTCAGCGGCAACCGCAACGGACTTTCCGACGAGGCGGGCCTGGAGAACACGGTGGAAGGTCTGAAGCGCGTAGCCCGCGCCGCCGAGCAGGCGGGCATCACGCTGGCGCTGGAGCTGCTTAACTCGAAGGTGGACCATCCCGACTACCAGTGCGACCACACGGCCTGGGGCGCAGCCGTCTGCCGCGCCGTCAACTCGCCGCGCGTCAAGCTGCTCTACGACATTTACCACATGCAGGTGCGCCACGACAATTAGAATGACATTCCCATCTTAGATGGGGGTGTACTCGAAGGAACGTACCCAGGACATCCAACTCACCCACAGCCGAAAGGCCGAACGGAGGGGAACACAGCATGTTGGAAAAGCGGGGGCCGAGA
>DASRCN010000088.1:0-8143 GCA_035653075.1 Chthonomonadaceae bacterium | reverse complement strand
CTTTATCGACTACGATGGGGACGGCTACCTGGACATCCTGCTCCTGAACGGCGCGCCCCTGCCCGGCGGACACGTGACCGGCCGCCCGACCCTCAAGCTCTATCATAACAACCATAACGGCACCTTCACGGATGTCACCCATCCGGCCGGCTTAGATAAAAGCGTGATGTACGCCATGGGCGTGGCCGTCGGGGACTACGATAACGACGGCTATGACGATATCTACATCACCTGCGCCCTGGGACCGAGCCATCTCTTTCACAATGATCGCCATGGCGGCTTTACCGACGTCACGCAGCGGGCCGGGGTCGCCAACAACGGGATGTGGGGCACGAGCTGCGCCTGGGTCGACGTAGACAATGATGGTTACCTCGACCTCTTTGTCTGCAACTACGTCACCTATCACACGCTCAAGGACGATGTTCCTTATTATGAGATGGGCGAGCGCACCTATGCCATTCCTACCGCGTTCAAGCCCTCTCACTGCGTGCTCTATCATAACAATCACGATGGAACCTTCACCGACATCAGCAAGAGCGCAGGCATTGCGATGGCGGGCAAGTCTCTCGGCGTAGCCGTCTGGGACTACGACCACGACGGACGGCCCGACATCTACGTGACCAACGACGGCATGCCAGGCTTCCTCTTCCATAACCTCGGCCATAACCGCTTCGAGGAGGTAGGCATGCAGATGGGAATCGCCACCGACGAGCAGGGACAGCCGCACGCGGGCATGGGCATCGACATCAATGACGTGAACAATAACGGCCAGAGCAGCGTGGTCATCACTAACTTTTCGGGGCAGCAGACCTCGCTCTACGATCAGGTGAGTCCGGCGCTCTATCGGGAGGATACGGTCGCCAGTGGCGTGGGACCGCCGAGCCTGAACGATCTTGCCTTCGGCACGTTCTTCTTCGATGTAGACAACGCTGGGTGGAAGGATCTCTTCGTAGCCAACGGGCATATCCAGGACAATATCTCCAAAGAGCAGCCCCAGGTCCATTATGCCGAAGAGCCATTTCTATACCGCAACGATGGCAACGGACATTTCCATGAAGTGGGCGCTGCCTCCGGCGCGCCGTTCACGCGCCCATTCGTGGCCCGCGGCGCCGCGTGGGGAGACTATGATAACGACGGCAGGCTGGATGTGCTTCTCACCTGCAATGGCGGTCCCGCCTACCTCTGGCACAACGAGACGCCTACGTCCAATCACTGGCTCACTCTCAAGCTGGTGGGCACGAAGAGCAACCGCGACGGCATTGGAGCGCGAATCACCGCGCAGGCCGCCGGGCAGACCCAGACGGCCTATGTACGCAGTGGCTCCAGCTACCTCTCCGCCAGCGACCTGCGCGCGCACTTTGGATTAGGGGCCGCTACCTCTGCCGCGCTCGTAGTTACGTGGCCCGGTGGCACGGTAGACCGCATTCCCGCCGCTCCGGCAGACCATATCTGGAAACTGGTGGAGGGAAGCGGCCGGCTGCAGTGACATCACGCGTTTAGTGTCTCTGCGGCGCATGCGCCGCCGCAGAGAGGACCACCAGCGACTCGCCGACGGGCTTCAGGTTGTTCTTTGCCAGCACCGCATTGAAGGCGGGCAGGTCTTTGCTTTTGAGCGCCTCCCAGCTCTTCATGGCCGTCTGCATCTCCGTGCAGGTCGTCGTGCAGGCTTTGCGCATCGCATCGGTCGGCGCCATGTCGCCCGAGTCGAGCATGTTGAGCTGGCGTCCGGCGGTCCCATTCAGTATGGCGAAGGTCGGCTGGGGGGCAGGACCGCCGAAGCCGAAGAACCCGCCCCCGAACCGGCGGCCGAACTCGTTGCTTCCGCCCACGGCAGCCAGCTTGCCGTCGAACGTGTGCGCGGCGGTCGCGACTTCCGACGGCGGATTTTTCTTAAGCAGCGCCGCGATCGAGGCCTGCACGCCGGCGACCTGCTGGTAGCCGTCCCAGGCTTCCTGCGCGCATTGATAGTACTGCATCTGCAGCGCGTGCTGCTCTTCCAGATCGTGGAAGGTGGCGGGCGAGCGCGGATCGTTCTTCACCCTCACCGTCTGCGTATAGCTCTTTCCATCCACGGTCAGCGTGAGCGTGTAGACGCCCGGCAGCGCCAGCGGACCCTGCGGAGACGCAGGCGTCTCGCCGGGGTTCGCGTTGATCTCATAGCTATGGTTAAAGGCGGGCGGGCTATCGTAGCGCAGATCCCAGCTCGTCCGATTCAGCCCCGGCGTGGTGGGTAGCGGCGACGGCGTCGCCACCCAGAAACCCGGGACGGGAGGCGGCGGATCGGAAAGAGCCGGAAGCGGCGCGCTGGAGAGATGGCGCACGACCTTCCCCTGTGCATCCCGCACGTCCAGCGTAATGTCTCCGGAAGGCGGGGAGCCCAGGTAGTAGTAGACGATTGCCCCGACGGGCGGATTTTTGGCGTGGGGCACTTCCGGCGGAAAGGGCGTGTCGCCATTCACGTTGCGGCGTACCCGGATCGCATCGCCGGGCTTGAACAGATGCGCCGTCTCCGACTCGATGGACGGCGTGATCTGGCGTAGGGGCGAGATGTCGTCGAGGACCCAGAAGCTGCGCCCATAGGTCCCGACCACCAGGTCGTTCCCATGGACGACCATGTCCCGATAGGAGGTGTTCGGCAGGTTGAGTTGCAGGGACTGCCAGTGGTCACCGTCGTCGAAGCTGACGTAGACGCCGCTCTCGGTGCCGGCAAACAAGAGACCCTTCCGAACCGTATCTGCGCGGATGACGCGCGCGAAGCTGCCGCTCGGCTGATCCTCCGGCAGGCCGGTGACGATCTGGGTCCAGGTCTTCCCGTAGTCGCGCGTTCGATAGAGGTAGGGCTTGTAATCGCCCATGCCGTGACAGTCCACGGCGGCATAGGCGGTGCCGGGGTCCTGATGCGAGGCGTCTACTGCCGAGATGTCGGCGCGGGCGGCGTTGGGAAGGTTCGGGATCGTCACGTCGTCCCAGGTCGCGCCATGATCGCGCGTGACCTCGATCCGGCCGTTGTTGGTGCCGGCCCAGATCACGTTGCCGTCCACGCTGGACACCGACACCGATTCGATGGCGCTGAATCCCCCGCCGCGCTGCCCGCCGTCTTCTTCCTCGTTCTCCGCCTCATCTTCCTCCGGCGGTATCTGCGCGCTGCTACCGGCGCGGCGCGCGGCCGGACGGTTCGGCGTTGGCGGCGTCTCCCCTTTCTTCAGCGTCAGGTCCGGGCTGAGCTTGCGCCAGCGTTTGCCGCCGTCGGCGGTCGCCATCACGCACTGGTACCCGGCCAGAAGCTCGTGCGGATTCGCCGGCGAGAAGAGGAGCGGCTGATTCTGGACTTTGCGGAGGGCCAGGCTGGAATCCGCGCTAGGCGCTATGTCGATCCACTGGCCGCTCGGATAGGTCACTTTGACGATGCCGCCGTAGCCGCCCGCATAGCTTATCTTCGGATTCAGCGGATCGGCGACGATGGAGCCGAACTCGGCGCCGGGATGCGGCAGCCAGTCGAGGGGCGTGACCTCGCCCAGATTGCCCCGGCTGCTCGTGGCGATGCAGCCGCTGTCTTGCTCGGTGGCGTAGACCCAGAAGGGGAACTGATTGTCGACCGAGATGTGATAGACCTGCGCGGTGGGCTGGTTATACCAGAGGCTCCAGTTCTGGCCGCCGTCGAGCGAGACGGTGGCGCCCTGATCGACACCTAAGAAGAGACGATTGCCGTTTGTCGGGTCGATCCACATCTGCTGCGGATCGTCGCCGCCGGGCGCACCCTTGAACCCTGTGAAGGTGTTCCCCCCGTCGGTCGAGCGGTAGAGGCAGGTGTTGACGACGTAGACGACGTCCGGATTCTGCGAATTGACGTAGACGCCGCAGTTGTAGCCGCCCTGGCCGTTGCCGACGCGCCGGTCGGCGGCATCCATCTGCCGCCACGTCTCGCCCCCATCGTCCGAGCGGTAGAGGCCGAAGTTGCCCACCAGGAACATGCGCTGCGCGTTGGTGTTCATGGCGATGGCGACGCAAGTCCGCCCGGCCATCTCCGGCAGGCCGCCGGTGATCTCCTTCCAGGTCAACCCCTCGTCGGTCGACTTGAAGAGCCGGACGCCGGAAGGCTCCCGGCGCCCATTGGCGCCGCCTCCTCCTCCGAAGCCGCCGAACCCACGCTGCCCTGGAGGGAAGTAGGCGCGGTTGGTCGTGGCGAGCATGACGTTAGGCTGATCGTAGGCCCAGGCGATCTTCTGGACTCCCGTCTCGTCGTCCACATAGAGGGTCTTGGTCCATGTTTTGCCGCCATCCGTGCTGCGGTAGAGACCGCGCATCGCGGACTTGGCGTGGTTGTCACCCATGGCGGCGACCAGGACGATGTTGGGGTCATGCGGATCCACCAGGATCGACGGGATGTGGTCGGTCTTATCCAGCCCCAGATGCTGCCATGTTTTCCCGGCATCGGTGGACTTATAGACGCCATTGCCGCGGCTGATCCCGCCGCCGGCGAGCATGTCGCCCATGCCGACGTAGAGGACGTTCGGGTCTGAGGGCGCGACCTCGATGGCGCCGACGGAAGACGCCTCCTTGACCGAATCGAAGATGGGAAACCAGGTCGTGCCGGCGCTGGTGGTCTTCCAAACGCCGCCCATGGGCAGTCCCATGTAAAACACGCCCGGCTGCCCGATGACGCCGGTCACGGCGGAGACGCGCCCGCCGCGAAACGGGCCGATGTTGCGCCAGACCAGGCCGGAAGTGAGATTCGCCGGCACCGTCTGCGCGGCGGCAGAGGCACACAGAGCTAATAATGGTAATAATGCCAGATCGCAGCGAAGCCGGGAAAAGCGTTTCATTATAGTCCTCCTGCAGGGCCTAAAGAATTGCAATCGCGACTTCTTATTTCCATCTCATTCCGACCGAATCCTGCAACGCTTCCGGCAAGGTTATGCCGGCAGACCGGTCATTCCACCTTTCCGGAGCCTTCGTGTACCGTCCAAATTCTGTCGCAGATGACCCCGGTGATCCGATCGACTACTCCCGACGGCCAGTGGATCTCTACATCCGCGCGGGCCAGCGCGCCTAACCCGATGTGGAGCCGCAAATCGCTCTGGGAGAGATAGCTTGAGCCGCTGTGGACGAGCGCGCGCTGCGTCAGCCCGCCCGCGCGCGCAACCATCAGCGCGCCGATGCCGTCTCGATTGCTCTTCCTTCCTTCCAGCTTGAGCGTCAGCCAGTGATTACGCCTGGGAGTCTCGTTGTGCCATAGCAGCGCCGGGCCGTTATTTTGCAGCAGCAGCACGTCGAGTCGCCCATCGTTGTTGATATCGCCTATGGCCAGGCCGCGGCCCACGATCTTGCGATCGAACGGCGCGCCGCTCTTTAGCCCAACCTCCGCGAACCGGCCGTTCCCCAGGTTGTGAAACAGCAGCGTCGGCTGAGCATAAGAGATGCCAGGCTCGCGGTCCGCGACGTCGTCGATCACATGTCCGTCGGTCTGGAGAATATCCTGCCACCCGTCGTTGTCAAAATCAAAGCAAACGACGCCGAAGCCGAGCACACCGGTGGTCGCCGGGCCGATGCCCGAGGCGTCGCCCTCGTCCTGAAAGATCAGCGGGTGTATCTGATGGAAGAGCAGGGTGCGCCGTCCCTGGAAGTTGGTCATCACCAGGCACATCGTTCCATCGTTGTAGAGGTCGGCCGCGTCGATGCCCATGCCGCTGGGCGCAGCGCCGTCCGCCATGAAGCCAATGCCCGATTCGGTGCCGATGTCCTTGAACGTGCCATTGCGCTGGTTGCGCAGCAGGAACGTGGCGGCACCGTCATTGGCGACGTAGATGTCCGGCCAGCCATTGCCCTGCTCATCCCAGAGCGCCACGCCCAGCGATTTTCCGGCGAATCGGCCGACCCCGGAGGTCGCCGTCACATCCTTAAAATGGCCGTTACCCTCGTTATGGTAGAGCGTACAGTGCGTCGGCTTATAGGCAGTCGGGTCGCAGTAGACATGTTTTCTGGGATCTCCGGCGAAACAGGGCACGTCGTCGGCCAGCGAGCGGTAGGGCACGTAGTTGCAGACGAATAGGTCCAGGCGACCATCCCGATCGTAGTCCACCCAGGCGCAGGAGGTACCCCAGTTGCCCGCGTTGGCGACCCCCGCCTGCTGGGTCACGTCCGTGAAGGTGCCATTTCCTTCGTTATGGAACAGATGGCCCGGTCCGAGCACGCAGGAGACGTAGAAATCCTCGTGCCCGTCGTTATCGTAGTCCCCGACGGCCACGCCCATAGCGTACATCACGCTTTTATCCAGGCCGGCCTGATGGGTGACATCCGTGAAGGTGCCGTTATGGTTGTTATGGTAGAGGGCAAGCCGGGGACGCCCAATGACCGGCCCGCCGGTGAGGGGAGCATTGTTCAAAAGCAGGATGTCCTGCCAGCCATCGCCATCGTAGTCGAGGAAGGCGCAGCCGGAACCCATGGTCTCGACCAGGTATTTGTTTTTCGACTTGGCGCTCTGATGCGTGAAATGGATTCCCGCCGCCGACGTTATGTCGACAAACCTGGGGACGACCGCCTCCGCGGCGGGCGCGGAAGCCGCCGAGCCGGCAGGGGGTAACATGGCGGCATGGTTGGAAGGATGTGTGCAGCCGGCCAGGGCCGCTGCGAGGCCAAGCAGGGGGAGCAAAGCGACCCCGCAGATGTGCTTCCGTATCCTTTCGATGGTTCCACCGCAATTCAAAGGCAAATACCTTCCACTCGTTCCACGCGGCCTCCGGCTTTCACGATCGCGGCTGCTCCAAATGGGCGAGCATCTTGCGCGCGCTGTCGTAGTGCGGGTTGAGATCAAGGGCGCGATGGAGCTCGACGATGGCGCGCTCCGTATTGCCGCCGCTCACGTAGATGCCGGCCATCTCGAAGTGAACAGCCGGGTCGCGGGGCTTGGAGGCGAGCAGCAGCGAGACGCGGGCAAACACGCGCGACCGCGCGTGCTCTTCCTGGTATGCGCGTAGCAGTTTGCCGCCTTCGATGGCGTGACCGGTGCGCAGGTAGAGTTGGCCCAGCATCAGTTTTGTCTCTTGATAGCCAGGCGCGAGGCGCTTCACCGTTTCCAACTCCTGCACGGCCTCTGCCGTCTTGCCGAGCTTACGGTAGCACTCCGCGAGGCCGTAATGGGCCGGTACATCGTTCGGCGCTGCCGAGACGATCGTCTGCCAGACCGACATGGCGCCGGAAATGTCATCCGATTCGAACCGCGCATCCGCCAGACTGTGCATGAGGGCGGGATCCCCCGGTCGCAGCTTGAGGGCGTCTCGAAGCACGCCGATCGCCTTTGGAAACTGCGCCTGCTTCCTATAGAGGTCCGCCAGGGGCAGCCAGAGATCCAGCTCGTCGGGATGCTCTTTGCGGAGTTTAAGCAGTAACTGCTGGCTGCGCTGAAAATCATGGGTCTGAAGGTAAGTAAGGGCCAGCTCGACCGCAAGGTGGGGATCGTCGGGGTTCGCGCGTACCACTGGTTCCAGCAGGGCGCGTGCGTCCGTGGTCCAGCCGTACGAGATGTACAGCCAGCACAGTCTATTGATAGCGTCCAGGTTTCCGGGGTCCTGCGCGAGCAGAGCGCGATAGGTCTGCATCGCGTCGTAGTGGCGGCGCAGCCGCTCATAGAGATCCGCAAGCGCCAAATTGATTCGCACATCGTGCGGCGCCCGGTTGGCGCATCGCCGGACGTAGCCGAGCGCTACGTCCGGTTTCCCGGCAGCCACGAGATCGGACGCGAGCACCATGTTCGCGTTCAGGTCGTCCGGAGCCTTCGCGACGGCCGCGCGCGCCGCGTCCAGATCGCTGCCCGGACGGGCAGGCTGCGTGAGCGCCGCATTGTGGCGTGCCTCCTCGCGCCGCAGCCGCTCGGTCTCCGCCTGCATGCGTCTCAGTTGCGGCAACAGCGCCACGTACAGCAGGACGATCGCGACCAGAGCGACGAGCAGCGGACGCATGTGGGTGGATTTCGAGCCGCCACCCGCTGATCTCCGCGCCGGCGTCATTCTGCTCCTCCTGAACCGTGCAAAACGTAGAAATAGTGGTCTGCCATAAACGTTGGATGGATTGCCACGAGAGGTTTTGTAGGCGCTCACCGCCGAGCTTGCGAACCGGCATCAGGCGAGACACGAGCCGCAGCCAGCGC
>DASRCN010000087.1:0-4401 GCA_035653075.1 Chthonomonadaceae bacterium | reverse complement strand
GCCGCTTGCGTATCCGCTACGAGCGCCGAGACGACATCCACGAAGCGTTCCTGCTGTTGGGCTGTGTGCTCCTCTGCTGGAACGCTTGGCTGACAGGGTTTTGTTAGGTGCTCTTAGCCTGCGAAGGGCCTTACCTTCCAGGGAATAGAGCAGGAGTCCGGTCGTTCGTTCGCGAACTGCGGAGGCGGAGGAGACGGATGCACGCCCGCTCGGTGGGAAAGCTGCTGCTGTGCGCGCTGGCTGTCGTGCTGCTGGTCGGCTGGGGCACGTCGCGCCGCGCGCCGTCCGGCGAGTTGCGGATCACGTTCCTGGACGTGGGGCAGGGGGATGGGGCGGTCATCGAGACGCCGTCGCATAAAGTGGTTGTGGTGGATACGGGCGGGCTTTTGGAGAATGGGGACGATGAGGGGCGGCGCGTGGTCGCGCCGTTTCTGCGCTACCGCGGGATCAACCGTATCGACCTGTTGGTTTTGAGTCATCCTCATGCCGATCACATCGGCGGAGCGGCCACCCTGCTACATCGGTTCCCGGTCGGCCTGCTGATGGACAACGGCGAGCCGGAGGATTCCCCACTGGTCACCCAGATTCTCACGCTGGCTCACCAGGACCACGTTCCTTACGTTGCCGCGCATCGGGGCCAGACGATCGACTTCGGCGACGGCGTGACGGCGCAGGTGCTCTCGCCGACGGCGGAAGAAGCCCAGGGGCCGGCCAACGATGCCAGCGTCGTCCTGCGTCTGCGCTACGGGCGCACGGCCTTCCTGCTTACCGGCGACGCGGAGGCGCCGGAAGAGGAAGACATGTTGAGAAGCGGCCAGCCTCTGGCCTGCGACGTGCTCAAAGTCTGCCATCACGGCAGCGACACCTCGACCACTCCGGCCTTCCTGGCCGCCGCGCATCCGCACATCGCCCTTATCTCGGTGGGGGCGCATAATGTCTATGGCCTGCCCGGCCCGAAGGTAATTGAACGGCTGAAAGCGAGCGGGACACGGGTCTACCGCACGGACATGAATGGCGCGCTCACCTGCCTCTCCGATGGCGTGAGCGTGCATGCTGAGCCGATGCTGCCTTAACGTTTCGCCGGGCATTAAAATACCCGTCTAGGGGTCCTTCGGACGACCGTCCTGCGGACGGGAAAGCTTGGAGGCTCCTGGAAATACCGAGTTCCCGGACAGGCTCTTAACGTTTCGCCGGGCCTTAAAATACCCGCCTGCGGGGCCCCTTCCCCGCAGTCCTTCGGACAACCGTCCTGCGGACGGAAATGCGAGAAGCCTACCGCTTCTATGTGATTTCGTGATTTCCATACAGGCTATTATTGTGCCAGAACAGCACTTTGGCAGATCGGGAGCGTAGAAAAAGATGCGTCTTGATCGCACCTTCGGGTAAAACGTGTGCGAAGCACGCCCGGCGCGACACGAGCGAGCGGCGCTTGCGCCTGCCTCGCGAAGCAAGCGCCTCACAGCGCAGGAATTCATTCCGTCGCGCATGCATTGCCAAACGTTAACCTATAACCGGCATAGCGGCAGAAACGGCCGGCAGAGCGGTCGGGCAGGAAGAGGGAGACAAAGCGGATGGTCATTCCGGATGCGAACCAGCGGCGACAGGACCTGGAGTACAAGTTTCGCGAGCTGTTCGGCGCGCTGCCACCGATCGTGGTGCGGGCACCAGGGCGCGTCAACCTGATCGGGGAGCACACTGACTACAACGAGGGCTTTGTCTTTCCGGCGGCGATCGACCGGGACGTGCTGATCGCCTGCGCGCCCCGCAACGATCCTCAGGTGCGCGCCTTCGCGCTGAACTTCAACCAGTCCTCGACCTTCCATCTGGACCGCCTCGAGCCGGCGACCGAGGGGCGGGAGCGGTGGAGCAACTACCTGCGGGCTATCGCGTGGGTGTTCCAGCAGGAGGGGCTGCCGGTGCAGGGCATGAACTGCGTGGTGCTGGGCAACGTGCCGGTCGGGGCGGGGCTATCCTCGTCGGCGGCGATGCTGGTGGCGGGCGGACTGGCGTTTGCGGCTGTGTCCGGGGCGCAGATCGAGCCGGTGAAGCTGGCGTTGATGGCCCAGCGCGCCGAGCGCGAGTTCGTCGGGGTCAACGTCGGCATTATGGACCAGTTCATCTCGGCCCTGGGACAGGAGGACCATGCTCTCTTGATCGACACGCGCTCCCTGACCTACGAGGCGGTGCCGCTGCCGCAGTCGGGCGTCTCCATCGTCATTTCGGATACCAACAAGAAGCGCGGCCTGGTGGATTCGGAGTACAACACGCGCCGGGCAGAGTGCGAGCAAGCGGTGGAGATCCTGAAGCGATTCCTGCCATCGATTGAGGCCCTGCGGGACGTGAGCGAAGTGGATTTGCAGCGGTACGGAAGCGAGCTGCCGGAGGTCGTGCGCAAGCGTGCCCGCCACGTCGTGACGGAGGATGCGCGGACGCTGGCGAGCGTGGATGCCCTTAAGGCGGGCGACATCGTGCGCTTCGGCCAGTTGATGAACGCCTCGCACGAGAGCCTGAAGGACGATTATCAGGTCAGTTGCCGGGAGCTGGACGCGCTCGTGGACGCCGCCCGGTCGATCGAGGGGGTTTTCGGGTCGCGCATGACGGGCGCGGGGTTCGGCGGCTGTACGGTAAGCCTGGTGGCCGATGGCGCTGTAGAAACGTTCCAGCGGGAGGTCCCGCCGCGTTACAAGCAGGCGACGGGCCTCAATACGACCATCTACGTCACCACCGCCGCGCAGGGCGCCCAGCGTCTCAAATAGCGCGCCGATTCTTCACTCTAACTTTTCCGCTTTCTGCCTTTCCCTGGAAATAACTCTGTGTAAGGACGGTGAGGGGCCAGGCGCCGTGTTTAGGCCGGGCCGTAAACGACCCGCCTGGCAGGCGGCTACGCCGCCAACCGCCCTTTCGGGCGGACCAAAGCGGATGTTAGCCTCCTCACCCCCGCCGCTGCGCCTATCTACACTGCTTCGTAAGGAGAGGGGGAATTGTGGCCGGCCCAGCAGAAACCCAGGGAGAATCCGATTGAACGCTCTTTTACCGATACCCCAGGCGCTGGAGGTCTTCCTGCGCGGCTTCAGTACCACCCGCAGCTTCATTCGCCCGTATCTCGTGAGCCAGATCGATTCCTCGCTCTGGCTGCTCGCCGATCCGCCCTCCGCTTCCGGGCCGCAGCGGACCGTCGAAGCCATCACCTATAACTCCGATCCGGAAGCCGTGGTCCAGACACTCCAGAATCTGAACCTGCCGCGTTATGCCCTGTGTGTCCTGGTGGAGGACGCCGCTGCCGTCCCGGAGACCTGTACGGCGTACAAGCAGTTGGGGTACCGTTTTCATGGCCGGGAGCCGCTGTTTGCGCTGGACATCGGCAGGCGGGTCCGCTTCAATAGCTACGACGTCCGCCGCGTGATCGATGCCGCCAACGCCGAGAAAGTGGCGAAAGCGGCGCGGGCGCGGCAAATCTTCCCGGAGCACCTGACGGAGGCGGATTCCATTTGCCGCGTCTATGCTGCCTTCGACGGCGACACGCCGATCGGCTGGGCGCGCAGCATCCGCACCCATCCGGACTATAGCTGGGTCGCCGGTCTCTTTGTCCAGCCGTCGTATCGCCGGCAGGGTATTGGCAGGACCTTGATGAGCACGATGTTGGACGACGATGCGCGCTATGGAGTCAAGTGGAGCGTCCTGACAGCCAGTTCCGCCGGAGCCAAGCTCTATCCTCATCTTGGCTACGTTGAGCGCGGCTTACTTCTCATATTTTCGCCGCGTAAAAATGTGAACAAGGAAGGAGGAAGAGATGGCGATAGTGGAAATCAAGCATAAGGATAGCGGAAAAGTTCTAATCACCGTAGAAGCCGAGTCAGATGTGTTGCTACGAGGTGTTATATTTCATGGGGCAGCCTTGGCCGGCGCCGATTTACGCAATAAAGACTTATATCAGACTGATCTTCACGGAGCTAATCTAGAAGGGGCTGACTTATCGGGTGCATGCCTAACTTTGGCGGATATGCGGGGTACAAACTGTTCCGGTGCAAACATGACTGGTGTAGATCTGACTTTCGCTAATATGTTCCGTACAGACCTACCTGATGCGGACTTAACAGATGCTGACCTCTCAGGTGCAGTATTGATCGATCCTGATTTGAGTCGAACTATTTTGACCAATGCAATTCTAGCCTTAACTATCTTTGAAGGCTGCCTTAGTCTTCATAATGCTATTGGGCTGGATAGAATAAGACATCGGGGAACAGCATCGCTAGATCATCTGGTACTAACCCGGTAGACTCACCCGGCTTTAGAGAGAGCGGAGAGGCAATTCCTCTCCGCTCGGTTTCGGTCTAGCCTCTGTCTAAGTGTACCAGATGGCTTTCGGTCAAATCCTCGTAAGTCAGCCTCTTGCCGACGATG
>DASRCN010000086.1:0-7127 GCA_035653075.1 Chthonomonadaceae bacterium | reverse complement strand
CCCGGCCTGCTGCTGGCGATCCTCACCCAGGCGAAGCGTCGCCGCAACTGGCGCTACCTCTTCCTCACTTTCTGGCTTCCTGCGACCGTCTGGGTCCTGATGGATTTTGCCCGGACCTACCGGTCAGGTTCTTTGAGCTTTAGCTTTATGCTGCTCTGGCTCTTCGTCCTGCCCTGCCTGATCGTTCTGCTGGGCGCCTTCATGGACGCGAGCACGCTGTTAGCCCGCATCATTCAGAACACCGTGCGGGCGTTGATCCGCCTGCAGGACCGACAGGCGATCGGGCCTCTCGTGGAGGCAATGGACATCGAGGACGGTCCCCTGCGCCGTCTCGTCGCGGAAGCGCTCACCGGCCTGCTGCCCCATCTCCATGCCAGCGACGCCGGCTTGCTCACCCATTCCCAGCGCAGCCGGCTGTACCGGGTGCTGCAGAAATGCAGTGAGCCGTCTCGTTTTATTCCGCGCTGGCTGCGGGCACAGCAGTCCACCACGCGGGCCGAGCTAGCGAACGCGATCCTTAAGGCGATGGAGCAGGTGGGCGATGAAAAGGCGCTGCCGTATGTCGAGCGGCTGGCGGCTTGCCCGGCCTACTCCCCCGCGATGGAGCGCGTCCGCAACGCCGCGCGGGACTGCCTGCCCTTCCTGCAGACGCGCATCGCCCAGGTGGATGCCAGCCAGACCCTCCTGCGCCCGTCGGCAGTCGAGGAGACGCCCAACCATCTCTTATATCCGGTCCTCCAGAGCGATCCCCTTCCAGATCTTCTGGTCAGACCGGTCCAAGAACTGCCTGCGTCAGGCTAGCGCCTCCTTACGGTCCTCTCCTCCACCGCTATAACGGCTCTTACGGGCCGCCACGTCCTCGGCGCCGACCGCCTCCGCCGCCCAGTTGGGAGACATCGACGATCTCGATAGGACCAAACTGCTTCAGCCCCGCCTCGATCTGGCTGCGCTCGCCCACGGCAATGACCTGCAGATGGTTCTTGCCCAGGTACTTGCGCGCGACCCGCTGCACATCCGCTGCCGTAACGGCCTGAATGCGCTGCGGATAGGTGTCCCAGTAGTCCAGCGGCAGCCCATTCTGAACGAGATCGAGGGTCCGGCTCAGGATCTGGTCCGGGCTTTCCAGCGTGAGCGCGAATCCGCCGATGATAGAGCGCTTAGCCCGCTCCAGCTCCGCTTCGGAGACAGTCTCGTCCTGCAGACGATCGAACTCGCGGAAGAACTCGATGGCCGCCGGCTCGGTAACGGGCGTGCGGACGCTGGCGCTGGCGCTCCAGAGGGCCGGCCACGGGCTGGCGCCGATGTTGGAGTAAGCGCCGTAGGTGTAGCCTTTCTGCTCCCGGATGTTCTGGAACAGCCGCCCGGACGATCCGCCGCCCAGGATGCGGTTGGCGACTACGAGTGGAATGTAGTCCGGATCGCTCTGGCGAACGGCCAGGTTGCCGAAGGCCAGCACCGTCTGCGCCGATCCGGGCCGGTCGACCAGGTAGACCCTGGTAGTCTCCTTGGGCTGCAGGTCGGCTTTAGGCAGCTCCGCCGTTTGTGGAGCGGGCTTCCAGTCCGCCAGCGCGGTCTCCAGCTTGCTTTTGAGGTCCCTGGCATTGACATCCCCGGTGACTCCCAGCAGCGCGCTGTTGGGCCGGTAGTAGGTGTTATAGAAGCTCACCAGGTCGTCTCGTGTGACCGCCTGGATCTCCTCCCGCTTTGGGGATTCGTGGCCGTAGGCCGTTCCGCCGTAGAAGATGCGCGTAGAAAGGTCCGCCGTCACCATGACGGGGTTGGTGCGGCGCTGGGCGATCTGAGCGGTCTGCTGGAACTTGGCGTGGTCCAGCCGATCGGCGGGGAAGGAAGGATGCAGGAGCACGTCGGCCATCAGGGCGATCAGCCGGTCCGTCGATTCGGACAAGCCGGACGCGGTCAGGGTCGTGTTCTCCGTGTCCGCTGCGGCATTGAGCGTTGCGCCCATATCCTCGGCCTCCTGGGCGATCTGCCGGTAGTCATGCGACTGCGTGCCTTCGGTGAGCATATCGGCGGTCATGTTCGCAACCGCTGCTTTCGGCTCGAAGACGGTGCCCGCGCGCATGAGCAGCCGGAAGCGCACGGTCGGCAGGCGATGGTCCTCCAGCACGTAGACCGTCAGGCCGTTCTTGAGCGTGAACGATTTTGGTTTGGGGAAGCGCACTTTGAGCAGGTTGGGGTTGACGGGCGCCTTGCCTTTGACGACCGTGCCCTTCTCCACCGTCTGGCTGACGCCGCCGGTCTCCTGCGCGCCCGCGCCGACAGCCAGCAGGGCGGTGAGCAGGACAGCGCACACTATCTGCCAACCTCGCCGGGCCATTTTAGCCGGGCCATGAATGACCCGTCTGGGGGTCCTTCGGACAACCGCCCTGACGGGCGGACCATTTTGGATGATTGAGTTTCCATTCACAGCCATCTCACTTTCCTCCCTTCTGGTCGCTGGTGGTAGAGGCGCCGGAGTCGGCAGAATTGTCTTCGGGCGCGGGCTCGTCGATTACCACGACGCGGTTGTCCCTGGTCAGATACTTGTTCGCGACGCGCTTTACGTCGTCGGCGGTCACGGCGTCGAGGCGAGGGAGCAGCGTGTTGATGCGGCCGGGATCGTTGAAGTAGATGGCGTTCTGAGTGAGCGCGTTCGCCCGGCCCAGCGCCGTCTGCAGGCCGCCGCCGAAGCGTCCGAAGCCGATGAGCATGCGGGCACGCTCCTGCGTGCGGGCTTTCTGCATCTCTTCTTGAGTGACGCCTTCGGTCTGAATGCGGGCGACTTCGGCATCCCAGGCTTTCTCTACGTCGTCCACGCTGCCGTTCGGCGGCAAAGTGGCCGAAAAGGTAAACAGACTCGGCCCGCGCCCGAAGAAGCCATTGGCGGTGGCGTTGAGCGCGATGCGCTTATCCACGATGGCGCTGTAGAGCCGGCTCGTGCGGCCGGCGCTCAGAATGTCGCCCAGGATTTGAAGGGCGTAAGAGTCCGGATCGTTTCCGGAGACCGTCTTGTAAGCGGCTTCGTAGCGGGTCAGCCGCGCGAGGGGATCGGAGAGCGTCTTGCGCTTTTCGCCGCCAATGGGCTGCTCGTCGATCACCACGGGCGGCGGATCGGGCTGGCGCGGAATGCTTCCGAAGTACTGCTCGACCTTGCGCTTCGCCGTCGCCTCGTCGAAATCGCCGACCACGGCCAGGCAGGCGTTATTGGGCGCATAATACGTCTTGAAGAAAGAACGGACATCTTCCAGGGACGCCGCGTCGAGGTCCTGGTTCGAGCCGATGGTATCGTGCTTGTAGGGGAAGCCGGAGTAGGCCAGGTCCAGCACCCTCTCGGTCACGTGGCCGTAGGGCTGGTTGTCGTAGCTCTGACGCTTCTCCTCTTCGACGACCGCTCGCTGGTTTTCCAGGTTGGCCGGGCTGATGTCGAGCGAGCGCATCCGGTCGGATTCTAAGAAGAGCGCCAGGTCCAACTGGTTGGAGGGCATCGCCTCGAAGTAGTTGGTGCGGTCCTGGTTGGTGGTGCCGTTCATCGTGCCGCCGTTCTCCTGGATGAGCATCATGT
This sequence comes from Chthonomonadaceae bacterium, assembly GCA_035653075.1. GTDB lineage: Bacteria > Armatimonadota > Chthonomonadetes > Chthonomonadales > Chthonomonadaceae > DASRCN01. The sequence goes on along the minus strand of DASRCN010000086.1, from coordinate 3,565 downwards.
GCTCGCCCTTGCCGACGTTCTGGGAGCCCTGGAACATCATGTGCTCGAAGAGATGGGCGAATCCGGCATGGCCCGGCTGCTCGTTGCGCGAGCCGACGTTATACGTCACGCTCACCGCAATGACAGGCGCGGAGTGATCGACCGACAGGAGCACGCGCAGGCCGTTGTCCAGCCGGTAGTCGGTGAATTTGATCTGGGGGATGCGGGCGGTTTCAGGCGCGGGCGGGTCGGCCCAGCACGCCCGTCCGCCGCCTATGGCGACCGCCAGCAGGCAGGCCGCCGCGAAGCGGGACATGGTTCTGTTCATGCTTCCTCCATGAAAATTGCGTAAATCGTTGGTAGCGTTTTCAACGGTTCTTTTCATCATACCACGAGCGATCTCCTGTCAGCATCGCCTCGATTTCAGAAGACGGAAGGCAGCCGCTGTCACATTGTCATAGTGATTGAATCAAGAAGGCTCCGACCATTGGGAAGGAGCCTTCTTAATAAAACATGCAGGACACGCGCTGCTCTCACTTTGTGAAAAGCAAGATAATCCCAATGACCGCCAGAATCGGCCCCCAATAAAGCACGGGAACGAAAAAGACGGAGTGGCGGCGATGAAGCCTGACTTCCCGACCGGTCGCTTTATCGACGACGACTCGGCCAGGCTGGCGCCGTATTTTGTAGCCCACCACGGACACGATGCCTGCGGCGACGAGCAGGGCAATGGTTTTAGGCCAGCCCTGGCTATCGAAGGCGGCGCTGCCGACGATGGCGTTCATCACGAAGAGGCATATTGCTGCGATCACGGGCACTAGAATACCCAGCCCGCTCCAGATAATCATGAATCGGTTTCCTTTCAAGTTGCGCCCTGGGGGAAAGGCAAGTACGCATAAAATACCTCAGTATCCGCTTTTTGTCAAATCAAAAAGAAATAAAACGTCAGTCTTCAGAGAGAATATAGAGACAAGAAAGAGTATTCTTAAAGGATGGGAAGCAGGCAATGTTCGTCCTTCCAAATAAGAGAGGAGAGATCGTAGATGGGGCCTGAGATTTTGAGCGGCTTGCCGTATCAGAGCGGGGTGACGACCCGGCAGATCTCCGCCGAGAACCCGACGGGTGAAAAGAGCGGTGGGTGCCGGTGGGATCCCGATCCCACGAACCCCACCTTACGCCATAGCGCCGCCGCGCTCGAATTGGGACGCGGCTGGAAGGTCCGGCCGTTCATCTCGGTGGCAGCGAGGGAGACCGTGACGCTGGCCGATATCGAGGGGCCGGGCTGCATCAACGAAATCTTCCTGACCAGCAACGTCCCGGAATATCGGGCGCTCGTGCTCCGCTTCTACTGGGACGAGGAGGAGACGCCCTCGGTCGAGACCCCGCTCGGCGATTTCTTCGCGATGGGCCATGACACGGCCCCGCATCCGGTCAGCTCCCTTCCGGTCGTGGTCGCGCCGCACCGTGGCTGCAACGGCTACTGGCAGATGCCGTTCCGCAAGCACGCCCGCATCACGCTGGAAAACGAAGCGGAGGAAGAAGCCCGGATCGTGGCCTACCGCATTCTCTATAAGCTCCTTCCCATCCCCGACGAGGCCGCCTATTTCCATGCCCAGTGGCGGCGCAGCACGACACGCCGCGAATATCCGGAGCACGTGATCGTCGACGGCGTCCGGGGAAGCGGGGTCTACGTGGGGACCTATCTGGCCTGGACGGCGCTGTCGCGCGGGTGGTGGGGCGAGGGAGAGGTCAAGTTCTATCTCGACGGCGACGCCGAGTTTCCGACAATGGCCGATAACGGGACCGAAGACTACTTCGGAGGCGCCTGGGGATTCGATGCCGGAGGACGGGAGCAGGAATTCAGCACGCCCTTTTTGGGCCTCCCGCTGGCGAGCGTGAGCGACCACGCGGGGCCGCGCCGGTACAGCCTTTACCGCTGGCACCTGCTCGATGGCATCGGGTTTGCGCAGGACCTGCGGGCGACCGTGCAGGCGCTCGGCTGGCGACCCGATCGCCGCTACGAGCCGCTCACCGACGATATCGCCTCCGTCGCCTACTGGTATCAGCGGGAGCCGCACGCGCCCTTTCCGCGCTTCCCCGCATTGCCGGCGCGCCGGAGCCATCCGGAAGGCGACTCCGAGCGTGCCGATCTCGTATAAACCTATCGTGGTATACTTCAGTTGACTTTAATCGACCCCCACCTACCGAGCCAGCCGCCCGGCGCACGCCAGAGAGTTTCTGGCGTCGCCATGCCGCAGGCGGCGGAGCGAACGAGAGGATTATGAGCCAGACAGACGAGGCACGAGCCAGCACAATACACCCTGAGCCGGCGACAGAGCGGTCGGAGACGCCAACAGATTTTATACGAGAAGCGATCAAAGAGGACCTTCGCAACGGACGGTTCGATCGCGTCCACACGCGCTTTCCCCCGGAGCCGAACGCGTACCTGCATATCGGGCACGCGAAGGCGGTCTGGATCGACTACGGCATCGCGCTCGATTTCGGCGGCCTGTTCAACCTGCGCTTCGACGACACGAACCCCCTGAAGGAAGAACAGGAGTTCGTGGACGCCATCATCGAGGACGTGCGCTGGCTCGGCGCGGACTGGGGCGACCGGCTCTGCTTCGCCTCGGATTACTTCGAGCAGATGTACGACTGGGCGGTCGATCTGATCCGCAAGGGCAAGGCCTACGTGGACGACCTGTCGGCAGAGGAGGTCAGCGCCCTGCGCGGCACGCTCACCACGCCCGGCACGGAAAGCCCGTACCGGAATCGAAGCGTGGAGGAGAACCTGGACCTTTTCGCCCGCATGCGGGCCGGCGAGTTTCCCGACGGCGCCAAGACGCTGCGCGCCAAGATCGACATAGCCTCGCCGAATATGCTCCTGCGCGATCCGGTCATGTACCGCATCCTCCACGCCGAGCATCACCGCCAGGGCGACAAGTGGTGCATCTACCCGATGTATGACTGGGCGCACGGCCTGGAGGATTCGATCGAGGGCGTCACGCACTCGCTCTGCTCGCTCGAATACGAGATCCATCGCCCGCTCTACGACTGGTTCCTGGACCAGCTCGGCATTTACCACCCGCGCCAGATCGAGTTCGCCCGGCTCGGCCTCACCTATACGGTGATGAGCAAGCGCCGCTTCATCGAGCTGGTGAACGGCGGCTACGTCTCCGGCTACGACGATCCGCGCATGCCGACTCTGGCCGGAATGCGCCGTCGCGGCTACACGCCGGAGGCGATCCGCGAGTTCATCCGCCGCGTCGGCGTCGGCGGAAAGGCGGACTATGTGGTCGATGCCCACCAGTTGGAAGACGCCGTGCGGGAGGATCTGAACAAGCGGGCGCCGCGCGCCATGGCGGTGATCGACCCGATCAAGGTGGTCCTGACCAACTATCCGGAAGGCCAGACGGAGGAGATGGAGCTTATCAACAACCCGGAGGACCCGGATGCCGGGACCCGCAAGGTCGCCTTCGCCCGCGAGCTCTACATCGAGCGCGACGACTTCCGCGAGGACCCACCGCCGAAGTTTTTCCGGCTGGCTCCCGGCCGCGAGGTGCGGCTGCGCAGCGCCTACTTCATT
>DASRCN010000085.1:0-21502 GCA_035653075.1 Chthonomonadaceae bacterium | reverse complement strand
GGGAACGGTGGTGGCGCTGAAGGTGACTTCCAAGTTCACCTCCGGCTCTTCGAGCAATAGCCTCAAAGTCAGCCTGCCTTAACCCAACCCAACAGACAGCCTCTGGGTGGCCCCTGGCAGAAGCCAGGGGCCACTTTTCATTGCCGGGCCAGGCGAAGCCTGCGCGTGAAGTCCGCGTTGATCTCGACGAACGGCTGAAACCGCTCCGGAACGTCTACATCGAGAAAGATGGCCCCGACCGGACACTCCGTCTCGCACAGCCCGCAGCAGATACACTCAGCCGGATCGATGAAGAGCATATCGTAGGTTGTCCCGTTCTGCTCGTAGACCCCCTCATGAATGCAATCTACCGGACAGATTGCCACACAGCCTTTATCTTTGATGCCGATACAGGGTTCCGCGATCACGTACGCCATAATCGTCTCTCCTTCTAGAATTCTTGCGCCAGGAGACAGGAAATCCGGCGCGTAAGCAGAATACTGGCTTGCTCCTATCCGGCGCGATGACTTTTGTCACAGCCATGAAGATCGGCTTGCCGGTTATTATGTGGACAGGAACGCAGCGAGCCGCCTCTTCGACAGAAAAAAGACAACAATGCGCGATCGATTTGCCGGCGCAGGAAAGAAGGGCGCCTGCAGAAAGGGAGGACGTACCATGAGTCTGGCTTCGGATTTCAAAGCGTTCATTCTGCGGGGAAGCGTGGTGGATCTGGCCGTCGGCGTGGTGATCGGGGCGGCCTTTACCGGAGTGGTCACGGCGTTCACCAAAGACATACTTACGCCGCTGATCGGTATTCCCGGCAAGCTCAGCGCCGGGGATGTCATCTTCACCGTCAACGGCAGCAAGTTCCTGATCGGCGACTTTATCAACGCGATCATCAGCTTTCTGATGATCGCCATCGTCGTCTTTTTCTTTGTCGTGCGTCCGGTCAACTGGCTGATGTCCCGAAAGAAAACGGAGGTACCGGTCGATCCGACGACCCGCGAATGTCCCTACTGCCTGAGCAGCATCCCGGTGAACGCGACGCGTTGCGCCTTCTGCACGTCGGAAGTCACACCCGCGCAGGCATAGAGGGCGGGCTTCCCGAATCCAGGGAGGGCCGGGGAACGAAAAGTCCACCGCCTTTCGAGGCGGAAAGAACGGATTCGGAAGGAGAGTATGGCGGAACACGCGCCTGATTCGCCGGCGCCACAGGCGGAGAGTCTGGTCACGCCGGTGGTGTACGAGCTCCCGCTGAAAGTCACCGAGGACGATATCGACGCCAGGGGCCACGCCAACAACGTGGTCTACCTGCGCTGGGTACAGGAGGCGGCGACCGCCCACTGGCGGGCGGGCGCTACCGCCCGGCAGCAAGAGGATTACGCCTGGGTCGTGGCGCGACATGAGATCGACTACCTGGCCTCGGCCCTGGCGGGAGACGATCTGGTCGCCCGAACCTGGGTGGGGGAGGCGGCCGGCGCGCGATTCGAGCGGTTCGTAGAGATCTGGAGGCCGCAAGACGACCGGCTGCTGGCGCGCGCTCGAAGCGTCTGGGTCGCCCTGGACGGCCGCACCGGTCGTCCCCGCCGGGTAGACTCCGATCTTCAACGCCGCTTCCATGCGCCCCGCGCCGGCGTGTAACTTGCTCCAAGCAAATGTATTACTATCTTTCTATACTCAATGACTTTTTCGAGGATACCTGCTTTCTTGCCGTGGTCGCTTACCTGCTGGCGCGCGGGCGGATGCTGCCCCTGCTGCTCGGCGAGCGCAAGACCCAAAGGGATGAGGTCCTGCTCGGGCTGATCCTCGGCCTGGTAGGACTGATGGAAATCCTCTTTCCCGGCACGCACGTGCCGTACATCATGCATACCCTGATCGTCACGTTCGCGACGCTCTTCGGCGGGCTGCGTGTCGGGCTGATCGCCGCCGGGACCGTCTTCCTGGGCATAGAGGTCTTCCCACTTAAGCAAGCGGGAATCCATCCGGCAGCGCAGGGGTGGATCGATCCGGCAGTGTCGCTCACGATCACGGTGCTGCTCAGCGCGGCTTTCCGCCGCGCCTTCGGTGGCCGCCATTACTGGCTGAGCGGAGGCGTGGCCGGAATCGGAACACAGACGGCGACCGTGCTGCTGCACCGTCTGGCCCTCCCCGGCTTTTATTTTATGCCGCAGTTGGCGCCGGCCCTTTTCAGTATTCCCGTCAACGGGCTGGGCGTGATGCTCCTGCAGATCTTCCTCCAGGATGCCGTGACGCGCGCGAATAGCGAGCGGCACCGCCTCGAAGCCGAGCGCGCGCGCGTCCTGGTGACGGAAGCCCAGTTGTCGGCGCTGCGGGCGCGTGTGCATCCCCATTTTCTGTTCAATGCGCTCACCTCGATCGCGGCCTTGTGCGGCATGAACCCAAGGCAGGCCGAATCCGCGATTCTGCGTTTGAGCCAGTTGATGCGTCGTGTCCTGGAGGCCGATCCGAAGGTCCCGGTCTGTCTTTCTGAGGAGATCGAGTATGTGCGCAGCTATCTGGAGATCGAGCAGCACCGGCTGGGAGACCGGCTGCAGGTCCTCTGGGAGATCGACGCGGCCTGCGCCTATACCCAGGTCCCGCCATTTACGTTGCAGGCCCTCGTCGAGAACGCCATCGTTCACGGCATCGCGCCGAAGGTAGGGCCGGGGAAAGTGCGCATTATCGTGCGCGCTCGGGTGGAGCGTACCCTGGTGGCCGTGGCGGACGATGGCGCGGGCGTCGCCGATAAAGGCCGGCGGAAGGCCCGCTCCCAAAGCGGTCAGGGTCTGCGCATCGTCACCGAGCAGTTAGTAAAACTCTATGGCCGCTCCGCGCGGGTGCGCCTTTTAAGCCGCCCCGGCGCCGGAACCCTGGCCGCCTTTAGCGTCCCGAAAGGAATCGCCTTGAGCCCGTGACGCCTGGGCAGCCCTGTCCGTGAATCTAATCAAACTCTAAGTTTCTTTTAAGCCGTCTTTAAGACAGAGCGCGTATGCTCAAGCTGCCGATTCTAACCGATCGTGGGAGGCAGCATGAAGAGGCCAGTACGCAGCAGGAAGGGGCAAGAGGTGCAGACACAGAATATGCTGACCGCCTTGATCGTCGACGACGAGCCTCTGGCGCGGACCCATCTGCGGCGGAGCCTGGAAGAGCTGGAGGTGCAGGTCATCGCCGAAGCCGGAACGGCCGTCCAGGCGCTGCAGCAGGTGGAAGACCTGCATCCGGATCTGCTCTTTCTCGACATCCGCATGCCCGGTCTGGATGGACTTCAGGCCGCCGGCGCGCTGCTCCACCAGGAGGCATCACCGCTGGTCGTTTTCGTTACCGGATACTCCGAGCATGCCGTGGCAGCCTTCGAGCAGAACGCGCTGGACTATCTGGTCAAGCCCGTCGCGCCCGACCGCCTGGTGCAGACATTGATGCGGGCGCGGGAGCGCCTGACCGATAACCGCCTGCGGAAGCGAGCGCGGGAGCAGGCGGGAGAGCCTGCCGAAACCGTTCCGCCGGCCCTGCAGCGGCTGCCCGTCCGTGAGGATTACACCGTCCGTCTCCTTCGGGTCGAAGAGATCCTGTGCGCGGTCGCCCGGAATAAGCGCGTCTTCATCCGCACGCGGGAGGGAGAGTACCGCACCTACTACACGCTCACGCAGTTGGAGACTCTGCTCCCTGCGGATCGGTTTCTGCGAATCCATGACTCCTGCCTGATCCATCTGGGCGGCGTAGAAGCCCTGCTGTTTTTGGGCAATCACTCTTATATGGTGCGGATGTCGGACGACACGACGCTGCCTGTCGGTCGCAGCCGCTATGCCGAGCTGCAGCGCCGCCTGGGGCTAAATCCGGTCACGCCATCCTGAGGGGTGGTATTTTGGGCGTTGGATTTGTACCTTTGAGCGAAAAACCCTTCCCCAAGGCCGTTTCTAGCGGTTACAATTTCCCAATAAATGCGCCACCGCGCCAATAATCGCAAAGAAAGAGAAACACGGAGATGACGGCCATGACGCCCGTTGCGTCCTCCAGTGGGGACAGCGCACGCAGACGATTTCAGAACACCGATCTCCCTCCTCGCCTTCCCTCCTCCTGCGCTGCCGGCTGCCGGCGGTCCGAAGCCCGGAAACAGACGGACACTCCGGAGCAGACGCGGCTCATCCTGCGGTGCCAGGCCGGGGACCTTGCCGCCTGGAACGCGCTCGTTCGCCGGTATGAGAACCTTATCTACAACTTCGCCCGCTCCCTGAGCGGCAACGATAGCGACGCCGGGGACATCACGGCCCTGGTGTTCCTGCGCCTCTTTTCCAGCCTGCATCTCTACCAGAACGGACGCTCCTTCAACGCCTGGCTCCTGCGCATCGTGCACAATATCTATCTGGACGCCTGTGTCCGAGACAGCCACCGCAACTGTCTGAGCCTGGATGCGCCCCTGCCGCAAGGAGAGCCATTGGGAAGGCTGTTGTCCGGCACGGCTCCCTCGCCGGAAGCCCTCTGCCTGCAAAAGGAGACGTCGCGGCATCTGGCGGAGGGCATCCGGCGCCTGCCGTCTCACCAGCGCGAGGCGCTCGGGCTGTTCGTGAAGGGGCGCTCCTATGAGGAGATCGCCCGGAGCACCGGCGTTTCTCTGGGCACGGTCAAATCGCGCATCAACCGGGCGCGGCGGACGCTGCTCACCCGCCTGGAAGCGGATTAAACCCTCGTGCTGGAACTTTCCTGCGCTCCTGCCGTCTAACTTCTGACGGGCAGCCCGTATGCTGGCTTGCCCCTCGAAGGAGACGGCGATGCAGATCGCGATGGGAGAGCACGTGCGCTCTCAAGATGGGCAGGACATTGGCCGCGTCAAATATCTGGTCCTCGATCCGCCTACCGGTCAGGTGAAAAAGATCGTTGTCGAGAAAGATCTGTTTCTTCCCGACGACGTCGAGCTGCCGGTGGAGGCGCTGCAAGGAACGGAGGGGGACCACCTGCTTCTGCGGCTTACCACGGATCAGCTTAAAGCGTACCCTCGCTTCGACCCCAGCCAGTACATAGGACCGCCTCCGGAAGCGCCTTACCCGACGATCGGCAGCCCCTTCGGCGGCTTTCTCTGGCCGCTGGCCTATCCCGCCACCAGCTACATGCCGGGCATCTATCCGGTTCCTATCCCGCTTCCGCAAGACGTGGATAGCGCGGGCAATCCCATTCCGAATGAAGTCGTGGAGCGGGAGCGGCAGGAAGATCTGGCCAACGCGGTTCTCTCGGCAGACAGCGACGTGGTCACCCAGGATGGGCAAAAAATCGGGGAGATCGATCGGGTCCTCTTCGACGCGGCGACCGGCCGGCCCACGGCGTTGAGGGTCCGTAAAGGCTTCCTGTTTCCCAAAGAGGTCGAGATCCCCGCCGATCTGATCGCTTCGGCGGACGATGATGTCATCACCCTCACCATCACGAAAGAACAGGCGGAAAAGCTGAGGGAGTGAGGGGGTCAGGGAACATGCTGGGAGATAATGCCTCCTCCGAAACACGCGTCTTTGACGACAGGCAGGACGCCGGCCGGCAGTTGGCCGCGAAGCTGATGCCCTACCGCGATCAGGACCCGATCGTCCTGGCCCTGCCTCGCGGAGGAGTGGTCGTCGGCTTCGAGATTGCGGAGGCGCTGCGGGCGCCGCTGGATGTGCTCGTCGCGCGCAAGCTCGGCGCGCCCGGTCAGCCGGAGCTGGGCATCGGGGCGATTGCGACGGGCGGGGTCATCGTCCTCGACGCGCTCGCCGTCCGGTATCTTGGCATTTCCCAGCCGGAGCTGGACCGAATGACGGCGGCCGAAACGCGAGAAATGGAGCGGCGGCTGCAGCTTTATCGCGGCGACCGCCCCGCGCCGGCTGTCGAGGATAAGACCGCCATCCTGGTAGACGATGGCCTGGCGACCGGCGTTACCGCGCGGGCCGCCCTCCGCTCCCTGCGGCAACTGCATCCCCGGCGCATTGTGCTGGCCGTGCCGGTCTGCGCCCCACAGACCGCCGAGGCGATCCGTCCGGAGGTGGAGGACCTGGTCTGTCTCCTACAGCCGGAACAGTTCCGCGCGGTCGGCCTCTGGTATCGTGACTTCGATCAGGTCCCCGATTCGGAGGTCATCGCGCTGCTGCAGCGGGCCAATCAGGACGCCGGCATCGGGGTGCAGGGCTGATCGGAGTTAAAAAGAAAGCGGAGCCGAGACTTCTCGGCTCCGCTGTATGGCTCAGGAGCGGCGTTAAGCGGCTCCGTTTTTCAGGCTTGCTTTTTACGTCCCCGCGTGGTGGGCGCGGGAGTGACCGTGCCGGCCTTCTCGTGGAATTGGCGAACGATCGGCTCAATGCCCTGGCCGGAGTGAAGCGGAACAAACGTTTTGCCTTCCCGCTCGCAAATCTCCGCCGCGTTATGCCACTCTTGCCGGCTGAAGCGCGTCATCAGGGCCACGATATCCGAGGCGCGGATCTCTTCCTCGAAGCTGGACAGGGAATCCGAGGGACCGGCGACGGGCCAGACCAGCTCGCCCAGCTCTAAGGTCTCCTCCAGCTTGCGCCGGCTCTCCTCGCGGCTGAGGCCGCCGATCACCAGGCATCGCTTGCCCCGCGTCAGGGCTCGGACCGCTTCCAGCTCCGCGCTCAGCGCATCCAGATCGGCATCCGCCAGCGCGCCGGCTTCCTCCGGCCAACCCATCTCCTGACGCCGCTCCCATTCCAGGTGGATGGTGCCCAGCACATCCTTGAAGCGATCATCCCCTTCGAGCAGGGACGCCCAGGGCAGCAGCGCCTCGCGGAGCCGCCGGTCCGTGGAAGCGACCTGCATCGAGCAGCACTCCCAGACGGCCGCGCGCAGCCGGTCGGCGTCATGCTCCGGATCGGTTCCGAAGTCCTGGCGCCCGACGAGCGCGATCACGTTATCGACCGCCTGACGGCGCAACTCCTCTTCCGCGATCGGCTGGCGCGCGTTCTGCCACGCCGCCTCCAGGGTAGAGGCGCGCTCGATAAGCTCGACCATCGGCACTTTGGGACGCAGGCTATGCAGATAGCACTGCGCTTCCCGCGCCCAGGTGCGCAGCTCATCGAACAACTGCTGCTGGAACGGATCGCGGGCGCCGATGCGGAAGAGCAGGCGGTTGAACCGCTGCTGCACGGCCGCGATGGCTTCGGCCAGCGGCTGGGCCTCCGTGGCCTGCAGCATCCCACGATGCCGGATCCACCAGATGAACGCCTCCTGGGCGCGCGCCATCTCCAGATAGCGCTCCGCCATTTCGCCCCACTGGTAGGCCGTCGGATGCGGCTCCAGGTTGTGGTCGAGGGCGACCGTGTACTCGTTATCGCCGGCAGCCTCCATGACCGCCACGATGTCCTTCGCCAGGTCGGTGACTTCCGCGACCTCGGTATCGCCGGCTTCCTCTTCCAATCGTCTCTGGCGGCAGGCCAGGGCGCGCAATCGCAGGCAGTTGGGCACGTCGAGATCGCCTGCTCGCGTGCGCAGCGGCCAGCGGCTATTCCACTCGCGGGTCTCCTCTCGCAGCCGCATGGCGTCTTCCTCGATATCGGCCAGCGGGCGGACCGGACGGCGCGGCAAGCGCGTGGTCACGATGGCCTGATCGGGAGAAGTGCGGGGCGGTCCCCAGGCTTCGGCGCCGCCTATGGCGGAGGCAGGGCGGGGCATCATGCCGGGCCGCATGTCGGGACGCATATCCGGACGCATGCTGCTGATGGGTCCGCCGGGCCGGATGACCTCGTTATGGTCCAGAGGACGCGGCTTAGCGGGAGGCGCATACGTGGGCCAGGAGCCAGACGGCGGGGCAGAGGGCGCCTCGACCCCCTGGGCTTGCGGAATCTGCTTGAGCGATTCCAGAAGCTCCTGTGCGGCGACGCGATACTGCCAGAGCTCGCCGTAGAGCGTCGTATCCTCCACGGCTCGCGCGGTGTGCAGTAATCGGGTCAGCCGCTCGTGCGCGGACTGAAGAAAGCTCCGCCGCAGAGCGGCATGTTCTGCCAGCCGAGACTGTACCTGGGCACAGTAAGCGTCAAAGGTTTCCTGGGAGCGCAGCGGCGAAGATACAGCGCCATTCTGGGCTGTCCGGGGAGCCGGGACGCCTAGTGTGGAGGTAGGGACTTCCGTAGGGTCGGCGGATGCGCTGGCAGGGTCAACAAGGGCAATGTCGGTTTGGGACATGAGAAAATGTATCTCCTCTTCACGAACAGATGTTTAAGGTGTGGCGATCTTACGCGAAAAGCAAAACGGATTACGCGAGTGAGACGCTGATTGTATTGTACCGGCAGAATCGCCCAGTATGCAAGTCTTTTCGCTGCTTTGGCGGAATAAGTTTAAACAATTTCCGGCAAGCAGGCCCGTTTAACGGCAGGCACGCGTATTTCAGCCGGAGGAAGCCGGTAAAAATGCATGTAAAGCCCGTCCGCGCCCCTTCCGATAACTAAGGAAATCTTCAGGCCACCCGTCCGTTTCGACGGCCCTCAGGGATGCGAGGGGTAACCATGGGAGAAGACCGAGAAATCCGCGGCGCAGGATGCTGCTTTGTGCTTATCGTACTGGCGTTTATCGGATTGGCTTACGTGTTATTTACGTATCACGAGTTCAATCTGGTTGCGCTGGCCAATGATATACGCAGCTCCCTCACGCCTCACCATGGCCCGGAATGGCAATACACGCCCCCGGCCCCGGCTCCCGCTCCTGTGGCTCATCGGCGGCGGCGATAACAGCGGAGAGCACTTCGCCGTTAGCGGGAGGATGGCTCCAAATCCATATGATATGCGGGTATGCGCCCGGCCCCGGTGAAGAACACCGGGGCCGGATTTTGTGAGCGCCTATCGGGGAACAGGGAAGATCACTGGCACGGCAAGATGTAGACTCCATCGAGGGCCATGACGGCGCCGATGCCCGTGGAGGTGCCTGGTATGGGCCAGTCGGGGCTGACATCTCCCGAATAGGTGGCCTCCAGGAGCGCCCCTCCTATGCTGCCGTACTGGTTGAACAACGGCCCCGAGACACACTTACCCTTGAGCAGGCCCTCGAAGTGCATCTGTTGCCGGCAGGCTTCGCATGTCTCCGAGGTGGGCGCGCGATGGGTCCCACAATTGATCGTGCCCTCCATGGTCCCCTTCGCCACGTTGCCGCAGGTGTCCGAATAGATGAAGGTTCCCTTGTGCAGGCCGAAGATGGTGAAACCTCCTGCGGTGTTGGGATCGGCGCGGACGAGGCAGGTCCATTTGAGACTGAACCCGCCGTTCTCCGTGATCTCATCACAGGGCGCATGGCTGGCCATGGGACCCTTCATGATGACAGAGAACTCCTCCATGTTGACAATTCCGCGCGGCCCGCTGCAGGGAACGTTGGCGGTGTTGCACTGATAGAAGGCAAGAATCTTGTCAACTCCCTGCAAGGCAATGTCTTTGGAGAGTCCGAGGAAGACTTTCTTGCCGGTCGATTGGGCGTGGTGCATCGGCGCGGCCAGCCCGAGGGCGGCGCTGGCGAGTAGAGAGCGTCTGGTGATCATATGTCACCTTCCTCCTTATCGGCTCCTGAAGCCGGAATCCTCGTTCACCGGAGCCGGCAGAAAACGAGGCTCACGGGCATGGTCGTTAAGCTGGATGGTTCCTGTCATTACGCTAAAGGAGCCGGAGCGCCTCTGGATCGGTCACCCGGCAAGCGTTGCCCGTCAAACTAGCAGGCGTGCAAGAATTGTGCCAAACGGGACAGTTTTAACATTAGCTTAATATTATTTTAATTGTTGCTTTAGAGCAGGCATCCGGGGAAGAGGGTAGACTTTCCAACCGAGTACCCTATCGAAGCCCAGCAGGACCGAGATCGGAAATCCGCGCCTGGGCGAATTACGGACCCTGCCCCTGTAAGAGACGGAAGGTCTCGCGAGCGATCTGAAGCTCTTCATTGGTAGGGATCATCCATACCGACACGGCGCTATCCTCGCTGCTTATCGGCGCGGCATTGGGAGGGATGGCCGCCGCGTTGCGCGGCGCGTCCAGCCGCAGGCCCAGAAATTCCAGTCCTTCGCAGATGCGCTGACGCATAGCGGCGGAGTGTTCCCCGATCCCTCCGGTAAAAGTGACCGCATCCAACCCTCCTAAAACAGCGGCGTAGGCGCCGAGATACTTGCGGACCCGATAGGCGAAGACCTCCATCGCCAGCGCGGCCCGCGCATCTCCCTCTGCCGCCGCCTGCTCCAGCGTCCGCAGATCGCTGCTGCGCCCGGACAGGCCGCGCAGCCCGCTCTGGTGGTCCAGCACGTCCTCCAGCTCTGCGGCCGTCATGCCGCCCTCGCGCAGCAGATAGAGCAGCAGACCGGGGTCTACGTCGCCGGAGCGCGTGCCCATGACCAGACCTTCCAGCGGCGTCAGGCCCATGCTCGTCTCGACGCTCTTGCCGTCTCGCAGCGCGCACAGGCTGGCGCCGTTGCCGAGATGGCAGGTGATGAGGCGCGTTCCCGCAGGATCCCGGCCCAGCCGCTCCAGCAACTGACCGGACACATAGCGATGAGAGATGCCATGAAAACCGTAGCGGCGCAAGCCGGACCGCTCGCTGAGCTGCCAGGGAAGGGCGTAAGTCCGGGCGACCTCCGGCAGGGAAGCATGGAACGCCGTGTCGAAGACCGCCACCGCAGGGACCTTGGGCAGCAGGCACAGCCCGGTCTCGATTCCCACCCGGTCTACGGGGTTGTGCAATGGCGCCAGAGGATCGAGCTTGCGAACCTCCTCCAGGATTTCCGGGGTGACGCGGGTAGGCGCAACGAAGCGCGAGCCACCGTGGACCACTCGATAGCCTGCCGCCTCTATCTTGAGATCCGAACAGGCCCGGATGGCCTGCTCCGCCGCCTGAATGGGGGTAGCGGCCTCAATGGACCGGCGCGTTTCGGGCTGGCCTGCCGGCGTCAGACGCAGGGTCGCCTCGGGCGTGTTCACCCCCTCGATCAGCCCTTCCGCCAGCGTCTCCCCAGCCCCATTTTCCGCCATCCGGAAAACGCCGAATTTGAGCGTCGCGCTGCCCGCATTGAGCACGAGTATGTTCATAAAAGGTCAGTTTCCGTGCGGCCACTTCCAGTCGCGGATTTCGGGCATATCCTCGCCATGCTCGACGACGTAGCGCTTGTGCTCCAGCAGCTTATCCCGGCAGTACTGCTTGAGATACGCCGCCCGATAGCCCAGCGCAGGGACCCGGTCGATCACGTCCATGACCAGGTGGAAGCGGTCCAGGTCGTTGACGACCGTCATGTCGAAGGGCGTCGTCGTCGTGCCTTTCTCCTTAAAGCCGCGCACGTGCAGGTTGTCATGGTTGGTTCTGCGGTAGGTCAGCCGATGGATCAGGTAAGGATAGCCGTGAAAGGCGAAGATGATGGGCTTGTCCGTGGTAAAGAGCGCGTCGAAGTCGTAGTCGCTGAGGCCGTGCGGGTGCTCGCTTTTGGGCTGCAGCACCATCAGATCCACGACATTGACCACCCTCACTTTGAGCTCCGGATAGTGCTGCCGCAGCAGATCGACGGCGGCCAGAATCTCCAGGGTCGGGATGTCGCCTGCGCACGCCATCACCACGTCCGGCTCGCCGCCCCGGTCGTTGCTGGCCCATTCCCAGATACCGATCCCGGCAGTGCAGTGCTTAATGGCCGCCTCCATGTCCAGGTACTGCAAGGCGGGCTGTTTGCCGGCCACGATGACGTTGACATAGTGGCGGCTCTTGAGACAGTGGTCGGCGACCGAAAGCAGCGTATTGGCGTCCGGGGGCAGATAGATCCGCACGACATTCGCCTGCTTGTTGACGGCCACGTCCAGAAAGCCCGGATCCTGATGGGAGAATCCGTTATGGTCCTGCCGCCACACGTGGGACGTCAGGAGATAGTTGAGGGAGGCGATCGGCTTGCGCCAGGGAATATCGCGGCTTCTTTCGAGCCACTTCGCGTGCTGGTTGAACATGGAATCGACGACGTGGATGAACGCCTCATAGCAGGAAAAGAAGCCGTGCCGGCCGGTGAGCAGATAGCCCTCCAGCCAGCCCTGGCACGTATGCTCGCTCAGGATCTCCATGACCCGCCCATCGATGGAAAGATGGCCGTCCGGCTCGTCCTCCGGCAGTTGCTCGGCCTCCCAGGCGCGGCCCGTCACCTCCAGCACCGCATCCAGCCGGTTGGAGTTGTTCTCATCCGGACTGACGATTCGGAAGTTGCGGCTCGCCAGGTTCCGCTGCATAATGTCCCGCAGGAACGCGCCCAGGATGCGGGTCGCTTCTGCGGTGAGCGTGCCCGGCTTCTTCACATCGACCGCGTAGTCCTCAAATTCCGGCATCTGCAAATCCCGCAGCAGGATGCCGCCGTTTGCGTGCGGGTTCGCGCCCATGCGCCGCTCGCCTGTCGGCGCAAGCGCCTGCAGCTCCGGGCGCAGCCGGCCGTTCGCGTCGAACAGCTCTTCGGGCCTGTAGCTTCGCATCCATCGTTCCAGCAGGGCGATGTGCTCCGGCTTGTTCATATCCCCCATCGGCACCTGATGGGAGCGCCAGTAGCCTTCTGTCTTTTTGCCATCTACCTCCTTGGGCCCCGTCCAGCCTTTGGGGGTTCTGAGGACGATCATCGGCCAGCGCGGGCGCTCGGTGACGCCCTTGACGCGCGCCGCCTGCTGAATGGCTTTGATCTCCTCGACGATGGTGTCCAGCGTATCCGCCATCTTCCGGTGCATCACGGCGGGGTCGGAGCCTTCCACGAAATAGGGCTTATAGCCGTAACCGGCGAGCAGGCTCTCCAACTCCTCATGCGGGATGCGCGCCAGCACGGTCGGATTGGCGATCTTGTAGCCGTTGAGGTGCAGGATGGGCAGCACCGCGCCGTCGTGGGCAGGATTGAGGAACTTGTTGGAGTGCCAGCTTGTCGCCAGCGGGCCGGTCTCCGCTTCGCCGTCTCCGACGACGCAGCAGACGAGAAGGTCGGGGTTATCGAAGGCGGCCCCATACGCGTGCGAGAGCGAGTAGCCTAGCTCGCCGCCTTCATGGATGGAGCCGGGGGTTTCCGGCGCGACGTGGCTGGGAATGCCGCCGGGAAAAGAGAACTGCTTGAACAGCCGCTGCATCCCCACTTCATGCTGACCGATGTTGGGGTAGATTTCGCTGTACGTGCCTTCCAGGTACGTATTCGCCACGAGGCCGGGACCGCCGTGACCGGGACCGGCGACGTAGATCGCATTCAGGTCATACTTCTTAATAATGCGATTGAGGTGGACGTAGATAAAGTTCAGACCTGGCGTCGTTCCCCAGTGACCGAGGAGACGGGGTTTGATGTGTTGTTTCTGCAGCGGCTCTTTGAGGAGCGGATTGTCCAGCAGATAGATCTGGCCCACCGAAAGGTAGTTGGCGGCTCGCCAGTAGGCGTCTATGGCGGTGAATTCCGCCTCCCTGTCTCGTGTCTCTTGCCGTTCAGGCGCCTCCATTATGACCATCGCTCTCTCCTTCCCTCTTATCGATATACAATATACGAACCAACCTTGTTACCGTACTACCAGGACCGGACAGGGCGCGTGGTGGGCTACCCCATCCGAGACGCTGCCCAGCAGCATGGCCTTGAACCCGCCCAGCCCACGCCGGCCAAGCACGATCAGATCGAAGCCCTCCGCCGCGGCGATCTGAACGATCTTCTCGGCGGGATGGCCCGTCTCTTGTCGAAACGTGTACCTACCATCCATCTTGCCCAGAGCCACCGCCGTACGCTCTGCGACCATGCTCCGTACCCGCTCCCCATAGACTTCCGGATCCAGATTCTCGTTCGAGACGCCGGGATAAGCCGCGTGCGGCTGGAAAACGTTCAAGGCGACAAGCTCGGCATCGTATTTGCCTGCGAGCTGCGCCGCCATTTGCGCCGCTTTACACGCGCAGTCCGATCCGTCGGTGGCGAGCAGAATCCGGCGAAAACCGGCTTGCGTGTCGAGACGGGGTGATCCATGCACGATCAAGACCGGACAGGACGCGTGATGCAGCACGCCCTCAGAAACGCTTCCTAGCAGCAGCGCTTTCCAGGCGCTCAGCCCGCGGCATCCCAGTACGATCAAGCCCGCATGCTCGCTCGCGGCGATATTAGCGATGGTCTGCACCGGCTGGCCTATCTGGCCCTGGAAGCGGCAGGGCACTCCTGCCTGCTCGAAGAGAGGGAGCGTTTTCTGCCGGATCTCGCCATACACCTGCTCGGCCCATTCCTTCAGGACCTGCCCGTCGATTCCCAACTCCCACCCTTGCGTATAGGGCGCCAGCGGCAAAACTCCCAGCAGCAGCACCTCCGAGCCAAACCGTTTGGCGATCTCCTCGCCGATCTGTGCCGCTTTCAAAGCCTGCTCCGAACCGTCGGAACAGACCAGGATATGCTCTAACATGGAATCTCCTTTCCGTCTCTTTTCCTGACGGAGTAGAAGTCGAGTAGCCGGATAGATCGTGTTTATGCGCTTTTATGATGCGGCAGACCAGGGAAGACAAGCATCCACGAAACGGCGGATTGTGACCGGCAGGAAAGGAATTATCGCGCGCGGAGAGCGTTGAGAATGGTGACCAGATCCAGCGCCTCCTGCAGCAGCGCGCCTACGGCGGGCTGGATAAAGCCGAGACTCGCCAGGATCATCAGGAAGAGGCTGGCGCCGATGCCGAACAGGATTCCCTGGCGCGCGATACGGGTCATCCGGCGGCCTATGGCGATGGTGTCGGCGACCCGCTCGACGTTCTCGACCGTGATGACGATGTCGGCGGCATCCGTGGCGATGCCTGCGCCGTAGCCGCCCATGGCGATGCCCACCTCGGCGGTCGCCAGCGCGGGCGCATCGTTGATGCCGTCCCCGACCATCATCACCGTGCCGGCTTGAGAGAGGGCTTTGACCGCGGCGACTTTCTCTTCCGGCTGCAGGTGCGCGCGGACTTCCGTTATGCCTACCTGCGCGGCGACCGCATGGGCCGTCTCCGCCGCGTCGCCGGTCAGCATCATCAGGCGGCGGATGCCCATGCGCTGCAGCCGCGCAATAACGCCGGGCGCCTCCGGACGGATTCTGTCCTCGAAGATCAGCAGCCCGGCCAGGGTCGAGTCGATGGCGATATAGGCGACGGTCTTGCCCGTGGCGCTCAGGCAGGCGCGCTCCGCGCGCTGCGCCTCCGTGACCGCGATCTCGCGCGACTCCAGGAACATGCGCGAGCCAAGCGAGACCCGATGCCCTCCGACGATGCCGCAGACGCCGGTGCCGGGGACCTCTTCGAAATCGGTGGCCGGTGTCATCGCCAGCCCGCGCGCCCGTCCGGCTTTGACGACCGCCGCCGCCAGGACGTGCGTGGAGAGCAGCTCGACTCCGGCTGCCGCCTGCAGCAGCGTTTCCGGACTATAGAGAGAAGGCGCATCGTCCGTGAAGACGCGGATTTCGCTCAGCGCCGGCTCGCCGCTGGTGAGCGTGCCGGTCTTGTCGAAGACGACGGTATCCACGGCCCCCGCCTGCTCGATGGCCGCGCCGCTCTTGGTGATAATGTTCAGGGAGGCGGCCCGGTTGATGGCGGAGAGGACGGCCAGCGGCGTGGCGATGATGAGCGGGCAGGGGGTGGCGACCACCAGCACGGACAGGGCGCGGACGCTGTCACGCGTCAGGAGGAAAACGAGAAGGGCGATGAGCAGCGTCAGCGCCGTGAACGGCGGCGTGTACCGGTTGGCAAGCCGGTTGATGGGCGCCCGCTCGCCCTGGGCCTGCTGGACCATCCGCACGATCCGCTCGTACTTGCTCTGGGCGGCGGTGTTGGTCGTGCGGATCAGGAAGCTGCCGGCCAGATTGATGGTGCCGCTGAAGACCTGGTCGCCCGGCATTTTGGCCAGCGGCACCGGCTCGCCGGTCAGCGCCGATTCGTCCACATTGCCCCGGCCCTCGACCACCAGGCCGTCCGCCGCGAGAATATCCCCTGGCCGCACGAGCACAATATCTCCGATAGCCAGGTCGGCGGCAGGCACGTCCACGAAGGTGGCGTCTTGCTTTCGGTGGGCGATGCTGGGGGCGCGCTTGAGCAGATTGTCGAGGCTCTGCTGTGCCCGTCGCAGGCCGTAGTCCTCCAGCGCCTCGCCGCCCGACTGCATCAGGACCACCAGCGCGCCCGCCAGATACTCCCCGAGAAGGACCGAGCCTATGATAGCAAGCGTAGCGATGGTGTCGACATGGAAGCGGCCCTGCGCCATGTTTTTGATATTCGACCAGGCCAGGGGAAGACCGCCGCCGACCGCAACCACCGCGAAAATCATACGCGCCGCTGCGGGATGGACCAGCATCGACACGCCGCCCAGCAGCAACCCCATCGCCGCAAACGCAGCGATGGGGTAGCTCTTGAGCAGATCGACTGCGGAGGCCGGCTTACGCCGAACCGCCTCAATACCATCCATTTTTTACCTTATGCTCCCTTCTCCTTCCCAAGGAGAGGCAGGGCCGCAAGACCCGTGGTGGGGAGAGGCCGAGGGAGGCCTAAGCGCGAATCGGGAACCGCGTGGACGTTCGGGGTGGCTGGGAGACGGCCCGAATCACTTCGGCGGTCAGCAGGTTGGGCGCCCACGTCGCCACGTCGGCCAGGGAGATGATCCCCACGCAGGCCTGATGCTCGTCCACGACCACGATCCGGCGGATACGGTTGTGCTCCATGATCCGGCAGCACTCCTCCAGGCTGGCGTCCGGATGAATGGTATAGACCGGATAGGACATGCACTCGCCTGCGACCGCATGCTGCGGATGCTCGGCGCGGGCTACCGAGCGGCAGGTGATGTCCCGGTCCGTGATGATCCCCACCAGAATCCGCGTCTGCTGGTTCTTGACCACCGGAATCACCCCGCAGTCGTGCTCGACCATCAGGCGGGACACGGCATACAGATTCGAGTCCGGCGTACAGCAGACCGGATGCTGCGTCATAATATCTTTTGCTTTCATTGCCCTATCCTCACTTTCTTCGATCGGCCCTTCGCTCTGCCCCTTCGCCTCTTCCCGGCCCGAAATCGTTCTCTCGACACTTCTATTGTAAGGGCCGCGCGACGAAAAAACATCCCCGGAATGGCGGATTCGTTCCGGCGCTCTAAAAACTTCGCGAGAGGGAGAGCGAGAACAGCGGCCTCTCTTTTTGCACGCCGTTCAGATGGCTGAGCACCGGAAATTGATAGCTTGCGATCAGCCCGATGCCGTAGACCAGATTACGCCGGTAGCTGAGCGCAAGGTAACCCAGATGCCCGCCGCTGTTGGAGTCCAGTGTGCCGTCTTCCTGACGGTCCTTCCCGGCGATGCGCCCATCGAACTCCAGAACGAGCGCGCTGGAACGGTCCACCGGACGCGCGTAGCCGAAGTTATAGAACAGCACGTTTCCAAAGTGGTAGCCGCGGGAGTTGCTGCCATTCCGGCGGATTCCCAGGCCCGTAAACCAGAGGGAGCCCGGCCGCTTGCCTTCCCAGGTAAAGTTGACCCCGGCGGAGACATCGGCGCTGCCCGTTCCCGGCTGGAGGTGCTGGTCTTTCAGGTTCCCCGCCGCGTCCCGCAGATCGTTCTTCCCGGTCGGGAGCTTCAGGTCCAGGTTGAAGGCCGCGAGCATTTTGCGATGCGGGGAGGGCGGCAACTGATAGACAGCGCCGAAGCTCATGTCGCCAAGCCCGTTGGCCGTTGCGGCGGGCTGGCCGGTCGCCTGGATATGCTTATTGACGAAGGGCAGGCTGGCCTGCAGCAAGAGGCGGTCGGTCATGCCGTAGGAAAGGTCCAGAGACGTCTGGTGGTAGATCTCGTTTTCGAGCGTGCCGGGATCGTCCCCGGCGCTAGACTTGCCGAACGTCAGGTAGCTGACGCCTGCGACGAAGGTGCCGCGGGGAAACGTCTGGGCGCCGATGCGCTGCAGGGCGGCTCCAATGGCGTGGGCGATACAGACGGAGCAGGCCCGCGCGCTCCCTGTCGAGAGAGCCACGATGCTCAGCATAGCGGAAAACGTCAGAAAGCCGGTACGGATATAGCGATGTCCTCGCAGAAATGCGCTCATGGTAAGTTTGTCTCCATTCGTGTTGAAGGGCCGATTCGGGCGGAATCAGCCGCATGTCGTTAGCACCATCGGACATTCAACACGAACGAGGGGGCTTCTCTGGAGGCATGGGCGCGCGATCAGGCAGCGTGGAAGGCGGATCGGATCGATAGAGGGGCTGTTCCTGCGGCGGCAGCAAGGTAAGCGGCAGGGCCAGCGGGACGGCAGCCATTCTTTGCATAAGAACAGGGGGAGGCGTTGGATGGCAGCAGCCTATGGCGCAGCCTACCTGTTCTTGATGACCGGGGACAGCCGCCTGGTGCCGGGGACAGTTTGCCATGAGGCAGTTGCCCGGCGCACAGCAGCAAGGAGCGGCGGAAGCGGGGAAAGCTGCGGTCGTATGGGCGGCGGCAGCACGGGTCGCGGGAAGCGCCATAGGCCATATTCCCGCGAACAGGCACCCGCATATCAGGATGGCAAGCCACCGTCTGCGCATACGTCGTTTACTCTCTCCGCAAGTCTTCGCGCCGAGGGTTTTCTCTGCCGGGCAACATGCCCTGGCGACCCGGTTTGCTCCTACGTTTAAAATGATACAGGCGTGGACGGTCAAAGTCTATCCGCGAAACGGCGGATTCTAAGGCCCTATTTTCTTGGAGCCTGCATGCAAAAGCCTGCGTCCGAGCCGGGGCGCGGCTCGGACGCAGGCTTGGTTCGAGTTTAGATGGGTAGTCGCCTCTCAGAGCGTGTACGGAAAACCTGCCCGCTTCTTAGCCGGGCCGTGAACGACCCGTCTGGCAGGCAGCAAAGCTGCCAACCGCCCTGGCGGGCGGAAAAGCCTGTCTCCTCGTAGGAGTACCGAGTTTTCGGACAGGCTCTCAGGCGGTGGTCATTTGACCGGGATCACATTGACCTTGACCGTCTTGGTGCGCGCCTTCTCCGTCTTGGGCAGCTCCAGCTGCAGCACGCCGTGATAGAAGGTCGCTTTGATCTTGTTGGGGTCTACCTCGATCGGCAGCGTATAGCTGGCGCGGAAGCTGCCGGCATTGACCAGCCCGACCTGCTTGTGGGGGATGGCTTTCTCGTTCTCAAAGAGCGGCTTGCGCTCTCCGAAGATGGTAATGGTCTCTCCGGTGGCTTCTACATTGATGTTCTCCGGAGCATAGCCGGGCAGCGAGGCGAAAAGCAGAATCTTGTCGTTGGTCTCGTAGATGTCCACGAACGGCTCGAAGACGACCGTCTCCGTGGGGATCAGTTGGGCCAGTGGCGTGTAGCCGAACATGCGGCCAAACACGTCGTCCATCTGGCGGCGCATCTCGGTCAGCTCCTCGAAGGGGCTCCAGCGGGCCGGAGCCGGGGGAGTACGTCGCGCGATGGTGGCCTGGTTGTTGTGCTCAGACATGGTCTCTACCTCCTTTGGTAGTCGTGTCTCGATGTTCCCGTGCGCTTCGTTGACGCCTCGGGAATAGGGGCCACAGGGCGCCCCAAAAACAATCACCTCTTTGGCGGGCGCTGCGGGATGTCCGTTCGTTGCTCGTGCCGTTGCCGGATTTGATTCCAGGTATGATCGATGCGCTCATAGACAGCGACACGGCCATCCAGGCTGGCGGGTAAATAGTCCTCGTGCGGCAGAAAGATCCTCCGGCGGGTCCCGATCTGTCTGTAATTCCCGGAGGGGACGCGCTCGCCCGCCAGATAGACCTCTCCTTGCATCGTATCGTTATCCCAATGCGAGACCGCCATTTTTGTCTCCTGTTTCCTGCGACATCCCGTCAGCATCTTTGCAGTTGCACTGCGCGTTGTTGATCGATTGTCAGGCCCATTATGGAGCGTTCTCAGAGGGAAGGCATCCCCTAAATGGCGGATTTTGGGGCCGGTTTTTTCCCTTTTTAACCCGCAAAGCTTTACGCGGCCAGGGGCCGCGTATGCGATTCTTTCAGCGCGTACTGGATCATCAAAAACTCACTCAGGTTTTCGGTGGTGATCACGCCGATCAACTGTCCTCCCTGCAGGACCGGCAGCGTGCGGCTGCGGCTGTTCTCCAGCCGGGTCAGCGCGCGTTCCAGCATCTCCGCCGGATCGGCTACTTCGAATCGCCGCTCCATCACCGTGCCGACCGGGGTCTGCAACCCGCCCTGCGCCAGGGCCGCCAGCAGGTCCATCTGGGTCAGAACGCCGACCACCTGACCGTCCTGCAGGACGGGAAAGTCCTGCTGAAAGCCGGCCAGCGTGTAATCGACGGCGCGCGCCAACGTGTCCTGCGGATCGAGGCTGCGGAAGTCGGTGACCATGACCTGCCGGAGGGGAATGCCGCTCAAAACGGAATGCATTTGCACCGACGTTGCTTCCTGGCCCGCTCCCACCCACACGAAGAGGGCGATGATGACCAGGAACGGATTGAAGAACAGCCCGGCCAGACCGAACACGACCGCCATACCCTGCCCGATATGGGCCGCTACTTTTGTAGCCTGCGCGTAGTTCATGCGCATAGCCAGCAGGGCGCGCAGGACCCGCCCGCCGTCCATCGGGAAAGCCGGCAGCAGGTTAAATACGGCCAGCGCCACGTTCACCCACAGCATCTGGACCAAGAACTGCGTACCGATAGGCGCAGCATCGCTCCAGCTCGTCAGTGCCGTGGTTCCCAGAAGCGGCGCCAGCACGGCGAACAAAAGGCCCGCCAGCACAATGTTGACCGCCGGGCCGGCCAGGGCGACCAGCAGCTCCTGTTTCGGATCTTCCGGCATCCGCTCCAGGCGCGCCACGCCGCCGATAGGCAGCAGGGTAATATCCTTCGTGCGGATGCCGAAGCGCCGCGCCATCAGCGCATGGCCCATCTCGTGCAGGATGACGATGCCGAACAGGCAGAGGATGAACAGCACTCCGATCAGCGCGGCCAGAATGCTGTGCCCGTGAAGATAGTCGCTCACCGCTATCCAGGCCAGCAGGATCAAGAACGTGCTGTGCATATAGATGTCGATGCCGAAGATCCGGCCGATCCACCAGGACCACTTCATCGCCCTACCTCCTCGGTCCCGAAAGCCTCTCTATGCGGAACCCGTTAGCTTACCTGGCTCCATCGCCGGGCGTTTCTGGCATAGAGAAGTGGACGCCCTGGCTGGCGGGCCAGCATACGGTTCTAGTATGCGGGTATTTGCAGAGAGAAACATCCGCGAAATGGCGGATTATGGAGGGAAGAAAAAACAGCAAAGAGCCTCCTGTCGAAGAGATGAGTGGCCCTTTTTTATACATCTGTTGACCACGCGTCCGCGCGCGACCATCAGACTTCCGCCGTCTGTGGGCCGAGCGTCAGCGCCCGGCCTTCAGAGGCACTCTTGCAGCCGCCGCGCGCGGCTGGCGGGAACGCTGCCAGGCTTCGCCCTGCGCTCCAGAGCTAAGACGCTTATTTAACATCGTCCGAGCGCGATGGATTCGGGAGCGCACCGTACCGATGGCGCAATGCATGGCCTCGGCGATCTCCTGGTAGGAGCGCTGCTCCAGATCGCATAGCAGGATAGCGGTCCGGTAGTCGGCAGGCAGCGCTTTCAGCGCCTGCTGCAGC
>DASRCN010000084.1:0-29137 GCA_035653075.1 Chthonomonadaceae bacterium | reverse complement strand
AACGGGCAACTGCTCCTGCACGGCAAAGCAGACGGCCTCATAGAACTCGCCCTGGCGGGTGGCGGCATCGCCGATGGTGCATAAGACCATCTGTCCCTGGCCCGCTCGCTTTAAGCCCCACGCTGCTCCGCACGCCGGAAGACACTGCGCTCCGGTCGGCGTGGCGACAGGGAAGATATTTTTATCCCGCACGCTGAGGTGAGCGGGCATGTTGCGGCCTTCGGAGGTGGAACCGGTGCGGGCGAGGAAATCGAGGGCAAACTGATAAGAGGAAACGCCTTTGGCGAGCATGAGCGCCCGGCCCCGGTAGTAGGTGAAGAGGTAGTCATCCGGCTGGAGGGCATAGATGAGGGCGGCGAGGGCTTCGTGCCCCATCGAAGACACCTGGAACCATCCTTTGCCCTGTCGCATGAAGATGGCTTCCCGGCGGTCGCCTTCCCGCGCAAGAAGCATCTGACGCAACAACTCCACTGCCGGGAACGGCAGAGGCTGCCTGAGCCGGGCAGCATCCGGGCTGCCAGGAGACTGCACCTGTGGGGGCATCGTCATTGTTACCTACCCTCGGCTTCCTGATTTTTGATAGCAATAACGCCGTCTGTAGTATACCACAGCCCTCTCCTGCGGACATATCCGCTATTAGATGCCAGCGGAGCAGGAAAAGATGCAAGAGAGGGAAAAGATGGAAGGGAAAAGGGAAAAGATAAAAACGTTTCCGCATTCTTCTTTTCCCTTCTATCTTCACTCTTTTCCCTGCCGAGCGAAGCGAGGCTGCTTTTCCCTTACGAGGAGCGAAGCGACTTGGAAATCATCGAGAGCCGAATAGATTCCAGGGCCCCGACCTTTCGGGAGAACGCCGTCCACCATCGGGAGCTGGCCGCCGCGCTGCGGGAGGCGCAGGCAGCGGTGAAGCGCGGGGGCGGGGACGAGGCCGTCGCGAAGCATCGGGCGCGCGGCAAGATGCTGGCGCGAGAACGCATCGATGCCCTGCTCGATCCTGGTTCTCCGTTCCTGGAATTGAGCGCCCTCGCCGCCTATGGCATGTACGAGGACGAAGCGCCCGGCGCCGGTATCGTCACGGGAATCGGGCTGGTCGCCGGCCAGGAGTGCGTGATCGTCGCCAACGACGCCACGGTCAAGGGCGGCACCTACTTTCCCATCACCGTCAAGAAGCATCTGCGCGCCCAGGAGATCGGACGAGAGAACCGGCTGCCCTGCATCTACCTGGTCGATTCGGGCGGCGCCTTCCTGCCTCTGCAAGCGGAAGTCTTCCCCGACCGCGAGCACTTCGGGCGCATCTTCTACAACCAGGCGCAGATGTCGGCGATGGGCATCCCCCAGATCGCCGCCGTCATGGGAAGCTGCACCGCCGGCGGCGCCTACGTGCCCGCCATGTCCGATCAGGCGGTCATCGTCAAAGGCACGGGCACGATCTTTTTGGGCGGGCCGCCGCTTGTCAAAGCCGCCACTGGCGAGGTCGTCACCGCCGAGGATCTGGGGGGCGCGGACGTGCATGCGCGCCTGAGCGGCGTGGTCGATTATGAAGCCGAGGACGATGCGGAGGCCCTCCGGATCGTGCGCCAGATCGTCGCCGATCTCAACCATTGGAAGGCGGTCCCTGCCGTACTGGAGCCGCCGGAAGACCCGCTCTATGAGCCGGAGGAGATTTACGGCATCCTCCCGCGCGACCTGCGCCAACCGTTCGAGGTGCGCGAGATCATCGCCCGCCTGGTAGACGGCAGCAAGTTCGCCGAGTTCAAGCCGTTATACGGCACGACGCTGGTTTGCGGCTTTGCCCGCTGGATGGGGTATCCGGTCGGCATCCTCGCCAACAACGGCGTCCTCTTCTCCGAGAGCGCCCTGAAGGCCACGCACTTCATCGAGCTGTGCTGCCAGCGGGCTATCCCGCTCGTCTTCCTGCAGAACATCACCGGCTTCATGGTGGGCAGCAAATACGAGCATGAGGGGATCGCCAAGCACGGCGCCAAGATGGTGATGGCCGTCTCCAACGCCGCCGTGCCCAAGTTCACGGTCATTATCGGCGGCTCGTTCGGCGCGGGCAACTACGGCATGGGCGGGCGCGCCTTCGGACCCCGGCAGTTGTGGATGTGGCCGAACGCGCGCATCTCCGTGATGGGGGGCGAGCAGGCCGCCAGCGTCCTTCTGCAGGTCAAGATCGACCAACTGGCGGCGCGCGGCCAGACGCTCTCTCCAGAGGAGCAGGCCGAGTTCAAGCGTCCGACCTTAGAGACTTACGAGCGGGAGGGCAGCCCCTACTACAGCACCGCTCGCCTCTGGGACGACGGCATCCTCGATCCGGTCGATACCCGCATGGCGATCGGTCTGGGCCTCTCCGCTGCCTACAACGCCCCGATTCCAGACACGAAATTCGGCGTGTTTCGGATGTGACCCCTCATCCCCCAGTTCCCCCTCGCCCACAAGGGCGAGGGGGAGCTATTCCGGAAGCTAGTACGCTCTACCAGAGAAGGGTTTCAACGCGGTGAAAAAGAGTTTTAACATCGTGAGGAAGCGTCATTGGGGCAGGACGAGGGCATAGTGGTCTGCTAGCGAGCTGGCCTTCAAAACTCCTATCCCCCGCTCCCGGTCCTGCTCGCGGACCTGAATCTTGAAGGTGTTGCGCGAGCCGATGGTATACGAGGCGATTCCCGCCGACTGCAGCGCCTTATTCGCTTTACTGACCGCCTTCAGGCTTCCGACGGACGCAATGACCGCATAGCGATACGAAGCCAGTCCGGCCAGATCGATGACCTGCTTTGCAGATCCATTTGGAGAAGGTTGCTGGACGGACTGCGGCGGGACAGGAGATTCCGCAGGCCGAATAGGCTGATTGCGCTGGCAGGAAGCCAACACCAGCAGGCACACGCTAGCAATTCCTGCGCGCAAGCAGCAGGCAGTGATCTGTTCCAGGCGTTCTCGCGATAAATTCACCAGAATTCCCCCAGGCAGCGATTTGTTCTTGGGACTTATAGATATTATCTGTCGTTTCACCCGAAACTGTATGGCAAACAGAAGGTAGTTGTTCATTATGAGGCTACCTTTCCTACATCGCTCCTTTGCCTACGCATTCTCGAACGGGCCGTACGTACCGCATCCCATCGTAGGTGTCGCTGAGCCGAAGGAATCTTAAGCGTACGCAATGCCTGTTTCGCTGCAGGAATTGTGGAGGGGCTGGCGAATTTGATGGATACCAGCGCTCGACGTGTTTGACAGAGGGAGGATAGCCATGAAGCGATTAGCGATCCGGTATACCGGCAGCACAGGGACAGGGTATCCGTTCGAGGAGTATACGATGGACGACAAAGCCTACGAGATACTCCTCAATGACTACGAGAGTTTTCTGAAGACGCAGCAGCCGGGAGGAGGGACCTACGAGCTCTCCGAGCATGGTGTCACAAGAAGGCTCATTCTGAATTTCGCGCACATCACCTATATTCGGCTAGAGACCGCCGCCACACCGCATACTGAGGGCTTTCCCGGCCAGGAGCGCGGCTTCCCCTTTGCGACCAGCGCGCCAAAAATAGCCACGACCACGGCAGAAGAAGAGGATCGACCGCTCGCCCAGCCCACTCCAGTCTCCCCGAACAAGCCGACCCTCTAAAAGCGGAGGGGGACAGACCTCACCCCCTTAACCGACCACGGGCCTTGCGGCCCTGCCTCTCCTTCGTAAGCAGAGGGGGAGATTCTATTCAAATCTCCCCTCCCCAGTTATTGGGGACGGGAAGAGGGTGGGGGCCTTAGCGTGTAAGCACGACGGCGGAATCGCTGTCGGAGGGGGCGCTCTCCTGCGGGACCCGATAGGAGAGGATACTGGAGACGCCCGGCTCGCGCATCGTCACGCCGTACCAGGTGGGGGCGGCCTCCATCGTCGTCGGGTTGTGCGTGACGATCAGGAACTGGCTGCGTTGGCTGAACTCCAGCACGAGCTGCGTGAACTTCTCCACGTTTACCCCGTCCAGTGGCGCGTCCACCTCGTCCAGCAGCACGAACGGGCTGGGCCGGACCGCCAGGAAGGAAAAGAGGAGGGCGGTCGCCGTCAAAGCCCGCTCGCCGCCGGAGAGCAGCGACAGGCTCTGCGGTTTCTTGCCCGGCGGCTGCGCGATCACCTCGATGCCCGTCTCCAAGAGGTCCTCCGGATCGGTGAGGATCAGCTTCGTGCTGCCGCCCTCGAAGAGTCGCTGGAACAGACGCTCGAACTCGACCTTTACGGCCTCGAACGTCTCCATGAAGACCCCGCGCGTGCTCTCGTCGATCTCCGCAATAGTCGCCAGCAGCGCCTCGCGGCCCAGCTCTAAATCGGCGCGCTGGGCGGCGAGGAACTCGTAGCGCTCGGTAAGCCGCTCGTACTCGGCCACCGCGCCTGTGTTGACCTGCCCCATCCCGCGAATCTCTCGCCGCAGCCGCCCGACCTCCATGGCTGTGTTCTTGTCGATGGAGACATCCTCCGGACGGGCGAGGGCCTCTTCTTTGCTGATCCCGTATTCGTCCTGCAGCCGTTCGGTGGCCTGCGCGATCTGCACTTCCAGGCGCGCCAGACGCAGCTCGGTCGCATGCAGTTGCTGCGTCACCTCTGAACGGCGTTGCGTGGTCTCCTTGATGGCGTTGTTGGTCTCGAAGCTCTCCGTCAGGAGCGCCTGACGCCGGTCGCGCCACTGCGCCAGCTCCTTCTCCACCTTCGCCAGGTTCTCGCGCGCCGTTTCCGACTGGGCGGTCAGCCGCTCGCGCTCTTCCGTCGCCTCCGCGCCTTCCGTCTGCGCGGTAGCCCGCTGCGCGCTTTTTTGCAGGCTCTGCTGCTCTAAGGAGGCAAGCGCAGCCCTATCGGCGGCCAGGGCGCGGCGCAATCCCTCGCGCTTCTCCTGCAGGCGGCTGACCTCCACTTCCAGGGCGATGGCGCGGGCGCGGCAGCCGTCGCGGCGGGCGGCCAGGGCGCGAGTCTCTTCGGTAAGCGCCGCCAGTGCGTCGTCGGCGCTCATATTCGCCGCCTGATCCGACTCCAGCGCCCCCGCCAGCCGGTCGGTTTCCGCCTGCAGCGTCTCGATCTGGGTCTGAACGGCCGTAAGCGCCGCCTCCCGCTCGGCCCGATCCTGTCCCAGGCGGTTCTGCTCGCGCTCGGCGGCGGCGCAGCCGCTCTCCGTTCCCGCGATCTCCGCCTGCGCGGCGGCTTCTTTGCGGCTCAGATCGGCGCGCTCGGCCTCCAGCTCTTGAAGCTTGCGTCCGTTCGCCTCCACCTGGCCCGAAAGCCGCTCCACTTCGGAGCGCGTATTGGGAAGGGCTGCCTTGAGATCGTCCATCTCCCCCTTGCGGCCCACCAGATGCGCCCCGCGTCCCTGCAAAGAGCCGCCGGTCAGCGCGCCGCCCGGCGTCAGCAATTCGCCCTGGAGGGTGACGATCTTGCTCCAGCCGTTCACCTTGCGGGAGAGGGCAAGGGCGGCGTCCATGTCCGTGACCACCAGCACGCGGCCCAGCAGCAGTTGCGCCATCGGCGCGTACTGGCGGTCGAATCCCACCAGATCGCTCGCGAGGCCCTCGACGTTCGGCAGGCCCTTCACCTCCCGTGCCGAAAGACCGGGCGCGGGCCGCAGCAGGGGCAGCGGCAGGAAGGTCGCCCGGCCCGCCCGGTTGCGCTTCAGCCACTCGATTCCCGCCTTCGCTTCCACCTCGGTTTCCGTCACGATGTCCTGCAGGCTGCCGCCCAGCGCCACCTCGATGGCGATTCGATACGGCTCCGCCACGGTGAGCAGGTCCACGACCGCCCGATAGTGGCCGTTAAGCTGCCCCTTCTGGCGGGCGGTGAGCACGGCGCGCACGCCCTGATAGAACCCTTCGTGGCTCTCCTGCAGCTCGGTGAGCGTGGAGAGCCGGGCGGACTGCTCGGCCAGCGTGCGGCGGGCGGTGTCCAGGGCGGCGCGCGTGGTGACTTGCTCCGCCTGCACGGACTGCTGCCGCGCCTCGACTTCCGCCCGCGCTTTCGCCAGTTGTTCGCGCTGCGCCCGCTGCTCCTGAAGCGCTTTCTCCAACTCCGACCGGCGGGCCTGCGCCTCCGTAAGCGCCTGTGTGAGCGTGGCTAGCTCCGCCGTCAGCCGCTCGGCGCGAATCTGCGCTTCCGCCAGCCGCTCGCGCGCCGCCTTCAGGGCCGCTTCCCGGCTTGCGCGCTCCTCGGCCAGCCGCATCCGCTCGCCCTGTTGCTCTTCCGCCTGGCGCATCGCCTCCATCACGGCCGCTTCCAACGTCTCTAGCGCCGCCTTCTGCGCCGACCACTCCTCGCGCCGCCCGGCCTCTTCCGCCTCCGTCTCTTCCAGCTCGACGCGCGCCGCCTCGATGGCCGCCGCAATTTGACCGGTCCGCGCGGCGATCTCTTCCAGCTCTTCGGCCAGCCGCTCCTGGCTCTTCTGCGCCGTCTGACCCCGCTCGGTCATCAGGGCCAGCCGGCTGTCCGTGCGCTCGACCAGCGAGAGCGCGTTCTGCTGGGCCGCGCGCACGGCGTCCATCTCGCCTTCCGTCAGGGCCAGCCGCTCGCGGACCTCATTCGCGACGCGATCGAGCCGCGCCAGCTCCGCGTCCAGCCTGAGCAGCGCCGCCTGATCGTCCTCCTGCTCCTGCCGGCCCGCGTAAAGCTCGTAGTCCGCCTTCTGCAGCTCGGCGACCAGCAGCCCGACCTCGATCTCGTGCAGCCGCTCCTGCAGCAGCAGGTACCGGCGGGCCGCCTGCGCTTGCTGCTCCATCGGCCCGCGCTGTTCTTCCAGCTCGTTCAGGATGTCGCGCACGCGGGTCAGGTTTCCTTCCGCCGCCTCCAACTTGCGCAGGGCCTCTTTCTTCTTGACCCGGTACTTCTTGATGCCCGCCGCCTCCTCGAACAGCTCCCGCCGGTCCTCCGGTCGCGCCGAGAGCACGGCGTCGATCTCGGTCTGGCTGACGACGGAATAGGCGCCTTTGCCCACGCCCGTATCCAGGAACAGCTCGACGATATCTTTGAGGCGGCACGGCGCGCCGTTGATAAGGTACTGGCTCTCTCCGGAGCGATAGATGCGCCGCGCGATGGTGACTTCGGAGAACTTGATCGGCAGCGCGCCGTCACCGTTGTCGACGGTCAGGCGCACTTCGGCCATGCCGAGCGGCTTGCGCTTGTCGGTCCCGGAGAAGATCACGTCCTGGGCGGAGTTGCCGCGCAGCATGCGCGGGTTCTGCTCGCCCAGCACCCACAGCAGCGCGTCCACCACGTTGGACTTGCCGCTGCCGTTGGGACCGACGATGGCCGTCAGGCCGGAATCGATCTCGATCTCTGTTTTGTCTGCGAAGGTCTTGAAGCCGAGGAGCTGGAGCTTTGTTAACTGCACGGAATTTACCTGACCCCCATCCCCCTTCCCTAAGAGCCTGTCCGGGAACGCGGTATTTCCACGAGCCTCCAGGCTTTCCCGTCCGCAGGACGGTTGTCCGAAGGACCCCCAGACGGGTATTTCAATGCCCGGCTAAGAAGCCAGCAGGTTTCCGTACAGGCTCTAAACCGTTCTTCGCTCACCGGGAAAGGAGAGACCCGGCTTTTGCCGTTTCTTACCAGGGAGATGTGTTGATGTAAGTTAATGGAACCGGAGACGCAACGCGCTGACAGGCGTTAATGCGTCTGTTTCTTTTTTGCCAGAGCCTTCTGAATGGCCGGAGCGAGATTCTCGCCTCGAATGCCTTCCCCTTCGGCGAGAATCGTGCCCGTATCGCCATCGACCAGAAAGGCGTGTGGGATGGACTGGATCACGTAGGTCTGTGCGATTTGTGCGTTCCAGAACTTGCCGTCATAGACCTGGAGCCAGGGCATGTTGTTCTCTTTGGTGAAGGCAGCCAGTTGAGGGCCGTTGTTCGCCTGATCGAGGCTGATGCCGAGCACGTCGAAGCCCTGCGGGTGGTACTTCGTGTAGGCTTTGGTCAGGTAGGGAAGCTCGCCACGGCAGGGGCCGCACCAGGTCGCCCAGAAGTCCAGCAAAACGACCTTGCCTTTGTAGCTGCCGGGGAAATGGATGGTCCGGCCGCTGGTGGTCACGACCGAAAAGGGAATCGCTTTATGTCCGGCGCTCAGGTCGGGTGGGGGCAGAATCTCGGCGACCGCCTTGGAGGACTGGACCACTTTGAAGCTGCTGCCGGAAGGGTCCATGTCCGCGATCTCGTATGTCGTGCCCTTGATGTTGAACGGCTTGGTGGCATCATACATCTCGCCGCGCGGATCGAAGCGGCCGTTGCCGTTCACGTCGATGAGCAGATCTACGCCCGACCGTTTGTCATCCGGCTTGCCGCGAAAGTCCCCCGTAGCCAGATCGTCGGAGAGCATGACGTGATAACTCTTGCTTCCCAGCCGCATCTGACCGTCGTAGGCATAGTCGCGGAAGTAGAAGAGCGTGCTTTTCAACTGCGCTCGGTCCGGATCGTTCTTATCGAAGCGATACATGCCCAGATGAACGGGCTGGCCGATGCCAGGCGCCTGGACGGACGCGCCGCCCATATAGGTCGTGTACTGCTTACCGCCATTGCCCGGATAGGTGTTCTTTTTCCATTCGGTGGAGGGATCGTCGGTCAGGTCGCCATTGCCGTTGGTATCGACAAAGAGGCGCGCGTCCTTGCCTTCGGGCTCATCGATGATGACGATAATAGAGGCCGGTCGCTCTTTCGGTCCGATCGTCAGCACGCCATACAGCGGCGCGGTCAGATCGGCGGGCGCTTTTTGGAGGCCATCCGGTTTCTTGTCGGTCAACTCCACACGCTGCGGCATATAGAAACCGATCCTCCGCATGGCGCCGGAAGGAACGATCTGCAGACGGACGGTCTCCGCGCGACCGGCAACCTGGCGGTAGGCGTTCGCAGAGGCGAGGCTGGCAAGCACTGCGAGGCCGCCGATACCCAGTACGAAGAATAACGTGCTTCGGCAAATCGGATGTCGGAGAGAGAACATAGCGTGAAACCTCCTGGTTTCGGACATCCCCATGAGACCGGGGAGAAGTTGCTGTTAGCTTACCTGATAAAAGTACCGATCAAAATGGCAGATGGGATTGATAGTCGGTGGGAACGCTCTCCTCTTCTTCCGGCGGCTGGAACTGCTTGCTGAGACGCAGGCGCTGGGCCTGGTAGTTGGAGCCCATCTCCGCGCCATACAGCGATTCGGGCGGCTCCGTGTTCTTCAAGAGCAGCAGCCGGAAGAGAGGGTGCCCCTCCTCGATCAGGAAGGGCACGTCCCGGTTGCGGATTTCCAGCACGACGGCGGCCGCGTTCTGCGCGGGCGGGGCGCCGGCGGCGTAGCCGAAGCCGGAGTCGAAAAAGCCGGCATAGTGCGTGCGCAGTTCGCCACTGCTGGCGTCGAAGGGGATCATCTCCGCGCAAAACTCCGGCGGCAGGCGCACCAGCTCGCGCGAGGAGAAGATGTAGAACTCGTCCGGCTCCAGGATGACCGGAGCGCTCGGACGACCATAAACCCGCTCCCAATAGCGCCGAATGGGCACGGTCCCGATGGCTCGCAGGTCGATGGGTGGCGTGTTCTTGCGCGCCCGGTAGCCGATGGTCGAGTCGATCGGGCC
Source organism: Chthonomonadaceae bacterium (assembly GCA_035653075.1). Taxonomy (GTDB): domain Bacteria; phylum Armatimonadota; class Chthonomonadetes; order Chthonomonadales; family Chthonomonadaceae; genus DASRCN01. The sequence goes on along the minus strand of DASRCN010000084.1, from coordinate 19,571 downwards.
GGTCAGGCGCACGGAGAGGAACACGCCGTTGGCGAGACGCAGGTCCGTCGAGCGCAAGGGCTGCAAGTCCGGGCCGAGGACGATCTCTTCGCGGTCCAGAATCGCTTGGGTCTCCAGGTCGGTAAACTGGGGATCGCCGGCCTGAAAGCGGATCTGGCCGAGGCTGTCACCGGGGCGGACCTTGATGGCGAACGAGCGGGGAACGACCTCCAGATAGAGCGCTCCGTGGTAGCCCGCCGGCACTTCGTCAAAGGCGGTACCGGTTTCTGTGACCAGGCGCGTAAACACGTCCAGGCGACCGATCGTGCTTTTGGGGTTGGCGCGCACGGCGATATGCGGCGGAAGCGCCAGCCGCTCGCGCAGGGGGAACAGGTAGACCTGATTGCGCTCCAGGACCGTACCTGCATCCGAAAGCCCCAAATCGTACCATTTGAACCGCGCCAGCTTCTTGTCTACGCCCTCATGTCCCGGCAGGAAGCTGCACTGGACCCGGTAGCCGATCTCGCCCAGCCGCAGGTCGAGACTGTTGGGCTGGATCTGGCCCGGCGAGATCGGCGTCGCCGGACAGAGGATTCCTTCGGCGATCGCCTGCCGAATCCACTGCGACGGCAGCACCCCGGACGTTCCCTGTTCACTACGGCTCATTCCCAACTTTCTTTCAGGCGAATTTGGGATCGGTGATCCGCTGCTCGTGGACGCGGGTCTTTTCGCGGGAGGTCGCCTTGAGCTCGGTCAGCAGGCGATCGTACTCCGCACGGTCCACCGGGAGCGAGACGGTCTTGCCGGTCTTGCTGGAGAGGATCGTTCCACCGATCAGCTCGACTGCGTTCAGCCCTTCGGCGCCGGGCGATACCAGCGGCTCGTCGAACAGGATGGCGCGGGCGAAGTTCTGGGTGATGGCAGCGTGGCCCGGCTGAGACGGCGCTTCCGGCAACTCGACCGGGACCTCCTCGTTCTGCGGGGTGGCCCACATCGCCGTGCTGTTCCCGGTGAACTCGCGGATCGAGCCGTCGACGGCGAAGACCCGCAAGCTGCTGCCGTGCAGGACGAGCTTTCCCTGGTCGCCGCAGATTTCCAGCATCTGGTGGTTGGGCACTTCGGTCGTGCTGGCGTAGAGGTAGCCGTGCGCGCCGTTGGCGTACTCCAGAAGGGCGAATGCCTCGTCTTCGACCTCGATGTCGTGCAGGCGGGTGCGAGTCTGGCCGGTGAGCCTGACAGGCAGACCGGCCAGCCAGCTAAACAGGTCCAGGGAGTGGGGCGCCTGGTTGATGAGCACGCCGCCGCCCTCGCCGGTCCAGGTAGCGCGCCATCCGCCCGAATCGTAGTAAGCCTGCGTGCGGTACCAGCCCATGACCATGCTCGTGCGGTAGATCTTTCCCAGCCGTCCCGAATCGACCACCTGCTTGGCAGCCCGATTCTGCGGCTCGGTGCGCATCTGGTACATCACCGCGAACTTGCGGCCCGACTCCTTCGCCGCTTCGATCATCGCGTCCGCCGCGGAAACAGTCACGGCGATGGGCTTCTCCGAGAGGACGTGGAGGCCGCGCGCGAAGGCGTCGATGGCGATGGGAGGATGGAAATAGTGCGGGGTCGCGATGACCACCGCGTCCACCAGGCCGCTGTCGAGCAGCTCCAGATGGTTGGTAAAGCCCGGAACCTCATACTGCGCCGCGATGCTCGCGCAAATCTGCGGATCGATGTCGCAGACCGCCGTCAGCCGCGTCTCCGGAATCTTGGGGATCATGTTGCAGTGTCCGGATCCCATGCCGCCCGTGCCGATCACGCCAAACCGTACCTTTTCCGCCGCCATCTCTCCCTCCTTCTGTCACTTTGTACGTGCCTGCCTTTGTCGGCAACATTCGCCATGTCCGCAGCCAATACCTGCTGCTCGGTTGCTTAAAATATCACCACCCACTCGCTTCGCTCGTTAGAGCCACAGAGCACACAGAGGAAAAGCCAATGCGAGAAAAGCAAAGAGAAAAACAGAATCGGGCCGTACGTATAGCAAGCCTTTCCCTCTTATTCATGACGAGCGAGAGCACAGAGAAAAGCCAATGCCTTCTATAGCCGGATCGTTTTTCTCCGTGCTCTCCCTTTGTGGATAGCAGAGGCACAGGCTTTTCTATTTGCACCCGCCTCTTTCTTCTCTTTTGTTTTTCTCGCATTGGTTTTTCCTCTGTGTCCTCTGTGGCTCTAACGAGCGAAGCGAGTGGGTGGTGATATTTTAAGCAACCAGGCTGCCGGTACAAGTGATGGATGGAGCGAAGCGAGCGGGTGGTTTATTTCTAGCAACCGGACAGCAGGTACAGGAATTTAGCAGAGGGAAGGAGTTTAGATGGCGGTCATAGAATAGCAAACTGATCCGCCCCGCAGTACCGACGTAGCAGGCAATATAAGGAACACATGCGCATGAAACACCGCACCTCTCTGGCACTCGCCGCGTGCGTCCTGCCGGCCCTCCTGGCAGGCTGCGGCCGTTCTAACCCCATCGAACAACGCGCGAACGCGCAGATCCGACCTACACTGACGGCGGCGCAACTGGCGCAGGCCAGGCCCAACGAGGCCGGCGTGGTCCCCATTCTGATGTACCACGACATCGGGAAACCTGCGCAGCGCCTAAACCGCAGCGTTGCCGCGTTCCGCCACGACCTGGAGCGGCTGTACCAGGATGGCTACCGTCCCATTTCCCTGGAAGCGTATCTGGACAGCCGCATTGACTTGCCACTCGGCAAAAGCCCGGTCATTCTCACTTTCGACGATGCGCGCGGCAGCCAATTCCACTATCGCAAAGACGGCACGCTCGACCCTGATTGCGCCATCGGCATCCTCCAGGCGTTCGGTAAGACCCATCCGGACTTTCCTCTGCACGCGACCTTCTTCGTTCTGCCGAACCGCGCTTTCGATCAGCATAAGTTGGCCGCGCAGAAGCTGCAGGACCTCCTGGCGATGGGCTGCGAGATCGGCAACCACACGGTCACGCACCGCTCTCTAAAAAAGCTGTCGGACGAAGAGGTGCAGCAAGAGCTGGCGACGTGCGTGACGCTGATCCACAAGATGGTCCCCCAGGCTCGCGTAGATACCATGGCCCTGCCATACGGTATCTTGCCCCACAACCAGGCGCTTCTGGCTTCCGGGACGTATCAGGGGCAGCCCTATACGAACCGCGCCGTGCTGCTGGTCGGCGCCGGACCGGCGCCCTCGCCGGTCTCGCCTCAATTTGATCCCATGCACCTGCCCCGCATTGTGACTTCGGAAGTCCGCTACGGCATGACCTACTGGCTGAACGACCTCAAGCGCCATCCCGAGCGCCGCTACGTCAGCGACGGCGATCCCGGCACCGTCACAGTCCCTCGTACCCTCGCTGCCGATGTGGATAAAGCGCGCCTTAAAGGGGTCGCCTTGCGGCTCTATGATCTCCCCAGAGACGAAGCCCGCCGTTAAATACGTAGTTGAAAATTACGTAGTAGAATGAAGAAGGAAGAAACTGTTTTCTTCCTTCTTTCTTTATCCTGGGGGCCGGCTTGGATCTCTCCATCGTCATCGTCAGCTATAATACGCGGGACCTGCTGCGCGCCTGCCTGCGCGCGCTGCCAGCCGCCACGGAGGGTCTGACGGTGGAAACGTTCGTGGTCGATAACGCCTCCCCGGACGAGAGCGCGGCGATGGTCGCCGCCGAGTTCCCCGGCGTGCATCTGATCGCCAATCGGGAGAATGCCGGGTTTACCCGCGCCAACAACCAGTCGCTCCGTCTCAGCGCCGGGCGAAACGTGCTGATCTTGAACCCCGATACCGAGCCGGAACCCGGCTCCCTGACCACGCTCGTTCGCTATCTGGACACGCATCCGGAGGTCGGGGCGGTCGGTCCGAAGCTGCTCAACTCGGACGGCACCCTGCAGCACAACGGGCGGCGCTTTCCTACGCCCTGGCGCGAGTTTCTGGGCCATTCCGGCCTCCGTAACCTTAACCGGGCAGCCTTCGACCGCGTGCTGCACTTCGGGCGGGATAACTTCGACGTGGAGTGGGAGACGGACGAGGTCTCGGGGGCCTGCCTGATGCTCAAACATACGGTCATGGATCAGGTCGGGATGCTGGACGAGGACTTCTTTATGTTCTATGAGGAGATCGAGTGGTGCTGGCGGATCCGCAAGGCGGGCTGGAAAGTGATGTACGTGCCCCAGGCGAGGGTCGTCCACCACTGGATGGCCAGCGTCCGCCAGCAGAACTGGGCGATGACCGCGCGCCTGTTCCAGAGCGCCCTGATCTACTATAAGAAGACCGCCGGGTTGTCCTCGCAGTTGGCGATTCGCCTCGTGATGCTCATCGGACTGACGAAGAACGAGTTTTTGCGACTGGGCGTGGCGGTCAAGCGGCGGCTGCGCCGGGTGGGGCTGGTCCGATGAAAGTCGCCATGCTGACGACGGTAGGCGAGCGGTGCGGCATCGCGGCGTACACCCGCGCCCTGATCGCCGGGCTGCAGACGCTGCCGGATATGGAGATCGAGGTCGTGCCCATCACCGAGGGCCGCCAGCCGACCGCGCACTACGTCGAGCAGGCGGAGCGTCTCAATGCGCCGGACGTGGACGTGGTGCATATCCAGCACGAGTACAGCTTCTGGGGCGGCGTCCTGCCGAAGACATCGGGCTACTGGGAACTGCGCTACCTGATCCAGAAGCCGGTGGTCCTGACCGGGCACACGACCTACGACTTGGCCGACCTCTTAAAACTCCGGGCCGAGCGCCGCCCGCATAAGTGGCTGGCCAAGCAGATCCTGGTCCACAACCGGGCCTATCGGGAGAGCATCGAGATCGCGCCCTTCGTGACCGCCTTCACCATCGTGCATACGGAGGCGGCGCGGCAGGCGCTGATCGCTCGCGGCGCCAAGCCCGCCTACGTCGTGGTCGTGCCGGCAGGTATCCCGGAGCCTTTGCCCGCGCCGACCCACGGCGAGGCGTTCCGGCAGCGTTTCGGGCTGGAAGGCCGCCGCGCGGTGACGATCTTTGGCTATCTCTCTTGGAACAAGGGCTACGAGCTGACGCTGCAAATTTTGCCTTCGCTGCCCGACGACGTGGTCTTCGTGATCGCGGGCGGGGCGCGCACCGAGGAGATGGCCCCTTACGAGGCGCAGTTACGGGAGTCGATCGCGCGGGCCGGCCTGGAGAACCGCGTGATCCTCACCGGCTTCCTTTCCGACGAAGACGTCTCCGAGGCGATGGCCGCCAGCGAGATCGTGCTGGTGCCGCACACACAGGCGACCGGCTCCTATTCGGTGACGATCCCCCTCTCGCACGGCAAGCCGATTCTGGCCTCCGATCTGGACTGCTTCCGCGAGATCAAGGAGCGGGTAGACTGCCTGGAGCTATTCCGCGCCGGAGATGTCGCCGACTACCGCGCCAAGCTGCTTTCTCTGCTCGACGATCCGGCCCGCCGCAAGACGCTTTCCGCCAACGCCCTCAAATACGCCCGGCGCTTCTCCTGGGCCAACGTCGCCGCCCGCACCCACGACGTTTACGAGGCCGCCATCGAAGTCTACAGCCGCGGCCACCACACCCACGCTCCCCTTTAGCTCTCTGACTCCTTCGATACGGATCTAAATCATTACAGAGAAAATTAGCGATGACTGTTCTATTGATCTATGAAAGTGCGGATACGGCTAAACGTTAGTCGCTTAATGTCGACTCTATGCCTTTCTTGCACTCATGCTATAATGAGCAATGGAACCGGAGGTGAGAAAGATGGCACAAGTCATAGAAGGGACTTGGGAAGAGATCGCGCAACACGCCCGTGAGTTTAATGGCAAGCAGCGCTTTCGGCTCATCCCCCTCCCCTCGACAGACAAGCAGATACAAGCTGACCAACACGGCCGGATGATTCGCAAAGGGATATTTCCGCAACTCCGCGACCTGACCGAAGAGGATTTCAAGTCGGCGGAGTGGCACGGCGAAGACATTGAGTTCTAGTCGATGGCAACCCTCCACGTCATCGATACCCATACGCTAGTCTGGTTTCTCGGAAACGATCCGCGTCTTGGCCCCAATGCCGATGTGATTCTGCAAAACCCGGCTAGTGTGTTGATTCTGCCGGCGACCGCTCTTGCCGAAACCTGTTGGATCGTTCAGCGAGGTCGGGTTCCCCTTTCCATCGCTAATGTGCTGGCGGTGATTGATAGCGACCCGCGAATTGTCGTCTATCCATTGGACCGGTGCGTCATTGAGCGGAGTAATGGTTTGACGACCATTGGAGAGATGCATGATCGGCAGATTGTGGCGACAGCGCTTGTTCTTTTCGACGATGGCGAAACGGTTGACCTTCTCACGGCAGATGCCAATATTACCGCTTCGGGCGTGATCACAGTTGTCTGGTAAATGGCTATTCTTTGCTATGTAGCACTGCCAGGACGATAAGAGGGTTGTCTGTCAATTCATTTGAGGAGGTTATGACAATGGGCAGCCAGAATGAGAAGCAGATCGAATTCGAGCATATCGAGGCGGAGAGCTTCTGCTTTTGAGCCGATGAGCAAGCGACGGCGCGGCTATCCTTCGGAAACATGGGTCAAGCGGGGTACGCGGATCGTGCATGGTGACAAGGAGCTTTCCGAGAAGTTGGGCCGCAACGACCTCTGTCCGTGCGGTTCGGGACGCCGCTTTCAAGGCGTGCTGTCGCAATAGCGGGCGGTTTGACGGCTCCGAGCGCCACACCTACTTTTAGAGAATGACCGGTCAGGGCCGCTTCTGAGGGAATCAGGAGCGGCCTGTTTCGCGATTCCAGGTAGGAAAGAAGTCCCTCCCCGCCCAATATCTATCTTTGAGGTGGCTCAGGATGAATCCGGTCCTCATAAACGATCTGCGCAAGAGCCTGTTTCGGCGCAAGCCGGTATTGGCCGTGGCGCTGATGGCTCTGGCGATCCTGCTCTTGACGCTGGGCATGACGGTCGTCTTCCCGGTCGGTTCCAGGACGACGGTGGACGGCGCCCCGCTGTGGCGCTTCGTCGATCTGGCGCTGCCCATTGTGGCGCCCGCCTTCGCGGCAGGCGCTTTCGCGCGGGAGTACGAGCAGCGGACCTGGCAGGATGTGCTGCTGACGCGGCTGAGCACGCAGCAGATTCTGGGCGGCAAGTTCTTCGCCTGCCTCCTGCCCATGATGGCCACCCTTATCGTGCTCTTTCCGCCGTTCGCGCTGCTGCTCATCATACAGAACGTCACCTGGGCCATGGAACCCGGCCTCTGGATCGTGGCGCTCGGTGTCAAGTTCCTGCTCAGCGCGACTTTTTACCTGGCGGTCGCGCTGGTCTGCTCCTACCACTGCGCCAACTTCCGCACGGCGCTGACGGTAGGTTACGTGACGCTGGCTGCCTACCTGCTGTTCAATTATGCCCTCTGGACCTATCTGCTCGTGCCCTATTTTCTGACGCCGCAATGGGAGGCGCTTACACTGAATGGAGGCGGAGACGTCGTGCAGTTTCGATCCAGCGCCTGGAACGTCCCCGACGATACGTTCCGTCTCAGCCTGGTCGAATGGCTGCATCTGGCCGAATCCACCCTCTTCAGCGTCGGCTTGTTCGCCTATCTGGCGCGCAGAGTACGGCGTCCGCAAGGAACTCCGGCTGCCGCCGCTCCCATTTAGGTTCCAGGTCACCAAGAGTTTGCATCCCAAGAAAGGAGCAAGAAACGTCATGACACCGCGTGTGCGCGAAATCCTGAGCTGGTACGGGAGCGATAATCCCGGCACCCTGACCAACCTGGCGCGTCTGTTGAATACCGGCCGGCTGGCCGGCACCGGAAAGCTGGTCATCCTGCCGGTAGACCAGGGCTTCGAGCATGGCCCGGCGCGCAGCTTCGGACCTAATCCGCCCGCCTACGATCCACGCTATCATTTCGAGCTGGCTATCGAAGCCGGCTGCAACGCCTACGCCGCGCCCCTGGGCTTTCTGGAGGCGGGCGCACGGGAGTTTGCCGGCGACATTCCCCTCATCCTCAAGGCCAACGATCACGACGTCCTGCTCAATGAGAAGGATCCCGACCAGGCGCTGACCGGCAGCGTGGCCGACGCCTTGCGGCTCGGCTGCGTGGGCATTGGCTTTACCATCTATCCCGGCTCGCTCAACCGCATCGACATGTACGAGCAGATCCGCGCCTACGCCGCCGAAGCCAAGCGCAACGGCCTGGTCGTCATCATCTGGTCCTATCCGCGCGGGTCCGGCCTGAGCAAAGAGGGCGAGACGGCCATCGACGTGACCGGCTACGCGGCCCACATCGCCGCGCAGTTGGGCGCGCATCTCATTAAAGTCAAGCTGCCCATCGCCCATATCGAGCAGGACGAGGCCCGCAAGGTCTACGAGAGCCAGCATATCCCCATCGCTACGCTGCCTGAGCGGGTACGCCACGTCGTGCAGTGTGCCTTCGACGGGCGGCGCATCGTCATCTTCTCTGGCGGCCCGCAGGAGACGGATGAGGCGCTGCTCGCCGAGATACGCGCCATCAAAGAGGGCGGCGGCTTCGGCTCCATCATCGGGCGCAACTCCTTCCAGCGTCCCAAGCCGGATGCCCTGCGGCTTCTGGGGCAGGTCGTGGAGATTTATGCATCCCGTTAGAGCGGTGAGAGTGACGGTGGATCGATGCGCTGCCTTTTTACTGATAGGCGGGCTGCTTTTGTCCTGTGGAACGGTCAAAGTGGAGAAGCTAGATTTGAGGGCGAAGACCCCGCAGGACCTGAGCGCGCTGCTGGAGCCGATCCGGCAAAAGTACGACCTTCCCGCGCTGGCCGGCGCCATCGTCACGAGCGAACGGACGGTGGCGCTCGGCGCGGTCGGCGTGCGCAAGTATGGCAGCCCGGACCCAGTCACCATCGACGACCAGTTCCATCTCGGTTCCTGTACCAAATCCATGACGGCCACCGTCATTGCCATGCTGGTGGAGGAGGGAAAACTCTCCTGGCACACTACGCTCGCCCAGGCGTTCCCCGATCTGGCCGGGACGATGCAGCCTGCCTACCGCGCGGTGACCCTGGAGCAGTTGCTGGCCCAGCGCTCCGGCTTTTCGGAGGAGAGCTGGCCGCACGGCAAGACATTTCTGGACATGCACCATCTGACCGGCACGCCGCGCCAGCAGCGGCAAGCTTATGTGACAATGGTGCTCCAGGAGCCTCCCGCCTACCCGCCGGGCACGCGCTTTCTCTACTCCAACCGCAACTACACCGTAGCCGGCGCGATGGCCGAGCGCGTCGCCAATGAGGCCTGGGAACACCTCCTGGAACGCCGGCTGTTCCGTCCCCTGGGCATGAAGACCGCCGGCTTCGGCGCGATGGGCACGCACGGCAAAATCGACCAGCCCTGGCAGCACCGGCTCGACGGCGCCGGGCATATTCCCATCGAGCCGGGGCCGCTCAGCGACAACCCGCCCATCATCGGCCCGGCAGGCACGGTCCACTGCTCTATCGGGGACTGGGCGCGCTATATCCGGGCGCATCTGGCCGGAGAGCAGGGAAAGCCGGGAATCCTCAAGCCGGAGACCTTCCGAAAGCTGCACACGCCGCCGTCCGGCGGCGATTACATGGCGGGTTGGGTGGTCACGGAGCGGGACTGGGGCGGTGGGCGCGTGCTGATGCATAATGGAAGCAACAATCAGAACTTCGCTGTGGTCTGGATGGCGCCCCTGCGCGACTTCGCCGTGCTCGTCGCCACCAACCAGGGCGGCGATGAAGCCGCCAAAGCCTGTGACGAGGCCGCTTCCGCCTTGATTCAATCCTATCTGCAAAGCCGGTGAGACGCGCGATGGAATTCCTTCCATCGCAGGAACGCGGAACCGGAGGAAACCCCCGCCGTCATGCAAACCGTATGCCACGGCGGGCTTTTATGTGCTATAATTTGTATCGTGGAAAGATATTCTCAAGGAGTGAATTCCGTGGCATTTTTTAGTTTCGAGGGAGCAGAATGACGGCGTGGGACGTGAGGCGATGGCGAGGAATCACCGCATTCCTCAATCGCCTGGGATACAACGAGGCTTCGGGAGAGCTGGGAGACTTCACGACGACGAGCTGGGTCATCCCCATGTCGCTGATCGCCATCGGCATCGGCGTCGTCGCGACGTTCGTGGCGTGGGTGCTGCTGCGGCTGATCTATCTCTTCAACAACCTCTTCTTCTTCCAGCGATGGAGCGCCCAGCCGATATCGCCCGCCGCCAATCATCTTGGCGTTCTGGAGATCTTCATCCCGATCCTCGGGGCGATCATCATCGGCTATATGGCCCGCTACGGCTCCGACAAGATTCGCGGGCACGGCATTCCCGAAGCGATCGAGGCGATCTTGATCGGCGGCAGCCGCATCGAGCCGAAGGTGGCGATCCTGAAGCCAGTCTCCTCGGCCATCTCCATCGGTTCCGGCGGCCCGTTCGGCGCGGAAGGCCCGATCATTATGACCGGCGGCGCGTTCGGCTCGCTGATCGCCCAGTTCTTCCACTTAACGAGCGCGGAGCGCAAGACGCTCTTAGTGGCCGGCGCGGCGGCCGGCATGTCCGCCACGTTTGCCGCGCCGGTCGCCTCCGTGCTGCTGGCGGTGGAGCTGCTGCTGTTCGAGTGGAAGCCGCGCAGCCTGATTCCGGTCGCCTGCGCCAGCGTCGCGGCGGGAGCGGCGCGTCCCTATATCCTGGGTGCGGGTCCGATGTTTCCCGTGCCGCACCATGCCGCCACCCTCGGCCCTGCCAGCCTGTTCGGATGCGTGCTCGTCGGGATTCTGGCGGGCCTGCTCTCCGCCCTGCTCACCCAGGCGGTCTATGCTGCGGAGGACGCCTTCCACAAGCTGCCGATCCACTGGATGTGGTGGCCCGCCATCGGCGGGCTGGTGGTGGGCATCGGCGGCCTGATCTTCCCGCCCGCACTGGGCGTCGGCTACGATAATATCGGTCTTCTGCTGGCCGGCAAAGCGACCAGCGCCGTCATCCTGGGTATTTTGATCGTCAAATCCATCATCTGGTCGATCTCGCTCGGATCGGGCACGTCCGGCGGCGTGCTGGCGCCGCTGCTCATGGTCGGCGGCGCGCTGGGCGGGGTGGAGGCGATGTTTCTGCCCCATCAGGGAGCCGGGTTCTGGGCGCTGGTCAGCATGGGTGCGACCCTGGCCGGCACCATGCGCGCGCCGCTGACAGGCGTTGTCTTCTCTCTCGAATTGACCCACGACGTCAACGTCCTGCTGCCGCTGCTGCTGGCGTCGGCGCTGTCCTATGGCGTCACCGTGCTGCTGATGCGCCGCTCGATCCTGACCGAGAAGGTGGCCCGGCGCGGCTACCATCTCAGCCAGGAGTACGCCACGGACCCGATGGAGACCCTGTTCGTGCGCGAGGTCATGCGTCCGAACATCCTGGCGCTGCATGCGGACACGTCGGTCCGCGACCTGGCCGAGCGCATCCAGAACGATCATGGCGACCGGGGCCTGCAGCGTGTCTATCCGGTGCTGAACGGTCAGGACCATCTGGTCGGGGTCATTTCCCGCAGCCAGTTGCGCGACTGGCTGCAGGAGCAGCAGCAGAGCGGGCACAGCCGGCCGCTTGCCGAGCTGGCGACGCCGGAACCGATATTCGCCTACACGGACGAGACGCTGCGCTCCCTGGTCTACCGCATGGCGCAGACCGGCAGGACGCACATGCCCGTCGTCAATCGGGAGGCCGGAAACAAGGTGGTGGGGATGGTCTCGCTAAATGACCTGCTCAAAGCCCGCGCGCTCAATCTGGAGGCGGAGCGCCGCCGTGAGCGCATTCTCCACATGCGCCGCTTCTTCCCAGCACGCCCAGGCGACGTCGACGGCCACGACGCGGACGGCGATAACGGTATGGGCCGGCCCGATCCTCACGACAATAAGGACGAAACGCCCGTTCACTGAACTACCTAACCCCTCAGTCCCCTTCCCTGATACGTTCGCTTCGCTCACAGGGGCGAGGGGTGAGGATGACCCAGTTATTCTGCTCTTACCCAAGTTCTTTATTCCCACTCACTGGACATAAGGGAGTGACAGCCGGATCCTCCCCTTCCGATCGCCTAGCCCGCCCCTTGCCCCATTCTCTAGCGAGAGCACGCTTTTTCGTTCGAGCGGCCAGGGATGCAAAGTTGAGGACGCGAACCGTTGAGCGTCCGAACGTTTGCTTGGAACGGGGAATGAGGGGGTAGGTAATCCCGTACATTGACCAGCAAGCTCTCCTCTCCGAAAACGGCATAACCCTCTAGATATTCTTTTCAATCAGAGTATCCCCCGCAAGGCGGCCACAACAAGCCGAGCGGATTTCTATATTCAAGCTATCCTTCGCAATCGACAAAGGCAAACCGCTCGAAAGGGCGGGACGCAAAGCCACGGGCCTACGCTCCTTCTGCGCTGTATTGAGTAGGGCCGCCGGGTTACCGAACTGCGACGATTACGAAGGAGTAGACTATGTTCGGCAACAGAACCGGCTTCCGGCGTCCGATCCGGTCGCATCGTATTCCTCATCGCGTGCTGGTGTGGAAGCTCTCTCTGGCTGTCCTTCCCATTCTAGCTCTCAGTGCTTCTGCACACGCTCAGTCTCCCGCGCAGATACTCTCGGGCAAAGCCGATCTCTTCCTGGCGCACGCCGTCTCCTCCCGGTCGTTCTCCGGCGATACGCAGGTCATCGTCCGGCTGGATGGCGGACTGACTTCAGAGCGCGAAGCGCAGCTCCAGGAGCTGGGGGCCAGCGTCTATCGGCGCCTCGAGCTGATCTCTTCTGTCGCCGTAAACGTTCCCGCCCGCAATCTGCCTCGCCTGGCAGCTCTGCCCTTCGTCACGCATCTCTCCGCGGATGTCCGTGTTCATAAGACCGATGCCTTCACCGTCGGTCACAGCGGCGCCGGCACCGCATGGGCTTCGCCGTACAATTTGAGTGGGTCCGGCGTGACCGTCGCCGTCGTCGATAGCGGCATCCATGCCTCCAATCCGGACCTGCTCAATCCGAGCACGAAGCTGAGCCGGGTCGTCGCCAGCGTCGACTTTGTGCCCAATACGACCAGCGCGGACGACGCGTTCGGGCACGGTACCCATGTAGCCGGCATCATCGCCGGCAACGGCGCCAACTCCACCGGCAGCCAGTTTTATCAGACCTTCTATGGGATCGCGCGGCAGGCCAACCTGGTGAACGTGCGCGTCCTGGACTCCAGCGGGTCGGCTGCGGTCAGCACGGTCGTTGCCGCCGTCCAGTGGGTGGTCAATAACAAAAGCAAGTACAATATCCGCATCATCAACCTGTCGATGGGCCATGCCGTAGGGGAAAGCTATACTACCGATCCGCTCTGCCAGGCGGTCGAGCAGGCCTGGAAAGCCGGAATCGTGGTCGTCTGCGCCGCCGGTAACGACGGCAGACAGTCGAATATTCCCAATATTTTCAGCTCGGACAATGAGGGCTACGGCACGGCTTACGGGTCTATCAACTCGCCGGGCAACGATCCCTATGTGATCACCGTAGGGGCGATGAAGAACTACAATGGCAACCGGGCCTATGACCGTATCGCCACCTACTCCAGCCGCGGACCCAGCCGCCTGGACTTTATCCTCAAGCCCGACATCGTCGCGCCCGGCAATAAGGTCGTCTCCCTGCGGGATGCCGGCAGCTCGCTCGATACGCAGAACTGTCTGACCAATGAGGAGCCGCTTTCCGCCTATATGTATAATCCGCCGCTGCTAGGCCTGTTGAGCCAGCCGCAGTACTTCATCCTGTCCGGCACCTCGATGGCTACGCCGGTCGTCTCCGGGGCTGCAGCGCTCATGCTGCAGGCCAATCCGAAGCTCACGCCCGATACGATCAAGGTCCGCCTGATGCTGTCGGCGGACAAGTGGGGCTTCCCGAACGGCAGCGCCGATGCCTGCACCTTCGGCGCCGGCTATCTGGACATTCCTGCCGCGCTCAACTGCACGGCCACGCCGACGATGTACGCCATGAGCCCGTCCCTCTACCGCGACAGCTCCGGCAACGTCTACATTAGCATGAACAACATCGGGAGCAGCAACGCGCTGTGGGGAACGAATGCGATTTGGGGCACCAATGCCATCTGGGGCACAAACGCGATCTGGGGGACGAACACGCTTTCCTCCAGTAATGCGATCTGGGGTACCAGCGTCTGGACCGACAACTCGGTCTTCGGCGTTACTTCCATCGTCTTCAATCTGCTTTCCATTCTTCTCGGCGGAGAATAGCGTCCCTTCCTCTCGCAATATAAACCCACCCGATATCCATTACCGGGTGGGTTCTTTTTACCTGGATTTTAGATGCGTATTTATGGCAGAACACATATTAGGAGGGCCTTTCTCTATGCATAGGACTTGCTTCCTCGCGATGCTGCTTCTGGCCGGCCTGTTTATCGGCAGGCCGGCTTGTGCTGATTTACCGGGCCATGAATTACCCGCCTGCGGGGCTCCTTCCCCGCTGTTCTTTGGACAACCATCCTGCAGACGGAAAAGCCAAAGCGTTTCTGTTCTAGCGCAGACGTCCGCTCCGATCCTATCGGGTATCAGTCCCACTAAGATCGATGCGGGTGGGCCGAATGATCTTACGCTGACGGCAAAGGGCAGTAATTTCTCCGCTACCTCCGTGGTGCAGTGGACGATGGGATCGAATACGACCGCGCTGACGACCACCTACGTATCGGCCTACGAGCTGCAGGCAGACGTCCCGGCCGTGCTGCTCGCGACTCCCGGAATTGCCCACGTCACCGTGACCACGCCCGGCGCGGGCACGTCCAAATACAAGAGCTTTACGCTGCTGGTAACCACGCTCAAGGTTGCTGGCGCGAAGCTCAGCCGGGACCCCAGCACCGGCGAGATCACGGCCCTTGTCTCCCTATGGAATGAAGGCTACCTGACGGCTCCGAATGTCGCCATTACCGCCTCGACGCTGGGACTGGCCGCTACGGATACCTTCCTGCCGATCAGTCCGGGCGATATTCCGGCCGGCGCGACTGTGACCACGCTCCTGACCTACCCCGGCTTTGCGGGCGGCACAGGCACGAAGACAAAGCTGAGCCTCACCGGCACCTTCACCGGAGGCAGTTTTTCCGGTTCGCTCACCGTGAAGCTGCCGTAACCGTCCCTTTATCGATAGGCTTCGGGGATGTTCTTCTGAGGCACGGCCAGGGTGCGCACCAGGGCCGCCATCATCTGGTCGCGGAAGACAGAATTGAGCGCCAGGGAAGCCTGCGTCTGCGCAAAGCCGAAGGGGATGCCGATGTCGTGCCGGTCGCCGACGGCTTCAAAAGCCAGATAGCGCTCGCCGGCGGCGCGCAGCCGCTCCTGGGCGCTGGTCAACTGGAACTCTCCCTTTTCCCGCAAGTCGTGGTCGATGGCGTACTGGAGGCAGTCGAAAATGCCCGGCGTGAGGATGTGCATGCCGAAGAAGCAGAGATAGATCCCGTGCAGCAGGTCGGCCTGGCGCAGATGCTCTTCGGCATACTCCGGTGTCGGCTTTTCATAGATGGCCCCTAGCTCATAAGTAGGCGGGGTATCGCAGATACGCTGGCCGCACACGGTGCCGAACAGGTGCAATAGCTCTGTGGGAGTCTGCTGCACGGCCGAGACGTTGGCCTGGTAGCGCTCGTATACGTCCAGGATCTGGCGGGCGCATCGGCGCTCCTCGCCGCTCGTGTAGATGTGGTCGCCCAGCATGAGCAGGAACGGCTCGTCGCCGACGAACTTACGCGCGCACCAGACGGCGTGGCCGTAGCCTTCCGGCGTCTCCTGCACCACGAACGTCAGGCGCGCGGCGATCTGCTGAATGCGCGCCGACTGCAGCAGCGCCCAATCTTTGCCCTTGAACAGTTTCAGCTCATTCGGAGGCAGCGGCGCGAAGTGCTGGGCGATCTGCTCGCGGTTGTGCGGATTGACGACCAGGCAGACCTCCTCGATACCACTTTCGAGCGCCTCCTCGATGATGATCTGAATGGCCGGCTTGCAGATGCCATCGCGATCCATCAGCGGAAGCATCTCTTTCTGGATGGTGGTCGTGGCCGGATACATACGCGTTCCACGCCCGGCCGCCGTCACGACCGCTTTCCGCACCTTAGTCAATACCGCTCTCCTTTCATCCCCTCGTTATGAAGCGCGCGCCGAAGGCGACCGCGCCCGGCGAGCTGCCCACCACCGGTCGCGGCGGCACGCCGATCCGGCGCTCGTACTCCTGGCACACTTCGTCCAGGGCTGCGTCGGTATCCGGCGAATCGGCGGCGCAGAGTACGGCTACGGTTCCCCCGGATCCGCCGCCGGTGATCTTGGCCCCGTAGAGACCACGCTCCGTTCCGCGCTCGCGGACCAGCTCCACCAGCAGATCGGTTTCCGGCGCGCCCAGGTCCAGCCGCTCGCTGTAGGAGGCGTGGGAGGCATACATCAGACGCCCGGCTTCGATCATCGCCTGCACGTGCGGCTCCTCGTCCGGACCCGCCTCCTCGCTACGCATCGTAGCGATCTGCATCAGCGCGAAGAAGTGGCGGCAGCGCTCGTTCTCCAGGATCGGATGCTCGGCGCAGGCGCGCGGATGGTAGACGACTTCAGGGTCCACGGTCGTGACGGGGTCCGGAAGCAGGCCGTAATTTTCCCGGTACTCGCGACCGGTCAGCGTCTCCGGGATCATCTCGCGATACTGGGCGAACTCCTCCGGGCTCATGTTGCACAGGTAGTTGTCGAGGAGCTTGCCGCCGCTTTCGAGCTGGATGACCTTGAGCCCCATGAACGCGCCAACGCGCGCCTTCGTGTAGTGGTCGCCGCTGACCGCATGCTTCACGCGCGAATCCAGCCCGAGCAGGCGCCAGCCCGGCGGGATGCGCTGGTTGCCCATCAGGTCGTGCGGCTGGCATTTGAGGACGATCAAGGCATTTTCGTGGCCCAGGGCCGCGGTCACCTGGTCCATAATGCCGCAGGGCGCGCCGACGATGGTGTTCTCGGCGCGCTGGCACCAGGCGGCCAGGGTCAAATCGCTGGGATGGATGCCCGCCGCCTCGCTCAGCGCATGCACCGTGGCGACCTCGATGGCTGCCGACGAGGAGACGCCCGCGCCCAGCGGCACGTCGCTCCAGACCAGGATGTTGGCGCCCTGCTCCCCGATCCGCACGTCGGCATAGCCGCGCGTCACCCGGCTGTAGGCGGCCAACATAACGTAGAAGCAGCCGGCGATGTAGCTGGCCCAGTGCGTTTTCGGGTCCAGCATGAGCCGCTGCCGCACTTCGGGGGCAGGCCGCACCTTCCCCTGCGCGTCCACCAGCTCGTCCAGCGAGACGACCACCTCCGGAGAAAGGCCGTCGGCCTCCACGCCGACGCTGCGGATGCGCAGGAGCCGGTCGCCGCGCCACTGCCAGGCCACGCAGGCCGCTTCCGCAATCGGCATCTCCAATACGAGGCTGCCCGAATAGTCGGCGACGCCGCCCATCACGTCCAGGCGACCGGGCGCGCGGGCGCCCACGACCGGCCCTTCGCCGTCGAAGAAGTCCTTGGCCTCGTTCTGTATCCACTTTTCAAAGCGCCGCCACTGGGTCTCCGCATTCGGCGGCGGCGCGAATAGCTGTCTGGTATGACTCATCTTCGATCGACCTCAGATTCCATTCCCATGCTTTTCCCTGGCTATGATAGCCCGTATTCGGGCGCGTGTCAATCCAGGGGAACGTCAATAGAAAATACAAATTGTGGGAAGAATTCCAGAGGGCAGAAGCAGCGGAGCGCCAGTGCAGAGCGCTGGCGCTCGTCAACCGGGTATCTTATGCTTACGGGAGCCGCATAGTCGGCGCTCGGTATCGGTCACATTGCGGAGTGCGATCCGTTCTTTCGATTCTGCGTACAAACGCGCGTTCTGAAGAGAGCCGCGCTAGCCTCTTCTCATTACAATGAACTTCGCTGCTGATGAAGGTAGGGAAAGGGATGTATGGCGATGTCGAAGCTTCTCAAGTGGAGTTTCCTGGCCGGGTCGTTATGCATTCTTAGCGCGTGCTATGTCACGCTCGCAGGGGCGCAGGAAGCGTACCAGGTTTAAGAAACGCGTTTAAGGCCAGTCGATCCGAATGGGCAGTCGCCTGTCTTTAGCCGGGATGGGCGTCATCTGGCTTATATTACCTTCAGGGGCCGGAAGTGGCTGGTTGTTGTGGATGGACAGGCGGGCGCGGAGTACGATGCCATCGGGAAAGGCTCGCTGCTCTTCAGCCCGGACGGCAAGCACCTGGCTTATAGCGCCAGGAAGGGCCGGAAGTGGCTGGTTGTTGTGGACGGTCAGGCGGGCGCAGAATAGACAAGATCGGAAAAGAAGTCCCTCTCTTCAGCCCTGATAGTCTTATAGAATATCTGGCAATAAACGCAGGCTCGCTGTACCGCGTCATATATCTCCCTACGTATCCTTCCCTTTCCGTCCGATCTAAGTTAAGATAGATCCGGCGATACCTCAGAAACCGACCTGAGCAAATTCGCCAAAAACTGGTGTATCTGGTGTATAATGAACTACTCGACAGGTTTGCCACGGATTTGAGGTCCTGCTGCCATCCTCGCCAACCCGCCACGGCCCTGGGGAATTTTGCGCTGCAATCCATGAAGGTTGCTCCGTTTGCTGCTACTGTCGTGAACTCTACCGATCCTGGAGTAGCAAAACAATGGTGCCACCTTCGCGTCTCACTCACGCGGGGCGGGGCCGAACGGCCCTCCGCGTACTTATCGTCTGCGGTCTTCTCTGGGTCGCGACTTCGGTCTATGGGCTGCCGGCAGCCCATGCAGTCGGTCTGCGCATTGCCGAAGGAGCGCCTCATGCTTCTTTGTGGAAGCGCATCTACGACCGGATCCCGGATCCCTGGAAGATCGATCGCCCCCTCCTTGTGCGGGAGATTTCCGACGGCGAGATGGATGCGCTGGTGGAACGCTCCGGCGGCAATAAGAACCCCGAAGACGCCTCTACGGTCGTGGACGGCTGCTACCTGGATGGCGGCGACAATGAGGACGACCCGGCCTCCATTACGCTGCGCGAGACCCTGAATGAACAAAGCGCGGGCATAGTCTTTGCGCATGAGTACGGCCATTACGTCTGGGCCAACATGCTCACCGAAGATCAGCGGGCGCGTTTCGCACGCCTGTGGCGCACCCAGAAACGCGCTCACCATCTGGTGACCGGCTATGCCAGCTATTCCGTGGAAGAGGGGTTTGCGGAGTCGTTCTCGTACCTGGTGATGCGGCCGGAGATATTGCGCCGCCGTGACAGCGCCTCCTGGCAGTTCCTGCAGAGCACCCAGGCTGCGCGGGCCGCCCAGTTGAAGAACACTCCGGATGCGGATCGGGAACCATAAATTCAATTCTAATGCCGGGCCGTGAACGACCCGGCAGACCTCACCCCCTATCCCATCGCCATCGGTGCTTGAACCTTCGGAACGGTTCGGCACCCCTAACCCCCTCTCCTTCATAAGGAGAGGGGAATCATAAGGAGGTTGGGTGCGTCCGTGAGATACTGTGTTGTCAAGCAGCGGCTTGCTCGGCTGGCACACAGAATTTCTTACGGCTCTTGAGGACGCCATAGGCGATCATCAACAGCTTGCGCATGGCCGCTCCCAGAGCCGCTTTGCGACATAGCCCT
>DASRCN010000083.1:0-10260 GCA_035653075.1 Chthonomonadaceae bacterium | reverse complement strand
CGAACGTACAATATGGTCAGGAAGGTATCGATGTCGACCATGAGTTAGCTCCTTTCCAGCCAAAGAAAGATAACTAACTCTACGGCAGCGATGCCTTCCACGCCTGCTTATATTTCACAGCAAGCGTGGAAATACCCGTCTAGGGGTCCTTCGGCCCACGGGTTCCTGCCCGTTGCCCTGGCGGGCGGAAAAGCCTGCCTACTGGGGCAGGCCCGGGTTTGCGTACAGGCTCTAAGAGTGTTCAAGGAAGGTCATGCGAAAGAGCTTTTCTATTCTGTTGCTGCTCGGCTTGGTGTGCGCGAGCTGCCGGCTTCAGCGCGATGATCCGGGCAGGGGAATCACGCTAGAGGTAGCGGTCTTCGAGGGCGGCTACGGCATCGAGTGGCACAAGCAGATGGCCCGCCAGTACGAGCGGCTGCATCCCGGCATCCATATTGATCTCTGGGGCGATCCGCGCGTGGACGAGAAGCTCAAGCCGCGTATCCTGCGCCGCAATCCGCCCGACCTGGCGAGCTGCGGCCTGCCGGTCTGGAAGCTGATCGTGGCGGGCAAGCTCTATCCTCTGGACGCGGCTCTCGACTACCCGGCCTATGGGCAGCCGAATATCACGTGGCGTCAGTCGCTCGTGAAGGGCGTTCTTTCCGATTACCAGTACCAGGGACATACGTATGCGGTCCCGACGAATTTAGGCTGCTGGGTCTGCTGGTACGACCGGCGCATGTTCCGCAAGCACGGCTGGCAGGTGCCCAGGACGTGGGGGGAGTTCACGCATCTGTGCGATCAGATCAAAGCGGCGGGTATCGCGCCGCTGGCCTTCCAGGGCAAGTATCCGTATTACGCCTGGGCGACGCTGCTCAGCCTCTACGAGCGCCTGGTGCCGTTCGAGCGCTGGTACCGGATGGAAGATTTCCTGCCCGGCGCGTACACAGACCCGGAGTTCATCCACGCGGCGCGGCTGGTGCAGGAGATGGCGACCCGCTATTTCGAGCCGGGCGCGCTGGCGATGACCCATACGGAGAGCCAGCTCGAATGGGTGCATGGGAGCGCGGCGATGGTTTTCTGCGGCCTCTGGCTCGAAAACGAGATGAAGAACGCGATCCCGCCCGGCTTCGAGATGGCCTGCTTTCCGGTCCCGGTCGTGGAGGGCGGGCACGGCGACCCGCACGCCATCTACGGCGGAGGCGGCGAGATGTTCTTTGCTTTCTCCGACGCGCCGCACCCCAAAGAGGCGGTCGATTTCTTGAAGTACCTGCTCAGCATGGACCCGGCCCGCGCCTATACCCGCCAGCTCGATACGCTCTCGCCCGTCCGCAACTCGGAGAGAGGCATTTCCCTCTCGCCGGATCTGCAGAGCGCGGTGGACGTGATGCACGCCAGCTCGCGCCTGTTTTCCGACCGGATCGATACTCTCTTTCCGGAGTTCACGCGAGGCGCGGAGCAGGTGGGTCTGGCGGATCTGCTGGCCGGCAAGATCACCCCGGAGCAGTTCGGCAAAGAACTGGAGGCGGGCATGGAGGACATCCGCCGGGACCCGGACATCTATAAGCCCCCGCCGCAAGGAGTGCCGCAATAAGAGGCGTTTGGCGTTAGGCGTTGGGCGTTAGGCGTTAGGGAAAGCCTGTTCCCAATGTCTTAACCAGTTACCGAAGACAAGAGAACGTCGTGATAAAAAGAAACGATTTCCAACGCCCAACGCCTAACGCCCAACGCCCAAAAAGGCGGGAGCAGAAGCTGTTCATTCTGACGTTTTTGGGACCGGCGCTGGCGCTCTACGCGTTGTTCGTGCTGCTGCCGGCGGTCAACGCCTGCCGCTATAGCCTGTTGCGCTGGGACGGTCTGGGTACGGCGACCTGGGCGGGCTTGCACAACTTCGGAAGGCTCCTGCGCAGCGGATCGGACTACCTGCCGGCCATCCAGCACAATCTGTTTCTGACCTTCGTGCCCGGCGTCTTCATCCTGACGCTGGCGCTCTTCTTTGCTTACAGCATCCATCAGGGCGTCCGGGGGGCGCGCCTGTTTCGCATCACGTTTTTCTTTCCCAACATTATTAGCTCGGTAGCCACCGCCTTGCTGTGGATTTTCCTCTACAGCACGAGCGGGGTGGGCCTGCTCAACAATCTGCTCAAGCGGCTGTTCCACGTCAGCCAGCCTATCGCCTTTACGGAGACGCACAATCTGCTGTGGGCGATGGTCCCGATGATCGTCTGGGCCGCTACCGGCTTCTACATGGTGCTCTTCCTGGCGGCCATGGAGAACATTCCGGAGACCTATTATGAGGCGGCGCGGCTGGATGGCGCCTCCTCGTCCCATCTGTTCCGCTACGTGACCCTGCCGCTGATCTGGGACGTGCTGGCAACGGGCGTCGTGTTCCTGGTCATTGGCGGGCTGAAGATGTTCGATGGGGTCTGGATCATGGAGAACGGTCGTCCGTCGCCGGAAACGCACACGCTCTCGACGCTGATGTACTCGCGCGTGTTCGAGGAGTACAACGTCGGCCACGGCACGGCCATTGCCGTGCTGCAGTTTGTATTGGTCCTGCTGGCCAGCCTGATCAGCATGCGCCTGATGCGGCGGGAAAGGCTGGAATATTGATGCGCCGCGCTCCCTTCGGAATCGGCTCCGGCCTGTGCTATCTGTTTCTAGCCGCCTACCTGGTGGCGGTCGTCTTCCCGATGGTCTGGATCGTCTATAGCAGCGGGAAGAGCACCCAGGAGTTTTTCAGCAATCCGATCGGGCTGCCGCACGTCCTTACAACGCCGAGCGGGGCGGGCGGGCGGACGCTCACCGGCAACTATGAGAAGGCCTGGGTGGGGAGTCATTTCAGCCGATACTTCTTCAACAGCGTCAAGGTGGTGGGGATCAGCCTGGCGCTGATCTTGCTGTTGGGCAGCATGGCCGCCTACGTGCTGGCGCGCTTCGAGTTCTTCGGCCGGAAGCTGATCTCTATTCTGTTCTTATGCGGCCTGGTGATTCCGATGCAGCTCATTTTGATTCCGCTGTTCTTCCAGTATGCGGACATGAGCGATCTGCTCAACCGTCTCTTCGCGCCGGTGACTCTGTTCGGGGGGCATCTGGTCTTTTCGCTGCACGATTCGCACGCCGGGCTGATCCTGATCTACGTGGCCGCCAGCCTGCCCTTCACGGTCTTCGTGCTGACCGCGTTTTTCCGCACGCTGCCGGGCGAGTTAAGAGAGGCCGCCATGATCGACGGCGCCAGCGAGTACCGGACCTTCTTCTCGGTGATGATGCCGCTCAGCAAGCCGGGACTGGTAACGGTGGCGATCTTCAACTTCCTGGGCCTCTGGAACGAATACCTGTTCGGGCTGGTCTTCATCAATTCCGATCAGCTCAAGACATTGCCGCTGGGACTGGCGGGCATCAGCATGCAGGCGCAGTATAAAAGCGACTATGGGTTATTGTTCGCGGCGCTCGTTATTAGCATCCTGCCCAGTCTGCTCGTGTATCTGGTTTTGCAGGAGCGAATCACCAAGGGAATTACTCTTGGCGCATTAAAAGGCTAAAAACACGATCAGGCGGCCCTGTCGGCGTGCATCTGCAGCCATTTGACGACGTCGCGGCGGCGGAGTACGCCGACGAGGTGGCCGTGATTGAGGACGGGCACCTGGGCGATGTCGCTTGTGGCCAGGGTGTTGAGCGCATCACTGGCGGCTTCTTCGGGGGTTGCGACTTCCAACTCGGTGGCGGGCACCATGATCTCCCGGACCGGCGTGGTGTCCCAGGCTTCGCGGGGAATTTTCTGGACATCTTGCATGCCGACCAGACCCAGCAACTGATCCCCGACGGCGACGGGAAACGCGCGCTCGTCAGAGCGCATGAGGTAGTCGTATACGAGCATGCTGACGGGAATATCTGGCGGGACGCTGCGCACTTCCGGGCGCATCAGGCGCGCGACCGGTATCCCTTCGAGCACATCGTGGATGACCACCTGCCGGTAGCTGGCGGTGGCGGCGTTGTTGAGGAACCAGCCGATGAAGATCAGCCAGGCGCCTCCGGCAAGGCCGGTTCCGAAGAAGGGGATCTGCGCCCCGAAGATCATCAAGACGCCGCAGACAATGAACAGCCAGGCCACCAGATGGCTGATACCGGCCGCCCAGACCGTCGCGCGCCGCAGGTTCCCGGTGGCGGCCCACAGGGTCGAGCGCAGCACGCGGCCACCGTCCAGCGGGAAGCCGGGGATCAGGTTGAAGACTCCGAGCACGATATTGATGGAGCCCAGCCACATCAGGATGGTCGCCACAGGGCCCAGGTGAGAGATATACGCGAGCGGATCGCCGGACAGCAGCGGAAGCGGCCCGCCGAGCGCCACGCCGATCGCGAGGCAGACCGCGCCGATCACAAAGCTCATGAGCGGGCCAACGATGGCGATCTGAAACTCGTCGCCTGCCGATGACGGTTCCCGCTGGATATTCGAGACGCCCCCGAACACGAACAGAATGATCTGCTTGACGGGCAGTCCTTTGGCGATGGCGACTACCGAGTGGGCCAGCTCGTGCGCCAGCACCGAGCCGAAGAACAGGAGCGCCGCGATGACCGATGTCCCCCAGATCATTCCGGCGGACCAGCTCGGGTGATAGACCCGAAACACAAAGGCGCCGAGCTGCCAGATGATCAGCATGAAGATGATCAGCCAGCTCCAGTCGATGTTTATGTCGATGCCGAAAATTCGGGCGATTCGCAAACTGTTTCTCATGGTCGTCCTCTGACGGATAGATAAAGCCCGCGAAAGCGGGCTGATCTTACGGTTAGAAAAGACGGGACGCGATCCCGCATCTATCTGGCAGACGTTGGAACCTATAATGCCGGTTCCCAGGTTGTGGGGAGCCGATCGGCCCGCCGGCCGGACGCGATCAGCTATCGGGAGGGGATGCGCGTGCTTGATGCTCCACCGGAGAAGGCGCGGGGTTGACCTCCCGGTTGAGCATCTCTTCCGTCCGCTGCTCCGCGTCCTTGCCGTGGGGCCGTGTGGAAAGATAGAACTCCTCATAGAAAGCCTTGACAAAGCCCGTGATCGGCACTGCCTCCTGTTGGACGGAACGGCAAAGGGCTGTGTTCATACAAAACGGGGGTGTCAGCCCTTGGGGCTGACACCCCCACGAGCGAAGCGAGGGACCCCCCGCTTTAAGGCAGGAATTCTCAACACGTGGGTGAAAAAGACAGTCGAGTTCGGTAATAGGAGGAGAAGGCAGTGAGTTTTGAGAAGACGGCGGGGGTGCCGAGGCCGGAATATCCACGCCCGCAGTTCGTGCGGAAAGACTGGCTCAACCTGAACGGCGAGTGGGAGTTCGCCCTGGACGCTTACGACCAGGGATTGAGGCGCGGCTGGGACCGGGACCAGAGTGGGTTCAAGCGTAAGATCGTGGTGCCGTTTGCGTACCAGACAAAGCTTTCGGGGATCGACGACCAGCAGATCTACCAGGTCGCCTGGTATGCCCGCGACGTCGAGATTCCGGCGGAGTGGCAGGGGCGCGATATCCTGCTGCACTTCGGCGCGGTGGACTACAAGACGACCGTGTGGATCAACGGCTACGAGGTCGGCCACAATCAGGGCGGCCACGTGCCGTTCTCTTTGGACATCTCGCCTTATCTTCGCGAGGGGAACAACCGGCTGGTCGTGCGAGCGGAAGACCCGCAGGATGCCTACCAGCCCCGCGGCAAGCAGGCGGTCAGCGGGAGGCCGCGCGGCTGCGACTACTACTGCACGACGGGCATCTGGCAGACCGTGTGGCTGGAGCCGGCGCCGCCGACCCGCATTGAGGAGCTGCGTCTCAAGCCGATCCTGAACGTGGATAATGGGGATGCGCTGGAGGTGCGCGTGCTGCTGCACGCGCCTTCTATCGGGTGGGAAGTGGAGGCGGAGGCGCTGGATGGCGAGCGCGTGGTCGCGCAGACATCGCGCGAAAATGTGGGCGCCGCGCCCCGGCTGCTGCTGCGTATCCCGAATCCCAGGCGCTGGACTCCCGACACGCCGCATCTCTACGGCCTGCGGGTCCGCCTGCGCAAGAACGGGGAGCTGCTGGACGAGATCGAATCGTATTTTGGGCTGCGCGAGGTGCAACTGCGCGACGGCAGGCTGCTTCTCAACGGCGAACCGGTCTACCTGAAGATGGTACTGGACCAGGGCTACTGGCCGGACGGGGGCATGACCGCGCCGTCGGATGCGGCGTTGCGGGCGGACGTGGAGTGGTGCAAGCGGTTCGGCTTCAACGGGGCGCGCAAGCATCAGAAGGTGGAGGACCCGCGCTGGCTCTATTGGTGCGACCGGCTGGGGCTGCTGGTGTGGGGCGAGATGCCCAACGCCCGCGCCTGGTCGCCGCGGGCGGAAGAGATGTTTTTGGCGGAGTGGGAGCGGGCGGTCCGGCGTGACATTAATTCTCCCAGCGTGATCGTGTGGGTGCCGGTCAATGAGTCGTGGGGCGTGCCGGATTTGCGGGAGGACCATCCCGGCCAGTACGCGTTTCTGGAGCGGGTCGTGGCGATGACGCGGCGCATGGACCCCGACCGCCCGGTCATCGATAACGACGGCTGGGAGCACACGGACGTGACCGACATCGTCGCCATCCACGACTACACCGCAACCGGCGAAAAGCTGCGGGCCCGCTATGCCGAAACGCTGGCCGGCGGACTGCTGCCTTCCCTGGTCTGGGGCGGAAGCAGCACCCGGCACTTCGCCCGCGGCTCCGGGCATCGCGGGCAGCCGATCGTGCTTTCGGAGGTCGGCGGCTTTCTCATGCAGCCGGACCTTCCCAAAGAGCAGTGGGACGGCCTTTATAACATCTACGGCTCGTGCCGCACGCCGGAGGAGCTCCTGGCGCAGTATCGCGACTTGATGGAAGGGATCGCCGACCTGAAATTCGCCTGCGGCTTCTGCTACACGCAGCTCACCGACATCGAGCAGGAGAGCAACGGCCTGCTCACCTACGACCGCCGGCCCAAGGCGCCGCCGGAAGAGATTGCGGCTATTCATAAGCAGATGTTCGCGCCGGGCTGATAAACGACCCGGCATTAAAAACGACCGTCCTCACGGACGGAACACCTACCAGGCAGGCGCATCCGCGAGGCGTTTGTACTTATTGCCGGGTCGTTTATCGGCCTGGTAAACTTTTGATATAGAAAAACTTCCACCAAAAGTTGAGGGGACATAAACTCCCTCGGTTTCGTCTTATCCTAAGTGCCTTTTCGATATGACCCGGGTTCGAATCGCGCGCCGGCCGTGCGCGATCTCGCTTTAACGCCATGCAGGGAGAACACCGCGCGGCGTGCCTCTGCATATCCCGTGCGTGGGAGACAACGATGAGCCAGGATGCGAAGGAGATACCAGGCCCTGCCCTCACCAGGCAGCAGTTCTTGAAGACGGCCGGGCTGATGGGAGTTTCATTCCTGATGGAAACGGAGAATTCCGAAGCGCAGACGGCGCCGGGCAGCGCCTCACAGATGCCCGCGCCGGCTTCTCTGACTCCACCGGCACCGCTGCCGATGACCAACACCGGATCGGATCAGATACCGCATAAGCCGCTGGGCAAGACGGGTGAGACGGTCTCGATTTTGGGGATGGGCGGCCACCATCTCGGAGACGTCAAAAGCGTGGACGAGGCGGTGCGGATGGTGCAGGAGGCGGTGGATGCCGGCATAACGTTCTTCGACAACTGCTGGGAGTACTGGAACGGCCGCAGCGAGGACTGGCTGGGCCGGGGCCTGAAGGGCCGCCGAGATCGGGTGTTTCTGATGACCAAAGTCTGCACGCACGGTCGCAGTGGTGAACTGGGGCTGCAGATGCTCGACGAGTCGCTGCGGCGGCTACAGACCGACCATCTGGACCTGTGGCAGGTCCATGCGATTTCTTTCGATAACGATCCGGAACTGGCGTATGCGCGGGGCGGCATCCTCGAAGCGATGGACCGGGCGAAGAAGGATGGCAAGGTCCGGTTTGTCGGCTTTACGGGGCATAAGGACCCTGGTCTGCATCTCAAGATGATAGAGCTGGGTTATCCCTTCGATACAGTACAGATGCCTCTCAACGTCTTCGACGCCAACTTTTTCAGCTTCCAGCATCAGGTCCTGCCGGAGGCGGCTCGGCGTGGGATCGGCGTGCTCGGCATGAAGCCGATGGGCGGGACGGCCGAATCGATCAAGAAAGGCCTCGTCAGGCCGGAGGAGCTGCTGCGCTACGCCATGAGCCTGCCGGTCGCCACGACCATCTGCGGCATGGACTCGCCGGAGGTGCTGCGCCAGAATATCCAGACGGCGCGCGGCTTCCATCCGATGGCGGCCCAGGAGATGCTCGCGCTGCAGAACCGTCTGGCGCCGATGGCCGGCGACGGACGATTCGAGGTTTATAAGGTCTCGCTGATGTTCGACAATCCGGAAACCCGACGTCCGCACGGCTTCCCCATCGACCCGCAGCAGAAAGAGGTCAAGGAGATGTTCCAGCATCCGGTCGGCCTGCCGGGTCCGGATCAGACGGTGGCCCAACCGTAAAGACGCGAGGCACGGTGCAAGCGCCGGCTCGCTACGTATGGCGGCGTAGCCGCCTTAAAGACGGGTCGTAAACGACCCGGTACAGGTGAAGGCAATATGAAAAGTTCCAGGAGCATAGGACGACGCGAGTTTCTGCGGCAGGCTGGTATGGCCGGGGCCGGTCTCGGTTTAGGGGAGGTTCTGATGGAGGATTCTGCACAGGCCGGACAGGCGAGCGTCGGGCAGACCGACCGGACGCCACCCGCCGCGCAGGGGCTATGGGCGGACGCTTCCGTCCTCTCGAAGGACGCGCTGCCGGCCTCGGCGTCTGATTTTACGCCGCTGCCGATGACTCATACCGGTCCGAATGAAATCCCGCAGAAGCCGCTGGGCCGGACGGGTGTGACGGTTTCGATCCTCGGCATCGGTGGGGCGACGCTAGGGAATGCCGCTTCGCTGCAGGAGGCCACGGCGATCGTCCATAAGGCGGTGGATGCGGGCGTCACCTTTATGGACAACGCCTGGGAGTATAACCAGGGACGCAGCGAGGACTGGATGGGCCAGGCGCTGCAAGGGCGGAGAGAGAAGGTCTTTCTGATGACCAAAGTCTGCACGCATGGGCGGGATGCCCGCGTGGCGATGCAGCAGTTGGAAGAGTCGCTGCGGCGGCTGCGGACCGACCATCTGGACCTATGGCAGATTCATGAGGTGATCTATTTCAACGATCCCGATCTGCATTTCGCGCCGGGCGGCGCGGTGGAGGCGCTTCTGAAGGCCAAGCAGCAGGGCAAGACTCGCTTCATCGGGTTCACGGGGCATAAGAACCCGATGATTCACCTGCGGATGCTGGAGCTGGCGGACCAGCACAACGTCCATTTCGATGCGGTGCAGATGCCCCTCAGCGCCTTCGATGCCACGTTCCGCAGCTTCGAGCAGCACGTGCTGCCGGAAGCGATCCGGCGGGGGATCGGCGCGCTGGGCATGAAGAGCATGGGCGGAGGCGGCGAGGCGATCCAGGAAGGCGCCATCACACCGGAGGAGGCGCTGCGCTACGCCCTGAGTCTGCCGGTCGCCACGACCATCAGCGGCATCGACTCGCTGCAGGTGCTGCGGCAAAACCTGGCTGTCGCCCGTGGTTTCCAGCCGATGACGGCGCAGGAGAGGCAGGATCTGCGGTCCCGCTGCGCAAACGCCGCGGCGGACGGGCATCTGGAGTTATACAAGACCACCAAGCATTATGATGGGGCCGTCGGTCGGGAGCAGCACGGCTACCCGCCGTCGGAGAAGCTTCCGCTTTAGAAAGACAGTTGCTAGTTGCTAGCTGCTAGTCGCTAAGTTTCTGGAAAAATCTGAATCACGGATGTCTCGGATGACACAGAGGGCACGGATAATCCGGGATCCGCTGTGTTATCCGCGATCCGGTTTTCTCAAGGGCACAGCAAGCAGCGCCCCTACGAGCAACTCCACTTATTGGTAAGCGATCGACCAGGGCAGAACCGGAGAAAACCGATTCACAGTCATAGACCTCACCCCCTCTCCAATCGCCATCGTCGCTTGAACCTTTGGCATGGCTCGGCGACCCCCAATCGCCTAGCCCACCCCTTGCCCCATTCCCCCTCTCCTTTTTTTCAAAGGAGAGGGGGAATTTAGAGCACCTAACAAAACCGGTTAGGTTGCTGTTAGGATTATGGAAGAAGCAGGTATGGCAAAACCACTTCTTCCCGATGAACTCTGGGCACTGATCGAACCGATCCTGCCCCCGCACACTCCCTCCCTCAAAGGAGG
>DASRCN010000082.1:0-22684 GCA_035653075.1 Chthonomonadaceae bacterium | reverse complement strand
AATATGGTCAGGAAGGTATCGATGTCGACCATGAGTTAGCTCCTTTCCAGCCAAAGAAAGATAACTAACTCTACGGCAGCGATGCCTTCCACGCCTGCTTATATTTCACAGCAAGCGTTTCAATGCCCGGCTAAGAAGCCTGCAGGTTTCCGTACAGGCTCTACAGGCCCTTGGGAGTGGGTGTTAGGTGTCAGGTTTCAAGATTCAATACCCAGCGCCTGACACCCACAATCCGTCATAGTCCAACGGTCAACCGGGTCGCGGAAGCCGGCGGGAACGTATAGGCCAGGCGGGAGCCGCTTGATTGTGGCGCTTCTTTCTCCTCCAGACTAACAGTGTCCGGAGCGTCGTGCGTATTGTGCGCGCGAATATCCCCGGCCGGATAGCGCAATCCCTGCGCCTGTACCGAAGTCGCCGCTCCCTCCGAAAGCCGAATTTCCGCCGCAAGCGATTCGGTCGCGCTCGCGTTGACGACCGTCAGCGTGAGCGTCTTTCCCTGCAGCGAGGCCGAGCCGGAGAGCAGCGGCAAGCGGCGCGCCGCGCCTTTCTCGGAGGCGTCCGTCTCCGGCGTATCGACGGCGATCCGAACGGCCTGTCCGCCCTGATGCGGCCGGTAAAGCGCGTAGACGTGGTAGGTGGGCGTCTTGAGCATCCGGTCGCCGTCGGTGAGCAGCAGCGCCTGCAGGACGTTGATGGTCTGGGCGATATTCGCCATAATGACCTTGTCCGCATGCCGGTTGAAGATGTCCAGCGTCAGCGCCGCCACCAGCGCGTCCCGTACCGAGCTCTGCTGCCATTGAAACGCCTGGTTGCGGCCCGGCGTGGGCGGATGCCAGGTCCCCCACTCGTCCACGATGAGGCCGATCTTGCGCTGCGGGTCGAACTCGTCCATCAGATCACGCTGCTCCACGATCAGCGGCTCCATCCGGACCGCCTTGCCGAGCATGCCGTAGAACTGCTCCGGCGTGTATTCGGTCGCCGTGCCGTACTGGCCCTCGCGGCTCCAGGTGTAGTAGTGGGCGGAAAAGCCGTGCAGCGGCGGCCCGGACCCGTAGTCTCTGCG
The DNA here is from genome assembly GCA_035653075.1 of Chthonomonadaceae bacterium. Taxonomy (GTDB): domain Bacteria; phylum Armatimonadota; class Chthonomonadetes; order Chthonomonadales; family Chthonomonadaceae; genus DASRCN01. Next base: position 21,621 of record DASRCN010000082.1, on the reverse strand, counting down.
CAGCTTAGTGAAGAAGCGGCGCGTCCACTCCGTGTCGTTGCCGTTGGGGCCGCAGGCGATCAGGAACGGCGGCCCGCTGCCCCAATCGCACAGGTACGTCGCAAAGCGGCGGTACTCGGCGGCGTAGTCTTCCGGCGTGAAGTGGCCTCCACAGCCCCAGTTCTCGTTGCCCACCCCCCAGTAGCGGACGCGCAGGGGTTCCGGAGAGCCGTTCGCCGTCCGCATCCGCGCGAGCGTGCTGTCGCCGGTAAAGTTGCAGTACTCGGCCCAGTCCCGGAGCTCCTGCGGGGTGCCGCTGCCCACGTTGCCGCAGAGGTAAGGATCCGCGCCGACGGCCCGGCAGAACGCGAGGAACTCGTGCGTGCCGAAATGGTTGTTCTCAATGGTCTGGCCCCAGTGCATGTTGACCCGCCGGGGCCGGCTCTCGCGCGGCCCGATGCCGTCCTGCCAGTGATAGTCATCCGCGAAGCAGCCGCCCGGCCACCGGATGACCGGCGCCCCGACCGCTTTCAAGGCCGCGACCACGTCGTCCCGGATTCCGCCGGTATTGGCGATCAGCGCGTCCTCCCCGACCCAGCAGCCTTCGTCGATGCAGCCGCCCAGATGCTCCATGAAGTGGCCGTAGACATGGGGGTTGATGGTCGCGATCGGCTCGTCCAGCCGCACGTCGATAGTGGCATCAGGCATGGTCTCTCTGCTCCGAAATAAGGGATCGTTTTGCGGATTTTACCCGCAGATGGGGAACTCGTCTCTATCCATGACCGCGCCGTCTTGCAGATGGAGGTAGCTGGTGCAGACGTGGTTGGGCGATTGGGCGTGCTTGTAGCGGGTGCCGTCGGGCATGTAGATCATGACGAAAGCGCGCCGCTGGCGGTCGGTGGTGTTTCGGGGCGTCATGTGGTAGTTGAGACAGTGATGAAACATACATTCGCCCGCTCTCAGCTCGACCGGGACCGCCTTCTCCGGCATCCAGGCGCGCACTTCCTGATAGAGGCTGCCCGGCTCTCCCGGCCCCATCGGCGCAGGCGAGAGATGTATATCCTCGGAAAGATCGCAGTCCACCGGCTGGAAACGGGGGTCTCGATGGCTGCCGGGAATGACGTGCATGCAGCCGTTTTCGACCGTGGCATCGTCGAGGGCCAGCCAGCAGGTGATCATCGTCGGGCGGTCCAGCGGCCAGAAGTAGAAGTCGTGGTGGCAGCTAAAGTGGGCGTTATCGCCGGGCGGCTTCGAGATGACCTGATCGTGCCACAGCCGGATGCGCTCCACGCCCATCAGTTCGCGAATGGCCCCGGTGATCCTGGCGTTATGAATGACCTGCCGGTACTCGGAGTCCACCTTCCACATATTGACGAACTGATGGATCGCCCGCACGTCCTGACGATCTTCCCCTCTGCGGTCGTGACCATACGCGAACTCCGGAGGCAGGCTGGAATAGTCCTCGCGCGTCCGCTCTTCCGCCATGACCCGATCCAGCGCCTCGCGCAGCCGCTCCACCTCTGCCGTTTCGATCACACGGCCGAACTTCAGATAGCCGTCGCGATGGAACTTCTCTACCTGCTCCGGCGTGAAAATACGCATACTTGCTCTCCCGGTCGAACGTTTCTTTCTCCCGGATTGCTTCGCGAGAGCCGATACTTTCTCCTGCTCGCCATTCTAGAGAGCATGCCATCCCGTTCTATCACGGGCTAGCGGAGTGCAGAGCGGCCTCTGCCTCGCGGCGGAAGAGCTGTTGCTCCAGGCGGCCGTTCCAGGATAACTCCTCAGTGCCCACGATCTTCTTCTGGTCGCTCCATTCGATCCATTGGACAGCCTTTTCGAGCCAGCGGCGCGCCTCCTCGGCATGGCCAAGGCGGTGATGCGCCAGACCCAGAAAGAGCCAATCCTCATAGACCCCCTCGCCATGGCTGGCGGCAATGGATGCTTGCAGCCATCGGGCCGCCGCCTCATAGCGCCTTGCGCGATAGAGAACGGCCCCCAGAGTGTTGAAGTAGTCAGCGTTCTTCGTGGTCGCCAGGGCTTTCGCCAGAATCTCTGCAGCGCGGGATGCATCAGAAACGGCAGCCGGCCCTATGGCACAGACCCATGCCACCATATTGGCGGTTCCTACATCCTGCGTCGCGCCAAATCGAGCGATCGTTTCGGCACAGGTCTTATGATAGCCCTCGGTATCGCCCAGCGCCAATTGGACCAGCGCGTACTGATACCATAATCCCGTGGCGCTTGTCCCTGGTTTTTGGCGTTCGGCGATGATCTGCCGTTCGAGATATTGCCGGGCTGTCTTCCAATCGCCGGCATTCAGGCTGGCCGGCAGAGCGGCATCCGCCTGCTTCTGCTGCCAGGCGAGCGCTGGCAGCTTCGATGGTTGGAAGTCCGCCGGATAGGCTTGGTGGAGCCGCCGCCAGGAATCTCGCTCGCGCTCCCTCTGCGCGGGGACCGGGCCGAAGTGAGGATCCATCTGCTGGCAGGACAGAAGCTCGGCCAGACGCAGAGTATCGCCCGCAGGCCGTCGATCAAGCGGAAGATTCCATACATGCGCGTCTCCCCCACTAAAGGGAGACGCCGCGATCCGGCGACCATCCTGGCTAAACTCGACATACCGGCAGCCGGGCGCTTGCAGGGTCGCTATCCGCGCGCCTGTAGCCACATCCCATAGACGCGCCGTTCCATCATCGCTCGCCGTCGCCAGCAGCCTTCCATCGGGGCTGAACTGCACGCCCCATACTCCCCGTTCGTGCTGCAGCAGCGAAGAGACAGGCCGGCCGGTGGCGGCGTCCCAAATCTGCGCGGCGCCGCCATAGTTCCCGGTCGCGATCCGGCGGCCATTCGGGCTGAAAACCGCATAGATCACCGGAGCGTTCTGCGGCAGCGTATGCAGCAGGACCTTGCCCGTGCGAATATCCCAGACGGTCGCCTGATTGGTGTTCGCGGTGGTCAGAAGCCGGCGGCTATCCGGGCTGAAGGCGAACGACCAGATAGGCGGTGGCGGCAGAACTACATGCCGGCCTGTGAACAGGTCCCAGAGATGCAGCCGGCCAAAATCCGCTACCCAGCCGTCGCCCTCCAGCGCAGCCACGTACCGCCCATCAGGGCTAAAGGCAGCTTTATAGATAGGTGCGGCAGGTTGGAGGGGCGGGCCGCTTTTGCGGAAACGGAGGGCGTCCCATAGCTGCACGCGACCGTTCGCGCCTCCCGTCAGGAGAGTTTTCCCGTTCGGGCTGAAGACCGCTTGAAACACCTGGCCGCCGTGCCGGAGCGGCGGGCCGATCCGCTGCCCGGTGATGGCATTCCAGATCTGTGCCGTGCCATCATCCGAGCATGTCACCACACGCCGCCCATCCGGGCTGAAGCGGGCGTCATACACCATAGCCCGATGCCGGAGCGCCGGAGTCACCGCCCGACCGGTCGCTGCATCCCAGACTTGCGCTTCAGCGTCGGTATTGGCGTTGCCGATAGTAAGGATGCGGCGGCCATCCGGGTTGAAATGGACCCATCTCCAGTTCGTGCTCGGCAGCGAAAAGCCCTCTTGAGGGATTCCGGCCAAATCCCACAGGCGCGTCGTGCCGTCCAGGCAGGTTGCCAGCAGATAGCGCCCGTCGGCGCTGAACCCGACCCTGATGACGAAGCCGGAGTGTTTGAGCGGCGGGGAGACCGTCCGGCCCGAAGCCGCATCCCAGACGCGCACGGTACCGTCGGCGCAGCCAGTGGCGATCCGCGTCCCATCCGGGCTGAAGGCGGCTACGGCAACGTGGGATGGATGGGACAAAGGCGGGCTCAGCGGCCGCCCTGTAGCCGCGTCCCATACACGCGCCCTGCCGCTGATGTCCGTTGTCACGACCCGGCGGCCGTCCGGGCTGAAGGCGATGGTAAAGGCAAAGCTAACGGGTATCGAAACCGCAGCCGGTGGGGACGATCCGACCGACCAGATCGCTACGTTCGCCACTTGCGGGGCGACCGCGATCCGGCTCCCATCGGGACTGAAAAACAGGTTCACAAGCCCGGTGCCGAGCAGCTTATAGGAAGCGCCGACGGGCTGGCCGGTCACGGCATCCCACACCTGCGCTTCTGCCCTGCGGAAAGGCACGCCCACTCCCGTGACGATATAACGTCCGTCCGGACTGACGTCTAGTTGCAGGTCATCCAATGTTGCCGTCACACCAAGAACGACCTTCCTGCCGCTCGCCGCATTCCAGACACTTATCTTTCTGTCGCTGCTGACCGCACAGACCCGTCTGCCGTTGGCGCTCACCCGTGCCAGGATCAGGGAAGCCGGCAGCTTGAGGAACAGCGATACGGGTCTGCCGGTCGAAGTATCCCACAGGCGCGCCTTCCCGTTGCCTGCTCCCGTAAGAAGATAGCGCCCGCCCGGAGAGAGGGCCAGCGCCTCCGCGTCAGGGCCGCCGGGGGGAAAGGAGGTCGTTCGGCCTGTCGCCGCGCTCCATATCTGCGCTTGCTGGCGATCGGTCCGGGTAACAACGCCCCTGTCATTGGGGAGAAAATCCGGCAGCCACCTTTCGGGGACATTGGTCGATTCTACCCATCCACCATGCTGCCACTTATGCCACCACCACGTCTGCACGAGGCGCGGGACTTGCCGCAGCGCCATCTCAAAGCGAAGCCCGTGTATTCGCGCGCGCGCGGTATCCCGACCGTCCAGCCGTTTTGCCTCCGCCATCCAGAGCAAAGAGCCGAACGGGTCCCCTTCTCGCTGCAATTGCAGGGCCGTTCCGACGTGCAGGCGCACCAGGCTCTGCCGGCTCTCCTCCGTTTTCTGCTCGGCAAGCTGCCGCTGCTGGACCGCAGAGTGGCGCGCCGTATTCGCCTGCGCTTCCTGCTCCCGCGCGCGCCGCGCCTCATGGAGCGCCTGTCGGCGCCGGGCGGCCGCGCTGCTAAGCGCGGCCTGCAGCCTTACAAGCAGCGCCTCCTTTTCATTCAGCGCCGCTTTTTTTGCGTCTAACGCAACCTGCAGGGAAGTTGCCAGGCGTTTTACCTCATTGGTCTGGCGGACCGACTCCTTCCGGTTCCGTTCCGCTCGCTGCGCGTAACTGATGGCCGTCAGCGCCAGCACGGCCATCACGATAACGATGCCCGCTCCAACACTGGCGGCGCGCAGGACCCCACGTCGAAAAGCCGCCCGCTGCCGGCGCTGCTCCGCGTCGGGCATGCGATCTTTCACCCATCGGGCGTCGAACACGCGCCGGTAGATACCGTTGCGGACCTGCAGGCGCTCTCCAACGGCTCTTACTATCCCGGAGAGCAGGAGCATATTTATCAGCGGGTTTGTATCGTCATTCGGGACGCGCCTGCCGACAGCGATCCGGCTATAGAGATCCAGGACGGCCGCCGTATCGGCGTCGCTGTGAAGCATGCGGTCGCGCACAAACAGGATATTGTCATCTCGTTCCTGCGCCCGCCGGCAAAGAAATATCTCGGCGCAGAGACGGTCTACGTCACACGGGGAGCTGGCGGTCTCCTCCTGGGACACGGCCTGGCAGAGCCGCTGGGTCAGGTAGGGATGCCCGCCCGTCCAGTAGAGGACGCGGCGGAGCAGCGGTATCCCGGAAGAGGAAGCCATAGCAGCTTGATCCTTCCCCTCCTCATAATCCAGCCCTCGTGCCAAAGGCGCCGCTTCCTCTTCGGTAAAGTCACCCAGCTCGATTCGTCGCCCGATATTGAAGGGAGTCAGGCGTCTATCCCGGATCAGCTCGGCAGGCGTAGCGACGCCGATCAAGCAGAAGGTAAGGCTGCTCAGTTCCGGACACTGCGCCCGCAGATTGTAGCACTCGCGGATGCTGGCGAAGAACTCATCGGTGGAGAAGGGCAGGCTGCGGACGATGTCGATCTCATCCACAAAGACGATTAACGGTCCCTGACAGCGGGGCAGCGCCACCTCACGCAGCGCAGTCATCCAGCGCTGTAGCGGGCCGAGCCGCTTTGCGGATAGCCAGAACGCTTCCAGCTCCTCTTCCAGGTCCAGCTCCCGCCCGAGGAGGTTGAGCAGCCCATCGTACCATTGATCTGCCGTAAGATTTCGGCCCAGGGCCGTCAGATCCAGCAGCGCCACCGTTACCCCGGCCTCCCGCAGCCGCGCGGCGGTCCGAACCATCAGGGAAGACTTGCCCATCTGCCGGGTGTTGAGCACGTAGCAGAACTCTCCGGCCAGCAGCCCTTCGAGCAGATCGGCATCTGCCTTCCTCGCCACATAGGAAGCGGCATCATAGGGCAGCGTGCCGCCGGCGATATAGAATCGTCTCTGGGCGCTCATAGCAGATGTCTCCCAAGATAGTCCACATATAACTGGCAGCGTGGACGCGCTGTCTCTGGCGACTCGCCGAGCAACACTCCGGCGCTACGCAGGCGATAAAAAGTCTCCACAGCAGGGCAGGCTTCTCCCCGCAGGACGGTGCGCACGGCCTCCGCGAGACCCTCCTGCCGGGAAAGAAGCCACCGCAGGCGGTGCAGATGGTCGTGGAAGGGACCGTCTTCCTGCCAGGTCTGCGTTTCGAAGGCAGGCAGGTCCAACCGCTGTGTGACCATCTCGTGCAGCCCCCGGCGCACCAGATAGGGACTGCCGCCAACGAAAGCAAAGTAGCGGGAAACCTCCACCGGGTCGCGCAGAGGAGAGCCATAGCGGCGATTCAGCTCGGCGACATGCTTGATGGTGAAATCGGTCAGCGTCAGCCGCGTCCCGACATTGAACGGCGACTGGTCCAGGTCGGAGATGAACAGATGCGCTTCCGTAGCATGGGCCATAGCAAGAGTAAGATGGCCCCACGGCCCGGTGGGATGGAAGGAGCGCTCATTATGCCAGGAGCGAAACAAGCTGAACATATCCGTTCCGAACTCGAACGAGAAGAGCCGGTCCACCTCGTCCAGCCCCCAGACGAGCGGCGCCTCCAGCTTTCCCAGGATCTCGCGGCGCAGGAAACGCTCCAGATTTACATTCCAGGCGCGATCTGGATTCCAGAACGCCTGTACAGAAACATCCAAGTCGAGCTGTTCCACCATCGATTCGGCCAGCGTAAAGAAGACGACATCCGCCGATCGCATCTGCTCTGCGGTAAGCCGCTGGAAATCCGTCAGGACTACCTTACACCCGGCCTCGCGTGCCTTCTGCAAGCCGCGCACCAGCAGCGAGGTCTTACCGATCTGACGCGGGCCTTTCACGAGCACGATGCTGTCCCGATCAGTAATCGCCGCTTCAAATTCCTGGTCGGCAGGCCGGGCAATATAGAACCGCGAAGGCAGAGGTACCGCGCCCCCCACCGACTCCAGTCTTAATGGAAGCAGGATAGGTTGCAGGGAGGGTGAGAAAGCATTTGGGCCCGAAACAGGCACGTGACAGCCCTCCTTTATCTCACGCAGTAGGGTTTGGGCCGGCAGGGAAGGCTGCGCTCCAAGTTCTTTCAAAACGCGCTCCAGTTCTTTATATTGGCGCAAGGCTTCTTGGGGACGGCCCGTCCCCGCGAACAGCCGCATGAGAGCGCAATGGGCCTCCTCGCGCAGCGAATCCGCAGCCACTGCGCGGCGGGCCGGCTCCAGGGCTGCCTCCAAATCCCCTGCCTGTTCCAGAACGCGCGCCCATTGAAGCAACGCCTTCACATAAGCCTCAGCCAGCCGCTCCCGCTCCATCAAGATCCAGTCGTCATAGAAGCCGGGCAGGAATCCTCCCCGATAGAGCGCAATCGCATGCGCCAGAGCGGATGCTTGCCCGCCCGCATCGGGCGTCAGGGCAGCCATTTGCAGCGCGCTCTCGAACTCCGAGACATCGGTAAGGACTCGCTCGGAATCCATGCGCACGGTCGCGCGATCCGTCAGGAAGAGAGCATCGTCCGGAAGGCCCGCCGCTTCCAATTGGGCGCGCAGTGAGGAGAGCATCTGTTTGAGCCGATTGCGGCCAGTGACCGGCTCGACCTCCGGCCAGAGGAGCTCTATGAGCTCCTCACGGGGATGATTTCGGTTCGGACAGCAGGCCATGTAGGCGAGAAGCGAGCCGGTCTTGGGAGTATTAAAGCGCGCAACCACCTGGCCGTCACGAAGGACCCTCAGCCCTCCAAACATCTCAATGCGGCATGTCGTTTTCATCGCGTTACTTGTTACGAATGTGTGACTTGCACTGCCACATATATTCGTCCGATCTGAGTACCAGCATATTCGGCATTTTGGGGCAGTTGTCCTGCCAGGAAGGCGCTCTGACCCCGCAGATCCAGCGTTTGCATTCTCTGTAGACACCCTACCTCCAGGTCAGCAATAGAGCGGATGTCTGATCGCGCGTATAGCTTGTAGCGACGATCGCATTGTTGTTATTAATGGCGAGCGGTGTTTCTGCATCTATCCGGCGTTCTGTGAGCAAAGAGCTCATACGCTGGGTTTTGCCACCGGCAAGCCAGACTCCATCTTCAATATAAAGGTTCTGGCTCGTGCCCACCACAACCCCGGCATCATTGATGGCCCAAGCCGCACTGCTGAGAGCCTGGGCAGGGTGGCTATCCTCCATCCTGCCCCTGGTATAGCGAAAGGCATGTCGACTCCCATTCGGAGTATCGGCTGCCCCCACGATCTCATCGCCGGCATTGATGGCGCACGCCTCACTGTCTTTACCTCCCAGGGTGCCTAAATCCCGCAGTCGTCCCCCCACATACAAAAAAGCATGGGTCTCTCCTCGCCAGGTCTTTGACCAGCCCACGATATGCCCATAGGGATTGATGGCTCTGGCAACGCTGTAATTTCCTCCCAGGGTCCCTAGATTGTGGATGTGACCTCGTTCCCACAAACAGGCATGCGTCTCCCCATTGGGAAGTTGAGCCGAACCCACGATCTGGCCAGCCTCATCGATGGCAAAGGCTGTGCTCTCCTCTCCGCCCAATGTACCCAGGTCCTGCATTCGGCCTTGTTGCCAGAGGAAGGCGTGTGCCTGGTGACCGAGGAACTCTGCGCTGCCGACGACCAGGCCCAAGCTGTTGACGCCGAAGGCGCAACTCCCCGCTCCTCCCAGCGTGCCTAGGTCGATCATGCGCCCCTCCTTCCAGAGAAAGGCATGCGTGTGTCCATCGAGCGTGTCCGCCATGCCGACGACCTGGCCCTTATCGTTGAGGGCGTAAGCTGTGCTGCCCGGACCTCCCAGAGTTCCTAGGTCGATAAGCCTGTAGGGCTTGCGGAGCCAATAATGCGCGGCGATCCACAAAACCATGCCTCCAAGTATAACAATCCCCCATGTCCTAGCGCGATGTCTCATCCTGATCTCTCCTTAGCGCATTCAAGATAACATCCCAGCCTGGCTATAGTCTCCTCTATGACCTATTAGGAACGGATGTCAGGCTCTTGAAGTAAGCATGCGTCTATGAGCAGGATTCTACGGGTAGCCGGTTAGTCTAGCGTAAGGAAAAACGTAAGATGGGTGAATTCTGACTTGCTGCAAAATTTTTTTCGCAGCCCTGGCTGGATTCGGATCTAGTCAAGAAGATTTGACGCTCTATCCCGAAAACATCTCGAGCGCTTTATTTGCGATCGCTATTGGATTGAAACAGCTATCTTTTCCCAGTTGAAGGCGCGCCTCTCGACGTTTTGGTATGCTCTGCGCCCACATCCTGAATGAGCTTTCCCTGATAAGCATGGTGGGGAATGCGATGATACGCCGGCAAGGTAACGGGCGTAACCATTTGAGGCGAGGACACATAGCCCATCCCGGTCCCAAGAGCAAAGGCAGCCAACAAGAATCCGAGGAGCGCCAGGGCGGGTTTACACGAACCCCTCTTCCCTCTTTGCGCCGGAATATTCAAGGGCAGATCCAGCATGCCGGCGCGCAACAGTTCATCCCTGCCGCCAGAAGTTGCGGCGGCGATGGAGCGCAGCAGAGTCGCGCGGTCCCGCGCTGATCTGTCGGCGGCACGCAAAAGCACACGCTCTTCCGGTTCCTCGCAGACCGGCGGCTTCGAAACGCGCCTGCGCTGCTGTGCCCGTTGGTGCGCATACACGCCACCGCTGGCGAGAGAGAAGAGAAGTGCCGGAATGGGTAAAACGATAAACGTCACCACAGCAAGCCCCACCAGCAGGAGAAACAGCATCTCCAGCGTAAGACCCACCAGGTACCCCACGAACATCTGCCACATCTCCGCGAGGATTTTGCCGAAGATGTACGGGCTCTTGCGTACGAACTTCCTCAATCTGCCCATGGCCGTCTCCTTACCTGCCCTTCAGCACGAACACGGACCTACAGCAACATGTTACTCAACGGACGCCGTTTCCCCTGCATCATCGTCGATTCTATCGAGCAAGCTCATAAACTCACGCAAATCCTCTTTCCACTTCGTTCTCAAGAGGAAACGCAAGGGGCGCCCTCCAACAAAAGAAAAACGCTATTCGGAGGCACCGACCAGCTTGTAGCCATAGCCCCGGACCGTGAGCAGGTATTTAGGATCGTCCGGATTATCCTCGATCTTGCAGCGCAGACGGCGGATGGTGACCGCCAGGGTCTTGATTCCCAGCTCGGCATCATACCCCCAGACCTGCTCGAACAGCCAGCCGCGTTCCAGCGACCGTCCACGGTGCCGCGCCAGAAGAGAGAGCAGATCGAACTCTCGCGCCGTCAGATGCGCCGGCTGCCCATCGAGAAAGGCGTCATGCGCGTCGGCATCTACCACGAGCCGCCCGAGCGCGATCTGATTTTTGGTCCCGGCCTCTGCGCTGTACTCGCGGCTGCGGCGCAGCTGCGCCCGCACGCGCGCCACGACCTCCTGCGGATCGAACGGCTTGGTGATATAGTCATCGGCGCCGACCTCCAGGCCGATCATCTTATCCATCGCCGCGTCGCGGGCGGTCAGCATGATGATCGGCAGCCGGTGCTTGGTGCGGATGCGCCGGCAGAGCGAGACGCCGTCCAGGTCCGGCAGCCCGATGTCCAGCAGCATCAGATCGAACGCTTCGCTCTCCAGAGCGCGCCAGGCCTCCTCCGCGGTCACCACCAGCGTGCAGTGATACCCCTGCAAGCCGAGCAACCTTCCCAGCGGGTTCAGGATGAAGCGGTCGTCCTCCACAAGCAGCAGCTTTCCGGGCATGTCTTCCTCCTTCGACGGCGAGCCAAACTCCCCTTCGCTTAAAATCCGCCCTTGAGGGCGGTTGGCTTTCTACCCAAAACTCCCCCTCTCCTTACGAAGGAGAGGCAGGGCCGCTAGGCCCGTGGTGAGACAGGGGGTGAGGTGTGGGCAGCCACACTGAGACGCACGTCCCGCCCCCAGCCGGGGACGTTATTCGAATGCGGCCCTCATGCTCGTCCACGATCCGTTTGGCGCTGAACAGCCCCAATCCGGGGTCATCGGTGCGCGTACTGTAAAAAGGATCGAACAGCCGGGAGAGCTGCTCCGGCGGGATTCCCTTGCCGGTATCCTTCACGTCTATCCGCACCCATTCCCCTTCCTCCGCGCACGTTACCAGCAGCCGCCCGCCCCGCTCCGCCATCGCATGCAGCGCGTTGAGAAACAGAATGATGAACAGATGCTCCAGCCTGCCGGCATCTCCGCAGACATCCGGCAGGGAGCGGGCGAAGCGCGTGCGGATCGTCACGCCGTCGATCTCCGCCTGCGGGCGGACCAGCGGCAGCAGACCACTCACGAGCGGCTTGATCGCGACCGGGACCGGATAGAGCACCGGCACATCCCGCAGCGCCAGCAGCCGGTGCGTCAGAGCGCAGAGTCGATTGAGCTGCACGCGAGCGGCGGAGAGCGCGGCGGACCGCCGCGCCAGGCCCAACTCCATCTGCAGCGGCGTCATCAAGTTGCGGATCTCCTGCGCGATGCTGACGGCCAGCGTCCCGGCTGCCGCGATCTTGGCCGTCTCGACGGTCCTCTCCTGCGCGGCCCGCAGATCCTGCTGCAGACCGTGAATCTGCAGCGCCAGGGCGACCTGATCGGCGACCGCCTGCAGATGGACCGCCCGCAGCGGCTCGATCGACGAGTCAGCCCGTGCGGCGCCCCAGGCCAGCACACCCATAACCTGCCCCTCACGCCGCAGAGCCGCCAATATCAGGCTTCGGCATCCCAGCAGATGCGCGAAAAGTCCTTCTGCCTGCGGGTGGATCATTAAGAAGGCCCCCTCGCCGGCGCTGCGATTCTGAAACACATCTGCCAGGATCGCGTCCTCCTGGATGCAGATCGCGGCGCGCTCCCCCTCGCCGTTCGCCCGGTAAACGATGCCCTCCAGCCGGTCCTCCGGATTTTTCAGCAGCAGCCCCGCGCACGCGTTTCCCAGCAAGGCGCCCACCGCTCGAACGATCTCCCACATCAGCGAAGGCAGATCGGGATCGGTCGCAATGGCCGCCGAGATGGCCGTCATCGCCGTTAAAATCTCGTTGGTCTCCCAGAGATCGCGGGTCTGCTTCTGGTACTGCGCTTCCAGGCGCGCCGCGTAGGACTGCACCTCCTCCTGCAGCCGCCGGGTCTCGGTAATATCCTTGAAGGTCCAGACGCGCCCGATATTCTGCCCCTGCGCGTCGAAGACAGGACCGCTGTAGCGTCGCAGGATGCGCGGCGGCACGCTGTTGAGCTCGATCTCGTCCTCATGCTCCCGCAGCGGATCGGCGTAGAGGCGCTCCATCACCGTCGTAAATCCCTCCGGATCCTTCACCCGCTGGAGGGCCATTCGCCGGACCTCGTCGCGCGTGGAGCGGACGACGATCTGCGGGTCGAGGCCGAACAGCTCGCCGAACCGGGGATTGCAGACCACGTCCATACCGCGCAGGTCGGTCATCAGGATGCCGTGATCGGTGGCGCCCAGAAGCGCCTGAATGATGGACGCCTCGCTTCCGGCCACCAGCGGACTGAGCGCAATACCCGACCAGAAATTGCTACTGCGATCTGCTCTGCCTGACATCTGCCTTCTCTTCATGCATCCTGGAATTCCTTCCATCGCGGGCGACAGGAGAAAGATGGCAACCTGTTCTCAGACCATCTTCGGAATGATTTAGAATGCATTATATCGCCACCGGGTTACAGGATGGTTACAAAGCGCTTGCCCACCTATTACACTTCCGGCAGAGACTATCGCCACGCCTCCGCGTTGAAAGGAAAAAGAATGGTATAACGCGTTCCGGCGCCCGGCGCGCTCTCCAGGGAAAGCTCTGCTCCCATCGCCAGGCAGAGCTGCCGGACGATCGCCAGGCCGAGGCCGTGACCGGAGCGCCCGGTATCCCCTTCCGCCCGATAGAACTCCTCGAAGGCTCTTTCCTGGACCGCCTCGTTCATTCCAATGCCCGTATCCGCAACCTCCAGCAGCCATCGCTCCGTCCCGTTGCGGCACGCCCGCACCCGCACCGATCCCTGCGGCGTAAACTTGAGGGCGTTGGAAAGCAGATTCAACAGGATGTGGGTCAGCTTATCCCGGTCCGTCGGCACGGTCTCCAGATCGGAATCGACCTCGCACGCGACCTGGACCGCGTCGTTCGGAGCGAGAGGCGCGGCGATCTCGATGCACTCCTGGATAAGCGCGGTGAGAGGAACAGACTCCCTTCGCAGACGAAAGCAGCCCGCCTCGATCTCGCTGTACTGCAGCAGCCCGTCCAGCAGGCGGGACAGCGCCTGAATCCGGTTCTGCAGCCCCTGGCCGTAAGCCGCCTGTTGGACAGGGTCCGGGTCGTTCTGCAAGAGATAGAGCAGCGTCTGCAGACCCGTGAGCGGCTGGCGCAGGTCGTGGAGGATCATCGCTACGAAGCGCCGCCGCTGCTCCACGGTGGCCTCCAGGCGGGCGTTCGCTTCCGCAAGACGCTCGGCCATTCGAGAGACCTCCTCGACACGCGCCTGCACGCTCCGCTCGCGCTCCACCTCCGCGCTGACGCGCATCGCCAGCAGCGAGAGAAAGCGGATATCCTCCTCTCCAAGAACGTCGTCCGACCGGCTATCCAGAAAACAGAGCGTGCCGATAGCATCTCCCTGCGGGTTGCAGATGGGAACGCCGAGATAGCGCGTAAACCCCAACCGCGCTCCCGGCATATCGGCGAACTCGGCGCTTGCGCGGGCGTTCTGAATGAGCAGCGGACTCACGGCCCGCATCGAGAACAGTCAGTAGGTATCCTCTAGCGGAAGAGACGAGACGCGCTTCAAGATCCGGTGCGGACACGCCACCGTGCGGAAAACCTGGCGGTCGCCCTCCGTGAGATTGACCATCGCCATCGTCCCGCCGTAATAGGCGCTGATCTCCTGCACGACCCTCTCGAAGACCGCGTCCGGCTTCGGGTCGTAGCAAAGGCTGATCCGATAGAGGACTTCCTGCATTCGGGGTGTCATGCCTCCACTATACAGAACTCTTGGCGTCCTCGTCAACTGCAAATTTCGGTAATTATATACCTGAGTAAGTACGGCAAGAAGTGAACGGGGCACCGGCCCTGCCTAACTTCCTTATGCCCACAGTGAGGGCAGGTAACGCCGTCCGGCCAACGGAGGGAAGCAAGCAGGTTCCGGCAAACGTCTTTATCCGCGTAGTACCGGATGGCTTGAAGGTATACTTTTTGATAAGGAAGCATACCGCTAGGAGGGACTGACATGAACCAGGAGGATGATCGTCGTTGCGACGGTCCCCGTAAGTCCGAAGAATACCAGACCTTTGAAGCCATCGTCAAGAAGGCATTCTCCATGAAGAAGGAGGAACTTGACGAGAGCATGAATACTGAGAAAGCTGCACGGAAGAAGAGACAGACGGTCAAGCAGAATTAAGATGACTGATCGAACACACTCCATAAGTGGGAGCGGAATTATCCTAGCCTGCTTACTATGCGGCTCATTCGTAGCTGTTTACTTACTTGTACCGGTTTTAGCCGCTCGTTTCATGCCTTCGCCTAATCCTCCATCCCCAATACCTGCTTCATATCCTCCTCCCAATTCCATGATAGGGTTTCACGACCGCGACCCCTTTCTGCGCCCCTATAAGGGCATGAAAGCCCCCTAGTTTACATAGGTATATAAATGCCGAGATGACTACCCGAACGCCCTACATTCTTGCAAGTGGAATTATCTTTGCCTGCTTATTGTTGACAGATGCTTCTGCTGACATAGAAGTATTACAGGGTCGTGCTCATGGTCATACCTACAAAGTACGGCTGGAATCTCGCCCCCTTCCAACGTAAAGGCCACAGAATAACTAAAGGCTCTCAAGGCCAGTATCTCATAGACGGTAGAGAGTATATCGGAGAGGGAGCAGACGGCAAACATCTTCCCGGAAGTGAATTGTCTGCCTTTGGTGTTTGGGTAGATGGTAAACGCTGGCATGTACCTTCTCGCCTATGGCGTGACTGTTATAACCCCAATCTTGATGCGCCACACCCTTCCGACTCGTTTCGTTATGTCCACGTTCGGCTATCCAAAGACGGTAAGCGCATGACCCTAGAGGGCGCAGGAAGCGACGGTTCCGGTTCCTATTTTGTTACCTGGCATCTGAGAGCTAATGGCCGGGACACCAGAAGCCTTATGTACCCATAGTTGACAGTAGTATGGTCGGTTTAGTCTGCTTCCAACTCTTCTGAGATAAGTATATAAGTACCCAAATTTACTTACTCAGGTATATAATTCCCCAAATTCTTCGTGCTGCCGTATCCGTTTGCGGATTATCGGTTCCCAATGTCTAACGCCCCTTTCTTGCCAGGGCCTCCGCGCAAGCCGTTGGAAAGAAGTAATCTCGCGCTAATCCCCTTGTAAACTGGATGTAACCTTTTCTCCCCTACACTGGAAGCGACGGAGGCAACCTTAGACCGCGACCTTCCTCCGTCTTGCACCGCGACACACTCCCACCCAAGGTCGCATGGAGAAAAGAGATGAAAGAGGAACCGACCACCCGACGCGCCTTTCTCCGCAAGGCAGGCTTGATCACCGGCAGCGCGGCTATGCTCTCTTTTGGAGGGCTGACGGGCCTCGCGAAGGCTGCTGCCGATTCGAGCTCCTGCACCGATACCACCGCCGACATTCTCAATGGCGCTCTGACGGCGGAGCAGTTGGCCGTCACCTTTTACTATTCGGGACTCCTGGCCGCACAGCTCGGGGATTTGCCGGCGGTCGCCGATCCGGACCACAATCACTATTTCAAGGCCGCGCTTTGGGAGGAGTTTTCGCACGCCGCCTTGCTTACCAGCGTCGGCGCGGTGAGCCTGGCCGGATCGAACCCGCAATTCTACTTCCCACGCAATGCCTTCGAGAACGACCGTAAATTCCTGCACGTGCTGGATGCCCTGGAGACCGCGTTCATCGGAGCGTATACGGCGGCTATCGGAGAATGGGCCGGCGATTCGGCCAACGCGGTCAATAGCACCGGGGGCTTTACGCCGGCGCAGTTGGCTAAGATCGCCGCGCAGATCCTGGGGGTGGAAGCCGAGCATCGGGCGCTGGGCCGCGATGCCGGAGGCATGACGCCGCCCAACAACCTGATCTTCCAACGTGCGCCCTTCGAGTGCGTGGGCAATCCGAACATGACCGACGGCACGGCGGTGGGCGCCCTGTTGCCCTTCGTGACCGGAGGCGAGGGCTTCGAGGGTCCCATCGCCTTGCCGACCGATGCGCAGGTTCGGGAGCAAGCCCGCCCCTTCACGCACCTCATCGATCCCGGCCTGGCGTCCCCTTAAGACCTCAGCCCCTTAATTCCCCTCTCCTTACGAAGGAGAGGGGAATGGGGCAAGGGGTGGGCTAGGCGATTGGGGGGTGCCGACGCGAGCAGCAGCCGCAGGCGTCCGCGTCGCGAGCAACCATTCCGAAGGTTCAAGCACCGATGGCGATTGGATGGGGCTGAGGTCAGAGTGAGGTAGAATGAACTATCATATCCAGTTCGAATCGAACTCATGCCTGATCCATTTTATTCCATCTATACGCATGGCTTTGTTCGCGCGGCGGTCTGCGTGCCGTTCGTCCGCGTGACCGATCCTGCCTATAACGCGGAGCGCACGCTAGAACTGGCCCGCCGCGCCTCCGATCTCGGTGCCGCCGTCGCCCTCTTCCCCGAATTGGGCATCTCCGCCTATACGAACGAGGACCTGTTTCATCAGGACGCCCTTTTAGAGAACGCCAAAGAGGCCCTGGCGCGTATCGTCGAGGAGAGCGGGGGGCTTTCCCCTGTTCTGCTCGTGGGCGCGCCGCTCCGCTTCGAGGGCAAGCTGTTCAACTGTGCCGTCGTCATCTATCGCGGCCGGGTGCTGGGGATCGTGCCCAAGACCTACCTGCCCAACTACCGCGAGTTCTACGAGAAGCGGCAGTTCACCTCGGCGCGCGACGCCGTCTGCCGCGAAGTGGACTTCCTGGGCGCCACGATCCCCTTCGGCAACGACCTGATCTTCGCCGCCGAAAACTGGAAAGACTTCGCGCTGGCCGTCGAGATTTGCGAGGACGTGTGGACGCCGTTGCCGCCCAGCACCTACGCCGCGCTGGCCGGCGCGACCGTGCTGGCGAATCTCTCCGCCAGCAACATCACCGTCGGAAAGGCCGACTACCGGCGCGGCCTCTGCGCGATGCAGTCCGCCAAGTGCCTGGCGGCCTATCTCTACTCCGCCGCCGGACCCGGCGAGTCGACCACCGATCTCGCCTGGGACGGGCAGGCCCTCATCTACGAGAATGGAGACCTGCTGGCGCGTTCGGAACGGTTTGCCGAGCACGAGCAGGTCATCGCCGCCGATATAGACCTGGAGCGCCTCCTGCAGGAGCGCATGCGGCTGACCAGCTTCAACGACACGGTCGGGGACTATCGCGCGCAGTTGGAGCGGCTGCGCCGCATTCCCTTTACCTTCGAGACGCCGCAGGGCGAAACTACGTTAAGACGCCGCGTGGAGCGCTTTCCCTACGTGCCCAGCGACCCGCGCGTGCGCGATGAGCGCTGCTACGAGATCTATAACATCCAGGTCCACGGCCTGGTGACGCGCCTGACGAACACGGGAATTAAGAAGGTCGTTATCGGCGTCTCCGGCGGACTCGACTCCACCCAGGCCCTCCTCGTCGCGGCCAAGACGATGGACCACATGCGCCTGCCGCGCACGAACATCCTGGCCTGTACCATGCCCGGTTTTGCTACCAGCGCTCACACCCTGAAAAACGCGCGCCGTCTCATGAAGGCGATGGGCGTCACCGCCGAAGAGATCGACATCCGCCCCGCCTGCCGGCAGATGCTCAAGGACATCGGCCATCCCTATGCGGAGGGCAAGCCGGTCTATGACATCACCTTCGAGAACGTCCAGGCGGGTGAGCGTACCTCCCATCTCTTCCGCCTCGCCAACCTGCACGGTGCCCTCGTGCTCGGCACCGGGGACTTGAGCGAGATCGCGCTGGGCTGGAACACCTACGGCGTCGGCGACCAGATGTCCCACTACAACGTCAACGCCTCCGTGCCCAAGACGCTCATCCAGCACCTGATCCGCTGGGTGGCCGGCTCCGGCGAGTTCGACGCGTCCACCTCCAATACCCTGCGCTCGATTCTGGACACCGAAATCTCCCCGGAGCTCGTCCCCGCCAAAGGCGATTCGGACGAGCCAGCGCAGAGCACTCAGAAGCAGGTCGGCCCGTACGAGCTGCAGGACTTCAATCTTTACTACATCTCCCGCTACGGCTTCCGGCCCAGCAAGGTCGCCTATCTTTGCCATCATGCGTGGGGCGACAAGACGCACGGCAGCTTTCCGGACCTGCTCCCGCCCGAGCTGCACCACGAGTACGATCTGGCCGCCATCAAGAAGTGGCTGGAGGTGTTCCTCTATCGCTTCTTCCAGATCAGCCAGTTCAAGCGCTCCGCTCTTCCCAATGGTCCCAAAGTCGGCTCCGGCGGCTCGCTCTCCCCTCGCGGCGACTGGCGCGCCCCCAGCGACTCCTACGCTATCGTCTGGCTCGAAGAACTGCGCCGCAACGTACCGGACTGATGCCTCTTTGTACTACAATTTGGCATGATTTGTGATACAATAGGTCCGGAAGGAGTTCTACCATGGCAAGCGTACGTTTTGATTCCGCCCTGGAAGCCCGCCTGGAGCGTGTCGCCAAGATCACGGGAAAGACCAAATCCCGTGTCATCAAAGACGCCGTCGAAGAGCATTGCGACAGGGTGCTGCAGCAGGAACCCCTCGGGGAGGCACTCGCAGAGTATATCGGCGCCTTCTCAAGCGGAGGTAAAAGCGACTCCCGTAAGATCAAAGCGGTGTTTGGAAAAATCCTTGAAAAGAAGCGCAGGACCGGCCATCTATGACGCTAACGGACAGTGGCCCACTCGTAGCCCTTTTAGACCGCGACGATCCGTATCACAACCCGTGTTCTGAGGCGGTGCTTAACTTATCAAAACCTTTGCTCACTACGCTTCCAGCCCTTACCGAGGCTATGTATTTCCTGGGCGAGCAGTTTGGATGGAGGAGCCAGGAACTACTCTGGAAGCTGGTTACCAGCGGAGAGTTGGAAATCGCTCCTGTCGAAGGCGAAGTGTTGGCCCGTCTGCCAATACTCATGCAGCTGTATCAAGATGCCCCTATGGATATGGCAGATGCCTCCCTGGTCGCGGTCGCGGAAGCCATGGATTTACGGCGTATCTTTACCATTGATAGCCATTTCTATGCCTACCGCATGAGAAACGGGCGGACGTTTGAAGTCATCCCTGGTTCCCCTCACCGATAACAGTCCCTCCCTGCGGACGTAGCCAATGAGCAGGACTGCTGGAACCTCTCAAAAGAGCCTTCCGCCATTTGACAAGGCACCACGCCTGTGGTAGAATCTGTTTGCTTGCGGCGGAGTAGCTCAGTTGGTCAGAGCATACGGTTCATACCCGTAGTGTCCCCAGTTCGAGTCTGGGCTCCGCTATTTTTGTCAGTCCATAGCGAGTATGAGATTTCAACTCATAGTCGCTATTTTTGTGCCTCGCCTCATCCATAAGAATCTTCCCACCCCGGTGCCTTTCATCCAGTTAGGCGCAGAAAATCCATGGATTCAGCAGGCTCAGTGGTACTGATCGCAGGATTAGTAGACCCTTTTAGCTTCTAATCAAACCTTTTTGGGGGATAAGCTATTGACACGAAAGGCTTTTTCCATTACACTATCTCCGTGTGCTGTCTTCATCTTGGAGTGTTCGGTTTCATTTGGAGGGGTGGTGCCGGAACGCTGCCACCTCCTTTTTTTATTGTCAAGCAGACGGGCAAAAATTGCTTCTCCGATAGGCAATGACCAGAGAAATCATGAAACGGCTCCCTGCAACAGGGAGTTCCACGGCGGCTGGACTCACGTAGTATAATAAGGCTGATGAGGAGACGATCCGGCCTAGCAGATCCGTTTTCATGGCAGAGAAATGATCGATCCGGTCTATTGTATCCGTTGCAAGCAGCCTCTCGACAGGGCCGATACCTTCTGCAGGTATTGTGGGGCCGATCAACGCCGGCCGACCGCGCAGACGCGACCGGAGCAGACGGTCTCTATCCCTGCCTCGCCACAGCCGCCCCCGACCCTCCCGGAGGCTATCCCGGTCTACTACAAAACCTGTCCCGTTTGCGGACAGCCTGCCGTTCTCTCCATGCCCGCCTGTGGCCGATGCGGCGCTCCCTATCCCCCACCCTCCGCTCCCGGACCAGCCCAGCCACCCTTCCTACCGGGAGCGAGCCCATTTCCACCTCCCGCAGGGAGCAGCCCCCGACGCTGGAGTCCTGCCTGGGTGCTCATCGGGGTTCTGCTCGCCCTCCTTCTCGCCGCCGCTCGCGTCTCCATGCAGAGATCCCTGCAGACGCCGGAGGCCCCGGATAGAGCAGGCTCCCTCGTTCAGTCTTCCGGCCCCTTCCGGGAGCGCCCCAGTCCGATGGAGACGCCGACCATCACCATCCATAGTACCGTTCCCGAAGAGACCGACTGCGTCTTCCAAGATCTCACCGGGCATACCTACCGACTGAGAATAGAGGCGGACCAGACGGCCAGCATTCAGATGCCGGCGGGCGATTATGATTTTCAGCTCGAGCCGAGCAACCCGGCCGTTAACGGCGAATCCGGAGATGCTACCTTCCGCCGCTTTCGCGCTTATGACCTGACTCTCACCGAGTCCCCATCCGACGATCTCCCGCCGCGCGGCCACATTGGCGATACGCCCTGACTACTGAGCGGGTGAGAAAAACCAAATTCCCCCTCTCCTTCATAAGGAGAGGGGAGGGGTGCCGAACCGTTCCGAAGGTTCAAGCACCGATGGCGATTGGAGAGGGGGTGAGGTCTTTCCTCTTCCGAATGCTCCTCTTGCTTCTAGGCAGAGACACGAGAGAGCAACAGAGTTCCCCTCTCCTTACGAAGGAGAGGGGTTAGGGGTGAGGTTAGGTTAGGTCTTAAGGCAGCATGACCTTAAGAGAGCCGCTGAAAGTGCCTCCGGTAAACGTGGCCGATACTTTTAGCGTGACCGTGCTGCCGGAACTGCCTGCCGAGCCAGGATACGTCAACATCGCGCTGCCCGTAGACCCCGCAGCGATGGTTCCCACACTCACGGGCAAACTCGTGCTGGTGATTGCCGCGCCCAGAGTAGATTTTTGGATCTGGGTGCTGGGAGCGGCCTGGTAGCCGATGTTCTTGAGGCCGATGGTCACCGAATAGGTGCCGTTGCTGTTCTTGGTGGGGCTGGCCGACACGAGCTTGAGAGTGGTCAGCAGGATAGTGAACTTCTTGCTGGCGGAGA
>DASRCN010000081.1:0-47772 GCA_035653075.1 Chthonomonadaceae bacterium | reverse complement strand
ACCAGCGCCTGCAGATGCTGGCGCTGCGGGTCGGTAAGGGAGATCGAAGTATGTTTGCTCATGCTTTTAATCTACCTCCTCTGTGCTAAAATGACAAGTACCTGCTTGTCAGAGCACTAGCGAGCGCAGCGAGCGGGTGGTGACATTTTAAGCAACCTGGCAGCAGGTACAAGAGGAGGGCGAGGGAGATGGGGATAGGCTGGGTCTTGGCGGGAGTGGCCTTGGCGACGATGGCGACGCAGAAGATACCGGGCGCGTTCGAGAAGCTGGGCGCGTTCATCGGCAAAGGAGGCGTGATGAGCGCGCTGGTCGGGCCGGGACCCAACGGTACCGAGCGGCTCTACGTCTGCTACACCTACCTTTCCAGCCTGGACCTGGTTGCGTACGAGCCACGTACGGGGAAGGCAAAAGTCTGGCAAAACCCGGAAGGCGGCGCGTGGGCGATGGAGACCGGGCCGGATGGCCGCCTCTACCTGGGCACCTATTTTCAGGGCCATATTCTGCGCCTGGACCCACAGACGGACCGGCTGGATGATCTGGGCCAGGCGATACCCGGCGAGACCTATATCTGGCAGCTCTCCCTCGGCCCGGACGGCAAGCTCTACGGTTGTACCTATCCGAACGCAAAGCTGCTGCAATTCGATCCTGCTACGGGTAAGGGAGTCGATCTCGGCAGGATGGACCCGGTTCAGAACTACGGCCGAACGCTCTGCGCGGCGGCGGACGGCTGGGTCTACTGCGGCATCGGTTCCGAAAAGGCGAACCTGGTCGCCTACAATCCGCAGACGAAGGAGCTGCGCAGCCTCATCCCGGAAAGCGAGCGCCGTCCTGGCTTCGGGCAGATCGAACGTGGCGCGGACGGCTTTGCTTATGGGACCTGTAATGGCAAGAGCTACCTTCTGCGCGACGGCGCGGCCACGCCCATTACGGCTTTGCCTCCTGCCATGCCGCGCACACGCTACAGGAACGGGCAAGAGGCGGTCGCGCCGGATACCTATCCGGGGAGGGAGCTGCCCATCTTCCGCCTGGCAGCCGGGCCGGACGGTAAGGTGTACGGCAGCTCGATCCTGCCGGAGTATCTGCTGCGCTTCGATCCGGCGGAGGGCAAGCCGGTGACGATGGGCCTGATTCCCGGCGCGGAAGCCTACTCCATGCTTTCCGCTGGTGGCAGGCTCTATATCGCCTCCTATACCGGCGCGACCCTGCAGATCTACGATCCGGCCCAACCCTTCACACCCGGCACAGAGCGCACCCATAATCCCTCTTTTTATGGACAGACGGCGCCCCGGCAGGACCGGCCCTACGATATAGCGCTCGGCGCGGATGGGAACATCTACCTGGCCTGCGTGCCTTCCTACGGCTATCACGGTGGCGCGCTCTCCTGGTACGATCCGCATACGGATACGCTGGGTCATGTCGCAGAGCCGGTCAAGGACCAGGCCGTCGCCTCCGTATGTGCCCTGACGGATGGCCTGCTGGCCTGCGGGACTTCCACGGAAGGCGGGCCGGGTACGCAGCCGCTGGCGAAAGAGGCGGTCCTGTTCCTGTGGGACCCGGCCAGGCAGGAGAAGGTCTTCGAGACGGTCCCGCTGCCCGGTGAGTCGATCGTTGCCAATCTGACGACGGGCGGGGATAGTCTGGTTTATGGAGCGACCGGCTCGCATCTATTTGTCTTCGATCCGCAGGCGCGCCGGGTGCTGGCACGGACCACGCTAGCGCAGGGGAGTGTGGCGCGTGCCGGCCTGCTCACGCTCGCCGATGGCCGGGTCGTGGCCCTGGCGGGATCTTCGGCCCTCTTCCTTCGCTATGCGGGTGGGCAGTGGCATATCCGGGAGTTCGCCCGAGGCGATAGTCCCCTGTCGGTCGGGAAGGCGGTGGTCGGCGACTGGCTCTACGCTGCCTCCGGCAAACAGCTTGTGCGCTGCCGGATCCCGAAACGCTGATTGCTTTCCAGCCGATCTTGCGGTAAAACTCTTGTATGATCTCCAGCGGCATAAATGGAAAGGCATCGTCTATGCGATCTCAAGGTGCGATTCTGATTCTGGCGCTTATTTTTTGCAGTCGTGGCGCTCTGGCGGCGCCTCCGGACGCGCAGGCGATCCGCAAGGCGCTGGAGGCCGAGTATGCAAAGCGCGCAACGGTCTTGCAGAAACGGGACTTGCCGGCCTTTGCCGCCACGATGACCACAGATTTTATCTGGGAATCGTCGATGGGCGTGGTTCGGAAGGGCAAAGCGGCCTATCTGGACCTTGTGAAACTGGAGATGGACAATTTCAAGCCGGTCTATCAGCCCCATTCCGTCACATTTCATATCGACGATATGCACGTGCATGGCGACCGTGTCGCCGTGATGGTGACGCAGCATGACGCCCTGCAGCGGCGGGATAAGCAGGGGCAAACCCATAAGATGGATGCCTTTGCCGTTTATCAGGAGTTGTGGCGGAAAACAGGGCCGGGCTGGAAATTTGCCGGCATGAAGGAAGTCCGTGGGATGCTGACTCGAGACGGGAAGGTCGTAAACCGCTGGCAGGCCGAGCCGGGCGCGCCTCATGCCCTGACTCCCTCTCCTTGAGAAGAGGACGAAGACCTCACCTCCTCTGATTCCGCTTTGTATCGGAGGGGGAACCGAAGGAACACACATGTCCTATCTCTGGTACTGGCCGGCGGGGGGCTGGGACTTCCAGGCCTGGAAGGCAGACCACGCCTGGGAGCCGATCACGAGTCCACAGTCGGGAAGATGGGACTTGCAGCCGCCGGCGTCCAGGGAGACGACCTTAGAGGCATGGCTGGCGGCGCGGGAGGACTGGCTGCAGGTCGTCCGAGAACTGTTGGGCGTGGTAACGGATACGCCCCCGGAAAGTCCGCGCTGGGAAATTCTGGAGGAATATGCCGAGCGGGGCTACGACCGGTGTCGCGTCCGCTATGCCCTCACGGACTCAGAATGGGGTTACGCATGGCTGCTGACACCGCGTCCTGCCAACGGGCCACGTCCGGCGGTGATCGCGCTGCATCAGACGGTGCCGCAGGGCAAAGACGAGCCGGTGGGGCTGGAGGGCGATCCGCAGTTAGCGTATGGCAAGGAGCTGGCCGAGCGCGGCTTTGTGGTCCTGGCCCCGGATGCCATCGCCTTTGGGGAGCGGCTGGGCCGCCATCCCCACGCCTACTACCGAAGTGCAGAGGCGTTTTTTCAAGCGCATCCGCAAGGCTCCGTGATGGCGAAAATGATCTTCGATGTGCAGCGCGCAGTGGGCTATCTACAGTCGCTGCCGGAGGTGGACGGTGCAAAGATAGGCTGCATCGGGCATTCGCACGGCGCCTATGGCTCATTGTTTGCCATGCTCTTTGAGCCGCGCCTTCAGGCGGGAGTGCTGAGCTGCGGTTTCACAACACTCCGTACCGACCCCACGCCCCAGCGCTGGTGGCGAAACACGGCGCTCATTCCG
The DNA here is from genome assembly GCA_035653075.1 of Chthonomonadaceae bacterium. Classification (GTDB taxonomy): domain Bacteria; phylum Armatimonadota; class Chthonomonadetes; order Chthonomonadales; family Chthonomonadaceae; genus DASRCN01. Next base: position 44,329 of record DASRCN010000081.1, on the reverse strand, counting down.
CGTCTGGGCTTCTATGAGGACTGCATCGAGCAGACCCCTTTCGATTTTCACCATCTGCTTGCCCTGGTCGCGCCGCGCCCAATGATGGTCGTCGCCGGTCTGCGCGATCCCATCTTTCCCAATACGGCCAATATGCCCGCAGTGCTGTCTCATGCCCGCCGCATTTATCGGCTCTACGGGGCTCAAGCCAATCTCCACCGGTGGATCTTCGACGGCCCGCACGCCTTCCCGCCTGCCGCGCGCCCGCGCGCCTATCGTCTGCTGGAGCAGCAGCTTCCGTAGAAGGGCAACCTCTGATATTCCGGTTGATTCGAAGTTGTTACCGTATCCTGGATTCGGGCGACTGAAGTCGCCGCAACAAAGGCACGAAGTCGCCCTTCGGCGACTGAGACTGTCAGGCTATCGGATTAGATTTCGAGAGGTCATCATTCACCCGAAGCGGATCGAAAGAGGAGGGTCGTGGGATGCTGGCGGTGTGGACGGCGTGGTTGGTGTTCGTGCTGGCGAGCGGGCCAGCGCAACTGCCGCAGACGGTCTGGCTGGAAGCGGAGACGTTCGGGCCGCTGCGGGGAGCGAATTTCTCCTATATGCCGGAGGCTCAGGAGACTCGGGGCGCATGGTCGCTGGCGGGACCGGACGTGGCAGCCTCCTGGACGCAGGGCGGCGAGAGCGAGTTCCTGTCCATCGCCGCGCGGGCAGACGCCCCGGCTGGATTGACGGTCGGACGCGACACCGAGATAGCGGCAGCAGGAAGCTATACGCTCTGGGTGCGCTACGCCGACTATCGCAAGAAAGAGGAGGCGTTCGGCGTGCGGATCGTCCAGGGAAGTAAGACCTTCACGCACGTTTTTGGCCAGAAAGCCGTCGTAGACGAGCTGGACCCCATGAAGCTGCGATGGGGCTGGGCGTACGGCTGGGACAGCGCGCCTGTGACCCTGGAGAAGGGCAAAGCCCGGATCGAGCTCTTCACGACCGGGCCGACCGGAGCGCGCCGTTGCGTGGACTGCCTCTGCCTCACCACCGATCCGAGCTACCATCCCGCCGGGCGCGAAAAGCCCGATTTCGCGTTCCTGCTCCCTCTGCGGGCCATGCGCCAGGCGCAGATGCCGCCGGCCGAGCCGCTGGTCGCCGCGAAGCCAATAGGCGACGTGCCGAAGGCATGGAAGATCGCGAGCGGGCCGCCGGTGTTCCTCTGGAACGTCGGAACACAGTGGCTGGAGGAGCTGAAGAAGCCTGCCGCCGAGCGGATCGACACCCCTTTCGACGTGGATCCGCCGCTCCTCAAAGAGTTTACGGACGCCTATCGCGGCAAGCCGGTCCCTATCTTCGGCCATCCGTTGAGCGGACCCGTCTGGCACATTCCGCTCTATCCGCAGATATTCGCCAGCGGCTCGCCCTTCCTGGATTGGCTGGAGCGCCATCCGCAGCAGAAATTTGCCATTCTCTGGAACTACGGCGAGCCGAGCTGGCCCTCAGGCGCCGACCATGCCGCCGTCGCCGCCAATCTGCGCCGCTATACGGACCGATTTATGGGGTTTATCGCCGGGGAGGCGCTCTCCTACGCGCCGGTGGATACTGCTGTCCAGGAGCAGAAGGTCCGCGCCGCCCGGTCCCGCGCCGAGGTTCTGTCTGCGCTGCGCGATCTAAACACGGCCGCGACCAACGCCAGGCTCGCCGGCTACTTCGGCGCTCCGGTCGCCACGGGCGAGACCTGGCACCCGGTGATCTCCTGCCTCTCCGCCAACAACGAAGCGTTCGCGCACGCCCTGCACGCCTGGGGAATGCGCATCGTCGGCCACGAGAACACCGGCAACAGCCCGACCCTATCCCGCCGGCTGGCCTTTTTACGCGGCGCCGCGCGCCAGTTCGGCGGCCAGATCGTGGACTACCAATCGTGCAACCTCGGCGACGCCTCGACCATCTTCTCACGGGAGTCCTCCTTCTATCCCGCCTCGTCGCGCTATATCCTGGATAACTCTTACGATGCCTTTGCGGGGGCGGGCCTCAACTGGGTGCTCAAGGACTACCTGCTCTATTTCCTGGCAGGCGCGTCCGCCTTCTATCACGAGGAAGGAACGGACCTGTTCTGGAAGCCCGGCGGCAACTCGGCAGGCGACAGCTTCCCGGTGCAGCTTTCGCCACGAGGCGCGGTCACCGAAGCGTTCCTGGACCTGGCGGCGGCGCACCCACGCGGCACGCAGGTCACGCCCGTCGCCTTCCTGCTGGACGAGGCGCACGGCTGGGCGCAGGAGCGGTTCTCACCCGGCGCCTTCGGTCTCGATCCGCAGCTCAATCCGGCCGTTCTGACGCCGGGACGGCATGAGGCAGCCCTGCGCGGCTGGTTCGACATCGCCACCTATCCGGCGCCGGAGACCTTGAACGAGCCGGCGAGCGCCATCCGGCAGACCTACGTGAACGGCATCTTCGGGGACATTTTCGATGTACTGGTCACAGCGCCGGGGCACGCCGAGATCGTTTCTTCGTATCCTGTGATAATCGCCGCCGGGGAGATCGCCCTCTCCGAGGAGTGGGGTCGGGCGCTGCGGGAGTACGTCCGGCGGGGCGGCACGTTGGTCGTGGCGGCGGAGCAGCTCACCGGCCCCGGCGTGGTGGCGCTCGGCCTGCCGGCGTTCGGAGCGGAGCAAGAAGCCTCCGCCTTTGTCTGGAAGCCGACCGGCGAGACCGTTCCCGCGAACGTGTTTCGCACCTACGCGCTTCCGGCGGGGCCGGATCGCGTGCTGGCCACTGCGCCGGACGGGACCCCGATCACCACGCTGCATATGGAGGGGCGCGGGCAGATCATTTCTATCGGCGTGCCGCTCGGGCTAGGGATCGACGAGCGCCCCGTGCCGCTCATGAGCCTGCTGATGCGTTCCCTTACGGAGGGGTTGGTTCCGGTGCGTGTGACCGGGGACGTGGAATGGGTGCTGAATCGCCTGGACGATGGAGGCTGGCTGGTGACGCTGCTCAATAACCGGGGCATCCTCAAGCCGGAGCACGGTATTCTGCCCACCGACTACCACCAGGCCATGAGCGTAACACTGCAAGTGCCGTTTACCGTGCGAGACAGCGCCGAATGGGTCACGGAGACGCCGGTTAGCTGGCAGCCGGAAAGCCACGGTGCCGTGACTACGTTGACCGTTCCGGCTGGGGCGGTTCGCATGATAGTCCTTCATCCCTCGCGCTGACGCTGAGATTCGGAGATTACGGAGAAAGAACATGAATCCAACGGATGGTTCCGGCAGCCGCTGCTTCGTCTGCTGCATCCCCATCGTGCTGGTGCTCGGTCTGGCGCTGTTCCTGATCGCCTTTTCGTGGCACAGAATGCACCGACCGATAAGCCGTTCGGCCCATCGTCCTGCAGGACGATGGGCCGAACCGAGCCGAGTCTTTAGCGCGGTCCCACCGCCTTCCAGTTAAGCGCCTGCGTAGCGGAGAGGTAACCGGCGCCGGCTACCGTCGTGCCGTTCATAAACCAGACAGCGAGCTGGCCGGTGGAAGGGTTCATAAAGACGAGATCGGGGTTGCCGTCTTCGTTAAGATCGGCGACCGCAACGGGCTGCCATGCCGTATTCTGATTCGGAGTGATGGTGACCGATCCCATCTGGTAGCTGCCGTTCATGAACCAGACCGTTAATTGGCCGGTAGAGGGGTTCACGAGCGCGATGTCGGGCTGGCCGTCTCCGTTGAAATCGCCGGTCCCCACCACTTTCAGGCCAGCGCTCGGGCTGGGATGGACATAGGACCCGCTGCTGAACTGTGTACCATTCATGTACCAGACGGCCATCTGTCCGGTCGTCACGTTCTGGAAGAGGACGTCGGGCTGGTCGTCCCCGTTGAAGTCGGCGACCGATACGATCTGCCAGTGCGGGTCCTGGCCTGGCGTGATGAAGGCGGCTCCGACAGCCTGCGCGCCGTTCATATACCAGACGGCCATCTGGCCGGTGGCCGGATTTTGGAAGAGGATGTCGGGCTGGCCGTCCCCGTTGAAATCACCAACGCCTACTGCTTTCCAGTTGGGATTCTGTACGGGCGTGAGATAGGCCGCGTTCGTTACCGTCGCGGCGTTCAGGGACCAGACGGCGAGTTGGCCGGTAGACGCGTTCTGGAACAGCATATCTGTCTGGCCGTCCGCAAGGAAGTCCCAGGGATTGACGGTTACTCGGAAGACGGTGCCAGAGCCGCCTCCGGCGGTCTGCGTGGTGCCGTAGAGGCCACCATTAGCGCCCTGGACAAGGGAAGCCTGGTAGCCGACGATCGGCTGCTCGGTGGGGAGGGACTGCAGGGTGGTCAACCTGCCGCCCGGAGTAATTTTGAAAACGGTGCCGCTGTTATGCGTACCGCCCTGAGCGGTGGTCCCATAAAAGTTGCCGTCGCTGCCCAGGAAGAGCGTTGCCCCGGAGCTGGCGACGGAGCCAGCACCGGTAAAGTCGTGGAGGGTTGTCAGCGTGCCCTCGGAGGAGATTCGGAACACTGTGCCGTAGCCGAATCCTCCGCCCTGGGTAGTCGTTCCATAGAAAGCGCCATCGTTCCCCAGCACCAGGCCGGCGTAGGGGGAAGCGCCATCGGCATTGGCATAGTAGGGGAATCCGCTCAGCGCCGTGAAGGTGTGGAGGATGGTCAGGCTGCCGCCGGGGGTTATGCGGAATACGGTGCCGTAATTATAGGCGCCTCCGCCCGATGTAGCGCCGTAGAAGTTTCCGTCGCTGCCCTGTGCCAGGACCCCGAGCGGGTCGGAGCCGTCGGATCCATTGGTAAACGAGTAGAGGCTGGTGAAGGTGCCATCGGGGGTGATCTTGAAGACGGTCCCATAACCGCCCGTCGCAGCGCCGTAAGCGCCCCCTCCGCCCGTCACGCCGTAGAAGCTGCCGTCACTCGCCGGCAATAGCGGAGCGACCGGAAAGTTGCCATCCGTGCCCGTGAAGCTGTGCAGCACCGTCAGCGTGCCGCCGGCCGTGATCTTGAAGATGGTGCCCTGGCCGTACGCGCCGCCCCCATCCGTCGTGCCGTAGAGGTTGCCGTCGCTGGCCTGTATCAGAGCGGCGATCGGATAGGCGCCGTCCGCATTGCTGCAAGCTTGCGCCTGGTTCACCGCCGAGAAGGAGTAGAGCGTGGTCACCGTGCCGGCAGGCGTTATCTTAAAGATCGTGCCGGTGTCGCTCGCTCCGCCATAGAAGGTCGTGCCGTAGAAGTTGCCGTCGCGGCCCAGCACCAGGCCGGAATGCGGCTGCGCTCCGTCGGTGTAGGGCGGCGTGCTGTTGAAGACATGGAGCGTGGTCAGGGCGGTAGCACACGCCGGTCGGGGGGTTCCGCCCGCGATAAGCAGGCAGGCGGTCAGCGTCAGCATCATACCGGATTTGGATTGTGTTGGCATCCTTCATGTCCTTTCCGTCTGTAGGGCTGAGATCACTTTTAATTATAGACTTCGCCCGCTTAGTTCACGCTTAGAAGAGACTTAAAGGACTTGCGAGATAAGGTGCCTTACCGCAGGAGGATTACCGGGGACGGCGTCCAAATACGGAAGTGTAGCTGCGAACCTACCGATGCAGGCTCATAATGAAAAGGCGCATAAAATGACAGATGAGAAAACTGGATGGCGTATCGAGATGCTGGGGGGACTGCGCGTCTTGCAGGGCGATCACGCGATTCCGAGCTTTTCCACTCGCAAGGCGGGGGTACTGCTGGCCTACCTGGCCTTTTTTCGCCAGGATAGTCATTCGCGGGAGTATCTTGCAGAATTGCTCTGGCCCGGAGAAGCCGGCCCCACAGTCCGCAACCGGTTGAATCAGACCGTCTGGGCCTTGCGTCAGAACCTGCCTGCCGACGCCGAGATTCTGCTATCTGACCGCCTCTCCCTCCGGATTCATCCCTCTGTATCGACCGACATCGCCGATTTCTATGGGGCTTTGCATCAAGCGGAACAGGCGAGTGGCATGGCGGCAAAGAAGCGATCTCTGCAGCGGGCGATCGCGCTGTATCGAGGCGAGCTGCTTCCCGGCACCTATGAAGAGTGGATGGAGAGCGAGCGGCAGCGACTGGCGGACAGCTTCCAGGGCGCCTTGCGGGAGCTTGCCGTCCTGGCAGCGGAGGAGCAGGATTGGCCGTTAGCCCTCCGTTATGTTCGGCAGGCCATAGCGGCCGATCCTCTGCAGGAGGAGGCTTATCTGGATGGGATTCGCTTCTCCCTGCAGGCGGACAGGCTTGCGGAGGCGCTCCGCGTGTATCGGGCGCTGGAACAGATGCTACGGCAAGAGTATGGCGGCGTGCCTTCGGAAGAAGCGCAGGCGCTGCTCGCACAGATAGAGGCGCGCTTGTCCCAGGCGGCGGATACGCCGGCCTCCCACGCGCAGCATCCCGCCGGATCGGCACGGGAGGCTTACGCCTGCGCCGATGTGCGTTTGCCGGATCCTCTGACGCTTTTCTTCGGCCGGGAGGCCGAAATCGACCAGATACTCGGATTCCTGCGCGCAGGACGGAAGCGCCTGATTACGCTGATCGGGTTGGGAGGCAGCGGCAAGACCCGCCTGGCGATTGAGGCGGCCAGACGGTTTGCCGGCGAGTTTCCCGGCCGCATCGCCTTTATTCCCCTGGTCGATGTGACCGACGCGGCGGCGATTCCGGAAGCTGTCGCCACCGGGCTGGGTCTGGAGCGGCCGGAGAACGGAGCGGTCCTGGATCTGGTGATCGAGACGTTGCGCGGGGAACCGGCCCTGCTCGTCCTGGACAACCTGGAACATCTGCTGGAGGCGGCTCCTTTCCTGCGCCACCTGCTGGCGAGCGTCCCCCCGCTTCGCCTGTTGGTGACCTCGCGCCGGAAACTGAGACTGGAAGGCGAGCAGGAGATACCTGTCCCGCCGCTGCCACTCCCGCCCGAGCCGCATCACACGGAGTCGCTGCTGGCCTATCCCAGCGTGCAGTTGTTTCTCGACCGGGCGCAGAGCGTCCGTCCGGACTTTACAGTGACACCTGAAAATGCCGGGGATGTCGCCTGTCTCTGTCAGACCCTGGAGGGCATTCCTCTGGCGATCGAGTTGTGCGCGGCCTGGGCCGCCACCCTGACGCCCGCGCAGATGCAGCGGCAGTTAGAGAGTCGCTTCGATCTGCTGGTCAGCCGTCTGGCAGACGTACCCGATCGCCATCGCAGCCTCTACGCCGTGATCGAAAGCAGCTTTGCCCGCTTGCCGGATAGTCTTAGCCGGTTCTTCTATGGGCTTTCCGTCTTTCGCGGCGGCTGGACTCTGGAGGCCGCTGAGGCGCTTGCATGCAGCCTGCAGATAGAGGTGGGCGATCAAGAAGAGGCACAGAACGCTCGTTCCCGTAACGGCAGCCCGGACGGGTGGGTACGTGAGGCGCTGGCGCAGTTGCTGGAATGCTCTCTGATCGTTTCCGAAATGAATGGCTCGGAGATGCGCTATCGGATGCTTGAGTCCTTGCGTGAATACGCAGCGCCGCGGATGGCTTCCAAGGAGCGCGAGCAGACCTTGCGTGCTCATTCTGCTCATTTCTGCCGTCTTGTCCAGCAAGCAGAACCCAATCTGCATACCACCAGGGACAAGGCCTTCTGGATACAGCGCCTTGAAGCCGACTACGAGAACCTGCGACTGGCGATGCAGACATGCTTAGAACAGAGCTGTATTGAACAAGGCTTGCAACTGGTATCCGATCTGTGGGTGTTCTGGGAACATACAGGCCGCTTGACAGCGGTAGGGGAGTGGCTCAAGCATACTCTGGCTCTGACGGAAATCAGTACTGTAGATCCATCTATGCGCGCTATGGGGTTGTTTGAGCAAGGCTTCTTCGCCTGGCGGCAGGGAGATTTCCTGACAGCGCAGAGCGCACTGGAATCAAGTTATCAGATCGCTAAGGAGAGGGAAGATGTTTGGTACATGGCCCATGCACGGCAAATCCAGGGAGGTGCCGCTTGTTCTCAGGGAAAGCTGCCTATAGCGCGAGCCTATCTCGAAGAGAGCATTGAACTCTTTCACTCCCTAGGAGATTCTCGATGGGTTACCATTGCAACATATAATCTTGGAGCGGTCGCCGAACAAGAAAAGCATTACTTTGAAGCCAGGGAGCATTATCAAGAAGCATTGGCATACTGGCGTGCTGTGGGCTTTGAAGAGAGGGCTGCGCTGGCGATAGAAGCCCTGGGAAATGTCACTTTTCGAACGAACGACCCCTATCAGGCTCAATCGATGTTTCTGGAAAGCCTAACGATCCTGCGCCATCTGGGCAGCCATCGTGGTCACATAGCAGAATGTCTGGATAAAATTGGGGACGTTGCGCTGGCTCTGGGGAAAATGGAACGTGCGGTAAAGATAAAGGCGGCTGTTGATCGGCTGCGCCAGGATATCAAAATGCCTACTGAACCGTGCAATGTACAGGTGCAGGTGGAGCACTTAGCCGTGTTATTGCAAAGCCTGGGAGCAGAAAAGTTTGATAGACTGTGGGCGGAAGGACAGGCGATGACTTTAGAAGAGGCGATTTACGAGGCGCAACATCCCTGACAAGCCAACTTTATTCCGATTCGCCCAATCTAAGCCCTTTCTAAGCGTCAGCTAACCGTTGATCTGTATAATTGGGGTATCCGCCATACGAGTGAAAAGCACTCCAGGAGACGTGCCAGCCACGATCCGGAGAGAGGAGAAGGTTATGTCTCGCTTCTGTAACAGGATGGGGTTTACGCTCATCGAGCTGCTCGTGGTGATCGCTATTATCGCGGTCCTGGCAGCTGTTCTCTTCCCAGTATTTGCGCAGGCCCGAGAGAGCGCCCGCCGTACACAGTGCCTGAGCAATGTCCGTCAAATCGGGCTGGCGTTGGACATGTACATCCAGGACTACGATGAGATGACGCCATCCGTCTATCAAACGCAGGCGCCGTATGCCATCACGGATGTCTGGCAGTTGCTGCAGCCCTACACCAAGAGTGTGGACGTGTTCTACTGTCCGGATCGGACGCAGACCGGTTGCGGCTACAGCGAAGGGTTCGAGCCGGCGAGCGCGCGCTGTATCGGCTATGGCTACGACTGGGGACCCTGGCAGAACTCCAATGGCGCGGGAGAATACGAGGGTGGGCTGCTCAACGAGTTGATTATCATTAGTGGACCCGGTGGTTATATCTTTGTCGCTACCGGCAAACCGCTGGCTTCGGTCCTGGCTCCTTCCGATACTTTCGCCTTCGGCGATACTTACGACCGGCCCTGGTACACCAACAGCCTCAACAACACGCTTTTCACATTTACAGGCCGCACCAACGGCTCTCTTCCGCACGGCGGCCGGTTCAACGTCAACTATGTGGACGGGCATAGCAAGAGCATGGCCTGGCACGGCTTCCTGGATGCCTATGGGAAAGGCTACGTGGTCCCCCGGAACACAGCCGACTACACGAAATGGTGTGCCGATCCGGACGCCGTCATCTGGATGGACCTGGGAACCATACCCTGCGGCCAGGTCGCCAATACAGCTGTCAAATATCTGCTGGTGAAATGGTTTCCGGACTAGCGCCGATCGGTGGACCAATAGCATGTCCGACGGGAACGCTTATTCGATCAATGCGGGCCGACAACCTGCCATCCCGACGGCAGGCTCGGCGAGACGCGCGTGCCGTCATAGGCAGTCGTTCCGTTCATGAACCAGACGACCAACTGGCCGGTCGAAGTGTTCTGGAACAGAATATCCGGTATGCCGTCGGCATTGAGGTCCGCGATCGCTGCCGCCTTCCAGATCGAGGCCTGGCTCGGCGTGAGATAGGCGGCTCCTGACGCCACGACTCCGTTCATAAACCAGACGGCAAGCTGCCCGGTGGAGGAGTTCTGAAAGAGAAGGTCGGGGGAGCTATCGGCATTGAAATCCGCCGTTCCCACACACTGCCACTGCGGATTCTGTGTGGGGAGGATATAAGCGCCGGCCATGACCGCAGTCCCGTTCATGTACCAGACGGCAATCTGACCCGTAGAGGGGTTTTGGAAGACAATATCGGAATGGCCGTCTCCATTGAAATCCCCCATTCCCACCACTTTCCAACCCGACGGTGGTACCGGGGAGATAAAGGCGCCTCCGGAAGCGACCGTGCCATTCATGAACCAGACGGCAAGCCGGCCGGTAGAACTGTTCTGGAAGAGAATATCGGCCTGCCCGTCACCGTTCATATCCGCCTCGGCGACGGCTTTCCAGTTCGGATCCTGGCTCGGGGTGATGAAGGAGCCGCTGATGGCGTACGGACCGTTCATGCTCCATTCGGCAAGCTGTCCGGTCGTCGGGTTCTGGAGAAACAGGTGCGGCTGAAGGGCCGGATTGACGGCCGGCGTGACGTCTTGCCAGGTCGTTCCGATTCGTATCTCGTCGACTGCATAGGCCGCGCCGGTACCAAAGTTGAGGATGTTGACGGTGCCCAAATCCAGATCGGTCTTGGTGACATCCGGGGTTGACGGCATAGCTGCACCGGGCGTCGGGTTGATGTAAAGATCGAAGGTATCGTTGCCGGAATAAAAGCGGGCATGAACGACGAGGAATACGGTCTGATTCTGAACGGCCAGCACTTTCGAATCGATATGTCCGGCGCCCCCTAGATTCTCCAGGCAGTAGTAGTCGCTGCCGCCTCCCTTGCCCACGAAGAGATTCCCAAAAGAGATCCCGCCATAATCATCGTAATAGCCGGCTCCGATGGGATGACGCGGTTGGAGCAGGAAGCTGAAGTAGGCTTCCGTGTTGTCCTGTCCTAAAGTAGGATAGGTCCGCGAATTGCCGTCGAGGCCTTCCGCAGTAGTCGTAACGGCCGCATTGCCGGTAAAGACAAGACTCCCATCATAAAGAGAACTACTATCCATGGTAGCTGCCGCGGCTGTATTATGACCCCAGGGACTGGTCCATCCTATCCCTCCGTTCTCACCGAGCAGGCTTGTGCCAGGAGGATAGGCAAATCCCTCGTAGGCGAGGATATCGGCGCTGGCGGCATAAGCTGCGCAAACGATCGAAACCACGGCCAACGCCAGGGTAAATATACGCTGAAATCGACCTGATAGGCGGGTTGTTGAGATCATCTTACGGCCTCCTTGGTAATGTTATATCTATCCGCCGAATGGAAAAATCCTTCCACCACGCCATTATGGGCGGCATCCGTCAGGTCATGCTGCATCTTGCCGACGCTGCATTCGCCCGTGCCCGCGCTGAGATAGGTCTTGCCCAGCCCTGTCGAGCTGGGGAATCCAACATGAAGAACGGCATAGCCCCGATTGGCGAGCAGTTGTGCGAGAGTAGCGAACTCCCAGAAGGCACGCATCCAGGGACCACCATGCGCATAGAGGGCCATCGGAAGGTTCTTCGGGGGCATACCGGGCAGCACGGTAAGATAGGCGAGTAAGGAAAAGCCTGACCGTTCCAGTCGCCGAAGGGCAACTTCGCGCTCTGGTGGCTGCGGCTTCAGCCGCCCGATGAATAAAGATGGAATAGCCCTGTTGAGGTTGGCTTCGTTGCAGGAAGATAAGCGGGGCGGCGCGAAACGTAGGCTATGGATGACTATGGAGCGATCCCCCTGGGAGTTTGCGTGCTTCCGGAACCGGAGCCTAATCGCGCCCGGACGGTCAGCTATCCCCACTATATTCAGGAGATTCTGGAGCATGCAGGTGTCTGCTATCGGGCTATCGGCCTTCAGAATCTGCGAGAGAAACTGCCGCAGCTGCGCCTGTTGGTGACCCTGGGAGAGACGGAGCTGCCGGAAGACTTAAAGGCATCTTTACGCGATTGGGTGGGTGCGGGCGGTGGTTGGATCAGCGTTGGAGGAATCTGCGGGCTGGAGGAGTTGCTGGGGGCACGGTATGAGCCACCCGCTTATACGGGATGGGCCACCAGCGTGAGCACGCTGGGCGAAGGCTATCTCCAGCCGGTTACAGGCAATCATCCAATTTTAGAGCCTCCCTCTATTCCGCTGCATTTCTTTAACGGCATTCCGGCGCAGGCCCAGGAGGCAGAAAGCCTGGCCGTTGTACTGGATGCGCATCAGCGTCCGACGGACCGGCAGGCGGTCTTGGAGAACCGGGTAGGGCAGGGGCGCTGCTTGCTGATCGCTCCCGATGTGACCGGAACGGTCGTGCGCATCCAGCAAGGACTAGCGGTCACGCGCGACGGCGTCTCCGCTCCCGACGGCAGCGCCCCGGTCTGCGACGGCGTGCTCAAAAGCGGTGACGGCGGCGTTCTGGACTGGCTCTTCGACCGCCAGCCGGTTCCGGGCGTGCCAGGATTGAGCGCGTTCCTGCAGCCCATTGCCGACCAGTGGCGCACGCTGCTTCTGCGAGCCATTTTCACCCTGGCCCACGATCTGGATGTGGCGCTCCCGCTCCTCTGGCTCTACCCCCGCAATCTTCCGGCGCTCGGCCATCTCTCTCACGATACGGATAATAATAACTCCATGCGGGCGCAACACCTGCTGGCTGTCCTGGAGGCGGCGCAGGTCCACTCGACCTGGTGTGTCATTCTGCCGGGGTACGATCCGAAGCTGATGAGCGCGATCCGGGCCGCCGGCCACGAATTGGCTACACACTACGACTCCGTCTCCGCCGAATGGAGCGAGGCCGAGTTCGAGCGGCAGTGGCGGCATCTGTGCGCCCTGTTGACGCCGGATATCCCGGTCACCAACAAGAACCACTATCTGCGCTGGGAGGGTGACGTCGAATTTTTCGACTGGTGCGCCCGCCGCGGCATCTTGTTGGATCAATCCAAGGGCGCCTCCAAGACAGGCGAGGCCGGTTTCAACTTCGGGACCTGCCATCCTTATCTTCCGATCGCTTTCGACGGCCGGACGATCGGCGTGCTGGAATTGCCGACGCCGACGCAGGACCTGGAAGTGTTCGCGCCGGAAGTGTTGCGAGAACCACTTTTGGAGGCCGTCTTGAAGCAGCACGGCATCCTGCACCTGCTGTTCCACCCGGACCATATCGAGAAACCGGGTGTCGCGGAGGCGCTGCAGCGCTCGGTAGCGGAGGGAAGGGCGCGCGGCATGGAGTGGTGGACGGCCCGGCAGATCGCGGAGTGGGAGCGTGCCCGGCGTCAGGCGCGATGGCACGACTATCGCCGGGAAGCCGGGGGCGTCGCCGTTCGGCTGCACGTCGAGGAGGCGCTGGAGGAAGCGGCGGCGCTCTGGCTGTGCCGTCGCCCGGCCCGGCTGGAGATCGATGGCGAAGAGAGACTTGGGCAGGCCGTGACCCGCTGGGGCTTTCCCTTCCAGGCCGTCACGCATACGTTCGAGAAAGACACTGAGATCACGCTGCGGCATGTGGAGAGCTAAACGATGTTATCTGAGACTAAGGAAGTGAACGCCGCTCTGCCTGCCATCGCGGGAGGGCAGCCGGCCAAGACTTTTCCCTATACGCGGAAGCCGCGCTACGGAGAGGCCGAGCGACAGGCGCTGGAGGAGGCGCTGCAGCAGGGCACGCTCTTCTACGCTCAGGGGAAGATGGTCCACCGGCTCGAAGAGGCGTTTGCGCGGGCGTGCGGGGTGAAGCACGCCATCGCGTGCAGCAGCGGCACAACCGCCATCCACGCCGCCCTGGTCGCCCTCGGGATTTCGCCCGGCGACGAGGTCATCACCGCACCGATCACCGACGTCGGCTCGGTCATTCCGATCCTCTATCAGGGCGCCGTTCCCGTTTTCGCCGATCTAGACCCGCGCACCTTTACGCTCTCCCCTGCCTCCGTCGAGGCGCACATCACGCCGCAGACTCGCGCCATCCTCGTTATCCATCTGGCCGGCAACGCCTGCGATCTGCAAGCGCTCTCCGAGATCGCGGCCCGACATGGACTCTTTTTGATCGAGGACTGCGCGCAGGCGCTGGGCTGCCGGTATGCCGGGCGCTCCGCCGGTTCGTGGGGGCAGATTGGCTGTTTCAGCCTCAACGAGTTCAAGCATATCTCTTGCGGTGACGGAGGGATCGCCATTACCGACGATCCGGACCTGGCTTTGCGGCTTCGCCTGGCGACCGATAAGGCGTACGACCGCCGGCCGGGCGCGGCGCTCCGTCAACCGGCATTCCTGGCTCTCAATGCCCGCATGACCGAGCTGCAGGGAGCGGTCGCCCTGGCGCAACTGGAGAAGCTGGAGGGAATTGTGGAGCGCCGGCGGCAGTGGTGCGGCGCGCTCTGTGAGCGGCTGCGCGGCCTACCGGGCCTCGCCTTGCCGGAAGTCACGGCGGGCTGCGAGCCATCCTGGTGGTTCTATCTCATGCGCGTCCAGCCGGAAATCCTGGGCGCCGATGCGGACACGTTTGCGAAAGCCCTTGCCGCCGAGGGGCTGCCTGTCTCAGCTCACTATATCGGCCAGTGCGTCTACGAATATCCGCTGTTCGCGCAGCACAGCGCCTTCGCCCACGGCGACCACGCCTATCAGCGCCTTGCCTACGTGACCGGTCTCTGCCCGGAGGCAGAAGCTATCTTGCAGACTGGTGTCCTGCTGAGCGTTAATGAAGGCTACACGGAAGAGGATTTAGACCAGACTGTCACTGCGGTCCGGCGCGCCGCCGCCTGGTTCGCAACAAAAACGCCGGGCCGATAGACGATCCGGCGCGCTTCTCCAGCCAGCTTCTTTCTGCCTTATTTCGTGTCTCCATAGCGCAGGCGTGTCCGCAGATCGCCCAGGATTTCCTGGGCGATCTGGGTGACCTCCGGCGTGAAGTTCCCGGAGGTCTGCCAGATGCCGGCCTTGCCGAATCGCCGGAACGCCAGTTTTCCGTGCTCTTGATACTTCTCGAAACGTTCCGCCGTCACGGCCGCTTCCAGCGTTGCCTCCTCGGCGGGAAGGCCTAAAAACCGCGCGCATTGCCCCAGGCTTTTGACGGGATCGTCCAGAAGCTCCTCGTAGCGAATCTCCATGCGCAGGGACGGCGCGACTTTCTGATAGCCCCCGACGGAGAGATCGAAGAGCGTACGGATGTGGTCCGCGGAGCCTCGAATGCGCTCCATCTCCGGCGCTTGCGCGCTTTTCGGATGGACGTAGGTCTTATTCCAGCCTCCAGGCCGCTGCATATCGATATAAGAGTCCAGCACGTCGAAGGGATCCCGCAGCAGTAACATGTAGCGTGCGCGCGGGAAAAAATCGGCAAAGAAGGGGCAGACGAACGGCGTATTGACGTCCTTGATAATGACTTGCGTTTCCGGGGACACCGGCCCGAACCGGGCTTCCGCCTCGGCCAGCAGCAGCCGGCGAACGCCAGCCGTCCACACGACGGAATAGGTGTTGGAGAAGAAGGAATCCCCACGCTCCGGCTCTTCGGGATGGCCGGAGAGATACTGGAACATTGCGCCGAAATAGGGCTCATGCCATGTCCGCGTGTTATTTAGATGGCCCAGCATCTCCAGCAGCCAGGTCGATCCGGAGCGGCCGGCGCCAAATATCCAGCAGAGGTTGGCGTCGGTCACCGAGAGGGTAGAGTCGTCTCGCAGGCCGGCGACGGCCCGCTGGATGGAATAGTGATAGAGTTTCCTGCGGAGGTTATCTAACATGGCACGTCCGGGGCCACAGATGCCTTCTTTGCAAGCCGTATGGACACGGTCCTGGGCATCTGGCTGAGGAATTGTATTCGTAATTATGTCACAGAAACCGTAAAAAAGCCGGGCCGACGAATCGGCCCGGCTTTTTTACGGTTCGCACTTTTAGCGATTACGGGTTGTCGCCATTCCAGCGAGGATTATTCGTCCGGCCGGGAGGCGGCATACGGTGCCAATTTCGATGGGCTGGAGGTGGCGGAGTTCGCTCCTCCCAGCCGTTCAACTGGTGCTGATCCCTCCTGATCAGCTCTTGATCGCGAAGAATGTGGCGATTGAGCATCGAAATCTGCTGATCCAGGGACCGAATCTGATAGCGTGATCCCTCATTCCGGACCAATATCCGGCGCTGACGCTCCAGATTGTTTAGCTGGGCCTGGTCGCCGCGCATATCCTGCTGATACTGGCGGATCTGCTGCCGCAGCGCAACGTCATCCATATCCTGCGCTTTTGCGGCAGAGAGGCCGATCACGCCGGCGCAAGAAGCGATCAGGCTCAGAGATAGAATCGATCGATATACTCGGTTCATAGGTACCTTTCACTCCTTTCAAAAAGGTTCAAAGGCGCTGCTTCTGGATGGGCGCTGCGATTTTACTCGATCCTTTTCTTGCGTTGTCGCCCTTCCAGAAAGCGAACGTTAGACACCCTTCGATACCGATCCGGTTCCCAAAGTTGGGTCTGCTGTTACTTGCGCTCTTCGGGCACAATGGTTTTTGTCAGCTTCTCCGTGTGCCGCAGGACGGTCAGCGGGACCTCGACACCGATCTGCTCGTCGGTGAGCAGCCGGTGCAGATCGTCGATGCCGGCGATAGGCCGATCGCCGTAGGCTACGATGACGTCACCTTCCTGCAGCCCCGCCTTCTGCGCCGCCCCGTTCGGCTCGACGGCATCGACGCGCACGCCGCTTTCGACCGGAAGGTCGTAGAAGCGTACCAGCCGGCGATGGAGCGGGACGTTCTGCCCGGCCACGCCGATGTAGCTGCGGCGGATCACCCCGTCGCGCATCAGCTTGCCGGCCACGAACTTGGCCGTATTGACGGCGGTGGCGAAGCAGATTCCCTGCGCGGGCAGGATAATGGCCGTGTTGACCCCGATCACCTCGCCGCGCGAGTTGACCAGCGGCCCGCCGGAGTTGCCGGGGTTGAGCGCCGTGTCCGTCTGGATGACGTTATCGATCAGCCGGCCCGATTGGGATCGGAGCGAGCGCCCCAGCGCGCTGACCACGCCGGCAGTGACCGTACACTGGAATCCATACGGGTTGCCGATGGCGATGGCCAACTGCCCCACCTTGATCTGCTGCGAATCGCCGAAGGCGACGGGCGTGAGGTTGGGCGCGTCGATGCGAATGACGGCCAGGTCGGTATCCGGGTCGTCGCCGATCAGCTCCGCCGCATAGCTGCGGCCATCGGAGAGCATGACTTCGATTTTGGTAGCGTTATGTACGACGTGGCTGTTGGTCAAGATATAGCCGTCCGGCGTGTAGATAAATCCGGAGCCACTGCCCTGCACCTCTTCCGGCATCCGTGGGTCCCGGCGCCGGTTCGCGACGCGCTGCCGGACCGCGATGAAGACCACCGAGGGGCTGACCTTCTCGGCGGCATGGACGACCACCCGCGAATAGGCGTCCAGCAACTCCGTATCCTCGATCGGAACGGCCGGCGTCTCTGCCCGCTGGAGGGTGGCAAGGCCCTCATCTGTGATGACTTCTAAAGTCCGTTCCATAGTTGACTTCGCTTTCCGAATCGACGAGGCCAAGCCCTCTGCCGGCTCGGCCTCGCTCCTTCTAGCTTCGGCAGGATGCCGAAGGCATTCTTGATTGCACCACTATTCAGTACGAAATCGGCCTTTCCCGCGCGTCCAGGGGAACCTATCCTTTCGGTTAGGTCGGGATAGTGTATAATCAAGAACAATGGTATTAAGGAGAAGACGCGCATGACGCAGGTGAGAGAGAGCGGAGAACAGGGCACGCAGCCGGCAGCGATGCCGGACGCGCAGGGACGCTTTGGGGCGTATGGAGGCCGGTTCGTGCCGGAGACCATCATTCCGGCGCTGGACGAGCTGGCGGCCGAATACGAGCGGGCGAAGCAGGACCCGGCCTTCCATCAGGAGCTGGACGGCCATCTGCGCGACTTCGTCGGGCGGCCGACTCCGCTCTATTTCGCCGAGCGGCTCTCGCAGCGCTATGGCGCCAAAATTTACCTCAAGCGCGAAGACCTCTGCCACACGGGCGCGCACAAGATCAACAACACGCTCGGCCAGATCCTGCTGGCGCTGCGCATGCGTAAGCCGCGCATCATCGCCGAGACCGGCGCCGGCCAGCACGGCGTCGCCACCGCGACCGTCTGTGCTCGCTTCGGCCTGCAGTGCGACATCTACATGGGCGAGGAGGACATTCATCGCCAGGCGCTCAACGTGGCGCGCATGAAGCTGCTGGGCGCGAAGGTCGTTCCCGTCAGCAGCGGCACCCGCACCCTCAAAGATGCCACCAACGAGGCTATGCGGGACTGGGTGACCAACGTCCGCACCACCCACTATATCATCGGCTCCGTCGTCGGTCCGCACCCGTACCCTATGATCGTGCGCGACTTCCAGGCGGTCATCGGCCGGGAGGCGCGGGCGCAGATTCTGGACCGTGAAGGCCGCCTGCCGGACTATGTGATCGCCTGCGTGGGCGGCGGCTCCAACGCGATGGGCATCTTCGCTCCCTTCGGCAGTGATGCCGGCGTGCGCCTGATCGGCGTGGAGGCGGCCGGCGAAGGGCTGGAGACCGGACGCCACTGCGCGCCCCTGACGGCGGGCGAGCCGGGCGTGTTGCACGGCTCCTTCAGCTACCTCCTCCAGGATGCGGATGGGCAGGTCGCGCCCTCGCACTCCATCTCCGCCGGCCTGGACTATCCCGGCGTCGGCCCGGAGCACTCCTATTTCCGGGACAGCCACCGCGCCGAGTATACGGCCATCACCGATGGCGAAGCCCTGATCGCGCTGCAGCTTTTGGCGCACTCCGAGGGCATCATCGCGGCCCTCGAATCCGCCCACGCCATCGCCTATCTTGAGAAGATGCAGGGCCAGCTTTCCCCGGACACGATTCTGATTTTGAATCTGTCCGGTCGTGGCGATAAAGATATGGACACCGTCATGCGCTCCTTAAAATTGTAAAGGAACCATCGTGGAAATTAGGAATCAGCCAACTGAATGCAGTGTACATCAGTGTAAACTGATAAAAGGAATCGTTCCTATTCGATACGGCCTGTACCGTTCCACGAAAGAGTTCAAAGAGGCATTCTCCAGGTTATTTCCAAACGCAAATTCATATGTTAACGGCGGTTGTGTTGTCGGTCCGAAGACGGAAGTAGAGTTGCGATTCTGTCCGGAATGCCGCAAGGCGGAAGCGAGATGGGAGGAAGAAAATGGTAATGCAGGCAAGCCCTGAGATCGAAGTGCCGGAAGTGGTCGGCGAAGAGCAAGTCCGTTTCTTTGTCGAGAACGGATACCTGGCGATTCCGGGCCTGGTCGCTCCCGAAGAGGTCGAGGAACTGCGGCGGGATACGATCTCGGTCGCGCGCGGCGGCTATCCCTGTGAGAGCATCCCGCCGGTTTCCGAGGAGATGTCGGATGCGGAGGTGCTGCAGGGCATCCTCTGTATCCATCAGCCGCACTATATCAGCCCGGTCATGGAGAAGTACGTGCGGCATCCCGGCATCTGCGGCGTTCTCAGCCAGATCACGGCGGCGCATCTGCCCTATTGGGACGGCAGTGTCAAGTGCATGCAGTCCATGCTGTTCGTCAAGCCCCCCGGCTTCCAGGGGCAGGCGTGGCATCAGGATGAGATCTATATTCCCACGCGCGACCGCTCGCTGATCGGCGCCTGGATCGCCCTGGACGACGCCACCGTCGAGAACGGCTGCCTCTGGATCCTGCCCGGCTCGCATCGAACCGGCTATCTCTATCCCCAGCGTGCCCACGACAACCCGGACGAGTTCGATTTCGGGGAGGAGAGCTACGACTTCGACGATTCGGAGGCCGTTCCCGTGGAAGTGCCCACCGGCGCGGTCGTCTTCTTCAACGGCTACCTGCTGCACCGCTCGTTCAAGAACCGCAGCAACATCTACCGGCGCGTCCTGGTCAACCACTACATGAACGCCTGGTCGCTCTTGCCCTGGAGCTTGCGAGAGGGCGAACGTGTTGCGAATGGGGACCGGCGCAGCATCATTCCCGTCGCCGGAGTCGATCCCTACGCCTGGAAAGGCTACGAGGAGCCGCAACACAATGTCTGGCTGCGCACCTGCAAGGCCAGGGACGAGAGGCTGAAGTAGACGGTGGCTCCATCCCCGCCCGGCGTGGCGCCCGCGGACCAACTGCGCGCCGACTTCCGGCTGCTGGACGATCGCGATACGCTGCGGACGTCCTGGGCGATCGAGCAGTTGATCCTGTTTCAATCCGTGCAGAGCCGCGCGCAAGAGGGAACCGGCGCCTTCAACGGACGCCACTATCCCGACACCTCGCTGGACGACATCGCCCGAGCCCTACGTCTGGACCCACAGGCGGTCCAGGGCGAACAGCAGGCGCTGATTGACTCTATCCGCTGGTACGTCCAGGAGACTATCGCCGGCCGCCCTCCCGCCCACCTTCTCGATCGCGACCAGGACCCTTTGCTGGGGATCGGCACGCTGCGCTACTTCCAGGTCGAGGCTGCCGACGTGCTGCGCGGCCTCTATCTGGGCGGTCTGCGCGATGAGTGGGAAATCCGCGTCCAGGTCGAAGAGCAGATGGGCGTCAAGGTCGGCGGCAGGCGCTATCTGGTCGATCGGGCGGTCATGCGCCGCATGGGACTGGACGGACACCAGTTGGCGCACGGCGAATGGGCCGGCAAGATCGAAGAGTTTGAACGAAAAGGACTGATCGTCGGGCCGGAGAAGAAGAACGATCCAGACGTGGTCTACCAGTACATCCGCTTCCGGCCCGGCCATGGCGCTTCCGATGATGCCGCTATCGTCGCGGCCGGATTCGAATGGGGCATTGGAACTGCTATCGGGGTCTTCCTGGCCGACGCCGTCGACACACTGGAGAAGTACGTTCCCGCGTATGGGGACCAGGACCTGCAGATTGCCGAGACCGTCGAGCGCGAGTTTAAAGATCTTAACATGAGCCGTGCGGAAGCGCGACAGCTTACTCTGTGGGCCGCCGCCATCGATACTCCGGACTACCGTGTGCCCGATAGCTCGCTGCGCCACCTGCTCATTATCGACCGCCGCACCGATCTGTGCCCTCTCGAAAGCCACCTTCTCACGATTTTGGGCGTGCCCTGCCCGGTTATCGGGCTGGGCCACGAGCGCTCCTCCAGCCACCGGTTCTACGATTACGTCCGCCAGCGCATGCAGTCTCCCTTGACACCATCTCCTTAGAAACGGGTAGAATGTTAATACACGTTAACTATCCGGAGAGAACAGTCTCCGCTCCTTTACTGCTGTTTCCGTGAAACGCGAAGGGCGAGGCTGCGTCATACAGAAGGGGAGCAGGCTCTGCGGCAGCAAGCCGCTCTGCTTCTGACGATCCCCAGCTCGAAAGGAATGCTTTCATGACCACTTCCGCCTGCCTGCGCGCGTTCGCGCTCGCTTCCGTAGCCCTCATCGGGCTGGGCGGCCTGCACGGCGGCGCCCAGCAGTCGAATCCGACCACACCGGCCCAGCCGCCAGCAGGTCAGAATCCTCCTGTTCAGCCGCCCGCCGTCCAGCCGCCTGCCGTACCGCCTGTGAGCCAGTCGGGCATGCCCAACGCCCCCAGCGGACCGCAGACCGTCCCTCAAGGCATTCCCAACCTCGGCAGATCGCAGGAAACCCCGGCCGAGCAGCGTTATGGTATCGCCCGCGCTCCCATCGTCACCGGGCCGGTGTCTACCGATCTGACTCAGCCGCTCACCCTGGATCGGGCCATTCTGATCGCCCTGCAGAACCAGAACGCCATTGCCATCGCGCGGGCGCAGGCCGATATCGCCAACGCCTCGCTCGTGCAGGCGCGCTCCACCTACTTGCCGCAGATCGCGCCCAGCTTCCAGTATCAGAACGCGCTCGGCCCCGGTGTCAGCTCTCGTACCGGCCTGCCGCTCCATAATGAAGGCTACACGGATCTCATTCTGGCCCAGCAGTTGATCTACGATACCGGCAAGCGCGAGGCCAATGTCGGACAGGCCTTACGCAACGTCTACGCCTCCGAATACGGGCTGGGAGACGAGCGGCAAACGGTGATTTTCACCGTTACCGGGGACTACTATACCTTGATGGAAGACCTGGAACTGGTTCGTGTCGAGCAGGAGAACGTCGCTTATGCCCAGACCTCGCTGAACGCAGTCAACGCGCAGATCGCCGTCGGGAAAGAGGCGGCGGTGGATCGGCTGCAATCGGAATCGCAGTTAGCCAACGCGCAGGTGGCGCTCTTGCAGGCCCAGAACAACAGCTATCTGGCCCAGGCTGCCCTTAAAAACGCGATGGGAATCGTCAGCTCTCAGCCTCTTATCCTGGCGCAGTCCACGCTGGCAGCGCCCAGCCTCACTTCGGACACGACGCCGCTGGAGACCTACGTCGGTCGCGCCTACAGCGACCGGCTGGACGTCAAAGAGCAACTGGAGCGTGTCTATGCGCAGGGCTACAGCGTCCGGATCGCGCACATCAACAACGGCGTTACCGTGGATGCCACAGTTTCCGAGGGATACGAGTTCAATCCCAGCGCCGGTGAGAACCGCGTCTTCACGGTCACCTTCGGCTATCCGCTCTTCGACGCCGGCGCCACCCGCGCGGCCGTGCGCGCCAGCGAGGCCGCGCTGGAGCAGGAGCAGCGCACGCTCGATGCGCTGGAGCAGACGGTACGCCAGGACGTAGAGCAGGCGTACGCGACGCGGGAGCAGGCGCGCAAGCAGATTTCCGCGGCGCAGGCAGCCGTCACCGCCGGCCAGGCGAATTACCAGGCCGCGCTGGGCAAGCAGCAGTTCGGGACCGGCACCGTCCTGGATGTGCTCAATGCAGAAGTGCAGTTGGTCACCGCCCAGGTCTCGCTGGTGCAGGCGATCTACCAGTACTATGACGCGGACGCCAGCCTGCAGCGCGCCATCGGCGCCAACGATCCCGCGTTCGTGCCCAACGTTCCGCCGGGCCATACGGCATTTACGAGCTATCGAACTCCGCCCGGTCCGCAGCCGGTCCCGTCCGGACCGCCGGTAAAACCACGCCCCGGAGGGGTCGTTCCCCCGCAAAGTCCCAACACCGGCAAAGGGGTGGGGCGCTAGAGAAAACCTCACCCCCCGCGGCTGTGCCTATCCCCTCTCCTTCGTAAGGAGAGGGGGAACTTAACGTAAGGAGTGGCGATGTGACGACAGCAGATGTGCCGGTGATCGAGGTCCGGGATGTCCACAAGGTCTATAAGATGGGCAAGATGGAGGTCCACGCGCTGCGGGGCGTGAGCCTGACCATCCATCAAGGGGAGTTTGTAGCGATCATGGGACCGTCCGGGTCGGGCAAGTCCACGTTTATGAACCTGATCGGCTGCCTGGACAAGCCCACGCGCGGCTCCTATACGCTCGATGGGGTCGAGGTCGCTCAACTCAACGACAACCAGCTCGCGGACATTCGCAATCGCAAGATCGGATTCGTCTTCCAGACCTTCAACCTCCTGGCCCGCACCTCGGCGCTGCGCAATGTGGAGCTGCCGATGCTCTATAGCAACGTGCGCAACCGGGTCGAATACGCCAGGCGCGCTCTGAAGATCGTCGGCCTGGCCGACCGCATGGACCATCGGCCCAACGAGCTCTCCGGGGGCCAGCAGCAGCGCGTCGCCATCGCCCGCGCCCTGGTCAACGATCCGCCCATCCTGTTCGGCGATGAGCCGACTGGAAACCTGGACACGCGCACGGGCGAGGAGATCATGCAGATCTTCCAGCAACTGAACCGGGAGGGGAAGACGGTGGTTCTGGTGACGCACGAGCCGGACATCGCGGAGCATGCCCAACGGATCATCCGCTTTAAGGATGGCCGGGTGGTCTCGGACGAGCCGGTGAAGCATCCCCGGATCGCCGAGCAAGAGCTGACCCGGATGGAGGCAACGGTCGAAGAGCCGGTTTAGGAAAGACCTCACCCCCTCTCCTTCCGAAGGAGAGGAGAATCAAAGGAAAACGGCGCGCACGAGGCGCGCCGCTTTTTAGAAGCCTTGCTATCGGTCAGGTAATCCGGGTTACCTGGAGCCTGCTCCGGTCGCGCGGCGCAGGCGGGTCCTATATTATCCGCGCTCCTCCGATTCATCGGAGCGCAGGCTCGGAATCGTGTTCAGCTTTTCGAGTTCGTAATGGAACTGGCGCATCTCGTCCAGCGTAATAGTGCCCAGCTTTTCGAAATGCGTGCGCTCTTTATCGTTCACCTCGCAAGTCGCTTCCTGGAGCAGGCTTTCCTCCCACTCCTCCTGCTTTACGAAATGCTCGCCCAATTTCTTGCATCGGGAGCAGCGATACTTAATATAGACATAGCTGGGGCCAAACTGCTTGATGTAGGTGGCCTGTCGCATGACATCCCTCCGCAAGATACGCTGACCACAATGGCACTTAAGGCTGGTCTTCATTGCGTCTAAACCTCCGTGCCGCGGCACATAGCTCCGATGTCCGAGAGCTCGTGCGCTGCGACCGCGCCGCGGAATCGTTGGGCTTTCTATTAGATTATAGTCGTACAGAACCAAAAGGTTCCGTACAACTCCATTATACCATAACTCCCGGACGGCTGCAGGGTAAATTTAGGGACTAGGGACTGAGGACTGAGGACTAGAAAAAAGCCAAAGTTCCGGGCGATTACCGCTGGAGCAGGCTCTTGCCAGTCCCCAATCCCAAGTCCCTAGTCCCCGTTTTTATCCGGTCATGCTTTTGGGGACGAAATGGCGGACGAAACGGGAGACGGCGAAGCGGTCGGTCATGCCGGCGATGAAGTCGCAGACGCGCTGGGCGCGCTCCACGGTGGATAGATCGTACAGGGCGGTATTCCCGCTCATTAGCTCCGGCTGCTCCATGTAGAGGCGGAATAGGGCATGGATGACATGCTGGGCCTTGCGCAGATCCTGATTGCCGGTCGCCGCGTTCCAGTAGACGCGCTCGAACAGAAACTCTTTCAGGCGGTCTGTGGCGGCGGCGATAGGAGGCGACATCTCCACGATCGGTTTGCCGTCGCTGTGTTGGACGATGTCGATGACCATCGTGGCGATGCGCTCCGAGTGCGAGTGGCCCAGCATCTCCATCTCTTTGTCAGGCAAATCTTCGCGGCGCAGCAGGCCGGCGCGCAGGGCGTCGTCGATGTCGTGATTGATATAGGCGACGCGGTCGGCGATGCGTACAACGTTCCCTTCCAGCGTAGCGGCGCGCTCGGCGGTGGGGTCGGTCAGGTCTTTGCGGCCCTTGCTATGCCGGGCGATGCCGTCGCGTACCTCCCAGGTCAGGTTCAGGCCGGGCGTGGGGAGGGTATCCGGAGGGCGGTCCTGCGGGAACATCTCGCCGGTACCGTACTCCAGCAGCTCCACCACGCGCAGGCTCTGCTCGTAGTGGCGGAAGCCGGCTTCAGGGACGACTTCGCGGTAGGCGGCATCCAGCGCCTCTTCGCCGGCATGGCCAAAGGGAGGGTGGCCGAGATCGTGGGCGAGGGCAATGGCCTCGGTGAGGTCTTCGTTGAGCCGGAGCGCCCGCGCGATGGTGCGCCCGATCTGGGCGACTTCGAGGGTATGGGTCAGACGTGTCCGGAAATGGTCTTCTTCCGGATCGATGAAGACCTGGGTCTTATGCTTGAGGCGGCGGAAGGCTTTGCAATGGAGGATACGGTCCCGGTCGCGCTGAAAAGCCGTGCGGACGGGGTCCGGCGTTTCCGGCCGCTCCCGGCCCTGCGACAGGGCGGCTTTGGAGGCCCATTCCGCCAGATAGTCGATCTCCCACTGTTCCTGCCGTTCGCGCGGCGTCCGGGCTACAGGGCTTGTCTCCTGCAATGCGATTCCTGTTCTTCCAGTTACAGGCCTGTCTATCGAGATACGGGCTTCAGTCGCCCGGTTCAGGTCTGGATAGAGTACTATTCCAGCATACCGGACGGCTCAGAGCGAAGTCAAGAGAATGGGGTGGTGAGGGAAAGCATGAAACTCTGCGGGAAAAACGTGCTGAACGGCGAGGTTGTTACGCTGACCGTGGCGGAGGGGCGAATCGCCGGTCTGCAGCCTGGAGGAGACGGTTCGGCTCCTGGTGGGCCGGATGTGTGGCTGGCGCCGGGCTTTTTCGATATTCAGGTCAACGGCTACGCCGGCGGCGACTTCAACGGCGGCATGTGGATAGACAAGGCTCAGGCTGCCGAGGCGTTTCCGAATATTATCGACAAACTGGCGGTGGCGGGAACGGCGCTATTCTGTCCTACCGTCATCACGGCCAGCAAGGAGGCGATTATAGAGCGTCTGAAGGCCGTCGTCGCCTGGCTGGATAGCGATGCGCGGGCGGCTCGTGCGGTTCCCGGCTTGCATCTGGAAGGACCTTATATTGCCTCGGAGGACGGTCCGCGCGGGGCGCATCCGCTGGAGGACGCGCGGGACCCCGATTGGGACGAGTTCTGTCGATTCCAGGAGGCCGCCGCAGGACGCCTCCGTCTCTGCACGCTCGCGCCGGAGCGGGAAGGCGCGCTGGCATTCATCGAGAAGCTGGTCGAGGCGGGAATCGTCGCAGCCATCGGGCATACAGGCGCCCGCCCGGAGGTGATCCGCGACGCCGCGCGGGCCGGCGCAAGCCTCTCGACGCATCTCGGCAACGGCGCGCATCAGCTTCTTCCGCGTCATCCAAACTATATCTGGGAGCAGTTGGCGCAGGACGCGCTGACGGCCAGCATCATCGCCGACGGCCACCATCTTCCTGCTTCGGTAGTCAAAGTGATTGCGCGGGTGAAGGGACCGGAGCGGCTGATTCTGGTGAGCGATGCGGTGGCGCTGGGTGGACTGGCGCCGGGCCTCTACGCCGAGGGCCGATATGAAGTGCTCGAATCGGGCCGGGTGAACCTGGCGGGAACGCCGTATCTGGCGGGCGCCGGCCACCTGCTGGATACCTGCGTGCCGAACGCCTTGCGCTCCACTGACCTCACGCTTGCGGAGGTGGTTGGCTGCGTCAGCGCGATTCCGGCGCGACTGCTGGGACTACAAACGCGCAAAGGCGCGCTTCAGACCGGCTACGATGCGGACCTGACCCTTTTCCGCCTGCCTGAAGAAGGCCCGCTGGAGATCGTCGCGACGGTCTGCGGCGGCGAGATCACCTACCAGGCTTGAGGCTTGTACGTGCCGGACGGTTTTTTAGCGCATCGATGCCAGTAAGGAATGCACGTGGCGATTCGCGAAAATAGAGGCATGAAAGAGTCCAAATTGGTTATGGCGAGCGATCTCAAGGCGGCCTATCCGGCGGTGCGGCAGGTCGTCCATCATACGCCGGTCTTCGGCAGCGTCAGCCTGACCGAGCGGTGCGGCATGGCTCCGGGCGACCTGGCATTGAAGATGGAGAACCTGCAGCGCACCGGCTCGTTCAAAATCCGTGGGGCCTATGCGCGCCTTCTCGCGCTGACGGAGGCGGAACGGAAACGCGGGGTGGTCGCAGCCTCGGCGGGCAACCACGCGCAGGGCGTGGCGCTGGCCGCGCGCCTGGTGGGGATTCAGGCTACCGTGTTCATGCCGGAGTTTGCCAGCATCGCCAAGATCCAGGCGACCCGCCGCTACGGCGCGGACGTGGTCCTGGAGGGGCACGACTTCGACGAGGCGGTCGCGGCCGGCAAAGCGCGGGCCACAGAGACGGGAGCGCCCTTCATCTCCGCCTACGACGACGACGGAATCATCACCGGGCAGGGGACGCTTGGCCTGGAAATCCTGGAGGACGTGCCGGACGTGGAGACGGTGCTGATTCCGGTCGGTGGCGGCGGCCTGTTCAGTGGGGTGGCGACGGCCATCCGGGCGGCGCGGCCTAAAGCGCGTATCGTCGGCGTGCAGGCGAGCGGCGCGCCCACCGCCGTCCGGTCCTGGCAGGCCGGCGAATTGCTGCCGCCGGGTCCCGTTCGCACCATCGCGGACGGCATCGCCATCAAGTCGCCCAGTCCGCGCACGTTCGCCTATATCGAAAAGTACGCGGACGACATGGTCCTGGTCGACGACCAGCAGATCGCGGCGGCGATGCTGCTTCTGCTGGAGCGGGCCAAAACGGTCGTAGAGCCGGCCGGGGCGGTAGGCGTTGCGGCCTTGATGGCGGGACGGGCCGAGGCGCGCGGCAAGACGGTCGCCATCATCTCCGGCGGCAACGTGGACGCCAAGTTCCTGGCGGATCTGATCGAGCGGGAGATGATCCGCGCCGACCGTTACATGCACTTCTTCAGCGCCGTCCCTGACCGTCCGGGCGGCCTGGCGGCCCTGCTGGACCTGATCGCGGAGTGCAAGGGCAACATCATTACGGTCGTGCATAACCGCATCAGCCCGTCCGTGCCATTGGGGCAGACCGGCGTCGAAATCCTGCTTGAGGTGCGCGACGCCGAGCACATCGACCAGATACGCTCCGCCCTGACCGAGCGCGGCTACCGCGTCGAGATGCGGGATTAACTGTGAATCTTAAATAGTGCCCTCAATCATCGTTGGAGGTAAGACAGACAAATGAATTTGGATGCGCGGTGTATCGATAATTTAAGAGAAATGGTAAATGAACGCCAAATCAACGATTTAGATACCATCCAACTGGACGGTATTACACTTAATGCTATTTTAGAACTGGTCTGCTGTAGATGGGTATGGGAGAAGGCTAAGGATCATGTTGGGATTCGTTTGTTTGAGAAATTTGCACAACAGAAGCCATTCCTATACGATGTGTGGTCTCAATTGACAGGAGACCACGTTAGAAGTGATAATATGGTGAGTAACTTTGGCTTAGTGAAATTAGAAACAAGGGGTATCATGAACGCAAACGATATAATAGAGCCTGCATGGAGTCTGTTCGAAGACCGTTTTCGTCGCTCATTAATTGATTCTGGTTTCAGTTCTCGTTTGGCCCAAGCATTAGCAGGTGCATTCCATGAAATGACCGATAATGTCGCCCAGCATAGCGAAAAGAATACTCGAACAGCGAATGGGGTAGCTGGCTACTTTGTATGTCAGCAATGGATGACTTTTTCTGTAGCAGATGTTGGTCGAGGAGTATTGAAAAGCTTACATGACAATCCTAACTGGAGACATCTGACCAACTCGAAGGATGCTTTATTGGCCGCCGTTAACGAATATGCTTCTAGGCGAGGTGATTTCCATGGCGATGGTTTTAAGGAAGTGCATAAGGCACTCGCAGGCTTGAACGGTTTATTGCGCTTTCGGAGTGGCGACGGCGTTTTACACATGGACGGGCGTAGCGGCCCTATAAATGTGCATCCAGGCTTTAGCCCTCAACTTATTGGACTTCAATTGTCAATCACATGCACATTAGATAAAAATCTTGATGAAAGGCTGATATAGTCTTGACTTTGGTTCGGATATATGCTAATATTCAGTAAATTTTTTTAGTTAGAGATGGCATCATGCTTATCATAGAGATCCTGCGACAACATAAGCGCAATCAAGTACTAGGAGCGACGCTGGGGGAAGCTCTGATTTCAAATGCCCGCCCGCAACTCCTGCAATCGTCGCCTCCATCAGCCGATCAAATCGTCATCCTCGATTTCTTGGGCATAAAAGATACGAACTCAAGTTATTTGAAAGCAACCTTCGTTTGGCTGCTATTATGTGGCGAGTTGTCAGCTAGTGAGCAAACTATGACAAGAGGATTAGCAGATGATGCTGATGAGGGTGATCCTTTCAAGCCTATTCCATTAAATGTTTTTCCTTTGGTAGCCCACTTAAGCCGTAATGTATCTCAGGAACTTGACGAATTACTTAATGGTAGAAAATTGCCTTGCTTAGAGGCAATTACATGGACGAAGGATAGGGTGATTTCAGCGCGACTACATGGTTATTTGGATGAGCCATTGAGTAGGACCTTTAGCAACTTAATAGAGAGTGGCTCTGGCACAGCGACACAACTGCAGGCTCAGTATCCTGAGATGATTACTCCTAATGCTTGGAGCAACAGATTATTAGAATTATATAGATTGCGGCTTATACAAAGACATAAAGAGTCGAGAGAGTGGATTTATCAACCTGTGGCCAAGGAGCTAATCAATGGGTGAGGAATTCATAAGGAAATACACAAAGAGCTTTGAACATCGCAGAGACCTAGCCTATGAGCAAGAACTCAAGGCAAAATCTTTGTTTTCAGAGCATCCGAATGTTTGCGCTACAGCCTATAGATGTAGGCTGACAGCGCCTGATGTGTCTCTACAACAGGGCGATATCCTAGCACTTATGGATGACGGAAGTTCATCTCTCAAATTGCTATTCGGCAACGTGTTTGTAGGAGAGATGAGCGAATCGAATACCCATGATATTAGAGATCTCATGGTGGCTGAACCCGCATGTCATGGTCTAGCTAACGTCCAAATTAAGGACGGCCCAGGGCTAGGCGGATACATGACCGTAACTTTAGTACAGGAAAGCGAGTAAGCTTCAGATGACATCAACACCTAAAAACATGCCTTTAGTTGCACGAGGAGATACATTAGCACTCGGCTGTCTAAACTGCGCCTTCCTGGGAAATTGTGGTGGATTATATGTTAAGGAAGCAGTCTGGGACTGTTTTTCAAACTGTGGGCCTGACTGTAGTAACGGCAAATGTGATTATACATGTCCCTGTAAGTCGGATTTCATAAGCAAATGCAATGAAGTAGGAGGTTTAACAGTAACGCTAAAACGGAAATTACTAGCTCCTTCAATTGATAACATGCCTGCCTACATTCCAATGATTTATCATGGTAAACGGCGAAAAATGCCTTTGGAAAGCCCGATGGTTGCCCTGTCGCTCTACAACGTATTGGGCAAACAGCG
The DNA here is from genome assembly GCA_035653075.1 of Chthonomonadaceae bacterium. GTDB lineage: Bacteria > Armatimonadota > Chthonomonadetes > Chthonomonadales > Chthonomonadaceae > DASRCN01. The sequence goes on along the minus strand of DASRCN010000081.1, from coordinate 13,825 downwards.
GAAAGGGTATGGTATAAAATTTCAAGATGCTGAAACATTGAGGAGAAGCTTCTGCTTGCATGAAAACACCAGAATCCTTTTGGTGTCGGTTGGTTATGACTGCCTTTTGGAAGACTATTGGGCATATAGACGCTACTTGGATTTACCATCTCAATTGGCCCAACTGGATTTTGTTGGTGTTACAGCACCAAATTTTTCCTTTTTCTTGGATGCCCCACGAACTCATGTTTTATGGAATCGACGGCGGATATTGACTGTCGCGGAGGAACTGTCAAGAAATGGCATCGGAGTTATATTACACCTTAATGCTTCATCCAGAAACGATTGGGATTTCTGGGCGAGGTTACTAGGAGAGCAACGCAATATTCGTTACATCTCAAAAGAATTCTGTACAGGCCTATCAAGATTAGAAGCTGGGCGTCGTGCCATAGAAGACCTCAGCAAGTTACAAGATACTGTCGGATATCAACTGCATCCGATTGCCATTGGGGCTGCAAGGTTTATACCTGATTTGAAGCGCCATTTTGGCAATTTTACGATCGTAGACTCGGTTCCGTTCATGCGGACAGTGAAGAGAAGAGAATTTGTGAAGCGATCTGGTAGACATCCAGCGTGGATAAAGCATACGACTGAAAGGGATGAACCTTTAGATGCTTTATTGGCGCATAATATCAACTCGTATCAAAACTGGCTTTTGTCACGTATGGCTGTTAACGAGTGTGAACAGCAACAATCAGAGCATGACGAGGAGTCATATGAGAGGCATGCTGATTATATAAGCGAAGGAGGACAATTATTGCTCCCACATATGGGCATTCGTCCAGCGACCGTCGTAAGGTAGCTTGCTGGTATTTTCAGCATAATATTGAAAATGCGGAGGATCCCCGCCAAGAGAAGCTCCGCATTTTCGAGACAAAGGGCTTAAAGCCCTGATTGGCGACGCGACTCCTCAATGAGGCGCCGGTTGTCGTCGTCAATATTATACCACCGAATGGCGCCTCGGAAAGGTTACATACGATGGCACAATATCGGATTGTTTGCACGGAGAAAGCCTCCGTTCATCAACCAAGCACCCACTCTCACATTGTGGCCGTAGGGACGGGCGATGACCCGAACTGTGCAACACAGCGGTGGACCTTGAACGAAGTGCTGGCAGCTATGGATAGGGGGGATATATTCTATACTGTCAGCCTATCCACAGGTAAGGTAGCACTAGTGGAAAAGTATGTCTGTTCGCTCTGCAGAAGGACATACATACGTTCAAATCCAGATGCAGTCCTAGACAACAATCTGGATAATCTGCGGCTTTGCAATTTCAGCAAGTGAAAAGCCATCACGGCGTTCACTAAGAGCGACTTGCACGAACAGCCTTGGGCGGTTAAGGGCGTGCTCTCCCCGTACTTGACCGCCCTCATCTTATGCCGATTTAGTCTGAGAGCCTGTCCGACAATTCGGTACTCCTACGAGGAGACAGGCTTTTCCGCCCGTGAGGGCGGTTGGCCGAAGGCCTGCCAGACGGGTCGTTCACGGCCCGGCTAAGAAGCCAGCAGGTTTCCGTACAGGCTCTGAGGCTATGCTGAAATCTATTTTTGCGTTGCCGTCTCGACTTTCCAGAGGGTGATGGAATCGACGAGGAGGGAGGCGTTGCCGGTCCAGTTCACGCGCGTCTCGATCTCGCCGCCCGGATGGTCGAACAGGAGGGGGAAAGCGCGATAGTCTCCCTGCGGAAGGTCGTCGGCGGATAGGTCCAGGCGGGCGAGAATGTTTGTGCCGCCACCCGTGCAGGCGTCGATGGTCGCGACAGGGCCGGCGCCGTCACCAATGCGCTTGAGGCGAAACAGGGCCAGATAGCGGCCGGGCGGGAGCGGCAGGTAGGGACCGTAGACGATCCAGCCTGGCTCCGTTTTCTCTCGGAGGGCAGCCCAAACGAGATGGCCGCCCGCGGGCGCGTCCGGCTCGGCCTGACCGAATCGGTGGGCCAATTCTACGGCGGCGAACTGCCGGGTAAAGCGCAGCGAGAGGCCCGAAGGCATCGGCCCGGCGATCTCCTGGCGGTCGATGGCATGCAGGCTCACGGCCTGATGCCGCACGCCGAACGGACCCTCTATCGCCAGCGCGATGCGTTTGCCGGTGGGCAGCCCATCGATCTGAATGTCAGTGTCCTGGCCTGGGGCCAGGTGGGCGCTCGCCGGCAGAACGTGCGCTTCCTGCAGGCCTCCGGTCACGCTTACGTGGACCGCCATCGGCGCGGAAGTGACGTTCTGAACGTGGGCGGTAAAGGCGATCGGCTGGCCCTCAATGCCGCTTACGTCGGAGGGAGCGCGCACCAGGACGCGCTCTTTCGCCAACTCCTCTCGGTAGAGCGTGGCGAGATGGTCGGGACGGACCGGCACGTAGTCGGGACCCAGGCGGGAGAGGATCTCCTGCAGCATCGGCAGGTCGGCAAACCAGTTCAGCACGAACAGGTGCAGAAAGGCGGGACGCGTCGGAGGCGTGAGCGCGCGAATCTGGGAGACGACGCTGGCGATCTGCTGATCGCGCGGCAGTCCATCGGCCCAGTTGGTCAGCGCGTGGAACACAGGTACGCGCCGTGCGGTGGGATAGGTGGCGTCCTCGTAATCGGCGACGCGGCGGCCATAGTCCGGAAAGAGCGCCTGCAGGGACGGGATACGCTCGGCGTAGAGGCGGAACAGCTCCGGCCGGGTAACGTTCATCACCCAGAGGTCTTTGAGGTCCATGCGGTCCATGTAAGCGCGGGTCAGATCCAGGAAGCCGTCGAAGACGCGCGGTCGGTCGGACGCGCGATAGCGCAGACCGTAGGAGTCGGGATAGGTGTAGCCGATGCCGGAGACGGCCCCGAGAAAAGTATCGTTGGGCGTGGCCGTGGCGTAGTAGTAATCCACGATGTCGGGAATGAGCATGGAGGCGGATGGGGAGACGGTCCAGCCGACGGGAAACCGGCCCCGCACGCGGTTTGTCCAAAGCTGCGGGTAGTTAGAGGCCGTCAGGACCGGCAGGTTGTCGCCGTCGGAGATCACGAAGGACACGTAGATTTTATTCGGCTGCAGGGCGGGCGGTGGCGGGGCGGCATGCTGCTTCAGGGAGGCGAGGCGGATGCCGGAATGGACGCTCAGATTCGTGCAGTCGATAGAGCCGACCAGGAATTTTCCGAACTCGGCGAACAGCGTCACGCCCGGTCCCTCGCCGATGCCCACGTCCTTGCCCGCCCAGGGATAGCTCATGACCGGGATATTGGCCGGCATTCGGGCGAACAGCCGCTCCATCAGGCGTACTTCGGCCTGCGGATCGGCGTAGGGCCGGGCGCCGTCGATGGGACCGGAGAGCCAGAAGATGAAGACCTTGTTTTCCACGAGGTAGTCTCGCAGGCCCAGATGGTCCGGGTAGGAGCAGGCAATAACGGCATGGCTCAGACGCGGCCAGAGATGGTCGAAGGCCCATTGGTAGGCCGCCACGTTCGTATACCAGCGTCCCCGGAGATCGGCGAGGACCGGCAGGCGCAACTGCTTTTCCAGCCGGGGCGAGACGACGAGGCCGTTCTCCACGCCGGCAAGCATGGTGGCGACGTTCTTGGTCGCCGGCAGTTGCGGATCGGTGACGATCACGCCGCGATAATCGCTGTGGAATCGGGTGAGCAGTGCTTCCGGCGAGGCCACGGTCTGCGTGTGCCGGACCCATCCGCGCTTGCGCATCCAGGCCAACCATTGGGCGTCGGTGGGATTGAAGAGAACGTAGAGCTGTGGGCGAGTCCGGTTGACGAGGCCCTGCAGCGAGAAGAGCATAAGCTGTTCGTCGGGCGGCTGGCGGCTCAAGTCGAAGACACTCAGCGTGGAAGCGGGCGGCGCGGAGCGAGGGAACAGGTCGGTTCGGCGCGGCGTTGGCACATAAGGAAGGTCCTTCGGCAGGCCGCTCGGGACCGCCGGCTCGGCTCGTCGGATGGAGATCGTCAGGCTGCCGGAAGTCAGGCGTAACAGGCTGACCTGATCGACGCGCAGGCCGGAATATCCGCGCCAGGTGACGCGGCACTCCAGTTTCCCACCGGGATGGTGGAACGCCAGGGGAATCTCCACGTACCGACCCAGCATCAGATCCGAGCCGGTCAGAGGGCGCGTGTTCAGGATGTCCTGGCCGTAAGAGGAGGCCGCGTCGATTTCGGCGACCGGCTCTTCGCCCGCCTCGTCCAGCAGCTTCATGCGGAAGAAGGCGACGTAGTCTCCGGCCGGAATCTCGGCATAAGGGCCGTAGAGCATCGTCTGCGAGGACAGATCGATGCCGACGCGCGCCTCCCACGCTTTTCCTCCGTTCGCCTGCGAATCGGCCACGCTGCGCCCGATCTTATGCGCCGCCTCCGGTCCCTCGGCCTGCCACACCTTGACCGCCACGTAAGCTCCCTGGGGAACCTCTCGTGTGTCACGGACCTCCTGCCACAAAGCTTGTGGCAGCCCCGAAACCGCTTGTCCACGCGCCCATCCGCTAGCGCCCAAAAGCAGCGCCAGAACCAGACAGAGAATGTTTCCTGACCGCCCTCTCGCCACTCCTGTCATGGATAGATCGTTCCTCTTCGTTATCTGGATTTGATTGAATTCGGCTCTCTATGAGGTAGTTTTCGTGCTCGCCGTGAGGTTTCAAAGTTCTATTAGAGCGAAGGGGGAGTTATTCCTTTGCCGCATGACTCAGTTACCGGGTCGTGAACGACCCGTCTGGCAGGCCGCTACGCGGCCAACCGCCCTCACAGGCGGAAAAGCCCAAATGCGATGGTTCTGCCGTATTTCCGAGGGAAGTAATCAGATGGATAGAGGCGTTCAGGGATAGGGCCATGCCAACCCCCAGGTAAGGGTAAAGAGTTTAGTCTGGATAGAATGTCCTACGACCACTGGTTTACCCTCTACATAATGAGCCGGGTCTACAATCGTATGCCTTTCAATCCCGCGAATACCGAGGTTGCTGTCTCCGATACTCAGACAATAACGGCTAAAATGAAATTGATAATGATACAGACAGCCGAAGGCGGCGCGGGTGTCTCCTCTTCTTATCTGAGCCGTTCTATGAAGCGTGCCAAGCAGAACGTCAAGTGCCATCCAAGCGAGACGAAGCACAATAATGCCTGTCAGGATGTAATTGGCCCAACGGAGGAATAGCATACAATGATCTCCTTAGCTGTTACTTCTGCTTGACGGTCTGCCTCTTCTTACGCGTAGCCTTCTCAGCCTCTAGGCTGTCGTCCAGTTCCTTCTTCATGGAGAACGTTAAGAAGGGAAGTGGGAAGCGCCAAAATCTCTATCCTCATTGTAAGCTCTATTCCCTAAAACGTCAAGGGTTAGCTTCCATGCTCTCGCCTTCCGGTCTCTATGTGCGGGCAGTTGAAACTGCTGCAACCAGAGCCCGAAGTCCCCTGCGGGGACTCAAAAGTCCATTAGCTTCGCCTACCCTAACCGTCGGGGAAGAGCATTTGACGACGGAGTCCCCGAAGGGGACTTCGGGCCTTTGTAGCCGCAACTTTAGTTGCCCGCAAACGAACGCTTCTGGCCCTAACGAAACGAAAGAGAAGCCCACTCGGCGGCGCTGCTAACGGCGCTTTCGGGATGACGACGGCTGCGCGCGATATGCCCGATCTCGTCGCGCAGGGTCGGCTGATCGGCGTCCTGATACCGCCAGTCCAGGCTCCAGCGGACGATTTTGGCGTGATTAGGCAGCCCCCGATGGAACAGCAGGTTGTGGAACAGGACAATGTCGCCGGGGTCCATCTCGATGGCGACCTCCTGGCCGGCGTAAGGCGTCAGGATATCAGCCTGGATTTCCAGGTAATGCTCTTTCATCTCGTGCGGGACCGGACCAAGCCGATGGGTGCCCGGCACGAACTGCATGCAGCCGTTCTCCACACGTACCGGGACCAGCGGTGTCCAGAGGTTGACCATGCGCAACGTCTCGACCGCTCCACCGGTATAGCCTCCATCCTGATGCCACAGCACTACGGTGGCGGCATGGTCGGGCAGCTTGGGCCGGGCGGTGTAGTTGGGATAGAGCCGGATTTCGCCGCCCAGCATGGCTTCGACCAGGTCGAGCAGGCGCGGATGGAAGAAGAGGGGAAAGAGGCCCGGCAGATGCAGCTCCTGCCGGAACATCTTGGGCGCTGCCTCCGGGCAGGTGGCGTATAGACAGGCCATACGCGTTTCGAACGGCTCCTCCGTGTAGAGGGTGTCGATCTCACCCGCCGCCAGCAGCCGGGCCGCCTCTCGGTCTACCAGCTCTATCATGGCCGCCCGCGCCTGCCCGACGACCTCCGGTTCAAGAAAGCCTCGCAGGATCACGTAGCCGTCGCGGTTGAAACCTTCGGATAGCTCTTGTGTCGATAGCGGTCCCACCTGCATCCTTTTCCTCCTGAGCCGCGTTGTCCATCGCCGGTGACGCGGCATCATGGAAAATTTCGCCTGCCGGACGAGAATACCTGCATCAAGGCCATCGATAACAGAGCCCTTCCGTTTCCTTTGTTCGGGTTACTGAAGTCGCAGCAACAAAGGCGCAAAGTCCGCCTGCTTATTGGCCCCCACCCCCGACCCCTCCTCGAACCTTCGGAATTCTAGGGGAGGGGGGACTATGCCGGAAGCCAGTCGCCCGAAGAGAACGAAAGGACCCTGCCATCCAGGACCGCTACTTGACGGACGAACGGATTTAGCCCATAATGCGGCATCTGGTCTTCGGAAATCCGGGGAGGAAAAAGCCATGAGGGGTTGTGACGAACCGCCCGGCCAGCGCAACAATGCGCTGCGGTGGCTGCAGAAGCGTGTTATGGAGCGTGTGCGTACTCTGCCGCGCGACTTTGCGACGCGGTCGGAGTGGGAGACATTCCGGGCGCATCTGCGAAAGGAGTTGCCGCAGGTCATCGGGCTGCCTACTTTCCCGCCGCTGGAGGAGAGTAGGGTCCGCGGCCGGCTGCGGGTCGGCGCAGAGGCGGTCTGCGAGCGCGTGGACGTCTATGTGGACGAGGACTATGCCATTCCCGCGTTTGTCTTTCTGCCCGCCTCTCCGCCCGAAGAGCGGATGCCGGCGCTGGTATGGAATCCCGGCTGGCCGGAGGATAAGTGGAAAGACGCCTATCAGGCGTTCGGCGTGCGGATGGCGCGTCACGGCTTCGTGACGCTCGTTCTCGATCATGCTCCGTTTGGGGAGACCAGCGACTTCGAGAACAAGCACGATCGTGGCATGACGCTCTTGATGGGAATGGGCGAGGTGCTGGGCATCAGCCAGCTCGCGCTGCGGGCGGCGGAGACGATGCGCTGCGGAGAGTACTTGCGCTCCCGTCCGGACGTGGATGCAAGACGTGTGGCGGTGGGCGGGCTGTGCCAGGGAGGCCAGGACACCTGGCTGTCCGCCGCTCTGGACGAAAGCTTCTGCGCCGCTGCGCCCATCTGCTCGGCATCCACCTACACCGTGCATTCGATCGAAATGGCCTCCTACTTCTCCAATGCGGACGCTTCTCCCTTTCTTTTTGGCGTTCTGAACGTCTGCGACGTGGAGCACCTGCACGCGGCCATTGCGCCGCGCCCGCTGCTGGTGCGCGCCAACCTGCCGGACGAGTGGTGGCCGGTCAGCGGCTTTGCGAAGATCGAGGCGATGACACGCCAGGTCTACCGGCTCTACGACGCTGAAGACCGGCTGGACTTCCGCGCGGAAGTCCACGAGCATAACCTGACAGGCCCCTTCGCCGATGCCCTCGAACAGTTCTTATTGACCTACCTGTGCCGAAAGTGAAGCCTTCACGACAGGTGTTTACCGATCCGGGGCGATGGGCAGGGCGAAGAAAACGGCCAATAGCATGCAGGCCGTGACGCTGGCAGTCACATTGACGAAGGCAAGCGCGAAGGCGATCAGGTAGATGATAGGGCCGAAGACGTACTGCCGGTTGGTGATTCGAATGAACCGATCGTCTTTGTCGGCTTTCAGGAGCCGGTTGTTATGGGCGGCATAGCGCCAGACGAGGTTGAAGAAAATCGAGATCAGGATGAACGTGCCGCTATAGATGGCAGCGGCGAACGAGGCGTCTTTCCGATGAATGAACTCTGCGACGAGCGCGGTAGGAAAGGGTACGAGGGTCACCCACAAGAGGAGCAGCCCGTTCCAGAGCAGAAACCAGTGATCGGTGCGCCGGATCTGATTGAAGAGCTTGTGGTGGTTCATCCACATGATGAGAATGGTGGCGAAGCTGGTGACGTAGGCCAGAAATTGAGGCCACTCCTGTAGAAGAGCGTGAGCGAGCGTGGTCGTTGGACCCAGGTCGGAAGCATGGGGCACTTTGATGTCGAGCACCAGGAGCGTGATGGCGACGGCGAATACGCCGTCGCTGAACGCCTCGATGCGGCCGGTCTCTTTCTCTTCTTGCTGCTTGTTCGGCTTCAACATGGAGGAATTGCATCCGATTCATAGGGAGTGCGGTGGCAAACTCCCACCTCAAATAAGTCCCCAGAGCTAAGCCCTTAGCGGCGCAGGAGCCGGAAGGCGATGCCGCGCTTTTACGGGAACCTGTATCAGCGAGGAGTATATCCTATATCGAAAAGAATACCTGGGCCGGTAGGCTGTGTAAACTGCTCTTTTGGGCAGCACGCATGAGGCTGCGAAAAATCCCGAAAACCTCTTGACGGGCGAACGATTACCTTCTATAATGCTGCCAATATCCCTCAAACAAATCTCGCTTAAACCCATAGTTAATGGGTTCATTGCAGTTATCCACGACTGCAGGATAGGAGAGCTTCTTGGCAGATACCGTCCAGGCTGTACCCATCGACGAGGCGCGCTTGCGCGCCTGGCAGCGGCTTACGATCGCGCTGCTGTTTCTCGGCTATGCCGGCTACTACGTGTGCCGCGTCCATCTCTCCGTGGCGACGCCGCTGCTTATCAAGAGCCTGGGCAGCCAGGGTATCAATAAGGAGTTCATCGGCGCGTTTGTTTCGCTCGGTACGCTCTGCTACGCCATCGGGAAATTCGTCAACGGTTCTATTGCAGACTTCGTCGGCGGCCGGAGAATGTTTCTGTTCGGCATGGCCGGCGCTATCGTGTTCACCTTACTGTTCGGTCTGGGCGGCATCCCGTTCTTCACCATCGCGTGGATGCTGAACCGGCTCGTCCAATCGACCGGATGGGTCGGCATGGTCAAGATCACGGCGCGCTGGTTTTCATATGCGTCTTACGGCGCGGCGATGGGTGTCATCAGTTTGAGCTTCCTGCTGGGGGACGCGGGCTGGCGGTGGGTGCTGGGGCAGATGATCTCCTATGGGCTGAGCTGGCGCGGCGTGTTCGTCGTCTCCGCGCTCACGCTGGCGCCCATCTTTCTACTCTGCCTGGCGCTGGTCAAAGAGTCGCCTAAAGATGCCGGTTTGCCGGAGCCGGCGGCCAATCCGGATAACGTTTTCGGGGAGGCCGGGCAGCAGGAGCAGCCCACCAGCCTGGCCGACGTGCTGCTGCCGCTCTTAAAGAGTGGCGCCTTCTGGGCCGTCTGTATGCTGTCGCTGGGCTTTACGCTGGTGCGGGAGACCTTCGGCACCTGGACCCCGGAGTATCTGACGGAGGTCGTAAAGATGCAGGCGGGGCCGGCCGGGCAGGCCAGCGCCTTCTTTCCTCTGTTCGGCGCATTCTCCACGCTGGTCTGCGGCTTCTCCAGCGATAAGGTAGGAAGTCGAGGCCGGGCAGCGATGATCCTGATCGGATTGATCCTGTCGATCCCGCTGCTCTTGATGCTCGGCTACCTGCCTTTTCACGGCTCGGTCGTCCTGCCGGTCATGCTCCTGAGCGTGGTCGCCTTCCTGCTCATCGGCCCGTACACGTTCCTGGCGGGCGCGATCGCGCTGGACTTTGGAGGCAAGAAGGGCAGCGCGACGGCCTGCGGCTGGATCGACGGCGTCGGCTACGTCGGGGCGATCTTTGCGGGCGAGGGCATCGGCAGTATCGCGCAGCGGCTTGGCTGGGGGCCGGCGTTCGGGACGCTGGCGGGCGTCGCCGCCCTTTCCTGTATCGCCGCCGCGATCTACCTGGCGCAGAGCCGTGCTCAGGGGGTTAAAACCCGGCGCTGAAACACAAAGTCCGCCTGCGCGGACTGGCCCCCACCTCCTTCCTATATTCCCCCTCTTCTTACGAAGGAGAGGCAGGGCCGCTAGGCCCGTGGTGGTATAGGGGGTGAGGTCTTTAGGGAAAGTCGATGACAGCGAAACGATCGGTCGATGTCGCCGTGGTCGGCGGTGGGATTATCGGGCTGGCGCACGCGTACCATGCGGCCCGGCAGGGACTCACGGTGGCGCTGTTCGAGCGGAGCCCGCGCGCCGTCGGCGCTTCCATTCGCAATTTCGGTATGCTCTGGCCCATCGGGCAGCCGGCGGGCGCGCTGCACGCAATGGCAATGCGGAGCCGCGGTCACTGGCTGGACGTTCTACGCAAGGCCGGACGCTGGCATGCCGAATGCGGCTCGCTGCATCTGGCGTACCGGCAGGATGAGCTCACGGTTCTTGAGGAGTTTGCCGATAAGGCGTCCGTGCAGGGCTATGACTGCGCCGTGCTGAATCCCGCCGGGGTAAGGGAACGCGCTCCCTCGGTTCAGCAGGAGGGACTGCTGGGCGGCCTCTGGAGTCCGACGGAGGTCTGCGTGGACCCCCGCGAGGTGGTCACGACGCTTCCCGGCTGGCTGCAGGACCAGTACGGCGTGCAGTTGCGCTTCAATACCGCCGTCCGCCATATCGAGCCGCTCTATCTGGAGGCAGGAACCGAGGTCTGGAAAGCGGAGCGGGTCTACGTCTGCACCGGCGACGACTTTCAGACCCTCTATCCCGACATCTTTGCAGCCAGCGGCCTGACCCGCTGCAAGCTGCAGATGATGCGAACGACCGCGTATGGAGATCGCTGGCGCATCGGTCCGATGCTGGCTGCCGGGCTGACCCTCAAGCACTATGCCGCCTTCCGTATGTGCGATAGCCTGCCGGCTCTGCGGGAGCGGCTGAACGCGGAGCTGCCGGAGTACGACCGCTACGGCATCCACGTGCTGGTCTCCCAGAATGGCAAAGGCGAGGTGACGCTCGGGGATACGCACGAGTACGGGCTGGAGGTCGAGCCGTTCGATCGGCCGCATCTGGATGATCTTGTCCTGGCGTATCTCAAGACCTTCCTGAACATCCCCTCCTTAGAGATCGCGCAGCGGTGGCATGGAGTCTACGCCAAGCACCCGGAGCAGCCCTATTTCCTCGCGCAGCCGGCGGAAGGGGTAACGATCGTGACCGGCGTCGGAGGGGCAGGCATGACCCTCTCCTTCGGTCTGGCGGAAGCCGTGCTCTCCGGCCAGGCAGGAACGACCGATCCCGTGTCGAACCTGGGAGCGAGCGTCTGAGAGAGTAAGAATCAAGCCGAACGCCAATGCAGCCTGACGAGATACCCCTTTCCGAAGGAGATGTGAACCTCTCCCCGCGCCGCCGCGAGTGGCAGCGCGAGGCGCTCGACGACGCGACGCAGCGGTGGCTGGCCGAGGACGCGCGCTATTTCCTGCATCAGTCCCTCTCCACGCCCTGCCTGGACGTGCTGGCAGCCTGCGAGGGGATCTATCTGGAGGACCTGCAGGGCCGTCGAATCATGGATTTCCACGGCAACAGCGTCCACCAGGTCGGTTTTCGCAATCCGCGCGTGGTGGAGGCCATCAAGCGCCAACTCGATACGCTGCCGTTCTGCACCCGCCGCTACACCAATCTGCCTGCTATCCAACTGGCGAAGAAGCTGGCAGAAGTGGCGCCGGGCCGGCTGAACAAGGTCCTGTTTGCGCCGGGCGGCGCAGAGGCGATGGGGATCGCGATGAAGCTGGCGCGGGTCGCCACGGGCCGCTTCAAGACCGTCTCGATGTGGGACTCGTTTCACGGCGCGTCCCTGGACACGATCTCGCTGGGAGGCGAGACGCTCTTCCGGCAGGGCATCGGGCCGCTGCTGCCCGGCGCGGAGCACGTACCGCCCCCGAATCCCACCCGCTGCCCGTTCGGCTGCGCGGGCGATTGCCGTCTGCGCTGCGCGGACTATATCGACTACGTGCTGGAGCGCGAGGGCGACGTGGGCGCGGTGATCGCCGAGCCGATCCGCAGTATCCTCGCCACGTCGCCGCCGGAGGGCTACTGGCAGCGGGTCCGCGAGATTTGTGACCGGCGGGGCGCGCTGCTGGTCTTCGACGAGATTCCGATCTGCCTGGGCCGCACGGGAACGCTGTTCGCTTGCGAAGGGATCGGCGTGACGCCCGACATCCTGGTCATCGGCAAGGGCCTGGGCGGCGGTATCGTGCCGATGGCCGCCGTGATCGCTCGCGAGGATCTGGACGTAGCTTCCGGCATCGCCCTGGGGCACTATACCCACGAAAAGAGTCCACTCGGCGCGGTGGCGGCCCTGGCGACTCTGGAAACCATCGAAGAGGAGGGCCTGCTGGCGCATGCGCGCGAGATGGGAAGCTACGCCCTGGAGCGGCTGCGCGCCATGCAGACCGACCATCCTTTGATCGGGGACGTGCGCGGCGTAGGATTGCAGATCGCCGTCGAGCTGGTCCGGCAGAATGGTGAGCCGGCCATCGAGGAGGCCGACGCCATCATGTATGCCGCACTGCGCGCGGGCCTCAGCTTCAAGGTGACGGGTGGGAATGTCCTGGCCCTCACGCCCCCGCTTATCATCACGCGCGCCGAGATGGACCAGGCGCTCAGGATTCTCTCCGATTGCCTCCCTGCCGCGCGGGATTAAACCCCGGTCTGAATCACGAACGAGGAGATAACGCTGGAAGGAGTGACTTCGACATCCACCATGCCGCCGGCAAGACTGCGGAAAGGGATGCCTGCCGAGATCGGCGTTACCGTCGTGCTGGCAGTGGTTTTTACCTATCTCGCCTGGCGGATACCCGATTTCCGCACGACGGCCAATCTGCGCCTGCTGGCAAAGCAAGTGGCGCAATTAGCCGTCGTCTCGGCCGGGATGACGCTGGTGATCGCAACCGGCGGCATCGACATCTCGGTGGGATCGCTGGTCGGGCTCTGTTCGATGGTCCTGGGCTGGCTGGCGGCGCGGGCGGGCTGGAATATTGGATTGGCGTGCGCCGGGGCGGTGGTCGTAGGGGGACTGGGCGGTCTGGGGAATGGCCTGCTCATCGCGCGGTTCAAGCTGCCGCCGATCATCGTAACCCTGGCGACCTTCGCGGCAGCGCGGGCCGGCGCCTCCCTCTTCAACAGCGGCGGCAGCATCTCCGACCTACCGCTCTCTTTCAACGAAGCCTTCGACCTGACCAACATCGCCGGGCTGCCGCTGCTGTTCTGGATCGGCTTGGGGGCGCTGGTGGCGGGCGGCCTGCTTTTGCGACGGACGACCTTCGGTCGGGAGCTGCTCGCCATGGGCGGGAACCGCACCGCCGCCCGCCTGAGCGGGATGCCGACGGTACGCACGGAAACCCTGGTCTATACGCTAAGCGGCGCGCTGGCCGGGTTTGCCGCCGTCATCAATACGGCTTTGAAGGCGACGGCCACTCCGGACGCCGGACAGTATCTGGAGCTGACGGCCATCACGGCCGTCGTGCTGGGCGGCACGCTGATCACGGGCGGGCAGGCGACCATGACCGGCACCGGATTGGGCGTACTGACCATCGGCGCGCTCATCAGCGGCGTGCGCCTGCTGGGTCAGGAGGACCAGGTGGCGTGGTTTCTGGTGGGGGTAGCGCTTCTGCTGGCGGTCGAGGTGCAGAAATGGCGTAAACGCTGAGGGGGTGAAAAACCTTATTCCCCCTCTCCTTACGAAGGAGAGGGGATAGGCGCAGCCGCGGGGG
>DASRCN010000080.1:0-2411 GCA_035653075.1 Chthonomonadaceae bacterium | reverse complement strand
CCCGTCTGGGCCAGCGCGACGGCTGTCGAGGATTGGATCGTGCGATCCGGGTCGTGCAGCAGCGGCAGCAGTGACCGCGCCGCCTGCGGGTCCCGCAAGCCGCCGAGCGCGTTGACAGCCTTCAGGCGCACGCGCCGGTCGGAATCTTGCAGCCGCGCACGCAGCGCCGGCAGGGAGCGTGTATCGCCCAGGCTGCCGAGCGCCTGGGTCGCGGCGGCGCGCACCGCCGCGTTGTGGTCGCGGGTCGCCTCCGTCAGCGCCGGTTCCGCGCGCCGGTCGCCGAGCAGGCTCAGCACTGTTATAGCCCCTACGCGCCGATTGGCGTTACGGTTCCGCAACCCGTCCAGCAACAGGGGCACACTGCTCTTATCGGCAATGGCTGCCGCAGCGCGCACCGCCTGCCCGCGCACCGAGGCGACCGGGTCGCCCATAGCCCGGATGAGCGCCGGGAGCGCCCGCTTGTTCTTCGTGTGCGCCAGCGCCTCGGCGGCGTCGGCGCGCACGGCTACCTTCGGCGAGCTGAGATCGGCGATCAGCCGATCGACGTTCTGCGCCCGCACGCTACCAATTGTGAATGCCAGCCCTGCCAGCAATAGCATACCGTGCAGGGCTAACGTATTTAGCCGGGCATTAAAATACCCGCCTGCGGGGCCCCTTCCCCGCTGTCCTTCGGACAACCGCCCTGCGGGCAGGCCTAACCCCCCGTCCCCCTTCCCTAATACGCTCACTGCGTTCGCAGGGAAGGGGATGACCCAGCTCTTCCGCTCTAAAGAAAAGCAGAGGGGAGATTTTCTCACCCATGCACTGATCACCCGTTCACTCTCTGGTATATTCGTCGATGAGGCGGTTGACTTCTTTGGGATCAGCCTTGCCCTGTGAAAACTTCATCACCTGGCCTACCAGAAAACCTTTCTTTTGTACCAGTCCTTTCTGTCGTATGTCGGACACAACCTGGGGGTTATCATCTAATACCTGCTTCACCAGTTCCAGGAGGGCGAGAGGATCGGTGAGGGTCTTCCAGCCTTTCTCCTCGACGATCTGCGCAGGAGGCTTGCCGGTAGTGAACATCTCTTCGATGAGCGTTTTGGCGATCTTGCCGCTGATGGTCCCGCCGGCGATCAGCCGAATCATGCCGGCCAGGTTTTCCGGCGAGATCGGGCAGGCGGTGATGTCGAGACTGCTTGCGTTGAGCAGACGACTCAGGTCGCCCATTATCCAATTAGCGGCGGCCTTAGGATCTTCGCAACGTCTGGCGGTCTCCTCGAAATAGTCGGCGAGGGCGCGCGTATCGGTCAGCAGGCCGGCATCGTAGACCGGCAGGCCGTAGGCATCTATGAAGCGAGTACGGCGCGCGTCAGGAAGCTCGGGCAGCGTGGAACGCAGGCTTTCGATCCATTCGTTTGTGATCGAGAGCGGAACGAGGTCCGGCTCCGGAAAGTAGCGATACTCCTGCTCGACCTCTTTCGAGCGCTGGGGGAACGTGGCCTGCGTGCTCTCGTTCCAGCCGCGCGTCTCCTGGACCACTTGCTGGCCGCTCTCCAGCAGCTTGCTCTGCCGCTCGACCTCGTATTCGATGCCGCGCTGCACGGCGCGGAAGGAGTTCAGGTTCTTGATCTCCGTCTTGGTGCCGAAGGTGTCTGAGCCGACCGGGCGCACGGAGACATTCGGCTCACAGCGCAGAGAGCCTTCTTCCATCTTGCCGTCGCAGACTTCCAGATAGGTCAGGATAGCGCGCAGCTTCATCAGGAAGGCACGGGCTTCCTCCGCCGAGCGCATGTCGGGCGGGAAGTCGGTGACGATCTCCATGAGGGGCACGCCGCTGCGGTTCAGATCGACGAAGCTCTCGTTCTCCTCACCGGCGAGATGGAACAGCTTGCCGGTGTCTTCTTCCAGGTGGACCCGGCGGATATGCACGCGCGTGGTCTTGCCGTCGACCTCGACGTCCAGCCAGCCCTTGATTCCAATAGGAGTATCGTACTCGCTGATCTGGTAGCCTTTGGGCAGGTCGGGATAGAAGTAGTTTTTGCGGTCGAACCGGGCGTTCGGGTTGATGGAGCAGTTGAGGGCCAGAGCGGTGCGGATGACGTGCTCGACCGCCTTCTGGTTCATCACCGGCAGGGAGCCGGGCATGCCGGTGCAGACCGGGCAGCAGCGCGTGTTCGGCTCGCCGCCGAACGCGTTTCGGCAGCCGCAGAACATCTTGCTCTCGGTCAGCAGCTCCGCATGGCACTCCATGCCGATGACAGGTTCGTACTCAGGCATACTTTGCTTCTAACCGGGTGTTGAAAACACCCGGCATTAAGTACAAGCGTCCTGCGGACGCAACCCTAACCAGGTTTTCCGTCCGGTTGGACGGTGTGTTTTTCCTGCCGGGTCGTTTATCGGCCCGGCAAAGAGTTCGGGCTACAACG
>DASRCN010000079.1:0-33459 GCA_035653075.1 Chthonomonadaceae bacterium | reverse complement strand
AAGCACAGTCGGCATCGCAGCGTGATGAATGCCTTGGCCCATCTGGTGGCCGGCTTGATCGCCTACTGCCACCGACCCAACAAGCCGTCTATTCTCAAAACGGCCGTCCTGAGACTACCGGCTTAACCCGAACTCACGTTATTTAGTGCCAGGGGCAGGCATTGAAAGCAGGATGAGGCGAGCCACCAACACCTTCCATAACCGGCTTTTGCGCGTTCGCTTTTCGCCCTCGCTAACGTCTCAGGAAAGGGGTCGATTCGCCGTTTAGCCGCCTCTTCGGCATGCCTCGTAGCAGTTGACAAATTTACACATAAATGGTATAATAAGCACAGTAATTGAGAAGCAGAAGAGCCTTTCTTCTCGCAGGCCGGGCGGCTTCTGAGTCGCCGGTCTGCATGTGAATTCCCAGGAGAAAACGTTGGCAAACGACAACCTACCCAACGGCCCCCAGGACGGCGAGAGCCCCAACGGCGAAGGCAGCCTGATGACAATCGACATCGAGCAGGAGCTACGCCGCTCCTATCTCGGCTATGCCGTCTCGACACTGATCTCGCGGGCGCTGCCGGACGTGCGTGACGGGTTCAAGCCGGTGCAGCGGCGTATCCTCTACGCCATGCGCGAGCTGGGCGTCGGCCCCGGATCCGCTCGCGTCAAGTCGGCTAAGGTCGTGGGCGAAACCATGGGCAATTACCACCCGCACGGCGACCAGGCGATCTATGGTACGCTCGTGCGGATGGCTCAGGATTTCAGTCTCCGCTATCCGTTGGTAGATGGCCAGGGCAATTTCGGCAGCATAGATGGGGATCCACCGGCGGCGATGCGGTACAGCGAGTGCAGGTTGACGCCGCTGGCGATGGAGATGATGGAGGACATCGAGCGCGACACCATCGACTGGATGCCCAACTACGACCAGTCGAAGCGGGAGCCGCGCGTCTTCCCCGGCAAGTTCCCGAACTTCCTCTGCAACGGCGGCGAAGGCATTGCCGTCGGCATGAGCACCAGCGTGCCCCCGCACAATCTGCGGGAGGTCGTGGATGCCTGCACCTACGCTCTGGACCATCCGGAGGCGACTCCCGACGACCTGATGAAGTTCCTGCACGGTCCGGACTTCCCGACGGCGGGCATGATCCTGGGCACCAAGGGCATCAAAGAGGCGTATCGCACCGGGCGCGGGCGCGTTATCATGCAGGCGATCCTGCAGATCGAGCCGATGGACAACGGCAAGAACGCCATCGTCATCACCGAGCTGCCCTACCAGGTGAACAAAGCGCGCCTGATCGAGAACATCGCCGATCTGGTCCGCCAGAAGAAGGTGGAAGGCATCACCGACATCGCCGACTACAGCGACAAGCACGGCATGCGCATCGTCATCGAGCTGCGCCGCGACGTGATGCCCCGGCGGATCGTCAACTTCCTCCTGAAGCACACGGCCCTGCGCTCGACCTTCGGCGTCATCATGCTCGCCCTAGTCAACGGCCAGCCGAAGCTGCTCAACCTGGCGCAGGTGCTCCATCTCTATCTGGCGCACCGCAAGGAGATCGTCGTCCGGCGTACCCGCTACGAGCTGGGCCGGGCGAAGGCCGCCGCGCATATCCGCGAGGGCTACCAGATCGCCCTGAACTTCCTGGACGAGATCATCGCGTTGATCCGCTCCGCGTCCAGCAGCGAGGTGGCGCGCACGAAGATGGTCGAGCGGTTCGGTCTCACGCAGATCCAGGCAGAAGCCATTCTGAACATGCAGCTGCGCCAGATCGCGCAGTTGGAGCGCCAGAAGATCGAGGACGAGTACAAGAACCTCCTGAAGCAGATCGCCTTCTACGAGGACATCCTGGTCAACCCGGCGCGCGTGATCCGGATCGTCAAGGACGAGCTGAAGGCGCTCAAGGACAAGTATGGCGACGACCGGCGCACGCGCATCCTGCCGACCGAAGCCGACGAGATCAACGAGGAAGACCTGATCCCCGAAGAGGAGACGCTGGTCACGATCTCGCGCGACGGCTATATCAAGCGCGTGCCGCTGGATACCTACCGCACGCAGAAGCGCGGCGGGCGCGGGGTGCAGGCCGCCAACCTCAAGGAAGAGGACCAGCTTGCGCACCTGTTCGTGGCGACGACGACCCACTACATCCTGTTCTTCACGGACCGGGGGCGCGTCTATCGCCTGAAAGCCTATGAGGTCCCGCAGACCTCGCGGCAGGCGCGCGGCCAGCATATCAACAACTTCGTGCAGTTGGAGCCGGGCGATAAGGTGACGGCCATCCTGCCGATCAAGGATCTGGGCGGTGAAGGCTATCTGCTGATGGCGACCGAGAACGGCGAGGTCAAACGCACGGCGCTTGCCGAGTTCGCCAACCTGCGCGTCAACGGGAAGAAATGCTTCGATATAGAGGAAGGTGACAACCTCAACTGGGTCAAGCATACCGATGGCAAGCAGGAGATCATCATGATCACCCGCAACGGCATGTCGATCCGCTTTAAAGAGAGCGACGTGCCGGAGCGCGGCTATACGGCCGGCGGCGTGCGGGGCATCGAGATGCGTGACCCCAAGACCAAAGTGGTGAAGGATCGGGTGGTGGCGATGGACGTGGTCAGCCCGACCAGCCAGCTCCTGGTCGCCAGCGAGAATGGCTACGGTAAGCGCACCGATCTGGCCTCTTACCGGGCGCAGTCGCGCGGCGGCAAGGGCATCATCACTATGAACGTCACGCCGCGCACCGGCCCGATCATAGACGCGGCGGTGGTCGAGCCGGACGATAAGCTGATGGTCCTGACCGAGAGCGGCATCACCATCCGCATGGACATCCGGGGAATCCGCTCTACCGGCCGCAGCGCCCAGGGCGTCAAGCTGATCAACCTGACGGACGGCGACCGGGTGGCGACCATCGAGCGTCTGATCTCTACGGAGGAGGCGGAAGAAGCCGCCAACGCCGCTGCCGCGCGAGAGCAGGAAGCCGAAGCGGCCGCGAAGGGACAGCTAAAGCTCGAAGTCACCGCCGCCGGCAACGGCAAGGGCAAAGCCAAAGCGGACGGCAAAGGCAAAAAGTAGCCGGTCGGGCTTTCGATCCAGTGCATCAAGGAGGCAGCAGTAATCTGCTGCCTCCTTCCTTTCGTCTGGACGTAGTGTCGATTCCCCTATGCCGGAGGATGACTCGTGCTATAATGAACTCAAACTGGAGGGAAGACAAATGACACAGCAACGCATCCGTGAAGGAACGGCAAAAGAGCTCGCGCCCTACCTTGCGCAACATCCGGATCAGCGATTTCGCCTGATCGCGATTTCGCCAGAAGAGGCAGAACCGACCGCAACGCCTAATGAGGAAATTTTTACGATGCTGCGCGAGATCGCCACGATGAAAGCTAAGATGAAGCCCACCGATGGCGAGGAAACCGATCGTTTGCTTGAGGAGGCAAGAGCCGGGGCTATGTACGGTGACCATTCCAACCCCTAGTCCGGGTGCGGTCGTGCTGGACGCCAATGTCGTTATTGCTCTTGCTTCTAGTGAAGCGGGCCGAGATGCTTTAGCTACTGCCGAGATCGCCCGCTATGGCAGTATGGGGTATCCGTTATTCGCTCCTGGCGTCATCATTGCCGAAACTCTTTATGTGCTATGTGGGAAACTTAAGAGCGGTTCGCTCAGTCCGACCGACTATGCAACCGCTGTGGCCGTATTTCAGCGGACGATGGCGACCGTACTGCCGCCTCCCAGAGGAGACTCAGCTTTGATCCAACGCGCCGAGCAGATCAGCAGTGGTTACGGGTGCAGTCGCTCGGCAGACGGTATCTATATTGCGCTTGCGGAGGAGCTGCAACAGAGCATGCCGGCGGTCATTTTGACTTTCGACCGGGACATGCCCGGTCAAGCTGCCAGTAAAGCTCCCTCGGTTACGGTGCAGCTTCTCTAACGAAAAAGGGATGGATTTTCTTTCTGGCGGGCGGCTTATCCGTTCACTGGAGCGTGAGCCATGACAGAATCAACCGAAGCTTCAGCACTTTCCGCAGAGCGCGCTTTAGGCATCGCGCAGGCGGATGCTGCCCAGGTGTATCGTGATCTCTCCCTGTACCGAATTCGCCTGGAACTGGAGCCGGACGGCTGGCATGTGGATTATGAACTGAAAGATCTCCAACTCAAAGGCGGTGGCCCTCACTACGTCATTGACCGGTTCACGGGAGTCATCCTCTCCCATCGGTACGAACAGTAATAATCGAGCACCTGTTAACAAGAGGAGACGGCAGTGTTCTGCCGTCTCCCTTTTTATACCCTTTAACGGGTGAACTTTTCATAATAGGACCGTAGAAGAAAAATACGATGCAGTGGGAAGGAATCTTTGCAATATGTGTCGAAAGTGAGGGGTATCATAAACAAAGGGAACCGATGGCCGGTGACAGAGGCGGCGCAGGGCAGTAGAATCAAGAGGAAGGTTCTCTCCCTGGCAACGCACGCCGCCCTGGATCGCACGGCGAACGATTACAACCCATGAACACGTCGGTATCCCATGAGAGGCACGCAGAGATGACAACCAACGTCTGGAAACTAGCAGAGACGTTGATGGCGCCAGGCGTAGTAGGTGGCGCCGTCGACGCCAGCGAGCGCCGCGAAGAACGCGCCTGGCTGGACCGTTGCGCGGAAGGGGACGAGCGCGCCATCCGCTGGGTTCTCCATCGCTATCGGGACCGGGTCGTACGGCTGGCCGCGCACGTGCTGCATAATCCGCGCGAGGCCGAGGATGTGGCGCAGGAAGCGTTCGTCAAGGCGTTCAAACAGATCGGGCAGTTCCGGGGCGAGTCCGGTTTCTACGCCTGGCTCTACCGGATCGTCATTAATCTGTGCCTGGATCGGATGCGGCGCAAGTCCGCGACCGCCGAAATGCCTCTGGAGGGCGCGCCGCCCTGCTGTGTGGCCCAACTGCCCGACATGGAGAAGCGGCTGACCGTCGAACAGATTTTAAACTCATTGACCCCGCCGATGCGCGCGGCGTTAGTGCTGCGTGAGGTCGAGGGGCTGGAATATTCCGAGATCGCCTGTGTGCTGAACATCCCGGTCGGTACGGTCCGTTCGCGACTGAACACCGCGCGGGAGCAGTTCCGGCGCAGGTGGCTGGCCATGCACGAGGAGGCCAATCATGTTTGATCGGTGCCGGAGCTGGAGGCGCAGGCTTTCGCAGCGCGCGGATGGCGCGCTGCCGGTGGAGCAGTGGGGCGCGCTGGACGATCACCTGGCGCGTTGTGCGCGCTGCCGAGCCGCCGAGCGCGCCGACAGCGCCCTGCGCGCCGTCATGGGCATTCATACCGGTGTTCCGGACCCGGAGGCGGCACGCGTCTTCGATAACCGGGTCCTGGCCGCGCTGCGGGCGGCGCGATCCCCCATGCGGCTGACCGACATCGGGCTGCGCTGGGTGCAGGCTCGCTGGAACGCGCTGCCCCTTGCCTTCCTGTCCCAGGTAGCCGGCGGCGCCCTGGTGGCCGCCTCGCTGACGGCGCTGTGCCTGCAGTCCGCCACCCATGCGACCGCGCCGGCCCTGGACGCTCGGCCCGCCGCCGAGCGCTCCCTGCTCAGCACAGGTCCCTCCGAAGCGCCGGTGCCCCTGGAGGCGCTGCTGCAGTCCCAGACACCGCGCGCGGCCTGGATCTGGACGACCCCCTCTGCGGCGAATATTCGGCCCTCCGCGCCCACGCTTCCGGCCCGGAACCTGGCGCCGCGTCCTAATCACCGCATGATGCCGTCCCCTGCTCCGGAGGATCCCCAGCAGCATGGCGGGCTGGCGCCCTCGATGCTGCCGGGCTAAGGGATAGCGGAAAGGCAACGGATGAGCGGTTCTGTGCCGGAGCCGACGCCTGCGGATGGGAGGGAACAGCGCCTGCCTCGCGAGCAAGAGGAAGCCCGCAGCGGTCGCGCGTTGGCAGAGCCGTCCTCGCAAGCCTCGGAGGATCGGACCATCGTTCCTAACGGGCAGAAAGAAGCCGGGGAGAATAGGGCCTCTGCTGCGGAATCGGATTGGGATGGCTCCTTGCAAGAGGAGCCATTCTTGCTGTCTCCCGGACGGAAGGAAGCGACAACCGGAGGCGGCGACCTTGTCTCCGATGTGCCGCCGCGTATGCTGCCTCGCTGGTCCGGCTGGCTGGTGGGGATCGCGTTCGGCGTCCTGCTGGGCCTGTGGACGTTTCCACGCGTGCGCTACACGCTGGGCGCGCAGCTGCAGTTTGCGCTGGCCGCCGAGAACGTGCCCTGGATGCGCGCGCTGGATACGCGCCACAATCTGCATGAGGCGCCGCGCCTGAATGCGGTCGCCGCCGAGGCGTCGAACGACTACCTGTTGCAGGTCGGTCGCGCCACGGCGCTGGCCGATGTCGGCAGCATGCAGTTCGGTGGCCCGACGCCTGCCGGTGAGGAGAGCGATCGCACCCTCTATCGGCTCTATCTCCTGGCGCAGCAACTGCCGGTCACACCGGGCGCTTACGCGCACCTGGCGCGCTATTTGATGGCCGACCGGGTTCGCATTCAGCGGACCGAGGCCCAGTCCTCCCCGCCCGATCTCGCCTCGCAGACCCACCTGCCCACCGCAGCCCGAAATAAGCTCCAGCATTCGATCCCTGCAAGGCATAAGGAAGTGCGTGTCATGGAGTGGGCGCTGCGCTCCGGCAAGGCGCGCGACCCGGACAATGCGTTCTGGCCGGCGATGCTGGCCACCACCTATTTTGCGGCGCTGCGGGATCGAGAGGGACTCCAGGCCCTGGATCAGCTCCGAAGTAACATGCACTGGGACGCCTATATCTACGAGGAGGTGCTGGGCAAGTGGCGGCTCTATTCGGCCGCTTATGGAGATAACGGCGCGGCGCAGCAGATTGCGCCGTTATCGCTGGTGGCCTTTCCCCACCTGCTGCAGATCCGGCGCATGGCCGAGATCGCCCGCTGGCACGCGGAGCGCGATGCCGCGGAGGGCCGTCTCGGAGACGCCGTGCGCATTCGCCACGAGATCGCCACGCTGGGACAGATTATGCGGGATAAGGCCCAGTGGGCGTATGAGGCCCTGTACGGCACCGATCTCGTGCTCATCGCCAGCATGGACAGCACCTCTACCGTCAACCCCAGCATCATTCGGAATGAGCATGAGTGGGAGCAGGCCGCTTCCGGCTACCTCAGCAAACTGCGCGGCACGCAATACGCCGTCGAGATTCCCTGGCTGCGCCAGCAAGTCAAACGCAGTTGCGATCTCCGCCAGCGCGTGGATGCGGCGCGATATGATGTCTCCTATCCTGGAATCCCGCCGGGCATCCCGCTGATGCCTCTGTTTGGGGACTGGATGGCGGGCATCTGCCTGCTGCAGCAGATGCTGTCGCTGGGCGCCGCCGCGCTGCTGGTGACGCTCCTGTACCGGCATCTGAGCGGCAGGCGGCCCCTCTCCCGCCCGGCGCGCACCTTCAGCATCGCCCTGCTTGTCGGTCTGATCGGTGGGAGCGCCGTCCTGCTCTTTTTCGGCATGCCGGTCCCGCGCACGGCCGTCGTGTTCCTATGCGGAATCACAGCCCTGCTGGTGGTCTTGATGCAGCGCCTGGCCGCAAGAAGAAGGGAAAAGGGAAAAGGGAAAAGGGAAAAGGGAAGGGCGCTGGAACCCCAGGGCGACGACGGCAATGGGAAAAGGGAAGGAATAGGAAGCTTCGCGGCGACCGGCAAGGTCGAGGAAGCCGGGAAGCGCGGAGGAATCTCTGCAGAAGCGAGCGTGGAAGCGCGCTGGGACCTGGAGTGGACGCTGTGGCTGATCGCGCTCTTGCTCTTACCGAGCCTGGGGATCCTCTATTTTCTGCGGCCTGTGCTGAGCGGCCTGCATCCGGTCGCGGTGCTGCTGACCAACCTGATGGATAGCACGCGCACCGCGACGCCGACCGATGCGCTGGAGCTAGCGCTGCTCAGTACCGCACTGCCGCTCGCCATCACGCTGGTCGCCGGCGTCTGGGCGCTCACCCAGCGCCTCTCTCCCCTGGCCGGCGTGGCCGTGGGCCTGCGCCGCATGGCCCTCCCCTCTATTGCGGTCCTCATGCTTGCCTACTTGCTTCTCCTCAACCAGACGCTCCGGCTGGACACCCAGGCCAGCCGGGCCATCAACGAGGCCGCTCAGAACGACAAGCTGTGGATCCTTACCCATAGCGAGACCCCATCGGAATAAAGGGACTGGGGATTAGGGACTTCGGCGCTGCGCGCCTAGGGACTAGGGAAAGACCTTACTGCGAAGGTGTACGCCTTCGATACCGGCTTTTTCCCAGTCCCCAATCCCTAGTCCCCAGTCCCGGCTTTTAAGGCACTTGCACGTCCACCTTCTGGGTCGCCTTCGCGCCTGCAGCATTGAAGGCTTCCACCTCGACGGTGTGCTTGCCCGAAGGCAGCGGCAGCGTGACGAACGCGAAGCTCTCATGTGAGGAATCGAACAGCCCGTCCTTCGCGGTAGCGGCGATCCAGTCGCCGCCATCGATGCGATACTGCACGGCGGTGACGGCGATGAGCGCCTGCGTGACGTCGCCCGCGATAGCCACGCTCTTATCCGGCCCGATGATCGGCGAGGCCGGCAGGCTGATCTGTGGCGTCGAATTGACGATCAGGAACGGTTCCGAAATGGTCTCTCCTGTCTGCGGGTCGGTCGGGTTGCTGAGACGGTCGGAAGCGACGACCTTGATCTGGTAGGCGCCGTCGGGCAGCACCGTGGTATCCCAACTCTTGGACGTCTCCTTTAAGGCCCCCTGTCCGCCGCCCTCCAGCCGGCGCCGATAGTTGTCCAGGATCATCTGCTTGAGTGCGGGCGGCATGTTGCTGGTTTTGGCGTCGAGCTGCTGCGAGAGCGTCTCCACCGAGGTTGCCGGAGCGGGAGCAGCAGACTTGGCCGCGTCCGATTTGGCGTCCGATTTTGCCGTCGGCAGCGGCTTCCAGGTCGCGCCGCCGTCGCTCGAATAGAACAGCGTGTAGGTCAACGTGTTGTTATTGGGATCGCTGGCGTTCCAGCGGATAGTCTGCGTTTTGGACCAGCGCTCCCCACCCACCGGCGCTTGCAGCGTGACCGTGGGCGGCGCGTTGCGAGGCATGTAGTCGATAGTGACCTCGCGCACGGCAGGCTGCGCGGCGCCCGGCCCCGCCGCCAGGGTCATCCGGTACTGAATGAAGCGCGCGGACGGGCTGGCGATGGTCCCCTCCGTCGTGCTGTCGGGATCCGGCTGTACGGGGGTCCAGGGGCTCCAGGTGGAATCCGGCTCCGCCACGTTGCCGGTGCGCGTCTCGATCCGAAGTCCCGATCCTGCCGGCAGCGTGGCATCCCAGCGCAGGCTGCCCCATCGGCTCTTGAGCTTGGCGTCATGCACGACCGACTCGTAGGTGCCGGAGCGCGGCGCGCTATTTTCCACGGACGACGCATAGATCTCGCCGACGTTGCCCGTGCCCGCCGCCACCGTGCCGTCCGGCAGCAGGGCCAGGGTCAGGAAGTCCACCTCCCTGGGATTGTCCAGCGGCTGGACGACCGGATGGTCCGGCTCCGCCGAAGACGGCAGAATGTGGTAGATCGCGTTCACGGTCGAGGCGTAGAGGCTCCCGTCCGGCGCGATTCGCAGCGCGGTGTAGAACGCGGACGCCTTGTCGTATACCGTGGTGGCCGTGCCGTCCGAAGCGATGCGATAGAGCATGCCTTTCGGGCCGGTGCCGGCATAGACCGCGCCGCCGGAGTCCACAGCCAGCGCCGTAATGCTGTTCTCCCTGGCGTCGAAGAGCACGCTGCTCTTGCCTTCCGGCGTGATTTTGTAGAGGATGCCCTCGGGCCCGGTGCCGGCGTAAAGGTTGTCCTGCGCATCCACCGCCAGAGACAGAATGCGATCGGCGCTCGATTTGAAATAGGGCACGGGCTTGGCGTCCTTGCCGCCCAGCTTATAGATGGTGCCGCCGTCGCCCGGTCCGATGAAGAGATCACCCTTGCTGTCCTGCGCCAGGGCCATCAGGTACTTTTCGGGCAGCGTAGCGGCCAGAGTGAAGGAGCCGTCGGGCTGGATGCGATAGAGCCGACCCTGCACTCCGCTCCCGGCCCAGAGCGTGCCGTCTTTGCCGAGCGCCAGGCTCTGTATAGAGACCACCGGCAGCGTGGTGAACGTCTCGATCTTGCCCTGCCGGTCGATTTTCAGGATTTTGCCCCCCGTGCCGGTGCCCGCGTAGAGGTCGCCCTGGCTGTCGGGAACGAGCGCCCAGATGTAGGTCTCGGTGGTCGAGGCCAGACGGCGCAGGGACGAGGTGAGGCGCAACTCCCCCTCGGCGGTGACGCTGGCGCCGGAGAACTTGCCGGAACTGAAGTCGGCACGCGCCGTCTGCCGCCAGGACTGCAACTGCGGCCCGACCGGCTTATCTTCGGCAGCAGATGGCGGCGGGGTCGTTGGGGCCGTGGCCGCCGCCGCCTGGGCCTTGTCTGCGTCTGCAGGCGGCGCGCCGGCTTTGCCCTTGCTGTTCTCTCTTTTCCCTTTTCCCTTTTCCCTTTTCCCGGCCTCTTTGGCGGGCGGTAGATTCTGCCCGCCGGACTGCCAGGCCATGCTCTCTGTAGTTAAGGACCCAGCAGCATCCCCGGTCGTCGGGTCATTATCATCGCCGGTGTTGGCATCGTTTATGCTCGCGCCGCCGGGCAGCGACGGCGGCGGGATACCCGGCAGCGTCGTCGTGGAAGGAGACGGGGAGCCGTTGCCTACCTCCTGCGTGCTCTTGCGCACGACGGAGACGAACAACTGTTGCGTGCCGCTCACCACGTAGCCCGCCGGCAGCGTGCTGCGCACCTCGTCGCGCTCCAGGCGGACGCCGGAGTTGCGGTCGGAGCGCATCAGCGCCGAGAGATTGGGCGGCAACTGCGACAGCTTCTCGCCTTCGATGGCCGGCGCCACGCTGTTGAAGATCAGCCGCGCCACCAGGTCCGTGTTGGTTTCGCGCTGATTGAGGCGTGAGACCATCTG
This sequence comes from Chthonomonadaceae bacterium, assembly GCA_035653075.1. Classification (GTDB taxonomy): domain Bacteria; phylum Armatimonadota; class Chthonomonadetes; order Chthonomonadales; family Chthonomonadaceae; genus DASRCN01. The sequence goes on along the minus strand of DASRCN010000079.1, from coordinate 22,502 downwards.
TCCGACGTTGACGGGCGGCGTCTCCGGCTCCGGGGAGCCGCCGGCGATGATGAAGGGGCCGAGATGGACCACCGTGGCCGTGCCGCCCCGGACCAGCAACTGGTAGCGGCCGGTCGGCGTGTCGGCGGGGATTTTGAGCGACACCGTCTTGAGGACCGGGTCCTGACGATAGGGCTTAAGGACGACGCCGATATCCAGCGTGTCGCCCGGCTCGTAGTGGCCCTGCTTGAGGAAGATGCGCTCCAGGGTAGCCGTGTTATGGCCGCTGCTGATGTCCACCGTCATCCTGGCGCTGTGGATCGGCAGGGGATAGAAAGGATTGCCGCTGACGATGTTGGTGATGTCTCCGAGATCCTGCGTGGCGGTGCTGGCGATATCGTCGGCATCGAAGACGGTGTTGGTGCGGGTGACCTTGCCGACCTCGCCGGCATCGACGGTCGTGGTGACGCGGGCCATGACATCGCCCGGCACGTCGTGCGCGCGGCTGATGGCCTCCCGCGCGACCAGGCGCAGCAGCACGGCGGTCAGGTCCGGATGCAGGAAGACGTCGTCGTGGAAGGTCTTCGTGCGATGAGTCGTCGCGTCGTGAACGGTAATGTCAAAGGGAACCAGGTGGGGCTGATGGCCGACCTCGGCGCTGACGGAAAAGTCGCGGTCCTGCCGCAGGGTGCCGACGACCGGCCCGGCGACGGCGATGTAGTGCGAGGTCTCGTAGCCGGAGAAGACGTCGACGATATAGGAGGAGGTGATGGCCGCCTCCAGCGCGCCCAGGCCCAGCAGCGGATGGCCGAAGCCCAGGATGCGGTTGCCGCGCCGGTACGTGATGGTGCCGGTCCCACCGACCTCCACGTCGCCGGTCGCCAGCCAGGTCCCGAAGGCGGAGCCGGGCCGCAGCGGAACTCCCTTGAAGCCGGGGGCGCGGCCTGCGCTTCCCGCGCCAGCCGCCACCGTAATGGCATAGCCGCGCTCGTCCAGCAGTTTCTGCAGCCAGACGCGGTCGCGCTCGCTGATGCCCGAAACGGAGAGCAGCGAGGTGGCGCGGTGCAGCACGGCGACATTCCCGGTGGAGCGGCGCGGATCGTCCGGACGGGCGTTGAGAACCAGCTTATCAATGCGGCGATTGCCGACCACGATGGGATGCGGCAGGACCGCGACGCGCTCCCGGTTGTCCGGCTGCCAGCGCGCTCCGGTCTGCGCGCCCGGCTTGCTTCCGGAGAGCGCCTTCTTCTCGGCGGGCTGGAAATAGGAGGGGACCTGCGGGATGTCCGGGTCCCAGGCTTCCAGCATATCCTCGATGGGGGTCACCATGCCGACCGGCTCTTTGGGGAAGTTCTCGCCCATGGAGAAAGCGCCGACGATCTTATCGTGGATGTAGATGGGACTGCCGCTCATGCCGTGGATGAGGTTGGCGCCGCGCTCGGTGATGGGGCCGCCCTTCATGCGGATGAGGATAAGATCGTGGCCGGCGTTCTCTTTCTTGAGGATACCGATGACGGTGACTTGAAATCGGGAGATCGTGGTCCCCTTAAAGGTGGTCAGCCCGTATCCCGTCATGCCGGGCTTGACCTGGCTGAGGGGCAGGACATCCGGATAGCGGGGCGGTTTTGCCTGCGCGGGCGACGCGACAAGGCTGAGCGTCAGCAGGCTCAGACTGCCTGCCAGGCAGAACGCGGTCTGCCGGAGACCGAAGACGGTACGCAGAATCGACATGGAGATGCTTTCCTCCCGATTTAGTGCAAGGCACATGTGCTTTCAATCAATAGGGGTCGACCAGTGGCTTGGCAACGACATCGAGCCCATCACCGTCGGCGCGGACCCGGCGGAAAAAACAGGAACGATAGCCTTCATGGCAGGCAGCGCCCACCTGTTCTACCTGGACCAGGAGACAGTCCTGATCGCAATCCACATAGACTCCCTGGACTTGCTGGGTAAAGCCGGAGGTCTCGCCTTTCACCCAGAACTGCTGGCGCGACCGGCTCCAGAAGGTGACGCGCCCGCTTTCCAGCGTGCGCTCGACCGCCTCCTGGTTCATGTAGCCGACCATGAGCACGTCGCCATTGGCGGCATCCTGGATCACCGCCGGAATGAGGCCGTTGGCGTCGAACTTCAATCCCTTCGGAACCTGCACGCACTCCTCCCCTTGAGACCTCACCCCCGACTCTCCCTCACCTCTTTCGTAAGGAGAGGGGAGCTAATGCGCTAGCTTCTATCTTTGCCTCCTTGCAAGAGAAGCTTTAGGGAGAGGGTTCTAGCTTTCAATCGAGTTCCCCCTCCCCTAAAATCGGGCACCTTTCTCGCCCATTCACCTGCGCATCGAGCCTTCGGGTTCATACGGTCCGTTTTTTCGCACGCACACACCCCGCTCGGCCAGATACGTCTTGATATCGGCGATGGTATAGTGGCCATCATGCACGATCGAGGCGATGAGCGCCGCATCCGCCTGCCCTTCGGTGAGGGCTTCCAGACAGTGCTGCGGCGAGCCCGCTCCTCCGGAGGCGATGACCGGAATCGAGACGCTTTCGGCCAGGGTGCGCGTCAGCCCGATGTCGTAGCCGGTCTGCGCGCCGTCGCAGTCCATGCTGGTCAGCAGGATCTCGCCCGCGCCGAGCGCTTCGGCCCGCTGCGCCCACTCCCGCGCGTCCACGCCGGTCGGCGTGCGCCCGCTCTCGACGAACACTTCCCAGCGCGGCGTCTCGCCGGGTTGGGTGGCGACCCGGCGCGCGTCGATGGCGACGACCACGCACTGCCTTCCGAACTGCTCCGCCGCCTCCGTGATGAGGCCGGGATTTCGCAAGGCGGCGGTATTGACCGCGACCTTGTCGGCGCCGGCGCGCAAAATCTTGCGAAAGTCCTCGGTGGTCCGGATGCCGCCCCCCACGGTGAAGGGGATGAACACCTGCTCCGCCACCCGCGCCGCCACGTCCACGATCACATCGCGCTGCTCGTGGCTGGCGGTGATGTCCAGGAACACCAACTCGTCCGCGCCCATGGCGTCGTAGCGGGCGGCGAGCGCCACCGGATCGCCGGCATCCCGCAGGTTGACGAAGTGGACGCCTTTGACGACTCGGCCCGCTTTTACATCCAGGCAGGGGATGATTCGCCGTGCTAACATGCGTGGGTACATTATATCACACGAGTTCAGCATTGACAAACGCTCCGGATGGGCGTAGAATACCGGAGGATTTTCCGTATACAAGCTGATCCATCACGATTTTACTATCTTAAGGAGAGGTCTGGACAATGCGAGCCATTCTTGCCATCCTTGCGCTTGTCGTGGTCGCCATCGGGCTGGCCGCCTTCGCCTCCCACATGCATCCGGGCGGCGCCCTGCCTCCTGACGAGCAGGAGGATACGACCGCGCAGCAACAACAGCAGCAGCAACAGCAACAACAGCAGGCTGCCAAGAACAACCCCGATCGCCTGCATAAGATCGACAAATTCAAGGCGGGCGCGGTGCATGCCACCATGATCGTCCAAAACCGCGGCACGCTGGAGCTGGAGCTCTATCCGAAGGCGGCCCCCAAGACCGTCGCCCACTTCGTCGACCTCTGCCGGCGTCATTTCTACGACGGCATCCTGTTCCATCGGGTCGTTCCCGGGTTCGTGGCCCAGGCGGGCGATCCGGACTCCAAGAAAGTGGACGGCGCGAAGATCGCCGACATCACGCCCGAACAGGTCTCTAAGGACTATGGCCTGGGCAACGGGGGCTCCGGGCATAACGTTCCCCTGGAGGCCAACCTGCCGCATCTGCCCAATACCATCGGCCTGGCGCGCTCCGGCTCCCCGGACAGCGGCGACAGCCAGTTCTACCTCAACCTGGCGGACAACTCCTCGCTGGACGGCCAGTACTGCGTCTTCGGCCAGGTGGTCAAGGGTATGGACATTCTGCCTAATATCAAGCAAGGCGACCGCATCCAGAGCCTGACCGTGCCCTAACCGCGCGTCAGGCTCTCCCGGCCCCTCCCGCGGAAAGGAGGGGCCGCGCGCATTCCCTTCAAAGGAGTTTCCTAGAATGCCCTGGCAGCGATCTCTCGGGCAGGTGTTCTTGCCCGGCTTGTCTCTTCGCCCTGCCGCCGTTCTGGCTCTGGCCCTCTGCGGGCTGCTGGCGGCGGCGCAGGCGTCCCTGGCTCTTGGGCCGCCCGCGTCTTCGCCTAAAACCGCGAACCCGCGGGTGAGCATGGTCATCGAACACCGGGGGACCATTATCCTGGAACTGTTTCCGAAAGCCGCTCCGAAGACGGTCGATCACTTCCTGAGCCTGGTACGCCGGCACTTTTACGACGGGGTCCTGTTCCATCGGGTCATCCCCGGCTTCATGGCACAGACGGGCGATCCGGCCTCCAAGAAAGTGGACGGCGCGAAAATCGCCGACATTCCGTGGCAAGAGGCGGGGGAGAAGTACCATCTCGGCGAAGGCGGTTCCGGCCAGACCGTGCCCCTGGAAGCCACCCTCCCGCACGATCGTGGCACGCTGGGCTTGGCCCGCGCTTCGGACCCCAACAGCGGCGATAGCCAGTTCTTCTTGAACTTCGTGCCCAACCACCGCCTGGACAACCAGTATACGGTCTTCGGCAAGATCGTCAAGGGCCTGGACGTGCTGGATAAGATTCATCAGGGGGACCGTATCAAGACGATGCGGGTCCTTCCGTCCGGCAGCTCGCATCACTAGCCCGGCAAAAGCCACAGAAAGTGAGATCATCGGCGGCGCTCCCCTGTTGAGCAGGGAGCGCCGCTTTTTCTTCGGCAAAAAAGTTTGCCGGTCCGGTAGGAATGTAGAGCATTGGTCGCGAACCAGTGTCTCACTAGAATCGGGAGGTGTGCGATGCGGGTAGGAGTTCCTAAGGAGACGTTTCCCGGCGAGCGGCGCGTGGCGCTGGGGCCGGTGGCGCTGGCAGCCCTCAAGAAGGCCAAGATCGAGGCCTGCGTGGAGGTAGGCGCTGGAGTGGCGGCCGGGTTTCCCGACGCCGCTTATCAGGAGGCCGGCGCGGCGCTGCTCCCTTCGCGCGCCGAAGTCTTCTCCAGCGCCGATGTGCTCCTTCAGGTCCGTGCCCTCGGCGCCAATCCGGACGGCTGGCAGGCAGACCTGGCTCTGATGCACGAGAAACAGGTCCTGATCGCGATGATGGATCCGCTGGGCGCGCCGGAACCGATTCAGGAGGCTGCCCGCCGGAAAATCGAGGCGTTTGCCCTGGAGCTGATTCCCCGCATCACACGCGCGCAGGCGATGGACGTGCTCTCCTCCCAGGCGAACCTGGCCGGCTACAAGGCGGTCCTGCTGGCCGCCGACACGCTGGCAAAAATCTTCCCCATGATGATGACCGCCGCAGGAACCATTACACCCTCCCGAATCTTCGTGGTCGGCGCGGGCGTGGCCGGGCTGCAGGCCATCGCGACGGCGCGGCGGCTGGGCGGGGTGGTCAGCGCCTACGACGTTCGTCCCGCCGTCAAAGAGCAGGTGGAGAGTCTGGGGGCGCGCTTCGTGCAACTACCGCTGACGGCGGAGGAAGCGCAGGACACGGGCGGTTACGCGCGGAAGATGGACGAGGCATTCTACGCCCGGCAGGCCGAGCTGATGGCGGACGTGCTGGCGGAAAGCGACGTCGTCATTACGACCGCCGCCATTCCCGGCCAGAAAGCGCCTATCCTGATCACGCGCAGCATGGTCGAGCGCATGGCGCCCGGCTCGGTCATCGTCGATATCGCCGCCGAGCGCGGCGGCAACTGCGAGATCACGCAGCCCGGCGAGACCATCGTCCATGCCGGCGTGACCGTCATGGGACCGCTCAATCTGCCTGCGACGCTGGCCTATCACGCCAGCCAGCTCTTCGCCCGCAATATCACCACCTTCCTGATCCATCTGACGAAGGAAGGTCAGCTTCAGATCGATCCGGCGGACGAGATCGCCCGTGAGACGCGGCTTACCTGCGACGGCGAGGTCGTTCATACGCGGGTGCGGGAGCTTCTCGGACTCGCTTCGCCCGCATAGCCGGGCCACCCTCACTCCCTCTCCCCGTCTTCCCGCTTCGCGGGCGAGAGGGGGAATGCTAAGGAAGCCAACCGTCCTGCGGACGGAAATGCAGTCAGAGCGAATACCTCTTATCCAATCCGATTTGGAGGACCGTACTTATGGATAATTTAATGAATAGTCTGTTCGTCTTCCTTCTGGCGACCTTCCTGGGCCTGGAAGTGATCCGAAGGGTCTCGCCGCTGCTGCACACGCCGCTCATGTCGCTCACGAATGCGATCTCGGCCATCAGCCTGGTCGGATCGATCGTGCTTTTGGGCGGACAGCAGACGACCCTCTCGACGGTGCTGGGCGCGGTCGCCGTCACAGCCTCGACGATCAATGTCGTCAGCGGCTTCCTCATCACCGACCGCATGCTCAAAATGTTCAAGAAACGGGAGCCGAAGCCATGAACGTGCCGGTCTTCACCCAGGTCAGCTATCTGGTCGCAACGGCGCTGTTCATCCTGTCCCTGAAGTGGCTGAACGCGCCGACGACGGCCCGGCGCGGCGTGTGGGCGGGCGAGATCGGCATGATCATCGCTATTGCGGGCACGCTGCTCCTGCCGGAGATCAAGTCTTTTCAGTGGATCATCCTCACCTTGCTCGTGGGGACCGCCGTCGGCATACCTATTGCGCTCTTGATGCCGATGACCGCCGTGCCGCAGCGGACCGCGCTGTCACACTCGTTCGGCGGCCTGGCGGTCGGCGCGGTGGGCACGGCGGAGTACTATTTGCGGGTCGTCAAGCCCTTCGGCCAACCGGGCGGACTCAATCACTTTACTATGGGCGTGCTGGCCCTGGAGGTGCTGCTCGGCTTCCTGACCTTCACCGGCAGTATGATGGCCGTCGGCAAGCTGCAGGATATCCTTCCGACGCGGCCTATTACGTATCGCGGGCAAAACTTCGTCAACCTCTCGCTGCTGGCGATTGCGGTCGCCATCGGCGTCTACCTGACCGTCGATCCCTCCAAGACGATTCTCTTCCCGATCTTTGCCCTGCTGGCGCTTACATTCGGAGTGCTGCTCATCATCCCCATCGGCGGCGCGGATATGCCGACGGTCATCTCGCTGCTGAACTCCTACGCCGGCTTGTCGGCCTCGGCAATGGGGTTTGTTTTGGGCAACAAGATGCTGATTGTCGCGGGCGCGCTGGACGGCTCATCCGGATTCATTCTCTCGGTCATTATGTGCAAGGCGATGAACCGCTCCTTTACGAACGTGCTGTTCGGCGCGTTCGGGCAGGTGACGACGAAGCAGTTGGGACCGGGAGAGGAGAAGACGGTTCGCAGCGCCCAGCCGGAGGAGGCGGCGCAGATCCTGGAATCGGCCTCGTCCGTGGTGATCGTGCCGGGCTACGGCATGGCGGTGGCGCAGGCGCAGCATAAGGTGCGGGAGCTTTACGATAGTCTCACGAAACGCGGTGTAGACGTGCGGTTTGCCATCCATCCGGTCGCAGGCCGTATGCCGGGCCACATGAACGTGCTGCTGGCGGAGGCCGATATTCCCTACGACCGGCTGGCGGAGATGGACGAGATCAACCCGGAGCTATCGCATACCGACGTCGCCCTGATCATTGGCGCCAACGACGTCACCAATCCCGCCGCTCGCCACGATAAGGGCAGCCCCATCTACGGCATGCCGATCATCGACGTGGACAAGGCGCACACGGTCATGGTCATCAAGCGCAGCATGAGCTCGGGCTTCGCCGGCATCGATAACGAGCTCTACTTTATGGACAAGACCTTGATGCTCTTCGGTGACGCCAAAGCCTTCGTCGGCGAAATCGTCAAGGAGCTCTCGAATGGGCGATAGGGTAAGCCAGGGAATTCTCTAGGGGAACGGGCAACTAAAGTTGCGGCCCTTGGAGCCCCTACCCCATGCCCGAAGTCCCCCGCGGGGACTCAAAATCCAAGCAACAACGCAAGCGAGGACAAAGGTGCGTGAGCCTTATACCCAACTGTATCTGCATCTGGTTTGGTCCACCTGGGAAAGGCTGCCCCTGCTGACGGGAGAAATCAGGGACGCTGTCTATGCCTGCCTTCAGTCGGAATGTGTAGCCCTCAAAGCCGACGTACTGGCTATGGGAGGAATCGAAGATCATGTCCACATTCGGCTGCGGATTCCCGCTACCGTTTCAATCGCGATGCTCGTCAAGCAGATCAAAGGAGCCTCCTCCCATATGATTACCCATAAAGTGGGGCATGATGGTCTCTTTCGCTGGCAAGAAGGCTACGGAGCCTTCACCATAACAAAATCGGACGTTCCGCGTGTCCGTCACTACATTCTGAACCAAGAAGCCCATCATCACGCCAACACTCCCCAAGCTGAGTGGGAAATCACGGCACGCTGAGTCCCCGCAGGGGACTTCGGGCATGGGGTAGGGGCTCCAGGGGCCGCAGTTTTAACTGCCCGATTCCGTCGAGCAAGCTATCCATGTATCATGAAAGCACAAGAAACAAATTAAATCCGCAATGGAATCGACTGGTTACCCGCGCTTGGCTGACATCCAAGGACTTGGAGGAATCAGATATAAGCAGCCTTTCTGAACAGATAGAAAAACGCTGGAGTCATTTTATGAGCGATGATCTTCCCACTATACTGGATGCTTTACGGGCAGAAGATTGGATTTGGCGTAGCGAGCCAAACGCGGTAGAATAAGCTATGGCGATACCTAAACCGTAGGAAAGAGAAATGGCAGCAGTTCCAAACATCCCAATAGTTGTCGATAAGAATGGGGTCGCTTATATCGAAGGAACGACCACCAAAGTCATCGAGGTCGCTGTGGCAAAAGAGACTTCCGGGCTGACACCAGAGCAGTTACAGACTGAACTGCCACACCTATCCAGAGCACAGGTCTACGCTGCCCTTGCCTACTATTATGCCCATCAGGCCGAGCTGGATGCCGAGATCGAACGGCGGTATCCTTCTGCCGAAGGAAAGCCGTCTCAGGCCGGTGTGGCTCCGTTTGCAAGGAGATCGCGGAAAACGGAGCCACAGCCTGACGGAGAGAAGGTGATCGTATCGGGTATCCTTGATCGGTTGTCCGGCGGCACGCGCTCCTTCACTTTGCAGTTGCCGGAAGGTCAGAAACTGCGTGGTCTTTTGCCTTCTAACGACGATCTTAACGATTATCGCCAACTAGTAGGAAAGAAAGTGGTGGTGGATGGACGCATAACCTTCCAACCCTCGGGAAAGATAGCCAGGTTTGAAGCCAGCCATATTCAGCAGGCATCTCCGGAAGATAGCATCTGGGAGCATCTTCCACGCTCACATCCTCGCCCCCTAAGCGGCCTGAAACCCAACAATCCCTTACCTCCAGAAGTCAATGGCATGCAGCGTATCATCGGCCGATGGCCGGGCGACGAGACAGACGAACAGATGCAGGCAGCCTTGGAGGAGATCAGTTAGCGTCCAATGCTTCCGACACAGCCCCCGCGCTATCTGCTGGACACGGATATCCTGGTTCATTATGTACGTAATGATGCTCTGTCTCACTGGATAGAAAACAGGTTTCAACTAAGAGCGTCTCCGGCTGCACCGCTTATCTGCATTGTCACTGCAGGGGAATTGCGCTCCCTCGCTCTTCAGCTTGGATGGGGAGGTGAAAAGCGAGGGCAGTTGGATCAAATCATCAATGATTGCGTGGTCATCCCATTAGACTTTCCTGGTCTTGTAGAAGCTTACGCAGACATCGATGCCTACAGCCGGCAAGTCGGGGGATCGCGCGGTGAAAACGATATGTGGATCGCAGCGGCAGCCCGCGTTACGGGCACCAGGTTACTGACGACCGATAAAGACTTCGATCATCTAGACCCAAAGTTTATTCACCGGGATTGGATCGATCCCCACCAGAAGCTGATACCATAACTTACGATACCTCACCTACGATGCTCTATTTCCTAAAACGGTAGATCATGGCTTCCTGGCTGGTGGTGAAGCCGGTGCGTTGCAACAGTTCGACGCTGCGCCGGCCGGGCATGGCGATGATGAAGTTCAGTCCCTGTTCCTGCGCAGTGCGCAGCACGGCGTCCATCAGGTTCTGGCCTACTTCTCGATCCCGGTAGCCCGGCTCGATATAGACATGGGCGATAAAGCCGTGCCGGCGCTTGGAGAGGCCCATCTGCGGCATATTCAGAACGGCATGGAGGTAGATACTGCCCACCAGCCGATGCTCGGTCTCATTTTCGGCCACCCAGATGGTCCACTCGTCCCGGTTGATGGCCTCCCGCAGGAACAACTTGAACTCGGCAGCGTAGGAGTTGAAACCGTAGCTGCTCATCTCGACGTCCTCGACGGAAGCATCCCACTGCAGGCGCGCCAGTTCCGGCGCGTCCTCCAGGGAGGCCCTACGGATGACGACCAGCGGTTGCGCTTCGGCCTCCTTGCCATAGCGGGGCGTGACCATCTCGACGGCGAAGCCGTCGCCGTCCTCCTTCTTGGCCGGTGGTCGCGTCACCAGCGGGACGGAGCGGCGTACCGGAGTAACGGATGCGGGGCGCGCGGCTTCCGAGGGCGCGGGCGGCGCAGACGCCAGAGGTGCCCCCTCCAACTCCTTGGGCGGCTCCCATACGGGAAGGTCGGATGGCGGCCTGGTAGGAGGCGCTTGTGGGGGGCGCCCCGATTCCCGTGCCCGCACCGCCGGCTTGCCCGCCTCGGTCGGCGGCGGCGCGATCTCCCCGATTAACTCGCTGTCCGGAATATCCTCGACAAATTCGTTTTTATGCATGCGGGGCAATCGCCCCGCAGAAGACTTTTTCTTAGAAGCGCTTCGGCCCGGTCCCCCCTGCTTGACCGAATAGAGCAGCGCGGACAACTGCCCCGCCGCTCGCGCGGCCTGAATATCCGTCTCGTCGATCTTCTTGTCCGCCGGCACAATGACGTTGCCGCGAATGTCGGTCACGTCGTCGGCAGTGACATAGCCGGTGTAGTTGAGCGCCTCCGCGTACTCGCCTGCCGTTCCTTCCGCCCAGAGCTGCTGACCGATCGCGGTCCGGCCCAGGTGTCCGGCGGCCTTTTCCGTGAGGTCCTGCGCCTGGCCGATAATGACCGACGCCACCAGCGAGCCCAGGATGTCGGCCTCCTCCGCCCGCGCGATCACCTCGTCATCGACGACCTGGCCGGCCTCCACGACGGAGCTGCCCTCCGCATCGATCAGAGACATTCCCGCGACCCGGCCGCGCACGAATCCGACGGCCTGGCGCCCGACGGTATCGGCGGTCTTCTTGCGCACGCCGTACCACAATCGCGTGAGGGGACTGACCGGCTCTTCATACATACCCAATCATCTCTCTCCTTTAAAATCTCCCCGCTCCTTACGAAGGAAGCGAGGTACTTCACCCGATATGGCCCTGCGCGGCGCGCAGCGTGTTGCGCAGCAGCATGGCGATGGTCATCGGGCCGACGCCGCCGGGGACGGGCGTGATATAGGCGGCCACGCGGGAAGCCGACTCGAACTCCACGTCTCCCACGTCGCCGGAGCGGCCCTCCACCCGATTGTAGCCGGCGTCAATGACCACGACGCCCGGCTTGAGCATCTCTCCGGTGATCATCTCGGCGCGGCCCACGGCCGCGACCAGGATGTCGGCCTGCCGCGTGACCTCGCCCAGATTCGCCGTGCGGGAGTGGCAGATGGTGACCGTGGCGTTGCGGTTTAAAAGCATCATGGCGACCGGCTTGCCCAGAATGATGCTGCGCCCCACGACCACGGCCGTCTTGCCCTCGATCGGGATCTGATACCGATCGATCAGCTCGATAATGCCGGCGGGCGTACAGGAGGGAAAGGCCGGCTCGCTGTTGATGAGGCCGCCCAGGCTCATGCGGCTGATACCATCCACATCCTTTTGAAGAGAGACGCGATCGAGGACCGTCGGCTCGTGCAGATGCTTCGGCAGCGGGTGCTGGACCAGGATGCCGGTCACGCTCGGATCGGAGTTGAGGCGCTCGACGAGGCTTTCCGCCTGCTCCTGCGTAGCGTCTTCTCCCAGGCGATGGAGCGACGACTCCATGCCGACCCACTTGCACGCCTTCTGCTTCATCCCGACATACGCTTCGGAGGCAGGATTGTTACCGATGAGGACGGCAGCCAGACGCGGTGCTCTCCCGCCTGCCGCCTTGATGGCAGCCACACCCTCGGCGACCTCCGCGCGGATCGCGCGGGCCGTCGCCGTTCCGTCCAAAAGCACGGCGCCTCCCGGCGTGCGGGTCGGCTCCTCCGATACCTGCGATGTCATCCTCTCCCTCCAGAAAGGGAAAAGATGGAAGGGAAAAGAAAGGAAGCGGTCTTTTACTTTTCCCTTCCATCTTTTCCCTAAACGGAAATGTCTACCAGCTCGTCTGCCTCTTCCCTCTCGGTGTCCGCTCCCGCCGGGGCCAGCTTATCGCCAACCCGCGCGGCCAGGGCACCGAGCACGCCGTTGACAAAGCGGCCCGACTCGGCGGTGCTGTATTTCTTCGCCAGCTCGATCGCCTCGTTGATGGAGGCGCTGGTCGGGATGCCCGGCAGGTACAGCATCTCAAAGGCCGCCATGCGCAGGATGTTCCGATCGACCGATACCTGCCGGTCCAGCCGCCAGCCGGAGGAGAGACCCTCCAGGGTCCGATCAAGCGCTTCCCGGTGCTCCGCGATGCCGGTGACCAGCGCGATCGTAAAGGCGGCAGTGCGCATCCAGTCGTGGATCTGCTTCTGCACCATCGCCCCGACCTTGCGCCACCGCTCCTCCGCAGCCCGCACGAATTCCTGGCGGCGGCGCAGCAGATAGGCTTGCAATTCCGCCGGAGACGCGCCCAGGGGGCGGTCCGCCGCCAGCTCTTTGGCAAAGGCGCGAGCGGTCGCGCGCATCTCGGGATCGAGCAGGCGCGGCAGCTCATCGCGCGCCCAGGCCATAAATCGCGTACACGTTGCGCGCTCTTCCGGTGTCAGTCCCGCCGCGCCATTGGACGCAGGGCCCTGCGCCGGCAGGAAAGCCGTGTCCGGCAGCGGCGCGAGCAGGCGGGGCGGCACGAGCGGCAGCCCCGGCGCGTGCGTGCGGAAGGCGCGCTCCAGGCGAACCTCCTGCCAGTAAGGCGCCTCCTCGAACAGGCTGCCGGTTATGGCGGTCAGGGCCCGCTGCAGCGGCTGGCGCAGCATGGGCAGTACATCCTGCAGATGCCGCGTGATCGCATCCAGGCAGATCTCTTCGGCACGCGAGCCGCTGGCTGTACGCGAGCCGCGATGGACGAACTCCAGGCGCAGCCGGTCCAGAGCGCCCTCCAGCGCGTCCGCCAGCGGCACTTTTCCGACATCCACCTGATAGAGGATCTTGAGCGTCCATTCGCGCGCGACACGGCGGGCACTGAGCATGCCGATCTCCCCACAAGGGAAAAGATGGAAGGGAAAAGGGAAAAGTAAAATCCGCTCCCCCTCTTTCCCTCTTCCCTTTTCCCTGCTTTTGACTGACGCAGCGAGGCCGCGCAATGTTTCCGCAGAAGAGGCCGCAGTTCCTCCCTCGCTTGAGAAGGAGTGGAACGAAAAGGCCCGGAACCCGTCTAGGAAGAGAGAACGGAGTCAAAGCATGCGAACCGTTAGGGCGCGTAGAGGGAGGCTCCTATCGGTCTCGATACAGTCTATACACCGTACCGGCGGACTAATATCGGGTCTCCGGCATTTCAGGTATACTAAAGTGGGTCTGTAGCCCGCCTGTTCCCTATACGCCCGAAAGTCGGATCATAGCCTGTAGTATCAGGGCTTTTCCGTCCGGCAGGACGGTTGGCGGCGTAGCCGCCCCCCAGACGGGTACTTCCGTGCCCGGCGCATCGGGTCGTGAACGGCCCGGCGAACGCGGGAACTTTCGGAACCAATAGCACGACTGATTATGATAAGTGAGCTATGCGCGCCGAGGTGAATTTTCCATGGCCATGACGGTGTCCGCTCCGTCCTCTCCGCTTCCTTCGCTTTCCTTGCTAGGCGCTCCGATCCATAACGTGGACATGGAGACCGCGTTGGAGATTCTGGAGGGCTTCATCCAGGAGGGAGGCCCGCACCACGTCGTCACCGCCGACTCCTCGATGCTGGTCATGGCGCAGGAAGACGCGGCGCTGCGGGCCATTATCGGTCTGGCGGAGCTAGTGACCCCGGACAGCACGGGCATTCTCTGGGCGGCGCGGCGGCACGGATCGCCCCTGCGGGAGCGCGTCTCCGGCGTCGAGATCGTCGAGCGGCTGTGCGCGCGCTCGGCGACGCACGGCTACCGGCTCTTCTTCCTGGGCGCTGCGCCCGGCGTGGCCGAGCAGGCGGCGGATCGGATGTGCGCCCGCTATCCCGGCGCGCAGATCGCCGGCGCCCGGCACGGCTACTTCTCGGAGGCCGAGACGCCGGCCCTCCTCGAAGAGATCCGGAGCTGCCATCCCGACGTGCTGTGCGTGGCAATGGGGATTCCCAGGCAGGAGAAATGGATCGCCGCGCATCGCGAGGCGCTGGGCGTGCCGGTCATGATCGGCGTGGGCGGAACGTTCGACGTGCTGTCGGGCCGGACCCGCCGCGCGCCCCGCTGGATGCAGCGGCTCAGCCTGGAATGGCTCTGGCGCGTTCTGTCCAATCCCCGCAAGATCGGCAAGGTGATGCTCCTGCCGCGTTTTGTCCTTCTCACCCTGCGCGACTCCCGGCGCCGCTAAGCCGGTTCTTCCTCCCACAGTACGCACGCCATCGCGCCGCGCAAGCCCGGTGGTGGAGAGTCCGCGATGCCTGTTCCTCCCGCAGAGGTACGCCCTTCGGATGCCCGGCCTGAATCCTCGCCTCCCCTACGCCTCGGAATCGCCGGCTGCCTGGCGGGACGTATCCGCTACGGAGCCGCTCTGGCCGCCGCTTCGTCCGTCTCCGTGGTGGGCCTGGCGGATACCGACCTGCATAGCGCCCGCATCTGGGCACGAGAGATCGGCGGCGCTATTCCTCAGTTTGCTGCCCCCGACGCCCTGCTGGCCGCCGTCCCCGACCTGGACGCGCTGCTGATCGTCTCCGCGCTGCCGGACCGTCCGGCGCATATCACGGCGGCCCTACATGCTCATAAGGCGGTCCTGTGTGAAGTGCCTTTCGCCCCTACATTAGCCGACACGGACGCGATATTGCGTCTTGCCGCCGATAGGGGTTTCCTGCTGATGCCCGCCCTGCCGCACCGTTTCGACGCCACTTTCCTGGAGGTGGCCGGGCGCATGGAAGCGGGCGAGCTGGGCGCGGTGCGCCAACTGCGCTGCGTGTGGAGCTTTCCGGTAAGCGGGACCTTCGCCCTGGAGAGTGGTGTGGACGTGCAGGAGGCGGAATGGAACAGCCTGCTGCAGGCCCTTGCCTGCCAGACCGCCGACGTCTGCTGCTGGTGGCTCGGCGAGGCGGCCTCCATCAGCGCCGACGGGTTTACTTCGGAAACGGACGGCCAGGACGCTGCAGCCGGAGCACAGGCCCATATCATCCTCACGCAGGAGCGAGGCCGCTCCACGCTGCACTTTTCCCGCTCCCGTTCCCAACAGCCCGGCGAGCGCTATACGCTGGACGGCGCGCAGGGCCATCTGGATTTGACGGTGAGGGCCGGCGCATCCTCGTCTCCCGCGCCCCTCTTGCTGTGGCAGCGGCCGGGCCGGCGGCCGGAGAGGATCCACGCGCCGCATTTTCCGGCGACGCCGCGCATGGCGCACGTCGCGCAGATACGGGACCTGCTGGAGCATTTCGCCGCCTGCGTGCGCGCCGGGGCAGCCCCACGCCTCACCGGCGCCGACGCCCGCGCTGTCCAGGAGATCGTCTACGCCGCTTCGCTCTCCACGCAAGAGGGCAGCAAGGTCACCCTACCGGTGAAAGGCTGAGGAAGTGAAACCTCACCCCGCCGAGGGCGGATCACCCGCCCGAAGGGCGGCCACCTCCATCAGCTTTGTGGGGAAGCAGGATATGCAGAAGCTCGGTGGGTGGGTCGGCGGTAAGGGCGCAAGCGGCGGCGCGAAGCATCTCCAGGGGCACAGCGGCGGGCTGAGGCGCGGAGGCCGTGCGCATCAGGGTCTCAGCATCCCCCGGAATCCTTGCTTCGATAGCGCGAAGCAGGGCGCGCGCCGCCTCCCCGGTCGCCAGAACACCGCCGGGAACGCGGCGGGGCAGGTCCTCCGTGCGCAGCTCACCAGAGCGTGCCATCGCATAGAGTTTTAGATCGCCCACCCGGCGGCGCTTGCCGTCGGTGAAGACGCTGGTGACGACCACATCGTTGGCCTGAATATGTCCGTGGGCGATCCGACCCAAAAACTCGTTGAATTCCAGGACCGTAACGGCGCTAGCCTGCAAGACGATCACGCCATAGCCACGCTTTGCCAGCGCCCAATCCGGTTTCATCCGATTCCCTTTTTTCGGAGCAGGACGGCGCTGATAAGATATTCTTCGTCCGCGCCCCAATATGCCTCGTACTGCGTAGCGCCCAGCACTTCCAGTCGGGCGCGCGCATCGGCGTCGAAGAGCAGCGTGACTTCCGGAGCGAGGCATTCGATGCCGAGCGCATAGCGGGAAAGTGACTCCGGCTTCCCGATTCCTGCGCCCATCCTCAGCCCCGTCCCGCACGCCTTGGAAGTAGCCTCCATCAGCGAGAAATGGGCGGCCACGCGCAGGCGCAGCGACTCCTCAGTATCCTGCGCTGCGGCGGCGACGAACGCCTCCCACTCGGCCGGCGCCATGAACCGCTGCGCGAACCGAAGCAGGTAATCCCTATCCTTACCGATCCGGGCGAGGCGCGGCAGATGCACCAGATCGACTCCCAGCCCCGCAAGGTCCTCGGAATAGACGGCCAAAACGATACTGGCCTCGCCATCGTGCGAGTTCGACACATGCAAATGACGGCTCTGCTTTCCGCGCTGTTCCGCCCACGCGTCCACCGCGCCCTGCCAGGCGATGTACGGCTTGCCCAGCGGATCGCGCAGCCAGAGAAGATCCTCGTCGGCATAATCCGGCGGAAAATCTTCGGAGCCGAACAGGCTCTCGATCGCCGCGTGCGCCACGTCCCGGTCGGAAACGCCGCCGGGCGTCGCGGGCCTCTGGCGCTCCAGCCAGGCCAGCGCCGAGGGTGCGGGCAGCCCTGGTGTCCATTGCAAAGCGGCGGCGTGCCGGGCCAGATGCTCCCGGCTGCGCCGCCGCCGCTCTTCCCGCAGGTTCTTACCCCCGCTCACTTGCTGCCCGATGTCTCCGCCAGGATCGGCTGCAGCGCCGAGGAGATGCCGGCTTCGCCACTGCCCAGATTCACGTTGCGGAAAAGCCACCAGTTCTCCGTGTAGGTGATGGTCTGGCCGGGTTCCACATGATGCATCGGCCCAAGCGTCTCCAGCTCCAGGAAGACGTCATTCGTGAACGTCTCGTTGTTGCAGTCGTAATCGGGATAGGTCTTGCCATCTTCAGAAGCAAAGCGCTTGAGGAACAGCACGCCGTTGCGCGCGTAGGCGGCCCACCCCTGCTTGTTCAGGATGCCGATCTTCTGCGGCTCCTTCCGCTTCGGGTCCTGGCGTAAGGTGATGAAATTTTTGCCGAACTTCCAGCGGGGATCGGCCATATCGGTATAGTACCAGAGCACCACCGGGCGGGCGGGGAGCAGCGCGACGTCATGCGACTGGTAGGGCTCTTGCGGGAAGATCGCCGTGCCGCCCTTATTCATCGCCGACATGGCCCAGCAAGCCATATCCACCGCAGACTGGCCCTTATTGGTCATCCGATGCTCGACGGTGACGTGCGAGCCGGTCGGATCGAGCGTGACCCATATCTCTTTCTGGATTCCGGTGGCCTGCTCGACAGGCTGGATCAGCTTGACCGTATTGCCGTCAATCTCCGCTGTGATCGGGGAGTTGTCCGGCACGTAAGAGCCGGGGTTGTCCTCCGGGGCATGCCAGAGCCGGTGCCCACCTCGAATGCGCCAGTCGCCCAGGGACGTGGTAAGCGTAACGCCCGGAATCGTGCCGAAGAGATTGTCGTTGTCGCCGCTGCCCGCCGGCGCGTAGCGCATGATGCGCGGGCCGTAGTCCGTGGCGAGGATCAGCTCGACGGTCCCGTTGCTCATGCGGATATTGTTGGGCGAGTCGAGATAGGGGACGTGCTGTTCGATCTTGACGGTGTCCTGCACCCTTGCCATCATCGGCAGCAGGGCAAGCGCCACCATAGACAGTATCAGACTACTCCGATAAAGCGACATGTCTCTCTCCTTTGAAAAGAAATTTTATCCTGGTTCCAGTTTGCGCAGCAGGGCGTTCAGGCGGTCGGGATCGTCGTGGAGGAGCGCGGCCAACTGCTTGCCGGCGCGCACCAGGAAGGTGAAGTCACGGTCGCGGCACGCGTAGGCATGGCGCAAGCAGGCGGCGATCAGCTCGTCCGGATCTCCTTCGCCGGGCGCATGAAGCAGGGCGCGCAGAAAATCCAGCGATTCCGTGAGCGCAACGATCTCGTCGGGAGAACATTCGGAAACCAGCGCATGCAGGCGCGGCGGACGCGGCGGCAGATAGGGGTGAAGACGCTCGTCTCGGGCAAAACCGACGTGCAGGCCGGCAAACTCCGTGCAGAGCAGATCGAAGATCTGAGGCTGCTCCTGCCGCAAACTCTCTTCGTCCAAACCGTAAGCGGTAGGCCGCCGGCCCGGCTCGGCGCTGCCGGTCGTGGCCGAGAAGACGAGCGCATAGAGCGTATCGTCCGGTGTTCCCGCCGGCAAGGCCAGCGGCGCCGGGGGCGTCGGGTCGGCAAAGGGATCGCGGTTCCGAGGGGCCGGCGCGGCACGCGTTGCCCCGTTGGGACCCACTTTTACGAAGGCGCCAAAGGCGGGCGGCGCATGCAGGCGCTCCGGAGGGCATTGCGCCACAAAGCGCGTGGTACTGGCCTCGACGATCTCGCCGAGAAAATCTGCGGCGCGGGCGATAGCTCTCTCCGGGCGTGGATCAATCATTCGTGCTGCGCGAGTCCAGCACCGTGCCGCGTGGTAGGCTGCGGGTGCGGTTGAGGGCAGGATAGTCGTAGTTAATAGATGCGAGGTCCGCCTTGTTCGGCGTGGGGCGCAGCGTGCCGATCTTGACCGGCGCCAGGCTGAGGAACGTCTCGTAGATATCGATATCGAACTCATG
Source organism: Chthonomonadaceae bacterium (assembly GCA_035653075.1). Lineage (GTDB taxonomy): Bacteria > Armatimonadota > Chthonomonadetes > Chthonomonadales > Chthonomonadaceae > DASRCN01. Next base: position 3,408 of record DASRCN010000079.1, on the reverse strand, counting down.
CCCGAAGGCCACTTTGGATTCGTGCCAGGCGCTAACGGCGATCCGGTCTATGTTATACGTCTCCATTCGGGCCGGGGTGAGCAGCTTAATCATGTGCGGAGAGAGAAAATGCAGACCGACGGCCACCGCAGGGGTGTGGTCCCGGTAGCGTTTCTGGAACAGGGCGGCAAACTGTTTATGGCGCGCGTCGTGAATGTCTTCCTTGCCCGGATGCGCCGGTACCGGCCCAACGGAGGCGAGAATGGCGGCAGGGCTGGGCGGCCAGGTGGCAAAGTCGTCGGTCAGAGAGGCGTCTACCGCACGCTCATGCCAGAAATAGAGCAGCAGGCCGACGGGTATGACGAGAGCACTGGCTATCCAATATCGCTTCACGGAATTCCTCCTCCCTACCGGCAAGGATCGGCACGCTATGAAAAAATCGCGCCAATGGTCCATTTCGCTATCGTTCTCGGAACTCCTGCTTATTTTACGTTATTTCTACTCTTCCGCCGCTAGCCGGACCTTGAAAGACCCGCCTGCGGGGCCCTTTCGAACCTTCGGGCTGTCCTTCGGCCCACGGGTCCCTTCCCGTTGCCCTGCGGGCGGAAAAGCTTAAGGATGGAGTCCCCGGAGGGTACCTGGGCACGGGACAGGAGTCCCCAGGGGCCGCCGTTTCAACTGCCCGTCCCACCGGCTGCGATTGCTTGACGGCGCACGCTGCACGGCGTATACTAAACATATATACCAGACAGAAGTAAGTCTGTCCCATCAGAATCGGCGAGGCTAACGACCATGATAGACATACCGCCCGTGAATTGCGCCTCTTGTCCACCCCCGCGCCGCAGCTTTACCCGCGCGGAATATATGCTTGCGGCGGAAGTGGGCATCCTCAAACCCGAAGAGCGGCTGGAACTGATCGAAGGAGAAATCTACCAGAAGATGAGTCCGCAAAAAGCGCCCCATGCCACCACGATCCGCCTGGTCGAGAACGCGCTAAACCGCATTTTTGCCGAGGGCTACGACGTTCGCGTTCAGATGCCCCTGGCGCTCGGTGAGCGCAGCCAGCCGGAACCGGATGTGGCGGTCGTTTCGGGCACTGTCCGCGATTACGAAATGGAGCATCCTACCAGCGCCGCACTGGTGGTGGAGGTATCCGATACGACGCTCGCCCAGGACAGGACCCTGAAGGCCAGTCTCTACGCGCTGGCCGGTATTGAGGAATACTGGATCGTCAATCTGGTGGATCGGGTATTGGAAGTGCATCGTCAGCCCGCAGAAATGGCCGAGCAGCCCTTCGGGCATCATTATCGCAGCATCACGCGGCACACGGAAACGGAGACGCTCTCTCCTCTGGCCGCGCCTGCCAGCTCTCTCACCGTCGCCGATCTGCTGCCGCAAGCCTCGCTTTAATACGCGAATACTAACTCTTATTATGCCTGTACAAGCGGTCGAAGAAAAACTGAAGACGCTGCCGGCCCGGCCCGGCTGCTATCTCTATAAGGATGGCAACGGGACCATCATCTACGTCGGCAAGGCCATCAACCTGCGCAACCGGGTCCGCTCCTACTTCCAGAAGTCGGCCAACCACACCCCCAAGGTGCGCCGGCTGGTCAGCAACATTCGCGACCTGGAGATCATGGTCACCGACAGCGAGCTGGAAGCGCTGGTGCTGGAATGCACGCTCATCAAGAAGCACCAGCCGCACTACAACGTGCGGCTGCGGGACGATAAGCAGTACCCGTATCTCTGCCTGACCACGAGCGAGCCGTTCCCGCGCCTGCTCCTGGTGCGCCGCGTCCGTGAGGACAACAACCGCTACTTCGGGCCGTACCCCAACTCACGCGCCGTCTATGCGACGATGGAACTGGTCAACCGCATCTTTCCCCTGATCTCCTGCGGCAAGAGCTTCGACGGCCGCCCGGTGCAGAAGCCCTGTCTCTATTACCACCTCGGCCAGTGCCTCGCGCCGTGCGCCGGACTGGCCGACAAGGGCGAATACGCCGCCGCCGTCAAGGACGTGGCCGATTTTTTGGAAGGACGCCAGGAACAGATCGTCAAGAAGCTGCGCCGGCAGATGGAAGAGGCGGCAGAAGAGCTGGAGTTCGAGCGTGCCGCCCGCCTGCGGGACCGGCTGCAGGGAGTGGAGGAGGTTTTGCAGCGGCAGAAGGTCCTCACCACCGAGATGATCGATCAGGACGTCATCGCGGTCGTGGAGGACAATACGGGTCTCAACGGGGCGTGCGTGCAGATGTTCTTCATCCGGGGCGGCAAGCTGATCGGCCAGAACCATTTCCTCGTGGAAGGCACCGGCGAGGAGTCGCAGTCGGACGTGGTGCAGGAGTTCGTCAAGCAGTACTATCAGAACGCCAACTTCATTCCCCAGGAGATCCTGCTGCCGTGCGACATGGACGAGACCGCCATCATCCAAAGCTGGCTGCGGCAGCGGAAAGGCCGCAAGGTCGAGATTCAGGTGCCGGTGCGCGGCGATAAGAAGAAACTGGTGGAGATGGCGACCGAGAACGCCGTCCACGCGCTGGATCAGATCAAGGCGGAGATGCGCGCCAAGCTGGGCAACACGGAGCGCGCTCTAGGCGAGCTGGCCGAGGCGCTGGGCCTGCCGGAGCCGCCGCAGCGTATCGAGTGCTTCGACATCTCCAACACGCAAGGGGAGAACCAGGTCGCCTCGATGGTCGTCTGCGAAAAAGGCCAGATGAACAAGCAGGAGTACCGTCGCTTCAAGATCAAGCGCGACGACGCCATTCCGAACGACTACGCCTCCATGCGTGAGGTGATCGCGCGCCGGCTCACGGAGGCCAAAGCCGGCAATCCCAAGTTCAGCCGCCTGCCCGATCTGCTGATCGTGGACGGCGGGCGAGGGCAGGTCACGTCGGCGGTGGCGGCTATGGACGAGACGGGCGTGGTCGTGCCGGTGGCCGGGTTAGCCAAGCAGTTCGAGCACCTCTTCCTGCCCAACGAGCCGGACCCGGTGATCCTGCCGCGTACCTCCCAGGCGCTCTATCTGGTGCAGCGCATCCGCGATGAGGCGCACCGCTTCGCCAACACCTTCCAGGCCCAGGTACGCGGCAAGAAGCAGACCCACTCCCTCCTCGACGACATCCCCGGCATCGGTCCCAAGCGCCGCAAGGCTCTGCAGATGCACTTCGGCTCCGTCAGCAAGATGAAGGCGGCCACCCTCGAAGAGCTGGCCGCCGCTCCCGGCATGAACGCCCGCATCGCCGAAACCCTCTACGACTACCTCCACGATGCGACGCGTAGCTAGCTTCGATTTGGAGTGAACCCCATTTACCGGACAGAGGCTTGAGTCAGGTTTCTGCCGGTGCTCCATCCCCCTAAAACTGGACACCTTGGAAGGTTAGTCTCATGACAGGGTAAGATACTAACCGACCCAGGAGACATCCATGAAGAAGA
>DASRCN010000078.1:0-92047 GCA_035653075.1 Chthonomonadaceae bacterium | reverse complement strand
CGAATAGTTCCACTTTGGCACTCCTGTCCATGGGGCCTCCTGTGCTGGATACTTCCAGTCACAGGGTAGCCGATTTGTGCGAGACAGGTGGGGCCAATTCTGAATATCGAAAGGGGCCAATTCAGTATATCAAACTCATCTCTCTGCACTGACCGTGACCTCTTCGCCCGGCTGCAAGCCTAACACCTGAGCGTCCTCTGGCAGTTCGAGCGTGCGGCTATCCTTGACTTTTGCGGTGAAGTGTATGATTGCCATCAGTTTGTATACCTCCCATGCTATAACTCCGTGGGTTCAGGCTTTACCTGATTATGAGGGTTTGAACCACCTCTGCTGCTATCTTTTCTTGATTGACAAACGCAATGCCCCCCCTGTACTTTCGTTGCGTTGCGGACTACAGTATAGCTTAACAAGACGTGTTTGTTATCGACAATCAGCATATCGAAGCTAGCTGGGGCGATAGCAAAAGCTAAACGAGTTAGGTCTGCCACGACTTTTTTTCGTAGAATGCTTGGCGCTCAATGAATCTCAACTGTAATTCCGCAGGGGTTGGTAGTTCCTCAGCAGTGATTATATGTGTATCGGACTATTCGCTTTCTTACTTGTAGCTAAAACATCAGCAAGAGTATTTCTATACTTCTCTGGGGCAGACAAGCTGCCCACAAAAATTACCGCTCAAATCTCACGTTTTGCCTCTCGGACAGATTTACAAGCTGTATCATAGACCTCATCGTAGCTTTCCATAACACGAACGTTTTCAGCTTTCTGCAATGAACGGATTCCTTCAATACCTCTTCCACTCGACTCTCGATTCCGCGCTTTAGCGAAATCTTCTCAAGTCCTGCACTGAGAGCAATAATCCCAAGTAGGACTAAGCTATAAGAGGGAATGCCCTTTAACCACTGAAGCGAGACGCCGAAAAGATCTAATGTTCCGATAGCAACGCCACCGAGGGCAGCAATGATTAGGAAAGTTGGTTGAATATAGTGAAGCCACTTGTCCATTATGAACTCTCCTTTAGCTTAAGTTAGGTTTTCGGATAATAGTTGTGTTAAGGTGTCCAATTCGTCTGGTCGAGGCTCGTGCAGGAGCCATTCGACTTCGACATGGAAGCCCTCAACCGCTTCGGACGATAACTGGTCTGCCATCAATACCTCGTCTGTATAGTCTTGCTCACGCTTACGTAAGACACGAACACGTTGCTTTTGCGGATCGATAAACCAGATTTCCGGCACTCCGATAAGACGGTAATCGGTTTCCAGAGCAATGATGTCGGAAGGGCGGTCGTTAGGGGAAACGATCTCAATGACGAGATCCGGCGCGCCATAAACGGCTTTCTCCCGAATAATGTCCAGGCGGTCTTGACACACAAACAAAATATCCGGCAGGCGACCTCCAAATGGGCTGATCTCCACGGCGGTCCGCGAGCCGAGAATGATGCCTAAATGCTTGTGTTTAGTGTAGAGGTTGAGCAAGGTCAGGAGCCAGGCAAACAGCTTCTCATGTGTCAGTTGTACGGCCATCTTCTCTACCATCACTCCGTTAACGAGCTCCAGATTACTGTCGCCGGACAGTTGCAGGAAGGCGTCGAAACGGATAGGGCGCTCGGCAAACTGGACGATCCGTCCCTCTACCGCCTCGGTTGTCTCCACAGTTATATGGCTCATGCTCTTGCCTCTTCGCTTTTATATGGCTTTAGTATACACCGGTCCTGCAAAGTCGTCTAGCATACCCCTGGAGGGTATAACAAAATCTCCCAACCAAGCGATGTCTACTGACTCTCCTGAGAGCCTGGTACCCGTGCTAGGTAACGGGGGCAATTCATTCTTCGCAGCCGGCGCGCCGCGCCTGCCAGGCCCGGATACCGACCACCGCCAGCACCGCGACCGCCTGGAGGACTTGAATCAGCTCGGAGGAGACGCCGGAGAACCGCTCCAGATTGCCGCTGCCGGCCGTGAGCGCGCCGAAAAAGAGGGCCGAGAACAGCGTGCCGACCGGGTGCAGGCCGCCGAGCAGGGCGACCGGGATGGCCGTATAGCCCCATCCTGGCGAGAAGTCCCGTACGAGATGCCTGTTGATGCCCAACAACTCGACCACGCCGGCCAGGCCGGCGAGGGCTCCGGAAATCGCCATGGCGCGCAGGCGCAGGGAATCGACCGGGAAGCGTGCCGCGCGCGCGGCCTCCGCATTCTGCCCGACCACGCGCAGCGCGAAGCCGGTCGGCGTGTTGAAGAGGAACAGGGCGATGACCGGCACGGCCAGAAGGGCCAGCAGCACGCCGCTGTGCAGGCGCGTGGCGATGCCGCCCGACCAGGCAGCAGGGATCAGACGGGCGAACAGGGCCGCATCCGGCAGCGGATCGGATTGAGCGATACGGTGCGCGCGTTCCTGCAGTGGCCCTTCGACCATCCAGCCGAGCAGGTAGAGCGCGATGTAGTTGAGCATGATGGTGCTGATGACTTCCTGTACATTGCGCCGTACGCGCAGCCAGCCGGCGATCCAGCCCCAAAAAGCACCTGCCGCCATGCCGGCGACGACCATCAGGAAAGTCAGAAGCAGGCCGGGCAGACGCGCCCAGGAGATGCCTAGCGCCGTCGCCGCCAGCGCGCCCATGAGCAGTTGGCCTTCCCCGCCGATGCTGAACAGCCTGGCGCGCCACGCCACCACCACACTCAGTCCCGTCAGCAGCAGCGGCGATGTCTTGACCAGCGTCTCGGACAGGGGATAGAGATGGCCGCTCTGCGCGTCTCCGAAGGCTCCGACCCAGAGCGCGCTCAGTCCGCTGACCGGTGCGATTCCCAATGCCAGGAAGGTCAGCGCCAGCAGCGCCACCAATCCGCAGGCAGCCGCCAGGCCGCGCGCCAGACCCCATAACGCCTGCACCGGCACACTCATTCCGCCTGCCCTAAGCCGCCGAGGAGTAGGCCCAGTTCCGTCTGATCTGGCTGGCCGAGAGAGTAGTCGGAGAGGTGACCGCCGGAGAGGATGCTGGCCCGATCCGAAAGCGCGGCCAGCTCGTCCAGATCGGTAGAGATGAGGACGATAGCCGCGCCGCGCGCTCGCGCCTGCAGAAGTTGTGTATGGACAAAGCGTGTGGCGGCGATGTCCAGGCCGCGAGTCGGGTTGACCGCCACGATCCACTCCGGCTCGCCGTGCAGCGCGCGGGCGACGACGATCTTCTGCTGATTGCCGCCGGAGAGCGCGGCGGCAGGCAGGGTAGGGGAAGGCGTACGGATGTCGAAGCGGCGGATCAGGCTGGCAGCCAGGCCACGCAAGCGCCTGCGCCGCAGAAACGGGCCGCGCCGGTATTCGCGCTGCCGGACCGCCTCCAGAATCAGATTATCTTCCACCGTCATCGGCAGCGCCAGCCCGACCCTTCGCCGGTCCTGGGGAATGTAGCCTGTGCGCGGCGACTGGCCGGGCAGGAACGGTCCGCCTTCCCAGGCGATCGTGCCGGCCTGCAGAGAGCGAAGGCCGGCCAGCGCCTCCGCCAGCTCCGTCTGTCCGTTGCCGTCCACGCCGCCGATTCCGAAAATCTCTCCCCGCCGCACAGCCAGGCTTACGCCGCGCACCGCCTGCTCCCCCCGATCTCCCAGCACAATCAGATCGGAAGCCGTGCAGGCGGCAGTCCGTCGGCCTCGATCGGGCTGCGGAACGCCGCTCTCTTTGCCTTCGGGAACTGCCGGCGCATCGCCGACCATCCAGAAGGCAAGCTGCGGGGCATCCGTCTCGGCGACCGGGCAGGAGGCCACTTTATGGCCGCGCCGCAGTACCGTGACCCGGTCCGCCACCGCCAGGATCTCCGCCAGCTTGTGCGTGATGAGGATGACCGCCCGGCCCTCGTCGCGCAGGTGGCGCAGGACCGCAAACAGCTCCGCCACCTCCGCGCCCGACAGCACGGCGGTCGGCTCGTCGAAGATGAGCAGGCGCGCGTCGGTCGCCAGGGCCTTGACGATCTCGACCCGCTGCTGTACGCCTACAGATAGCTCGCCGACGATCGCTTCCGGATCCAGGCGCCAGCCCAGCACAGCGGCGCGCTCCAGGGCGCGGGCCGCCGCCTGACGCGGCGCATAATGCAGGCCCGCGCCGCGCGCTGGCGGCGGCGTGTCCAGCGCCAGGTTCTCGGCCACGGTGAAAGCGGGGACGAGCGTGAAGTGCTGGTGGACCATCGCAATCCCCAGCGCCCGTGCCGCCCGTGGAGATGGCAGCGAGACGGGCCGTCCCTCCAGCCGGATGCGCCCGGCGTCGGGGCGCGTCAGGCCGGAGAGGACGTGCATCAGCGTGGACTTGCCCGCGCCGTTCTCGCCGAGCAGCGCGTGAATCTCCCCGGCTTGCGCCTCGAAGTCCACGCCATTCAGCGCCACGGTCGCCCCGTACCGCTTGACGATGCCGTCCATAACAAGCAGCGGCGACCCGGCCTCTGTGACCACTACGAGCTGACCTTTGGGACCGTGAACGCGCCACTGGTGATCTTCTGCTGCATATCGGTCAGCTTTGCCTTCAGGTCGGCCGGGAGCTTTGCCTCCAATTGCGGATTGAGCACGAAGCCGATCACCCCGCTCGGCATGCCGAACGGCTTATCATTCGGCTTGAACGTGCCCGCCTTGACCTGCTGGGCAATGATCACGAAGGCTTTGCCCACGTCGATAGGCGCGCTCGCGAGGACCACGTCCGGCGCGGCGCCATTCTCGTCACTATTGGTTCCCAGCGCATAGACCGGCTTGTCCGCCTTATTGCGCTCCTGCACCGCCTGGAAGACACCCGGAGCCGCCGCATCCAGATCCTCGATGACCACGTCCGCGCCCTGATCGATCAATGCCAGCGTAGCCTGCTTGGCCTTGCCCACGTCGTCCCAGCTTCCCGTATAGACCGGCTCGACCGTAATGTTCGGATTGACCGCCTTCGCGCCCGCCTCGTACGCTTTGAAGGTGCTCTCCAGCGGCACGATCTTCTCCGCGCCGACCGCGCCGATCTTGCCGGTCTTGCTCATGCCGCCCGCCAGCATCCCCAGCAGGTACGCGCCATCCTCCAACTGCAGCACGATGGGCGTCGTATTCTTGCCGACCTTCCGGCCGGAAGAGATCACGAAGAGCGTCTTCGGGAAATCACTCTCCATCTGGAGCGCGGGCGTCTCGTATTCCGCGCCGTGCCCGATGACGATGTTGTAGCCCTTGGCGGCGTACTGGCGCAGGTTGTCCGCCTGCTCTCCCGATGTGGGCGCCTCGACGTTGGCGACCTGCGCGACCAACTGGTCCTTGATCTCCTGCAGCCCCGTATAGGCGGCGGCGTTCCAGCCGTTATCGCTGGTAGGACCGGAAGTGACCAGCGCGACTTTGAAATCGCTGCCGGCCGGGGCCGCTGCTCCCGTTCCTGCCGGCTGCGTGCCGGCGGGCGTGCTCGATCTCCCGCAGCCTATAACGCACGCCAGCGCCGCCAAAAGCAAGGCATAAAACATACCACGAAGAAAATGGCACGAACGCATGTCTCTCTTCTCCTTAGCCCAGCCGCGAGCGACCGGTTTTCGCCGGGAAATTTATTGCCCGGTCGATGGTTCAAGCGTCGGCAGGAAAGCGTCGGGCGGCGCCGGGTACGGCCAGGCGAACGCGTGCCGGTAGGCCGCTTCCTGGCAGCGCCGCAACTGCGTGAAGTCGATCACGTCCTGCGTGAGCAGATTTTCATACTCGAATGGCAGCCGGACATTGTGTAGGCCCGGGTTGTCGGTACAGATGACGATGTCCACGCCGGCCTCCTCACAGCGCGTGAAGACGGTCCGCAGCGCGCTCAGGTCTGAGAGCGTCCCGGTCTTCAGGTAGGAGGTCGGGCAGACCTCCAGACACTGACCGCGCTCGGCGACCTGGGGCAGCAGGTCCGGCCGGCAGAGCGGGATCTGAATGCCATGTCCGATGCGGTCCAGGTAGGGCAGCAGCTCGGGATAGAAGCCGTTGGCCGTCTCGAAGAGATGGCAGGTGGTCTTCAGGCCCAATGCCCGTGCATACTGGAATAAGTCTACAAGCTCGTCCAGGCGTGGGCCGTAGAGGACGTCCGGCCCCGCCAGGTCCACGCCGCAGACCAGATCCGGCTCACTGGCTGCCAGGTCCAGGGTGGCTCGGTTGATCTCGGCGGGCAGGCGGCTGTGCATGCACAGGATCTGGCGCATCCGCAGCGGATAGTCCGGCTGATAGCCTGCCGCGCCTATCCCCCGCACGATCTCACGCATCTGAGCGATCCGGTCAGCCTCCGGCAAACCTGGATCGGTGCGATAATAGGCCGTGTGCCGCAGCTCCAGATAAAGGATTCCCTCAAAAACGTAGGCGCCGCGCACCAGCTTGGAGACGAAGTAAGAGAGGGTGTCTAGATGCTGCACCGACTCGACCAGGGTGTGCAGCTCCAGGAACTCGGTCAGGCTGGCGCGCGGGCGGGTTATGAACGCCTCGAACGCCTCATAGTCGGAATAGACCTCGGCCAGCGGGTGTCCCTTCCGTTGCAGAAAGCGCCAGAAGATACGCGGGACGACCGCGCCGCCAAGATGCCGGTGTAGATCTGCGTGTAAAGACATAGATTTTTTATACGTCGGGCGCGGGCAGGCGCAGCGTCAGAGCGGCCCCGAGGGCGGTGACCAGTGCGGTCAGCAGGAACAGAAGCGGCATCCCCGCCACTGCCAGCAACTGCTTGTGCGGCACGAGCAGACCGCCGAGGAACGGGTAGATGGCGGAGGGCGCGTACAGCAGGTTCAGCAGCGCCACGAAGACCGGCCGCTCCTCCTCCGCGATGTGCTCCAGCAGAAAGTGGTTGAAGACGATCCACATGCCCCAGCCCAGGCTGCCGCCCATCAGGAGGAAGACCAACCCGAACAGCCAGGGCGAGTGAGCGCCTGCGGTCAACGCCAGCACCGGGGTAAGCAGGCAGGCCAGCGCCAGGGCGCGTACGGCGGTCGCCGGGCTGCGCCGCTCCGACAGAAACGCCCACAGCGGCGTCAGCGTCACGACGCCAATGGCCTGCATCATCTGGTACGTACCACCCCAGGAGTCGCTAAGGTTGAAATGGCGCGTCGCATAGAGGACATAGAACGGCGTGGCCGCCGAGCCGGCGCCCAATAGCAACTGGGCCCAGGCCAGGCGGGCGAAAACCGGATGGGAGCGCACCAGGCCGGGCAAGCGCCGGAAATAGGCCGCCAGCGGCGGGCGCACGGTCTGGCTCGACGGCAAGGCCGGAACGCGCGGCTCCCGAATGAGCAGCACGCCCACCAGCGAGATCTGAAACATCAGCGCAGCCAGCCCCAGCAGCAGCGCATAGTCGTGCGGGTACGGCAGGGACACGGCCTGCAGCACCGGCCGCACGACCAGCGCCGCCGCGCCGATGCTGATGACCCCGGAGAGAAACTGCGTGGTGGCGAAGAACCGGCCGCGAATGCGCGCCGAGAACGAGCGCGCCACGATCTCCATCCAGGGCACGTAGCCCGCCCCATCGCCGAACGCCCAGAAGACGATGAGAACGAGGCTGGCCCATAACGCCAGAGTGCGCGCGGCGGATGAATCGGCGGCGTGCCAGAGGAGCCAGGGCAGCGCCAGCAGCGGCAGCCGCGTCACCGTGGCGGCCCAGACGAGCGGCGGTTTCTGGCGTGGTAGGCCGTGCGCCACGTAAGCGCCCAGAATCTGGGGCAGATTGAACGCCAGGTACCGTGCCGCCATGAACGCCCCGATGAGCGGGCCGGTCGCCCCCAGCCGCTCCAGCAGTAGGGGCACAATGGCGGAGAGGTCCATGAAGGACATTCCCAGCGCGAAAAAGGTCACGTCCAGCGTCAGGACGCCCAGGTTCCAGCGCACCTGGCGCGGATCCGATCCACCCGCCTCGGCCTTCCAGGGCGTCTGCGAGGTCGGGCTTGCGCCTTCCGCTTCGGTCTCTGCTTCTCCACAGATCGCCAGGCTGTCGTCGCCCACCTGCGTCATGCCGCGTGCCCTCGCCTCCTCGTCCTGTTAGCATACCCGAAGACAGCGCGGCCCCACCAGTGGATTTGATGTCGGGAGATCCAAAGTAGCAAAGACCGACCATGCTATAATAGGGAGAATGGAAGTGGAGGCAGCGTAAGCAATATAGACTCAAGCGGTTACAAAAAGCGCCTGGTGTCTCGTACGCAATGGAGTTTGAGTCCCATCCGGGGAGAGGCGCGCTATGAAAATGCGCCCGAAGGTGGCGCGCAAGTGGTTCTCACGTTCGCAATTTCCAGGAGCGAAGCATGAACGACCGCGAAAAGTATCTGTTCGACGTGCAGGGCTATCTGCTCGTGCGAAACTTCCTGACCCCTGAAGAAGTCAAGCAGCTCAACGCCGCCTTCGACGCCAACCGCGACAAGATGGGCGAGGATGGCAACTCGAACATCGGAAACTCGAACACGCTGCGCGGGGAACGCAAGCGCGGCATCTTTACCGGCATGCTGACCTGGGAGCATCCCTGGTGCGAGCCGTTCCGCGATCTGCTAGCCCATCCGAAAGCCATTCCCTATCTGAACACGATGCTCGGCCGCGGCTGGCGGCTGGACCACGAGCCGTTCCTGCTCTGCGGCGGCGCTGGAGCGGAGGGCCTGATCCTGCACGGTCCCGGACACAACTTCGATGGCGCGCAGTACTACACGTATAAGAATGGCCGGATGCGCTGCGGCATAGTCGTGCTGCAATATCAACTGGCGGACGTGAACCCCGGCGACGGCGGCTTCTGCTGTATCCCCGGCAGCCACAAGGCCAACTATCCCTGCCCACGCGAGATCCTGGAGTGGGAGGCGGAGCAGGACGCCGTCAGTCACATTCCCTGCAAGGCCGGCGATCTGCTCATCTTCAACGAGGCGACGACGCATGGCACCCTGCCCTGGAGTGGCAAGCAGGAGCGCCGCTCGCTGCTCTATCGCTTCTCGCCCAAATACCTCCACTTTGCCGGAGGCTACTACCGCAGCGAGTTTCCGGAGTGGACCTCCGAGCTGACAGAAGCCCAGCGGGCTGTTCTCGAGCCACCCTACATCTATCACCATCCACTCATCGAAGATGATGGCAAGACGGTCGTGCGTCCCCTCCGCGAAGAAAAATAAACCACCCGCTCGCTTCAATCGCCATCGTCGCTTGCACCTTCGGAACGGTTCGGCGACCCTCATTCGCTAGAGCACACAGAGACCACAGAGGAAAAGCACACAAAGAGAGAAGAGGCCGGTGCAGGAGGTGCAGGAAGAGAAAAGCATACTGTCTGTGGGCTTTTGGTTTTTTTCTGTGCTCTCGCTCGTGATCGGTAAGAGGCACGGGCTAGCTTTTAGGTAGGGCCTCTTTTATGGATTTTTCTCGCATCGCCTTTTCCTCTGTGGTCTCTGTGGCTCTAGCGAGCGGGTGGTGAATTCAAAAAGATTGGCAGCACGCATACAGCATGCAGGAAAGGAGATGGGTTGGAGACAGAGGCGATCATATTTCGCGGCATCAAGGTGGTGGAGCTAGAGACGATCGAGCTTCCCGCGCGGCAGCCTGCCGATGCGCTGGTGGACGTGGAGCTGAGCGGCGTGAGCGTCGGCACGGAGGTCTGGGCGCTGACCGGCCAGCGTCCGCCCGGCGATACCTCGTTTCCCTGCGTGCCGGGCTACCAGGCCGTGGGCATCGTGCGCGAGGCCGGACCGGAGGCAAGCGTACGGCCCGGCGAGCGGATCTTCTTTATCCAGGCGCGGCTGCCAGATCCTTATTGCCAGGGCAACTGGATGGGCACCCATCTGCGGACGGCCGTGGTGAATACAGCGCACGATGCGGGGCATGCCTACTGGGTGCGCGTACCGGACGGCGTGACGCCGGAAGACGCCGCCCTCTCGGCGCTGGCGGCCGTGGCGGAGCGCGGGCTGCAGCACGCGGGCGTCCATCCGGGCGACCTGTGCGTGGTGATCGGACAGGGGGTCATCGGGCAGGCTTCGGCACAGCTGGCCCGGCTGCGAGGCGCGCAGGCGCTGGCGACCGATATCCTGCCTAACCGGCGGGACCTGGCGGCTCGCTACAGCGCCGATACCGTTCTCGATCCGCGACAGGACGATCTGGCGGCGGAGGTGCGCTCGCGCCGGCCCGAAGGGGCCGATCTGATCGTCGAGGCGACCGGCAACAAGGCGCTCATCCCGCTGGCGATCTCACTGGTGCGCCCGCTCGGCCGCGTCCTGCTGCAGGGCTGGTATCCCGGCGAGGTGGCCTTCGATTTCCATGCCACCCACCTGCGCCGCCCGACGATTTCCGTGACCTGCGGCATGGGGCGAGAGGAAAATGAGCGCGCGATGGGCTGGCTGGCGGAAGGCAAGCTGCGGCTTGCGCCGCTCTTGACCCACGTCTTCGAGCCCGAACAGGCGCCCGAAGCCTACGCAATGATGCGGGACCGTCCCGGCGATTTTCTCGGCGTCGCCTTCGATTGGCGCTGAGGTCTCTGCATACTCGCTCCCCGGTTAGCGTCCAAAGCAAGGACGTCCATCATTTTTGCCATCGCCTGGTCGATAGAGAGCTTTCCGTCGAGGTGCAGCCTCCAGAAGACGGACAGCACGCCCCGATAGTTTCTCCAGGGTCCGCGCCATAGATCGTACTTGTCGGCGTAGGGCTCATAGCTGAGGTAGCCAAGCTCCTCCAGGTCTCGACGCACCAACTCCCCCGTCGTGTAAAACATCAGCGCATGCCACAGGTCCTCCGGCTCGGGGATGTTGCGAGCCCTGGCAGCGGCCGCGATCGCCTGGCTGATCGTGCCTGCCCACGGACCGACGATCGTATGGCCCGCTTCGTGGAAAAGGGTTTCCAGCGAGGCGAACCCTTGAACGCGCACGTCGGAGCTGGGAAGTATGATGTGCCCGTGTGCGGATCCCGTCGTGTAGCCGGCCAACATAGGACCTGCCCAATTACAGACGTCGACGCGAATGAATCCCGGATACCAGGAGGTGCCGTAGGCTGCAGAAAGCTGGTCTTGCAGCCGCGGCCCAAACGTGCGCACGAGCGGTTCCGCAGAGACGATCCAGAGGCGATTTGCCAGATCGTGTGCCGGCCACCAGTGCTTGCGATAGATAGGTGAGGCGGCGTTGAGAACCTTGCCCAGATCGGGCGGCAGGGCTTTATCGGTGGTATCCACTGCAGGAGCGTTCTCACTCCGGGCAAGCGCCGAATCGATGGCGATCATCTCGTCGTCGAAGATCACTGAATGCCCGATCAGGTTCTTCTGATAGTAAGTCACCGCTGCATCCCAGCGTTGCTGCTCCTCTTTAGAGAGCGGGCCTTCGCTCGTAGGATTTCTGTGGGGAGCATTGGGCTGCGCTTGCAGCAGAAGGAAATGGTGCAGGTTGATCCAGAAGGCGCTATGAAACTCAAAGAGAGATACCGTCAACGGAAAGTGCGAATCCTGGGTAAGATAGGCATAAGGGTCCGCCGGGCGCGCTTGCCGTGCATAACTGCCTGCGGGTAATACCCATAACGCGAGCAGCGGCAGCAGATTTTTCACGAACGCCATAGCAAGGATCCTCCTTCCGAGTGCCGTGCTGGCAGGAACGCCTGGGTCGAGAGGACGGAGACGCGCCACGCTAGAAACGGCCATCCGTCCTATTGTTCTCTGCGCCATTATACCTTTCAAGAACGGTGGCCCTCGATAAATACACAACTCGAAGAGTGCCTGGGACGTAAGTAAAGGAACAGGGCAGCCGGTGGGTGGGCTGCCAATAACACGAGTCATTTCCATGAAGAACTTCCCCAATGTCTCTTGAGCATGACCTGGTCCTCATTCTCGCCGCGATGATAGCTGGGGCCGTCAATGCGGTGGCAGGCGGCGGCACGCTCCTGACCTTCCCGGCGCTCCTGTGGGTAGGGCAGACGGCCAAGATCGCCAATGCGACCAGCACGGTGGCGCTCTGGCCCGGCCAGTTGAGCAGCCTGTTGGGCTATCGCCGGGAGATCGGTCGCAGCCACACCGCCATCATCTGCCTGGGCATTCCCAGCCTTGTGGGCGGCGGCATCGGCGCGCTCCTGCTGCTGCGGACCCCGACAAGCACCTTCGCAAAGCTGGTACCGTTCCTGATTCTCCTGGCGACGGTACTGTTCAGTCTGCAGGAGCCGCTTTCGCGGATGCTGCGCGCCCATGCCCAGCGCGCAGCCCGGCAAGAGGCCGCCGGGGAACCGGTGTCGCTTCCCGGAGGCGAACGAGAGGAACTGGAAACCGCCTCGTGGCGAAGGTGGGCCGCCATAATGTTCTACCAACTGCTCGTGGCGATCTATGGAGGCTATTTCGGGGCCGGCATCGGAATCCTGATGCTGGCCGCCCTGGGCTTTATGGGGTTCACCAACATCCACCGCATGAACGGCCTCAAGAATCTCAACGGCCTGTGCATCAATGGGGTCGCCGTGATCCTGTTCATGGCCAACCGGCTGGTGAACTGGCACATCGCCCTGATGATGGCCTGTGGAGCGATCGTAGGCGGCTACGGCGGGGCGGGCATCGCGCAGCGGATCGGGCAGCGCAACGTGCGCCGGCTCGTTATTCTCATCGGCGTCGGCCTGGCGCTCTACCTGCTTCTGCAGAGCTGGCACTGAGCATCATTGTCGGGCGACTTCGCGCTCTTGTGGCTGCGACTTCCGTCGCCCGCATTGAGAAACGGAACGGGCGCAAGCCCGTAGGAGGGAGAAAGGAGAAGATCATGAAAACACCATCCGGACTGGAGTACGAAGACATCCGCGAGGGAACGGGGCCAAGCCCCGAGCGAGGCCAGACCGCCGTCGTTCACTACGTCGGCACGCTGACCAACGGCCAGAAGTTCGATAGCTCCCGCGACCGGGGCCAGCCGTTCGAGTTTCCGGTCGGCATGGGGCGGGTCATCAAAGGCTGGGATGAGGGCGTAGCCACCATGAAGGTCGGCGGCCTCCGCAAGCTGACCATCCCGCCGGAACTCGGCTACGGAGAACGTGGCGCGGGCGGCGTCATTCCACCCAATGCCACTCTGATCTTCGAGGTGGAGCTGCTAAGCATCAAGTAAAGGTTTGTACCGTGAGTGGCGTACCGAACTGAAGCTGCACGGTAACGATCCGGCGAATGTGCCGATAAGGAGAGACGATGATTGCCTGCATGCTTGCGCTGGCGCTGGCCGTAGCAACGCCTGGTACTCCAGCGCATCCCCATCAGAGCTCCATGACGCGTCATCGCTCGGCTGCCTCGGAAGCGGAAGTGGGAGCGCGCCAGTGGCTCAAGGAGTTTGATCGAGCATTTCGCGCCAGGGATCTGAAGGCCGTTATGGCGCTCTATTCCGACGATGTGGTGGCCTATGACGTCGTCGCCCCCTTGCAGTATGTCGGTAAGGAGGCTTATCGGAAAGACTTCGAGCAGTTCTTCGCACAATACGACGGTCCGCTCGAAACCGAGTACCGGGACGTCCACATTCTGGCGGCGAAGGACATGGCGGTTATCGCCACCCTTGAGCGCATCAGCGGCACGATCAAAGGCCAGCGGGCCTCGCTGTGGTTACGGGCAACAACCGTTCTGCGCAAGGTCCATGGTTCCTGGCTCGATGTGCATGACCACGTCTCCGTGCCGGCGGATGTCGAAACCGGCAAGGCGCTCCTGGATCTGAGACCGTGACCGGATAGCATGACTGGCGGCAAGGCTGCCAAACGCGTTGTGTTCAAGCGAAACTTCCGCCATCGCCTGCAAGCTGTTCGCGAACGGTTTGTCGTGCCGGCAGGAAGGAAAAGCGGAGAGAGGAACGCTGCTTTCTCTCTCCGTTTTGTTTTTGAAGAGTGAAGAGAGGAAAGGCAGGGCGGTCGTATCGAAATTGAGGAGCAATGAAAATGCGATTTTGGGACCGCGCACGCAAGCGAGAACCAGAAACGGCTGCCGATGTATGGAAGCAGCTCGGCCAAGCGGCGGCGCAGGCTCACCTGGCCGGGGAAGACCCGCGTCAGAGCGAAGCCGTGGGGATGTGGATCGGCCTGTTGTGGCGCTGCCGGCGACCGGAGGAGGCCGGAGGAGATTTCTGGACGATTCCTCTGGAACCGAAGAAGGGAGATGCCCCGTATTACATCGGATTTGCCCGAATTTTGCGGGAGCAGGCGCCCGAGCTGCCGAGCGAGCCGGAAGGACGCTATGCCCTGATGGTCGCGGCGCTCCGCCGCGCTCTGCTCGTAGACCGGGAAGAGATGCTGTATGGCGCCGAGCTATTTCCCATCGCCAACCAGGAAGCGGCCGTCGGGATGGTGCAGAGACTGCAGGCAGTCGAGCTACACGACGTCTGCTGCGAGCTGGTGATGGATGTAGGCGATCTGCTGAACCGGCATCTCGACGATAGCCGCCGTGTGGCGCTGGAGGACCTGAATAGCGCCCTGGGTCGCTGCCTGGCTTCCCTGCCGCCGGATCAGATCCCCCGCTTCTGGGAGATACTCAAACATAAGAGCGCCCGGCATAGCGTCCCGATCTCGCAGACAAGGGCTTTGTCGCGTGTCGATTACGCCGTGGAGACGCTCTGGCCGATCGCCGGGCAGATGCGGGATAAGCGGGCCGTTCCCTTTCTCCTGGAGGCGCTGCCGATTCTGCCCGAAGATGGTCAAGTAAGCGTGATCACAGCGTTGGCGGAGATCGGCGACTCGCGGGCCATTCCGGCGCTGCAGGCGCTGACGGTCGATGAGACTCGCCAGATTTCCGTGATTGCCCGGCGGGCCGTAGAGAAAGTTCTACGGCACAGCCGCGACGATGCCGCCCAACTGCTGCGTCCCAGCGACCGGCAGCATGTGGGCAATCAAGGTCAGACGCTGCTGCGACCGGCGGAGGGGGCATCGGCGGCGGTCCGGCCGGAAGAGCTGCTGCGGCCCGCCGGGCTGGCAGAGCCGGAGAAGAGGGATTGATCGTTGCTCGTAGGGTCGCTGCATTCTGCGCCCTTTCTCTCCCCTCTCCTTACCAAGGAGGTGAGGGAGAGTCGGGAGTGAGGTTTTTCTAGCAACTAGAAACTAGCAACTAGCGACTAGCAACTTATTAGGAGTAGCGCGTGAGCGTGGTCATGCACAGGCGAAGAGCACATCCGCAGGCGTGGGAGGAGATCGCGGCCGGACGCGGGGCGCTGGCGCGGCACGGAACGGACACCGTCGGCGAGGCACATCGTATTCGGGAAGACGGCCCGGCGGCGCGGCTGCTCGCGCTGCTCTGGCATGACGACCCGGCCGTCCGCCGCGCGGCGGCGCTGGCCCTGCCCGGCGGCGACCATCAGACCGCCTACGCGCCCTCCTACGGCCACTTCGCCGGCGTCTTCCTGCGTACCGTGGCCTCTCACGCCCACCGCGCTCCGGAAAGCGCGGCGGACCGCTACGCCACCGTCGCCCGCTCCTTGAGCGCCCTGCTGGACCAGTACGCCAGCGACATCCGCGCCATGAGCAATATGAGCTACTCGTTTTTGAGCAGCGCGCTCTACCTGGCGCTTTTCGCCACCTGCCGGGACACGCTGGAGGCGGTGCGCCGTCTGCGCGCCTCCAGCGCCCACGCGGAGCTGTGCCGCCTGCTCTGGAACCTGTCGCGCCTGAGCCTGTCTACCCGCCTTAACGGCACGGACGTGGAGGCGCTGGCGCAGATGGCCGCGCGGACGCTGGCCGCCCTGCCGCCGGATGAAGTTCCCGAATTGTGGCGCAGCCTGATCCATCCTTCGCCGCCGTGCCGAATGGCGGTGGCGCCGGTCCTGGGTCACCTGCAGGACCGGCGTGCTGTGCCGTACCTGGCCGGGTCGCTGGCCGACCAGCCGCCGAATCTCGCGCAGCCGCTCATCGCGACCCTGCGGCGGCTGGAGGATCTGCGCGCCGTGCCCGCCCTGGCAGAGACCGCCCGCACGAACCGCCTGCTGCGCGGTGCCGCCCGGGCGGCCATCGTGGCTATCGAGCGGGCCAACGCGGGCAGTCCCACGCGCACGCTCCTGCGTCCCGCCGATACCCGCGCCGGCATTCCCACAGAACAGATGCTTCGCCCCATGCCCTATGCCGGCGCCTCCGAATCGCCCGATCTGCTGCTGCGCGTGGAGCCTGCGCGCGACCAGGAAAGGGCCGGGCAGCCATGAGAGAGACCGCGGCGCTCGATGTGTTGCGGAAGTGGGATCCGCACCTGCAGGCCCTCTGGAGCGGGAGCCAGGGCGCGGGCCAGCAGATCGCCATCGGCCTCTATGCGCCGGATATGCGGGAGGCGGCGGAGGCGCTGCCCAACACCGCAGAGCGGCTGGCGCAGGGGTTCTGGCGCACGCTCAACATGTGGAAGCCGCGCCCGCCCGAATCGCCGGAGGGTCGCTACGAGGCGGTGGTGGCCGTGGTCTGGCGCGTGCTCTGGATGGTCCGGAAAGCGCCGCCGCAACGGCCGTTCGTGGAGGAGGTCCTGGCGGCGGCACTGCGGCCCGTCCGTCGGCTGCGCGCCGGCCTGCTCACCCCGGAGGTCTGCGCCCTGCTCTACGACTACTATCGCGGCGTCTGGGCCGCCCACCTCACCCGCCCGCAGCTCCAGACGATCCGGGACGCGCTCGCCTGCACCCTGGCCGCGCTGCCGCCGGACGAGATGGATGCCTTCTGGGAGAAGCTGCAAAGTCCCAAGGAGATGATGCGGGCGGCCATGCGGCTGGGACTGGAGGATTTACGGGACGCGCATGCCGTTCCGCATCTGCTGCGCGGCCTGGAGCAGAGCCAGGATACGGCGGTCCGCCACAGCATCGTGGACTGCCTGGAGCAGATCGCCGATCCGCGCGCCATCGCCGCGCTGATCCGCCTGCGCCGCGAGACGGCTCTGCCCGATTGGATGCTGGCGCGGCGCATCGCGCGGGCTATCCGGGTCATCGAGCAGCAAAACCGAGGCGGCCAGCACCGCCTCCTCCTGCGCCCGGCCGAGGAAGCGCCGGACCTGCTCCGCCCTGTCGCCGATCCACCCGACGACGGCAAACGCGACCTCCTTCGGCCACTCGAATAGTTGCTAGTTGTTAGTTGCTAGAGAAAACCCTCTGGCCGGCGACTAGAAACTAGCAACTAGAAGCTAGCAACTGCTCATGCTCTATCTCGTCGCTACCCCGATCGGCAACTTGGGCGACATCACTTTACGCGCGCTGGACACCCTGCGCGAGGCCGATGTGATCGCCAGCGAGGACACCCGCAAGACCGGCCTGCTCCTCAAGCATTTCGACATCCAGAAGCCGCAAATTTCGTTCCACGAGCACAACGAGCCGCAGGCCGGGGGGCGTATCATAAGTATGCTGGAGCAGGGCAAGACGGTCGCCGTGGTCACCAACGCGGGCACGCCGGGTATCTCCGACCCTGGCTTTACGCTCGTGCGCCGCGCCATCGCCGCCGGCCTCCCCATCACCCTCATTCCCGGCCCGACCGCGCTCATCATGGCGCTGGTGCTCTCCGGCCTGCCGGTCCACAGCTTCACCTTCCGCGGCTTTCCACCGCGCAAGCCCGGCCCGCGCCGCCGCTTCCTGGAGATCGACAAAGACTCGCCGCACACGCTCATCTTCTATGAAAGCCCATACCGCCTGGAAGCCTGCCTGCGCGATGCCCTCGAAGTCTACGGCGACCGGGATGCCGCTCTCGCCAACGACCTGACCAAGAAGTTCGAGACCATCCAGCGCGGCCCGCTCTCTTCTCTTTTGGCCAGCCTCCACGGCGCCGACCTCAAAGGCGAGTACATCCTCGTCATCGCCGGAAAAAATAGCGAATAATTCCTTATAAGCAAGCGGGCTTCTAAGTGCCAGGTTGTTATAGTACCGGTTTCTGCACGTAGGGCGTTTCCCTCCCTCAATGCCCCCGGATGCATGTCCGGAACACATTGATCGAATGCCTTCAAACCAGCGTCATCGTAATGGGACCTTGTTGACGAATTGCAATGTTCTCCCGTCATCATACAGCTTTCGATTTCACTCCATTTGACGTGAGCCGGCTGTTTGTGCGTGAGTGAGTCGACGTAAGAGAAGATATAGATGATCGGGCGGGTGTCAAAGATGTAGCGCGCTCGGATGTTCATCTCACAGGGCGCTCGCAAGATAATCGCATTTGGATTCTCCGCCCGGCAGGGCGGTTGGCCGCATAGCGGCCTGCCAGACGGGTCGTTCACGGCCCGGCGATGATGCGGTCTCGGGAATTTTCTTGACAGGTTTTCCCTGGCTGCGTTATAATAATTTATTGACAGCCGAACATCCTTTCAAAGGAGACGAGAGGGTTGATAGGAGCCCGCTAACGACGATGCCGGAACGCCAGGAAAGGCTCCTCCGCCAGATGTGCGGAGGCAGTCTGCGTTCGCGTCTCGTTGGTCGGGCTGTTCCTGCCGGGAAGAGAGATTCCCGGCGTGCTGTCTCCGGCTTCCAGGCCGATTAAGATTTAGCCAGCAAACCCCGTCTGCGGACCCGTTACGCTTCTCTATCGTCCTGTGCGCTTCCGGCGCACAGGACGATTTGTTTTTGTCCCGACAAAGGAGGTACGCAGATGTCTTATCCACACGATTCCCGGCAGGCCGAGATCACCCAGGAAGTCCCGGCGTGCGCCCGTCTGCCACCGGTCCCGGCGTCCACGGTCATTTCTAGCCGCAGCAACGCCGGTATCAAGGCGATCCGCAGCCTGCACGACCGCAAGGAGCGGGAACGGACCGGAACATTCTTTATCGAGGGGTTACGTCTTGTCGCGGAAGCGGTGCAGCTGCAGGCGGCGATCGAGACGCTCGTCGTGGTCCCGGAGATGCTGAAAAGCCCGTTCGGGCAGGAGATTATCCGGACGCAGCGGCAGCGCGGAACCTCTTGCTTAAAGGTGACGCCCGAGGTGTTCGCCAGTCTCTCCGACAAGGAGGGCAAGCATGGCATCGGAGCGGTCATTCGCCAGCGCTGGGACTCCCTTGCCGCGGTCCGCCCGAAGGAGGGGCTATGCTGGATCGCGCTGGATACGGTGCAGTATCCCGGCAACCTCGGCACGATCCTGCGCGTATCGGACGCGGTCGGTGGTGCGGGGATCCTCCTGATCGGCCACACTGCCGATCCCTACGACCCGACCGCCGTACGCGCCAGCACCGGAGCCGTCCTCTCGCAGCAGTTGGTGCGGACCCATCTGGAGGATTTTGCCCGCTGGAAACATCGGCGGCAGATCACCGTCATCGGCGCTTCCCCGGCAGCCCCCTTAGACTATCGGGAAATCGCCTACCCGTCGCCGCTGGCGCTGTTCATGGGCAGCGAGGGACGCGGCCTTTCGACCCAGGAGCAGGCCCTTTGCGACCAGATGGTCCGCATCCCGATGGTAGGCCGCAGCGACTCGCTCAATCTGGCGGTGGCGACCAGCTTGCTGCTCTATGAGGTTTTTCATCAACGGAGAATTAAAAATGTTTAACGCCTACGGCATTCAGAAATACCACGGAGCGCGGGCATTACTCGACGGGGTCGCGCTGACCATCGGAGAGGGAGAGCGCGCGGGTCTTATCGGGCGCAACGGCTGCGGCAAGAGCACGCTGCTGCGCATTCTGGCCAGCGTCGAGCCGCCCGATCGGGGCCACGTCGGCGGGGTGCGCCGCGGGCTTTCGATCGGCTACCTGCCGCAGTTACCCGACTTTCCCGCCGATCTGCCGGTCCTGGACGCGGCGCTGGAGGGCTTGCCGCCCAGCGTGCCGGCCTGGCAGGTGAAAAAGGCGCTGTTCGGACTCGGATTCCGTGACGGACAGCTCGGGCAGCCCGCCGGCACGCTCTCCGGTGGGGAGAAAACCCGGCTCCTGCTGGCGCGGCTGCTCGTCGGCGAGTACGATCTGCTCCTGCTCGACGAGCCGACCAACCATCTCGACATCGCCATGCTCACCTGGCTGGAAACCTTCCTGCGGGACTATCGCGGCGCCTATCTGGTCGTCTCCCACGACCGCCGATTCCTCGATACGTCGGTCACCCGCATCCTGGAGCTGGATGAGGGGCGATTGACGGAATACGCGGGCAACTATGCGGCCTATGCGGAGGCAAAGCGGCAGGCCCTCGAACGCCAGCAGGAGGACTATATCCTGCAGCAGCGCCAGATCCGCGCCCTGCGGGAGTTCGTCGCCCGCCAACTCGGCTGGGCGGCGGCCACGCAGGGCGGTCCCAAGCGCGGCCGGGACCAGCGTGGGCGAATCTCCGAGAAGATGGTTCGACGGGCGCACGCAGCGGAGCGGCAGATCGAGCATATCGTCCAGCCGCCCGGCATGGACGTAGCCGGCAAGAAAGGGCCGGTGGAGAAGCAGCGGGACCTGGCGCACCTCTCCGCCGCCTTCCGGCCGGAGCGGCGCAGCGGCCAGATCGTGTTTGAAACCCGCTCCCTCGGCAAGGCATTCGGGCCGCGCCGGCTCTTTACAGACTTGAATTTGTACGTCACCTATGGCGAGCGGGTCGGCATCCTCGGAGCCAACGGCGCCGGAAAGACGACGCTGGTCCGCGTCCTACTGGGACAAGAACCGCCTACCGAGGGAGAGGCCCGCCTCGGCGCAAGCGTCCTGCCACTCTTTCTGACCCAGGAGCAGGAGCATCTCGATCCCGACCGAACGGTCCTGGAGATCGTGGAGGGGACCGGGAAGCTATCCCACACGGAGGCCCGCACGCTGCTGGCCTGCTTCCTGTTCCGGGAGAACGAGGTGTTCAAGCGCGTGCGCGAGCTATCGGCGGGCGAGCGAGTGCGGCTGGCTGTGGCAGGCGCGGTCGTCTCCGGCGCGAACCTGCTCGTGCTCGACGAGCCGACCAACCATCTCGATATCGATACGCGGGAGCGGCTGGAAGACGCGCTTGCCGCCTACAGCGGCACGCTGCTGGTCATCTCGCACGATCGCTATCTGCTGGACCGCCTCGCCGACCGCCTCCTCATCGTCGGCGACGGCCGCGTGCAGGACTATCCCGGCAGCTATAGCGATTGGCCCGGCAAAGATTGGGGAGGATTTCTGTTAAAATGAAGAGCAGATAGAAAGGCATGGGCGGCTGCTTGAGCGGTCGCTTTGGATGAGGGTTATGTCGAATGCCTATGACAGCTTCTGGAACGTGCGGCTGATAAAGCCCGACGATCCGGACTATATCGCCTTCATGCGCCGCATGGCCGACCGGCGACCGTCGCGCGGAGGGCCGCGCGCCGCGGGCGAATACCTCGGCGGCATGGTGGAGCAGGCCGTGCGCCACTGGCTGGGTAGCTTTGTGCCGCTGCAGGAAGAGCGCATTCTGTCCTGGGGGCAGCGCCTGCGCAACGGGCGGCATACTACGCTCTATCGGGAGATCGATGCGATCTGGACCATCGATGCCGAGTCGCTCTGTCTCTATGAGATGAAGCTGACAACCCCCGAAAACATGGAGCGGGGTGTTGGCATCTACCAACTCGATACCAGCGCAGACATTCTATTCGCGTCGAAACGCTATCAGTATGTCCTGAATCGGCTGGTCTACGTAGCCGAAGCGCCCGTCCCGGTGCTGGAGGATCTACCGGCGCTGGCTCCGGACGACGAGTACGAGGAGATCGGCGTCGTCTGGGTTCCACCCAACGCCGTGCAGACGGCGGCGCAGGAATTGGGATTGGACCTGCCGGAAGGCTGGCTCCAGCCAGAAGCGCGCGAGGGATTTATCGAAGATCCGGAGCGCGAGGAGTGGCGGCAGTACGCCGATACGCAAGAACGCGACAAAGAGGAGGAGGGCACGCCCAATCCTCTGGCGGAGGCCCTGCGCAAAGCCATGAAAAAGGGGGACTAGAGACGGGTGGCCCGATGCAAAAAAGCCGCCGGAGCCTCCAAGCTTCGGCGGCAATCCTCTATTATAGCGGAGGAAACAAGGGGTAACCCCCTAATCGAGTTGCGATTCGTTGGACAATTCCGATAAGTAAAGGTTGCAGGTATTTTTAAGGAACGGAATCCTATTTTTATGACCGGCGAAAGCATAACATATACAACGCAGAGGCGCGCGTGGGCACGGGTCGACCTGGATGCGGTACGGGCCAACGTCGCCGCCCTGCGGGCTTTTCTGGGACCGGCGGTGCGGCTGATGGCGGTGGTCAAGGCGGACGCCTATGGGCACGGCCTCGTCCCGGTAGCGCGGGCCGCGCTGGAAGCGGGCGCGGCCTGGCTTGGGGCGGCGACTGTAGCCGAGGGAGTCGCGTTGCGCGAAGCCGGACTGGCCGCGCCCATCGCGCTGCTCTGCGCCCCGCTGCCGGACGAAGCGGAAGCGGCCCTGACATGGCAACTGACCGTCATGGCGGGCGACAGCGACACCCTGCAGGCGCTGTCCCGCGCCATTGCCCGGCTCCGAGCCTTGCCAGAGACGCCCGCCGTCCATCTGGAGGTAGATACCGGCATGGGCCGCTCGGGAATCCTGCCGGACCAGGCGCTCGACCTCTGGCGCGCGACAAGCGCGGCGGGCCTGCGCGTCACCGGGCTGACCACGCACTTTGCGGACGCAGACGGCGCGGATTTGGAGTTTACCGCCGCCCAGCAGAGCGCCTTCGACCGCGTCCGAACGGCGCTTGAGCAGGCGGGGGCGCGGTTCGAGATCATCCATCTTCCGAATAGCGCTGCCACGCTGCGCTTCGGCGCTGCAGGCGGCAACCTGGTCCGCCCCGGCCTGCTCCTTTACGGCATCTTGCCGCCGATTCCCAATCTGACCGCGCCCGCCGCGAGCGCCGCCAACAGCCCATCTCTGCCCGCGCTGCAGCCCGTCCTCACCCTTGCTGCTCGTGTGGCGACCGTGCGCACCCTGCCTGCCGGACATCCCATCAGCTACGGGGTCACGCATCGCCTCGCCCGGCCCAGCCGTGTCGCCACCGTCCTCATCGGCTATGGCGACGGCTATCCGCGCCGGCTGTCCAATCGCGGCGCCATGCTGCTGCGCGGCAAGCGCGCTCCCATTCTCGGACGTGTCTGCATGGACCAGACGGTCATAGATGTGACCGACATTCCGGGCGTAGAGCCGGGCGAGGAGGCTGTCTGTATCGGCTCTCAGGGGGACGACCGCATCTCCATCGAGGAGATCGCCGCTGTCATCGATACGACCGAGCACGAAATCTCCACCTGCCTGACGCCTCGGGTCGCGCGTATTTTTTCTGGTGCGGAGCCGGATACAATGGTATAATGGAAGTTGAGCCTGTGCGACATAGGACCTCATTCCAAGAATGAGAGTAACCGCTTTCGCTGTGCTGAAGGAGTTGTACTGATGCCGTTGTCCCGTCGTTCCGCTGGCGCCACCCGGCGCGCTTTGCTTTCTGGTCTGGTTTTGAGCCTTCTCCTGGCCCTGCCCGCCGTGCTTTTGGCGCAAGCCGGCGCGCCCTCCTCGGCGCCCTCCGCAACGTCCGGCATCGATAAGCCGAGGGAGGAGTGGATGGGATGGTACTGGGACCAGCAGAAGATCGGCTACGGCAGTGCCCGCATCGCGCCCGCCACCTTTCAGGGCAAACCGGCCCTGGAGGAGACCACCCGCTCCGTCATCAAGCTGACGGTGCTCGGCGCTTCGGTGGAGATAAACGAGACGACGAATACCATCTCGGACCTGCGCTATCGCCCGCTGAAACAGACGTTCGACGTTTCCTCCAAAGGCAGCGTCTCCCATGTCGAGGCCACCTACGACTATGCGGTGCGCAAGATCACCTGCCGGGTCGGCTCCGGGCCGAGGGCGGCCACGCAGATCCTCGCGATCCCGCCGGGCGCCAATCTGGCCGGAGACGACTCGACCTTCCTGACACAGGGCCAGCAGTTGACCCCCGGCAAGAAGCTTACCGTCTACTGCCTGGAGCCGATCACGGTGACCCTGGAAAAGATCGACGTGGAGATCGCCGGACAGGAAGCGGTCAAAGACGAGGTCAGCGGGAAGCAGACGCAGGCTTACGTGGTCAAATCCACGCTGCCGATGGGGCAGGGCCAGATGACGACCTGGGAGACGGCGGACGGCGACGTGCTGCGAGGCGAGATGGACATGGGCATCATCCGGCTGACCCTGGTCAAGCAGCCTAAAGAGGCCGCGCTGGGACCAGCGCCTGACCCGAACGCCGGCCCGAAATCCGGGGGGACCGCTGCCTACACGCCACCACGCGACTTCGCCGTCGCGACGGCGGTTGTGACGGATAAGCCCATCCGGAACCCGCGCCGCCTGCGCTCCCTGCAGGTGACCATCGCCGGAGTGCCGGATAAGCACCTCCTGCTCTCCGACGCGCGCCAGCAGGAAGCGATCCTGCCCTCGACGGACCCGGCAGCGGGATATTCTGTTGAGGTGAGCATTCACGCGGCGCCCTTTGCTGCCGCTCAGTCCACCCGGCTGCCGTTCCACGCTGCCGCACTGGCACCGTATCTGCGCCCGGCGCCGTATATAGATAGTGAGGATCCCGGCGTTCGGGCCACCGCGACGCGGCTGCGCGGCGGCGATACCAATCTGTACACCATCGCTTGCCATATCCGAAACTGGGTCCACGCGCACATGACGCCGGACGCGAGCATTGGCGTGCCGCGCTCTGCCTCCGACATCTATCAGAATCGGCGCGGCGTCTGCAGAGACTACGCCACCCTCTATACGGCGATCGCCCGTGCGGCCGGCGTCCCGACCCGGCTATGCAGCGGCATTGTCTACGCGGAGGGCAAGTTTTTCTATCACGCCTGGGCCGAGAGCTGGGTCGGGCAGTGGGTCGCCTTCGATCCCACGCTCTACGATCCGGAGGCGCCGGTACCGTACGTGGATGCCACGCATATCAAGTTCGCTCAGGGTGACGTGACGGGCATGTTCGACGTGGTGGCCGTCATCGGGCGCATCCATATCAAGGTCCAGCAAGCGGCGATTTAACAAACCGTTTCCCGGCAAGAAAATCGTTTGATCCCATATGCGGTTCCTGGCCGTCTTTATGGATAATATAAGTAAGCATAATAAACTCAAAGAAAGGGGGTGAGAAACGTGAATCTGCGCAATTTCCGGCAACTCTTCGTGCTGGTGTTCACCCTGATCCTGGTCATCTTCGGAATCAATCTGGGGCTGCTTCTGCCCAGGATCCCGATGTTCCAGACCGGTCTGGGCATGGGACACCTGGCAGACATCGACCCCTACTTCAGGATCAAGTTCACTGTGGGCTTGACTCTGGTAGGGCTGCTGCTGGGCATCTCGGTGGGGCCGCGCATCGGCGATCTGATCGTCGCGGCGGGTTGGTCGCTGGAGCGGATGTCCGCCAGCGATAAGATCGCCGTCGGCCTCGGTACGACTCTGGGCGTCATCGTGACGTTTCTGTTCTCACAGCTCTTATCCCGCACCCCGATCCCGCTGCCGTTTCAGATAGGGATCTTCATTCTTATCGCGGTCGTCTTCATCTATCTGGGAATTGTGGCGATGATGAGCATGAAGGTGGAGCTCGTGGGAATGCTGGCGCGTGGGGGACCGACCGGGGCGGCCGCGGAAGCGCCGGAGGCGAACTCCACGGCCAACTGCAAGATCCTGGATACCAACGTCATTATCGACGGCCGGATCGCCGACGTGTGCCGCACGGGCTTCATCGAGGGCACGCTCTACGTGCCGGGCTTCGTTCTGGAAGAGTTGCAGCACATCGCCGACTCCGGGGATAACCTCAAGCGGGCCCGTGGACGGCGTGGGCTGGATATCCTCAACAACATGCAGAAGGAGCTGCCGCTGGTCGTTCGCAGTTGGGACAAGATGCTGGACAAGTCGGCGGCCAACGACGAGGTGGATACCCGCCTGGTCAAGCTGGCGAAAGCGCTCGAAGGCGCCATCGTCACCAACGACTTCAATCTCAACAAGGTAGCGGCGCTGCAGGGCGTTCAGGTGCTCAACGTCAACGAGTTGGCCAATGCTCTCAAGCCGGTCGTTCTGCCCGGCGAAGAGATGACGGTCGGCATCGTCAAGGAGGGCAAGGAGCCGAACCAGGGCGTAGCCTACCTCGACGATGGGACCATGATCGTCGTCGAGGACGGACGCCGCTTCATCGGGGCCACGCTTGGCGTGACGGTGACCAGCGTCCTGCAGACGGTGGCGGGCAAGATGATCTTCGCCCGTGTCCGCAGCGACGAAGACGGAGAAGGGATTGACTACCATCCCGAAAGCGGAGGCAACGGCCACACCCCAAGTACGGGTGGGAGCGGTTATCCCCGCCGCGGGCCGGGCAAGAAGATTCGGCCGTAACGAGAATAAGGTCTTTGCGCCTCTGGCCGGGCGCGCGGTGCTGGAGTGGACGCTGTCCGCTTTCGACGCGCACCCGGCCATTTCGTGTGTGGCGCTGGTCGTCGGCGAAGAAGAGCAGGAGCGGGCACGCTCCCTGGCGGCGGCCTTCCCGAAGGTGACGGCCATCGTGGCCGGCGGGGAGACGCGCGCGGCCTCGGTCCGCAACGGCCTGGAGGCGCTGCCTGCCGATATACAGATCGTGCTCGTTCACGATGCCGCCCGCCCGCTGGTCTCGGCGGCCGTGATCGACCGGGTGATAGCGGGGGTGGTGCAGACCGGCGCTGCTGTGCCCGGCCTGCCGCTCTCGGATACGGTCAAGCGGGTGGATGCCGCCGGGCTGGTGCGCGCCACCATGCCTCGCGCCGAGGTGTTCGGCGGCGAGACCGTGACCGGGCTGACCGCCGTGCAGACGCCGCAGGGCGCGCGTGTAGAGGCGCTGCGCGCCGCCTACGCCCATTTCGACTTTGCGTCTGCTGAGCCGACGGACGAAGCTTCACTGATCGAATCGCTCGGCCTGCCGGTGGCGGTCGTGCCAGGCGATCCGGCCAATATCAAAATCACCCGGCCGCAAGACCTCGCCTTTGCCGAGCGCCTGCTTGCCGGAAGACAGCCGCAGAGCATGAACACGATACAGACTGCAGCAGGGGAAATCCGCACCGGCTTCGGCTATGACGTGCATGCGTTTGCGCCGCCGGAGGCCGGACGCCGGCTCTTCCTCGGCGGGGTCGAGATCGCACATGATCGGGGGCTGGAAGGCCATTCGGACGCCGACGTGCTGCTGCACGCCGTCTGCGACGCGCTGCTGGGCGCGGTCTCTTTAGGCGACATCGGCATTCTCTTTCCCAACACCGATCCGGCCTATAAAGACATCGCCAGCCTGCGCCTGCTCGCTATCGTCGGCCAACGAGTGCAGGAGAGCGGCTGGGAGATCGGGAATATAGACGCGACGGTCGTGGCCGAGGCCCCGAAGCTGATGCCGCACCGCGCCGCCATGCAGCAGGCCATGGCCGCCCGTTTGGGCCTGGACCCGGAGCGCATCAGCGTGAAGGCGACGACCTCCGAAAAGATGGGCTTCGTCGGCCGCCGGGAGGGTATCGCCTGCTGGGCCGTCGCCACCGTGCGCTCTCGTGGCTGATTTCCTATCGCGCTCTATTGGAGAGGTGGTTTTTCACCGATCCTGAGTATGAAGAGGCGCGTACCTCGCTCCCAAACCCGATCGATTACGATAACACCCATAGGAGGTTTTTCTGTATGCCCTGTTACGACGATGGATCCCTCAGTGTGCGCCGGGCTAGATCAGTCCCTGCCCTTATTCTCGAATGGTTATCTCTGGCCTCGCGCTTGCTGGGGTTTCTCGTGCTGGTGATCTACCTGCCGGCCCTGCTCGGAATCGCGCTCGCTATTCTGACGACCTCGCCCGGCCCGGTCCTCGTCAAGAAGGCGTATCGACGTCAGCGCGCGGCAGAAAACGAGCTGGTCTATCTATACGAGTTTCGCACCGAATGCTGGCGGACCTGGCGGCAGACGGTCTGTGGCGCAATCCTGCGGCAGACCGATATGTACCGGCTGCCCCGGTTGCTCAACGTACTGATGGGCGATATCGCCGCCGGCGAGCGCGTGCAGGCCGTGCGTTCCTAGCAACGTGCTGCGGCTTCGACGGAACTTTCTTTTCGCGCCTTGCGTTTAACGCAAAAAAAGCGAGGGACGGAAAACAATGCGGTTGAACGCCCACCCGAAGACTAAGACCGTCCAGATCACGGACGAGACGCGCCGGTACGCGGAGAAGAAACTGGCGAAATTAGGCAAGCACTTCCGCCACGAGCCGGAGGCCCAGCTCATTCAGGGATTCGAGCGCGGCCAGCATGTGGTGGAAGTGACCCTAAGCGGCGACGACATCCAGTTACGCAGTCAGGAGCGGCATGGCGACCTGCATGCCGCCGTCGACGGCGTCGTGGACAAGCTGGAAACCCAGTTGAAGCGATTCAAGGGCAAGCGGGTGCAGGCGCACCGGCGGCCCTCGGCGATCAAGCAGGAAGCCGAGGCCGCAATCACTGAGGTAGACATAGATGCCTTCGCGCCTCGAATCGTGCGCCGCAAAGCCTTTGCGCTTAGGTCGATGTCGGCAGAGGAGGCAGCCCACCAGATGGAGCTGCTCGGCCACAGCTTCTTCGTGTTTCTGGACGAAGATACCAACCGGATCGGCGTGCTCTACAAGCGCCACGGTGGCGATTACGGCCTGATAGAGCCGAAAATAACCTGACCCCCGGCCCCCTTCCCTTCAGGGAAGGGGGTATCGTATGTCTGTACCACCTATAAGGGGTAATAGGAAGGATGAACGAGGACGATGAAGATAGGAATTTTAACCGGAGGAGGAGACTGCCCTGGCCTGAACCCGGCCATCCGCGGCTTCGTTATGAAGTCGCTGGACTACGGCTCGGAGGTCTGGGGTATTCGGGAAGGCTGGAAGGGGCTCGTGCAGGGCATCGTCGAAGACAAGCCGTTGACCGTGGGCCGGGTCGAGGAGATAATCGCGCAGGGCGGCACGGTGCTTCGCACCTCCCGCACCAACCCTTATAAGGACCCGGCGATGGTGGATGCCGTCAAGGCCAACATCCGCAAATACGGGTTCGATGCCATCGCCGCCATTGGTGGGGAAGACACTCTGGGCGTGGCCAGCAAGCTCTGGAAAGAAGGCGTGCCCATCGTCGGTATCCCCAAGACGATGGATAACGACCTGAGCGATACGGACTACACGTTTGGATTCGACACATCCGTTAACGTCGCGATGGATGCGGTGGACCGCCTGCGCGACACCGCCAAGTCGCACAGCCGCGTCATGGTCCTGGAGGTCATGGGCCGCCATGCCGGCTGGGTGGCGCTCTATACCGGCGTGGCGGGCGGCGCGGACTGGATCCTGTTGCCCGAAGAGCCGCTGGACATGGACGCGATGTGCGCGCACTTGCTGGAGGTGCGCAAGCGCGGCAAGAACTACAGCCTGGTGGTCGCCTCCGAAGGCGTGGAGCTGCCGCAGCAGGAAGGCGAGAAGCAAGAGCTGGACGCCTTCGGGCACGTCACCCTCTCCGAGCGCAACGTCGGCGAGTACGTGGCTCAGGAGATCGAGCGGCGCACCGGCCTGGAGACGCGCTCGGCGGCCATCGGCCACATCCAGCGCGGCGGCCCGCCGACCGCTTTCGACCGCGTCCTGGCCTCGCGCCTGGGCATTCGCGCCGCGCAGTGCGTCCACGAAAAGGACTTCGGCAAGATGGTCGCCATCCACGCCAATGAGATCGTTCCCGTGCCCATCGACAAGGCGGTCGGGACGCTCCGCACCGTGCCCCACGAGCTTTACGAAACCCTCAAGACCCTCTTTAACAAGTAACGGGTCCGTAAACGAACCTGCTGTAAGGCACTATGCCCCCTTCAGGGGGCAGACAGGGTTGGACCATGCCGCTGCCTGCTGAATCACACCCTATTGACGCGACAGCACCGGCTTGGCAGCCAAGTTGACGGGGCTTGGTGTTTTACAGACGGTTCGTTTACGGACCGGACACTTTTATGAGAAGATTAAGTGATCGCGCCATTATCCTGAGACGATAACAGCCAGACTATATCCGGCGGGATTTACCCGGTTTGCGGCAAATTTCTGCAACTCCGCACCTGCAAATCAGGTATACTTTTGTGGCAGTACAACACGATCTATTGTTTTGGTCGGGTCCTCGCTGAGAGCGGAAAGGCATCTTTTTTTTATGGCACTACTCGACGCTCTTCCGGAAGAAGTCGAACAAAGCCTGCGCGATTTGCGCGCCCAAGAAGATTCGGAGGACGATGGGGACGCTATCGCCTCCGCCGAGCAAAACGGTCATTCCGCCGCGCCGGTAGAGGCGGCGAATGGAGACTCAACAGAGGCGACCGGCGGAGACGAGGCGGCGCAGCAAGAGCCTCAGCGGATCGCCTTAGCCACCGACATCAACTCCCAGGGCGTGTTCGGACCCGAATGGCTGGTCGTCGAGGGCAAGCACGTCTACGTCTTCTCCCCCTCGGAAAGTGGAAACGGGCACGGCAACGGCAAGAACGGCCACGTCCATCTACGCCAGACGGTTCCGCTTCGGAAGATCAAAGAGGCGAAGGCCGAAATGCTGGTCGGCAACGGCCTGCTGGAGGTCCGCACGGATACGGAGACAATCCCGCTCGTGCGCTTCTCACAGGCGGTCGTCGCCGAGGCCAACACGGTCGCGCGCCAGCTCAACGCCATCGCCAAAGGCGAGCCTGTCCCCGAAGCCAATATCAAGGACCGGAAGAAGTACTGTCCGCGGTGCAAGCGCGTGCTGCCGGAAGATACAGAAGTGTGCCCGGCCTGCGTCAACAAGCGGGCCGTCATGCTGCGCCTCTTCCGGTTCCTGGCTCCCTATAAGCTGCAGGCCATCGCCAGCGTCCTGATCCTGATCGGCGCGACCTTGGCGGACATCGCCCCGCCCTACATCGGCGGGCGCATCGTCGACGCAGTGGTCCGGCCGCGGTACGCTGGTATCCACGCGGCGATGGTACCGGTCATCGAATGGGTGGTGGTGCTGCTGCTGATCCGGCTGGGCATGGCCGTGCTGACCTACTGCCAGCGCCGGCTGAACCCCTGGCTGGGCGCGCGTATCCTTATGGATATCCGCGTCAGCCTCTACGAGAAGTTCAACCTGCTCTCCCTGGCCTACTACGACAAGCGCAACATCGGCTCGGTCATGTCCCGCGTCACCAACGACGCGGACAACCTGTGGGACTTCTTGAGCGACGGCGCGCCCTGGCTGATCACGAACGTGATGACGCTGGTCGGCATCGGAGCCGTGCTGTTCCGCATGAACTGGCAGTTGGCGCTGCTGGTGCTGATCCCCACGCCGTTCCTCTATGCGCTGACGAGCTGGTTCATGCCGCGGGCACGGCAGAAGTGGCGCCACGTCTGGCACCGAATCAGCAAGATGTACGCGGTACTGGGCAGCACGCTGAACGGCATGCGGGTTGTCAAGGCGTTCGCGCAGGAAGACCGCGAGATCAAGCACTTCCGCGACCGCAACTATCAGGTCTTCATGTCCAGCTACCTGGCCAACTCGTTCTGGGCGACCTACTGGCCGCTGGTGGGCCTGCTCATGAGCTCCGGCAGCTATATCATCTGGCTCTTCGGTGGGTATAAGGTCCTCAATCACGCGATGACCATCGGCACACTGACGGCCTTCAACGCGTACATGTGGCAGTTCTACGCGCCGTTCCAGAACTTCAGCCGCGTGCTGGACTGGTCGACCCGCTCGCTGACGGCGGCCGAGCGCGTCTTCGAGGTGCTGGATACGGAGCCGGACATCAAAGAGGCTCCGCACGCCGTGCCGATGCCAGACATCAAGGGCGAAGTGGAGTTCGAGAAGGTCGGCTTCAGCTACGACAAGGCCCGCCGCGTCCTCGACGACTTTACGCTCAAGGTCGAACCCGGCGAGATGATCGGCCTGGTGGGTCACAGCGGCGCGGGCAAGTCCACGATCATCAACCTGCTGGCGCGCTTCTACGACGTGGACGATGGCGACATCAAGGTGGACGGCGTGGATATTCGCAACATCCACCAGGAGGACTTCCGCCATCAGCTCGGCATCGTGCTGCAGGAGCCGTTCCTCTTCCCCGGCACGATCCGGGACAACATTGCCTACGCCAAGCCCGGCGCGTCTGTAGAGGAGATCATGCGGGCCGCCAAGGCGGCCAACTGCCACGAGTTCATCATGAAGTTCCCCGACGGCTACGATACGCAGGTCGGGGAGCGGGGGCAGCGGCTCTCCGGTGGGGAGCGCCAGCGCATCTCGATCGCGCGGGCCATCCTGCACGATCCTAAGATCCTTATCCTCGACGAGGCGACCGCCAGCGTAGATACGGAGACGGAGAAGCAGATTCAGGAGGCCATCGCCCGCCTGATCCAGAACCGCACGACTTTCGCCATCGCGCACCGGCTCAGCACTCTGCGCCACGCCAGCCGCCTGGTCGTGATGAAGGAGGGCAAGATGGTCGAGCTTGGAACGCACGACGAGTTGATGGCCCTGGACGGCGTCTACGCCAACCTCGTCAAGATTCAGACCGAGGTCAACCAGATCCGCGCGGTGTAGCCCACCCCCTAGCCCCTTCCCTGCGAGCGTAGCGAGCGAACCAGGGAGGGGAACACAACTCTTTTCTTGTACCTCTGCATTCAGGACATTCAGTTATGAGTAGCTTTCGGAAGAAAGTGCTGGCTTTCTATTGGTAATTACTGACTTGAGCATATGGAATAGGCTGTATCGACTTCATCTAACAATGGGGGAACTGAGATGCGGATACCAACTCAATATCTGGGTTTTCTAGGTCTTTGGCAGGGCGAAGTCACATTTGATTCCACCCTCAAGAAGCCCTATCCCGGTGTGATTGGTTTGAATGCGGATGGAGGTGACACCATATACCAGATGAAACAATATCGAACAACTGGACT
Organism: Chthonomonadaceae bacterium; assembly: GCA_035653075.1. Classification (GTDB taxonomy): domain Bacteria; phylum Armatimonadota; class Chthonomonadetes; order Chthonomonadales; family Chthonomonadaceae; genus DASRCN01. Next base: position 59,435 of record DASRCN010000078.1, on the reverse strand, counting down.
AACGAAAGGAAAATTGACTAACCCACATGAGAAGGACGGTTACGTAGTCCTCGACGAATGCCTGTATGAAGGCGCTACAAGTTGGGGGAGCGGAACACTCTCGCTGAAGTTAATTGGTGAGGATCGTTTGGAATGTAAGTGGTGTGGTGCTAAGGGTAATGCTAAAGCCGTCATGACCCGTATTAAGTCCGCCGATCCGAAATCGGATTGAGCAAACGAGTGGTCATTCTGTTATGTGCGTCAAAACAGTTTCAACCTTCCAATAGGGTTCCCCCTCCCTGCGAGCGTAGCGAGCGAACCAGGGAGGGGGACAGGGGGTGGGCTACAGCGTATTGATATCAAACCCCGGCTTCTGAATCTCCGCTTCACGGCCTTTGATATTCACCTTGGCCCGGATCAGGCGCTCCAATGTGTCGGAGAGGGGGTCGAGCTTTTTCTCGTCGTGGCTGATGGCAATTCCCATCGTCAGGCGGCCCGTGTCGTCGGAGTAGAGCTGGACGAACTCGGCGCCCTCCAGGTCGCCGGCAATGACGGTGTTCTTGCCGCCCTGCGGGTCGCCGCGCAGAATCATATGGATGTCAAACTCGTCCGAGAAGAAGTAGGGCACCTGATTGTAAGGCTGGTCGCTCCCGGCCATGACGGCGCCGACCGCCTGACCCTGCCATTTGGCGTTCAGGAAATGCTCGGCGTGCCACTCCTTGTCGAGGGCGATGTCTTTGAAAAAGGCGATATCCCCCGCCGCCCAGATATGCGGATCGGAAGTCTGGAGGAACTCGTTGACTTTGACGCCTTCCTTCGCATCCACTTCCAGCCCGGCCGCCTCGGCCAGCTCGGTATTCTGGTGGATTCCCACGCCAGCGACCACCATATCGGCGGGGATCTGCCGGCCGCTCTTCGTGACCGCCTGCTTGACCGGCCCGTTCTCGCCATCGCCGTCGATTCGTGTCACCTCGTCGCCGAACGCAAACCGGACGCCTTTGCCCTCGTAGTAACGCTGCATGAAACGTCCCAGCGTCTCATCGGCGAATTTGGCCCAGGGATAGGCCTGCGGCTCGATGACATCCACCTCCAGGCCGCGCGTCCGCGCATCGGCCGCTACCTCCATACCGATGTAGCCTGCGCCGACGACTACCACGCGCTTGCTCTGCTGCATGGCCTGGCGGATAGCCTCCGAATCCTCGATGGTGCGCAGCAGAAAGACGCCGGGACGGTTGCTGCCCGGCACGCCGAGCGGACGGGGACTGGCTCCGGTCGCCAGCAGCAGCTTTTCGTAGCCGATGGTCTTTCCATCTGCCAGGGTGACCGTGCGCGCGTTCCGATCCAGCCGGGTCACCCGCGTCTTCGTATGCAGCTCGATCTGGTTTTTGGGGTAGAAGTCGTCGAATTTGCTGTAGACGTCATCCGGGACCTTCTCGTCGTCGGTGAGGTAGTCTTTGGAAAGCGGCGGGCGGTCGTAGGGTGGATGCGGCTCGCCGCCGAGGATGAGGATAGTACCCTGTTTGTCGCGCTCGCGGATGGATTGGGCTGCCCATACGCAGGCCAGGCCGCCGCCGACCAAAACGTAATCGAAGCGTGCCTCCATTATTTCCCCTCCTGAGGAATAAGATCGTTAGAGATGGCGCATGATGATGCCGATGCTTTTGTTGTCGAGCTTGGTATAGTCTGGAAACTCGAAGCGGTTGCCGTCCACGTCCGTGATGATCAGACGGGATGAGGAGAGCTCCTGGATATTGTCGCGCATGTTGCGCACGACGATCTCCTTCTCGCCTCGGTCCGTCTCCACGCGCCAGTAGACAGTGCCGAACTCCTCCTTGACGGAGAGCACGCGCTCCACGACCGGCACGAAGTAGCGCTTCTCCAGTTCCTCTTCGAGAATGCGGCGCGACTCGTGGTCGAGCTGGCTGGGATCCTGCAGCAGGCCAACGTCTTTGCCGGCGCCATCTAAGACGCCGATATAGTGGTCCGGATCGGAAAGTGGAAACGCGCGCGCCACGGAAATCTTGACCCAGGAGCGGTCTCCTTCCAGAGTCATGCGCGTCACGCCGGCCACGCGGAAGATGCGCGTCTGCCTGGGATCCAGATGGCGCAGCTCGAACTCGGCAGGATCGACCTCCGGCAGCTCTGTCAGCGGCGCCTCCGGCTCAGCCGGAGCCTCTGTGGGGACGTTTCCGTTCGTTTCCATTTCATTCTCGACGCAGGATCATGAGCGGCTCTCCCGCCTGCACCAGTTGGCCGTCCTGCGCGAGGATGGAGAGCACCGTCCCGGCATGCTCGGCGGGAATCTCCGAGAAGACCTTCATGGCCTCGATGATGCCGATGGCCTGCCCGACGGCGACCCGATCGCCCACCTCAATGAGCGGCGGCGCGCCCGGCTTATCGGCCCGATAGAACAAGCCCATCATCGGGGAGGAGAGCGCGACCTGATCGGCGGAAATCTCGGTCTCCGGGAGGGTTTCAACGCTGGCAGCGGCCACCGTGCGCCGTGTCCTGGGTGCGACAGGGGGCGCTTCGGATAAAGCCGGACCGCCCGCCCGCTCCGGACGCGCCGCCTTGATGCGCAGAGAGCGGCCTTCCTCCTCCAGGACGATCTCGTCCAGGCTATGCGCTTCCAGCAGCGCCAGTAGCCGAGCGATCTCCTCCAGCCTGAAACCGAGAATCGCCATGCCGGCGTCCCTTCCTCCCGTTGCAGCATCTCTTGCGTCTGCCAGTATACCCGATGCGCCGGTTTTGTGAAACGCCGTCTGAGGGGGCAAAAAGACAGGCCCGGCAAAATCGGTTTGCCGGGCCTAACTCATGGGAAAAAGCGGTATCAAGCTATTTGCTCTCGCCGCCTTTCTTGCCGATTTCCGCCATGTGCTGCCGATCCTGAGCCACTTTGGAGCCGCCCTTGCGGCCGATCTCAGCCATGTGCTGGCGGTTCTGAGAGACCTTGGTGCCGCCTTTGCGGCCGATCTCAGCCATGTGCTGGCGGTCCTGGGAGACTTTGCGGCCTCCCTTCCGGCCCGCCTGGGCATGGCCTTCGGGATCTCCGTGCCAGCCGCGTCCGGTGTGATCGCTCGTCTCCCCTCGTGAGGAAATCCGATTGTCCATCATTTTGGTACGTGCCATAGCCTATCCTCTCCTGACTGTGTATGGCGGCCTGAGCTGAAACCACCGTTAGTCTATACCTACTAGACGCGAAGAATCGTCTCGTGCGGAACAAGGCGATTCCGCGATGCAGGGCAGCGCCGCCGGGGGCAAGCCGCCCGAAAGCGAGAGCGACAGCGAAGAGGCATTTCTCTCCCTTTCTCCCACCTGACGATCTACTGACGAAATTTGTTCCTTTTTTCTCGTATTTTTGCCGGGTTTTGACGCAAAATAGGGAACAGGGCTGCTATTCACGCCTCGCTTCGACCGGTGGAGAGGGAAGATCGGCTGCCGGTTCGCCGCTAGAGACCGTGCTATCGCCCGGCTGGACCTCCGATTCTGAAGGCGGGGAGGCATCCGCGCGGTGCGGCAGCGGGCGCAAGCGCAGGCTGAGCACGAAGGAGACCCCCATCAGGATGGCGGAGATGAAGAAGGGAATGCCGGTGCCGTGCGGCAGGCCGATGAGGAAGTTGTTGAGGGGTGGGGCGGTGGCGCGCGAGAGACTGGCGAGGCCCTGCTGGGCGCCGCTGAGCACGCCGCGCTCCTGCGGCCCGGCGGAGTGGGTAATCAGGGCGCTCAGAGCGGGCATCATCAGGCCGTTGCCGACGGCGATGCCGGCGCTGATGATATAGATGACGGTCAGGCTGGAGGTGATCGCCAGGCCGACCAGACAGACCGTTAGGAGCAGCGACCCGAACATCACCATCTGGTGCTCCCCGACCCGCCGGGACAGTCCCCGCATGATGAGACCCTGCGTCACCAGCAATGTGAGGCCGACGATCATCATGACAAAGCTGGTGACCTGCGCGGAGGCCTTCTCTTTGAGCATCCTCACGAGAGCAGGAGCGATGGCCGTAAACGGCAGATGCGCGTATGCCGGCCACGAGATGCCGGCCGGCAGCGCTTTGCGCACTTCCTGGGGCAGTTGCGCGAAGCTCAAGTGTGCGTAGGACTGCCAGGCGTGCGCGGCCATCTTCGTCAGGACCGGATCGAAGCGCAGGACGACCAGCCAGGTCAGCGACGCCTCCACGGCCATGAAGGCGAAATACCCGAAGGCATAGACCGTCAACTGCTCGCCGACGGTCGGGGCGCGCAGGGCACAGACGATGGTTGAGAACGTATCCAGCGCCGTCCGCTTCTCCTGGGTAGGCTGCCGGTCCGTGTGAGTTTCCGGCAGCATGAAGAAGGCCCAGACGAAGTTGAGAAGAGCGAGGGCGGCGGCGACGTAGGCAGGCGTGGCGATGGGCGGGCCGCCGAAGAGCGAGTACTGGCTGAGCTTGCCGCCCACGATCGGCCCGAAGGCAAATCCCAGCCCGATGCAGGCACCCAGCAGCGCCATGCCGCCGGCGCGCTTCTCCGGCGGCGTGACGTCGGCCACGTAGGCCTGGGCGGTCGGGAGACTGGCCGCCGTGAGGATTCCGGCGCCGATACGCGCGAGGAACAGCACGGTGAGGCTGCCGGCGGCGCCGAAGAAGAAGTAGGTGATCGCCGAGCCGATCAGGCTCATCAGGATCAGCGGGCGGCGGCCGTAGCGGTCGGAGGCATGGCCCCAGATCGGAGCGAAGAGAAACTGCATCGCCGCGAAGCTGCCCGTCAGCAAGCCCCCGATCCACGAATTGCCGCCGTAGTGGGTGATATAGACCGGCAGCAGCGGGATAATGAGGGTGAGGCCGAGGAAATCCAGAAAGACGGTGAAGGCCAGTATGAGGAGGGCAGAACGTTTCATGTCATGACTCGGTACGGTGCTCCGGGGCGCAAATGCGCCCCGCAAGCATCCGATTCTGAGTATGACACGCGCCCTCTCTCCCTGTCAATCCAAAACGACGTCCCTCAGCCCTGGTTATGCAGGTTGGCGATGCGCTGCTGCGTGCGGGTAATACGCTCCTGGGTGAGCGGGTGGTCACTCAGGAACTCGGGTGGACTGCCGCCATGGGTGGCATTGAGCAGCATGTGGAACAGATCCAGCATGCCGTGCGGATCGTAGCCGGCCTGGACCATATCCTGCAGGCCGCCCGCGTCCGCCTCATCCTCTTCCTGGCGCGAATAACGTAGATAGAGGAGTGAGTCGACGCCGCCGGCCACCGTCCGCCAGGCTCCGTTCGCATGGGTCAGGCCGAGGACCAGCGATAAGCCTAACTGCCGCTTGGTCTCATTGGCAACCGCTTTGGCCCAGTGCTGCTTACGGACGTGGGTCATTTCATGCCCGGTCACGGCCGCGAGCTCGTCATCCGAGGTGATCCGGTCCATCAGGCCGGTGAACATGAAGACGTTGCCGCCCGGTAGGGCAAACGCGTTGATGTCGCTGCTATGGATGACGTGGAAGCGATAGTTCCAGGGACCGCGATCTCGGGAGCTGAGCGCGTTCACCAGCCGTCTGCCCACTTGATTCAAACGGCTTGCTCGGGAGTCGTTAACGACAGGATATTGCTGCATGACCTGCGCTGCCGCCTGGTCGCCCGCCTTTTTTTGATCGCTAACACTGGGCGTAAAGATGTCCGCCTCGGCGTGCGGCTCCAGCAGAGGCAGCGCGGCCACGCTCAGCCCCCCCACGAGCAGGCGGCGTAAAAAGTGCCGTCGTGATTCGATATAGGCTGCGGCCGGCTCGGCGAGAAACTTTTCCGTATAGCCGCAGCCACACCCGGCTCCATGCACTCTGCCGGTCGTGTTGCATAAGCCGTTATCCAAAACATTGTGTTGCTTTTCGCCAGACATTGGTCTTCCCTTTCGCCCCCAATCGTATTATCAGGTTTCCATAAACACCCTTGCCAGCAACCAGATTTTGCTGCACGGAAGACGGTACACTGTTTCCAGAAGTTCCCGCCGGTCTCATCCCTGTTGCCTCACCCTGAAAACGGGAAGGAAGGAGACATGTGACGGGAAACAGGACGAGAGGAGGCCAGGAGAACGATGATAGACGAAAGCGCCGTACCCATGCCATGGCGTGTGTCGTTGCACGGGGGACACAGCGGGGAGTTTTGCGATCATGCGGAGGCGACCTTGCGTGAGATGCTTGAGGCGGCCGTGTCGACCGGCTACCATACCTTTGGCGTGAGCGAGCACGTACCCCGCAACGCGGAGCGCTTCCTCTACAGTGAAGAGCAGGAGCGCGGCTGGGACGTGGCGAAGATCCAGGCCGATTTCGCCCGCTACACCACCGCGATTCAAGGCCTCGCACGAGACTTCACCGGCCGCCTCATCGTGTTACGCGGGTTTGAAGCGGAGGTGGTCCCGGAAGCAGACTATGTCCAGCAGATGCGGGCCTATCGCGCGCAGACGCTTGCGGACGGCTCTCCGGCCTTCGATTACTTCGTCGGATCGGTGCATTACGTGGATGAGATTCAGATCGACGGGCGGCCGGAGAACTATGCGCGCGCAGTGGAGGCGTGCGGAGGCCCGGAAGCCCTGGCGATATGCTATTACGAGCGGGTGGCGCAGATGGTCGAGGCGCTGCGCCCGGACGTGGTCGGGCACCTGGATCTGGTTAAGAAGAACGTACGTGCCGCCGGCTTCGATGCCTCGGCGCTGGTCACGCCGCCTGTCCGCGCAGCGGCGGAAAATGCCCTGGAGGCGGTTCGCGCCGCCGGGGCTATTTTGGACCTGAACACGGCCGGCTGGCGCAAAGGACTGGGCGAGCCCTATCCGGCGCCCTGGCAGGTGGAGCGCGCCCAGGCGATGGGAGTTCCGTTCTGCTTTGGGGATGACAGCCATCGCCCTGCGGACGTCGGCGCGGGCATCGCGGAGGCACGGGATTACCTCCTGCGTCTCGGCGTTCCGGCCATAGAAGTATTGACTCGCGATGGGGATCGAGGCACGGGACCGGTCGTGCGCCGTGTCGTGCCGCTGGCATGATCCTATGTTCCCTCTCCTTGCTAAGGCGAGCGAGGGCTGCCGGGCCGTTATCGAACCTTTGAGTCGACGATGGCGATCGGAGAGGGGTGAGGTCCAAATGAGCCTGAAGAAACACGCAGGGCGCGCCGAAAATCCGTCAGGAGGCATGCTTGCTTTAATGCCACCTCTTATGATGAGGAATCGCCTTGGCTGAAATCCTTTCCCAGGCTGAAATAGAAGCGCTTCTGGCCTCGCTGACCGGCGCCCCGGCCCCTTCCGACGATGCGGAGCGTCCTCCGGACGTGTCTGCGGAGAAGGCGGCTCCGGAGCCACCCCCCGTTGTGACACCGGCCGAGCCTCCCGTCGCCGCGCCGCTGCCTGCGCCCATTCGAGTCGCCTCCTACGAGGCTTATGATTTCCGCCGGCCGGATAAGCTGGCCAAAGACCAGCTTCGCACCCTGCAGATGCTGCATGAGACCTTCGCGCGCATGTTCGCCTCGTCGCTGTCGGCGTATATGCGCGTGCCGGTCCATGTGGACCTGCTCTCCGTTCAGCAGATGCGCTACGATGAGTACATGCGCCCGCTGACGAGCAGCCTCATCAATCTGTTCAGCATGCCGCCGCTGGCAGGGCAGGCGATCCTGGAGATCGATTTCAACGTCACCCTGGCGATGATCGACCGCCTGTTGGGCGGGCCTGGCAGCATGGTCAAAAAGTCCACCGTCCTGACCGACATTGAGCGGGCGCTGGCCGAAAGTATCGTCAACCGCGCCTTAAAAGAACTGCGCACGGCCTGGGAAGGCATCTACGCCTTTACGCCGACGCGAGAATTGATGGAGACGCAGGGGCAGTTCGTTCAGATCGCCCCGCCCAACGATATCGTCATCTCTATCCGGTTCGAGGTCAAGGTGGGGGACTTGAGCGGCAAGATGAGTCTGTGCATGCCCTACACGCTGCTCAAGCCCATCACCGCCAAGTTCAGTGCCCAGAAGTGGTCCGCCGGCAATGCCAAAGCCAATGCGGGCGGGTGCGCCGCCGTGCTGGCCCGTGGGTTGGAGAACACCTACGTTACCTGTGTCGCGCAGCTCGGTACGGCAGCCCTCTCTCTAGACGACCTGATGCGCCTGCAGGTGGGCGACATCGTGCGGCTGGACGGGGGCCAGCACGAGGAGATCGCTGTCCGCATCGGCCAGCAAATCAAGTTTCACGGCAAGCCGGGTACGCGCGGCAAGAAGCTGGCCGTGCATATTACCCGGGTTTCGGAGGAAAATCATGCCAGAGCTGTCGCCTAAAGAGATCTATGCCTTAAACGATCTGCTGGCCAATCTGCGCCCGCATCTATCCCAGGCTCTGGCGGAGGTCATCCACCACGAGGGAGCGCTGGAGATGCCGGACGTCTGTGCGGTATCGACGGCGGAGATACGGGATCGGAATGAGAGCGTGCTCTATACGATCTTCTCGCTCAACCGGCCGCTGCCCATCGAGTGCCTGCTGGTGTTTTCGGAGCGGGCGGCCTGCGTCTTCGCGAACCTGATCGAGGGACGTAACGACTCTGCGCCGCTCTACCGGCTGATGCAGGAGCAGGTCGAGAAGCTGTCGGCGGCGATGACGCGAATCGCCCAGAGCTTCGCGACCGCGCTGGCGAGCCTGACCGGCGATGCCATCGGGCTCGAATCCAGCGAGACGCATCTCAGTCCCATCACGCTGCCGCCCGTCTTCGCGCAGAGCGACAGCGCCGTGCAGGCCCGGCTGATGCTCAATCTGCCGGACACTTTAGATACGGAGATCACGTTTCTGTTCACGCCGGAGTATGCCCAGGCGCTGGCGGCAGCGATCGCGCCGGCCGGGGATTGGGAGGAGGAGCGGATCGAGCGGATCCCCCTTCCCGATACCGACGTCACCCCCGTGCTGACCGGCAGTTTGATCGAGCCGGGCGCCGGGCCGCGATCGGGCCGAGGCGGAGGACGACTGGCGGAGGAAGGCGGCCACCGGGGCGGTACGACCCCTTTTGCCGATTGGGCGCGGGAGACTCTGGACACCACGCTGCCGCGGGGTCTAGAGCTGATCCTGGATATTCCGCTGGAGGTTACGGTGGAGTTGGGCCGCGTCCGGATGCTCATTAAGGACGTGCTGGCGCTGGCCTCCGGCTCGATCGTGGAGTTGGACAAGGTGGCCGGAGAGCCGGTGGACCTGCTGGTCAACGGACGGTTGGTAGCTAAGGGTGAGGTAGTGGTGATTGAGGACAACTTCGGCATCCGCATCACCGAGATCGTCAGCCCGGAGGATCGCGTCGCCGGCCTGAAAGGGTGAGGTCTCACCCTCTGGCCCCCTCTCCTTGAGAAGGAGAGGGGGAATTTTGTTTTTGCCAGTAGCGCTCGGCGAGGATGATGGCGACGTAGTCGTCGTAGAGGCGCCAGGGAGTGCGCAGACTGCGCGGAAGAAGTCGCTGCCATCCGGGTGCCGGGTTCTCCGCCACAAAGCGCGCGCGGGCAGCTTCGGAGGTGTGCGCCTCGTCTACACGCTCCATGGCGACCGACATCTCTGCCGCGCGCAGAGCTTGCAAAACCGGACGAGAGCCCGTTCCGCCCCCGACGATCAGGGCACAAGGGCTATAATCCGCAATGAGACGCTGCGTCTCCTCCACGATCTCTTCCACTGCAACGATGGCGCGGAAGAGGACCTGCCCGTCACGCCGCACGACGGCGACCCCGCACTTAGCGCGGCCCGGATCGATCGCCAGAACGGTGGTGTCCCCCCCGCTTGCCAGAGCGTTACTCTTCCCGATCACAGAGGACACCGTTTCTGAATCACGGATGACACCGATGACACGGAGGGACATGGAGTCTCGGTAGTTCTCCTGTTATGGATGAGACGGAGGGAGGCGGATAGGAGAGACTTTATCCGTGCCATCGGTGTCATCCGGGCTATCCGTGATTCAGACTGTCCTACCGTCCACCATGCGCGTGGGTGATGCGCACTTCCATATTCTCCCGATCGGTCTGTTCCGTCGAGAGGCGCAGGGAGTCGGCAGCAGAAATAGGCGCTTTCGCGACTGCGGAGATTTCGATCAGGCCCCCCTTGCGCAGCACCTGCTCGGTCAGGGTCACCAGTTCTCTCGGCCCGATGATTCCGACCTCTTCCTTGCCGGTATCCGGATCCACGCGGGGGATCATGCCCGATCGGATGGCGGCATTCTTGACATCCTGCTGCAGGAACTGCAGAATATCGTCTACAACGCGCGCGAGAGGCTGGCGGGCGTCGAGGCGGCGCGTCGCGATGACAGCGCCTTTATCGAAGATGATCTCATGGTGAAGAACCTGCGGAATCAACTCCACGAGCACCTGCTCGCCCTCCACGGCGTTCGTGACAGAATTGGCGTGCACGACCACCGGCGTATCGCTGCCGGCCAGGTCCTCCGTCAGGGCCTTCAGGCTGGCATCCTCTCCGGCATCCTCCTCGCCCGTTGGTGTAACGACTCGCTTAGGTACGATCATGACCGCGCGTCCGTTATCACCGGGAGCCGCCTGATACCGCAACGCCGTGGTGCTGGCCTCATCGAGCAGATTCTTAAGGTCCCGCCGTACCGCTTCCGGCCGCAGGTGCGCGTCGATGGTGCAGCGTGCTAGCTCCGCGCCTGCCGGCAGCGTCATCTTCGCGTGCCGCAGCTCCATATAGCTCTGCCCGGTATTTGCCAGTTGGCGGTAAAGATCGTCCCGCTTCGCGGTCAGCTCGCTGACCTTTGCATCCAGATCCTGATAGGCTTTATATTGCGCCTCCAATGCAGATTTCTGCGCGGTGTTTTGGGCCATGAGCTGGTCGTGTTCTTGGTGCAGATCGGCATTTCGCGAAGCCAGTTGTTCGTTTTCGGTCTGTAGCTTCGTGTTGCTCTTTTCGAGACCTGCACTCTGGCGCGCATACTCGATATTCTGGTCGGCAAGGTCCTTATTGAGATAGGCAGCACGTGCATTAAGCTGTTCCTCTTTGCGAAACTGAACTTTGTCCTGGGCTATGGATCGTTCCAACTGAGCTTTCAAAGCGGAAAGCCTGGCGACTTCCTGCCTTGCTCTGGCTTCATCCTGTTTCGTCCGGGTTTGATCCTGGCAGACGCGGATATAGTTGTCCTGTACCGTCTTCAGTTTTGCATCGACCAGTTTCAACCGAGTTTGGTTATTGGCCAAGTCGGCTCTGGTCGCAGAAAGCTGTTCATTAGCCAATGCAAGTTGGTTCTGTTTTTCCGTTACTATCCCGTTGTTATAAAGGGCCTGTCGAATCAGGCGGGCATTGAGCTGTTTATTTTCGCGAATGGCGGTCTCGCCGCGCAGGACGATATCGCGCACGGCCGGCGAAATCATAAGCAGGGTGGCGACACTCAACAGGGCGACGAAGGCGCCTGTCAGGCTGGTGATCAGAATAGCCGTGTGCTTGGGACGCAGACCGAACCACGAGACACGCTTTTTTCCCCAGCGTCTGCCCTGCAAGTCCCCATAGTAGGATATAAACCCGCCCAGTGTGATCAGAGACAGTAAGGCGAGAAGTGTCCAGATCATCGCGCATCACTCCATCATATTTGCCTTGCAATACAAGCGAACCGACTCCTGAATCGACCTCAGCCGGACGCGGCGGGGACTTAGCGAGAAGCCCGCAGGGTCAGAACAAGGGCGACGATGGCGCCGGTGATATCGGCCAGGAAACTGGCCAGCGGCGGGGGCAGCCCACCGTTTTTGCCCACCACGAACATTGCGTGGTAGAAGACCCAGTACAGGAAGACGACGAAGATCGCCATGCCGAAACCGACCGACTTGCTTCCGCCGCGCTGCGTATTCACGCCCAGCGCCGCGCCCAGAACCCCGAAGATCAGACTAGCCAGGGGCAGGGCGAGCTTACCGTAGAGGTCTACTTCTTTCCCGCGCGCCTCGCTGATCCGGCCCGCCGCCCGCAGCTTCTGGATCTGCCGCTGAAGCTGGATGAAGTTCATGCGGCCCGAATCGTCCTGGACATCCATATTGATCACTTCGTCGAACGTCTTGCCGACGGAGGCGGTCCGTGGAGAGGTCCGTATCATCTGGAACGAGCTTGTCATGGTATCGACCAGGCCGGTGGCGCTGTCGTGATTATAGTTCGTAACGTAGCCGTTGTAATACGTCCAGTTAAGCCCGTTCTGCGCCATCTGCAGCGCGCTGCCGCCTTGGGGACGCGCTGTGTCGCAGTAGAGGGTCAGTTGCGGCTGCCCGGTCCACCGCGGATCCGTGCTGAAGCGGGTGATGGTGACCTTGCGCAGGGTCTGGGTCTTCGCGTCGTATCCTCCAGCGATACTGACGTTTTCTTCGAGCATTTTTCCATCCGGACTCATGACCGGATAGTAGAGCGGCTTATCAGATTTCAACAGATGTTTGACCGCTTCCTGCTGCAGGTCCCAAAAAGCCGTCGTGGCCGGAGGAACGATCCAGTCATTCCACAAAAAAGCGGCGATACTGACGACAATGCCCATATAGAGGACCGCGCGGATGATGCGCGGAAAGCTGATGCCCGCCGCGAACAGCGCGACCGCCTCATGGTCGCCCGACAGCCGTCCGAAGGCCAGCAGTCCGGCCAGCAGCGTGGCCATCGGGAAGGTATCCGTGAGCACGCTCGGCAGGTTGAAGGCGATCAGCTTAATGACGGTCCAGAGCGGAACGCCCTGCACGAGCAGGTCCGTCGCCTTGAACAGGTAGCCGGCGGCGAACACCAGGAGTAGGAACATCATCAGGCCGTTGATGAACGGGCCGATCAGGTCTTTGAGGACGAGTCTATCGACCAGGCGCATTACTTTCCGTCTCCTGCCTCTTCGTCCCATTCGCCGGTGATGCGCCGCAATTCGGCCTCAGCCGCTTCGCGGGCCAGATCGCGGTACATTCCGAATCGCTCGCCCAGGTAGCTGGCGCGAACCTCCGGATCGTCCAGAAGGTGATCGGAGGGACCGGCAAAACGCTTCTGGCCATCCGCAATGACGTAGGCGCGCTGGGTAATGCGGATCATGACCTCGACGTTATGGTCGGTGATCAGGATGCCGATGCCGCGCTCTTCCGTGAGCCGCTTGATGATATTCTCGATATCCTCAATGGCTTTCGGGTCTACGCCCGTGAACGGCTCGTCCAGCAGAATAAACTTAGGCTCGGCTGCCAGCGCGCGGGCGATCTCCACGCGCCGCCGCTCGCCACCAGAGAGCAGCCGGCCCTCGCGGTCGCGAACGCGCGTAATGTGCAGCTCCTCCAGCAGCTCATCGGTCTTCTCTTTGCGCTGCTTGCGCGTCAGGTCGCGCATCTCCAGCACCAGCATCAGGTTCTGCTCGACGGTCATATTACGGAAGACCGAAGGCTCCTGCGGCAGGTAGCCGATGCCCTGCCGCGCCCGCTGGTACATAGGGTGGCGGGTGATGTCCTCGCCGTCGAGCTTGACGCAGCCGCCGTCCGGCTTGACCAGGCCGACGATCATGTAGAAGGTCGTGGTCTTGCCGGCGCCATTAGGGCCCAGCAGGCCCACGATCTGGCCCTGTTTCATCTCCAGGCTGATGTTATCGACGACTTTGCGCTGGCGATAGATCTTCACCAGGTTTTCCGCGCATAGTTCCAAGGATTGGATCTCACTTGCCAGGTTTGACGTCGGTCCGCGTCGGGCTGCGATGCTCTTGTAAGCGCGCGGGCGCCACCGGCTGGGAGGCCGGCGCGCTCGTCTGGCGCGGCACGAAATCGATGGTCGCCGTCTGGTTTGGGCTATCGATATCGAACTGGCTGACCTTGGAAGCCAGGTCCAGGGTCAGGCGGTCGCCCGCCTGGCCGGTGATATGGCCCGGCGCAGCCAGATGCACGGGATCGACGATCTCGGCATGCAGGGGACCCTGCACCACGATCTGGCGTGTGTCTTGGGTATTGGTCAGTGTCAGCCGCTGCGCGGTCCCGTCCACCCTCTGGTGGCCGCCGCCGGTGGCTGCCGGCCTCTCGACCTGATAATGGACGTTGCCGCTGGCGACCGCGTTCCCGATGGTCTGGTCCGGCGCGAAAGTCGCGACGACGTGGCTGGCCTGCAGGTGGGCCGAGGTGCCGGCCTGCTTATCGGCGGTCGCGAAGCTGGTCCGGGGACCGGTGATATCGGCCGTTCTTCCCGGCTCGAAGGCGCCTCGGTCGAATCCGGTAATGGTCACGGTGCCGATGGCGAACGTCTGCGCGGCGGTCGTGCCGGCGGAGGATGAGGCGGGCGCGGGGCGCCGGCGCGGCGTAAACTCCAGAAGCGTGCTGGAAGGCGAGCCGGCGATCTCATAGCGCGCGGGTGTCGCCAGGCGAGCGGAGACGCGCTCCCCCGCAATGCGTGCGGGACCCTGCAGGTCCTGCGGGCTGGTCAGAAGCGCGTCCACGCCGCCCGACAGCGTCAACTGCTGGTCCTGCAGCGGGTAGAGGGCGTATCCGCTGTGGCCGTGGATCGTCTGAGGCGCGCCGCCGGTAGGCGACCCACGCTCGGCGTTGAAGCGGACGTCGCCATTTGCCTCCAGGCTTTGCAGAACGGCGGGCGCGCCGCCGAAGGCCGCCCCGACCCGGTGCGCCTGCAGGTGCGCCGTCGTTCGCTCGGCGGGATTGGCGTAGTCGATGGTGGTATCCGGGCCAGAAAACTCCGCGCTCCGGCCCATCTGAAGCGTGCCGGTTGCGAAGCCGTGCAGATCGACCGTGCCGCCGCCCCGGAACGTCCCCGCGCTGCCGGCCGCCTGCTCGCGGAGGGGTAAGCGAACCGTATCTGTGCCGTCGCCTCCGCTCAGCGTATAGGTGAAGGGCGTAGAGGCCATATCCATGATAACGCGCTCGGCGCGGACGGTACCGGGACCACTCAGAATCGACGAATCGGTGATCGTCGCGTCCACGCCGCCGGTCATCTCGAACCGCTTCGCCTTGCTGTAGTAGATTCCGTGGCTCGCCGTGCCCTGAATCGTCTGCGCCGCGCCGCCGGGGGGCGTGCGCGAAATGGTGTACCGGATGTGCCCGCTCATGTTCACGGTGACCATATTATCGCTCGATTCGACCAGGTCGGCATGAAACCGCAGGGTCGCGTGCGCCGGCTTGTTCGTCACCAGGATCTGCGTATTCGGGCCGGACAACTGGTAGCGGGAGCCCAGGGTAATGTGAATCGTATTGTAGCCGGAAATCTGGACCCCGTTGATAACGGTCACTTTGGACTGGGGCTTCTGGGCCGGCGGTGGTGTTTTCTTTGCCGAGGAGGGCGAGGCACTTTGGGAGGGTTTTGGAGGCTGGGGGCGCGGCGGCGCTCCGAGCGCCGGCACCGACGCCAGGACGATCAAGCTGATGCCAAGATGCGCGTACAGGTTCTTCCGTGGACCAGAGAAATGGTTCATGCTCGTCCTTCCCTCAGGAAAAAGCCGTCTTGCGTCAAAAGTCCTGTCGCTATTCTACCACTAATCCCCGATAGTTATCTCATAGGGCTTCCTGGCCATGTCGATGGTGATGCGTCCGCCGCTCTGCTGAATGTCCGTGCCGTTCTGGTGAGTGGTCGCGAAAGCGTGACCGACCGCGACGATATGGCTGGTGCTGGTGTCCCAGGTCATCTGATCAGCGGTCACCGTCGTCTGGGAGGGGGTTGGCAGCGACACGAGCTTGACACCGCCGGTGGCGATCACCGTTTTCTTACTCCGGTCGTAGGTCATCTGCGGAGCGAACAGATCAGCGGCCGGTTTGCCGTTCCGAAAGAGGCGAGCGCGTACTCCTTCCAGAAAGGTGGCCGGATTGTCGCCCTCATTCTGAAGGGTGCCGGACTGTGCATCGGCGGTCAGTATCGGGATCGGCGGCCCGTTGGGGTTTTTGGGGTCCCGCCTGGTGATGGGAATGTGGAATCCGGTCCCGGTGATCTTGCCGGGCAGGTCGGCCTGTGTGTCTTGAGGTGTCTGGGGGTTGTTGTTCGTCACGACAGGGGGCTTCTTCGGCGTGCATCCGCCGGCCAGGACAAGGCTGAGCGCGAGCAGGCAAACTCCTTTGGCGATGGAATAAATTCCTTCGCGGTGAGGTGCTGCGCGCCGGGCCGATGGAACGAATTCCTTCGCGGTGAGGCGCTGCGCGCCGGGTATGCTGCGCACATGGTTTGCTGCCAGATTTTTCCATCCGGTAGGACGGTTGTCCAAAGGACAGCGGGGAAGGGGCTCCGCAGGCGGGTCTTTCAAGGCCTGGCACATAAAAGCGAAGGACTTCATTGCGTCGTCTCCACGAAGGCATTCATTCCATCGCGCCTCTGGCCCTGCAAACGCGCGGGCGTTCTCGATCCGATCGTTCGGCGGAGCTGGCCGCAGGCCGCGGAGATGGCGTGACCACGGGTCATGCGCTGCGTGGTGACGCGCCCGGCCTTCTCCAGCTCTTCTCGGAAGCGACGAACGCTCTCGCGCTCCGGGCGTCGATAGCCCTGTGGCGTCTCCACATAGTTGAACGGGATCAAGTTCACGTTGCCGGGAAGCCGCTTCGCCTGCAGCAGCGCGGCCAGCGCGCGGGCCTGCTCCGGGCGATCGTTGACGCCGCCGAGGAGCAGGTATTCGAAGGTCAGATTCCGATGCGTCTTCTGCACGTACTCCGCGCAGGCGTCCAGGATCTCCTCCAGCTTCCACTTGCGAGCGGTGGGAATGAGCTGGGCGCGCAGCGCGTCGTCCGGCGCGTGCAGCGACAGGGCCAGCGTGATGGGCAGGTCCTCGCCGGCCAGGGCGCGAATGCCCGGCACGACGCCGACCGTGGAGACGGTCAGGTTCCGCAGCGAGAGGCCGACCTCATGGCCCAGCAGCCGCAGGCTCTTGACGACCGCCTCGTAGTTCCAGAGCGGCTCACCCATGCCCATGTAGACCGCATGGGAGATGCGCCGCGCGCTCTCCGCCTGCATGCGAAGCAGTTGGCCCACGATCTCGTCCGCCGTCAGATTGCGCGCCAGTCCGCCCTGCGCCGTCGCGCAGAAGGTGCATCCGGCCGGGCAGCCCACCTGAGACGACAGGCAGACGGAGACACGGTCGGAGTAAGGCAGATAGACGCTTTCGACCTGCTGGCCATCCGCAAAGGCGAGCAAATACTTGACCGTTTCATCCGGAGCGGCGTCCCGGTGGGCCACACGCGGCAAGCCGACGGTATAGTTCTCGGCCAAGCGCGCGCGCAGGTCGCGCGGCAGGTCCGTCATAGCGTCGAAGTCCTCAGCGCCGCGCCGGTAGATCCAGGTCGCCACCTGCCGGCCCCGGTAGGCCGGCTGCCCGGCCTCCTGAACGAGCGTTTCCAGTTCTTGGATTGTCAGACCTATTAACGGATGCATATAACTGCCCTGGCGAGCCGGGCCGATAAACGACCCGGCATTAAAAACGAGCGTCCGTAAGGACGCATCTAGCTTGATAAGGCTGTTCCGTCCGGCAGGGCGGTTGCTTTTGCTGCCGGGTCGTCTATCGGCCCGGCCTGCTTCCTTATAAGGATACGAGAGGACGGCTGTAGAGCGCGCCGGTTAGATCGAAAAAATTACGGCTAACATACGACAAGGCGGCGAAGGAAAGATTCCGCTCGCCGCCTTGCTTGCTGGCAAGAGAAAGAACGGCTTAGCCTTTGCCAGACGTCGGTTTCTGCGCCGGGATGGAAGGCACTACCGGTGGTGGCGCGGTCGGTCGGGCTTGCGGCCGGACGAACGCTACGTCCGGCTCGGTCGTGGCGGACGGCAGGCTGTCGCTATTACGCCGAGAGGCGAGGCCGTTGCCGCCGGTGAGCACCTGCGCGGCCAGCAAGGTCTGCACGACCCGCAGGACATCATCCGATCCAGACGCAGCGGCGCTATGGCCGTCCGCGCCCGTGGTGCCGATGTTGACGAACTGGCCGTTGGCGAGCGCGCCTGCGATCTGGCGGGTCAGCTCCGGAGCCAGCTCCAGCCGGCGCAGGTCGAGATAGGCTTGCCCGGACGCCATCAGGGCTTCGGCTTTCTTGCGGATAGCATCGGCCTCGGCTTCGGCGATAGCGCGGATGCGCGCTGCCTGGGCGCGGCCTTCCGCCTCCTGTTGGATGACGTTCTGCTCGGCATCGGCCTGGGCCTGCGTGATCTGGTTCGCCGCCAATTCCGCTTTGCGCTGCTCCTGGACCGCCGCCTGCTTTTCCGCTTCCGCGCGGGCGATGGAGGCGCCGTTGGCGGCGATCTGCATGTTCAGTGCGCGCTCCTGGTCGTTGATCTTCTGCTGCGCTTCGAGTTGGGCGATGCGGGCACGCTGCTCCTCCTGCGCCTGCACCACGTCGGCGCTGGCTTTGGCGCGGGCCGCCGATTCCCGCCGCCGGGCCTCCGCGACTTCGCTCAAGACGGCTTTAATGTTGAGGCTGTTGAACGAAAGCCCCAGGTCCCGAAGTTCGCGGGAGCAGGCGTCCTTGATGATGACGGCCAGCTCGTCGTCCTCGCCGCGGGCCAGCGCATCGCCGGTGGGCGCTCCCGGCGCGACCAGGGCCGTGGATGCCGGCGTCGGACCGGAGCGTGCATTGAACAACTGATCGTGCCGGAGCAGGTTGATGGCGCGGCGGCCGGCGGAAGAGAGTACGTCGGTCAGCGTCGAGAGCTGCTCCATCGGCGGCTTGGAGAAGAATTTGTTGGCGGCCGTGTAGATCATCGCGTCGTCTTCCCCGACGCTGACGATGGCGGACGCGCGGACCGTGACCTTGACGGGCGCGGGCCGGCCGTTGGCATCCACGTCGGCCGTCTGGTCGGTGATCTCGATGTCTACGTTGATGGCCTGGGCGGGAATGGTGCGCGTCTGGGTAAAGATCGGCACCACCAGCGCTTTGGTCGGGCCACGGAAGATGCGCAGCCCGCCGCCTTTCCACCAGTTGACCAGCAGGATCTCGCCGGCGTCTACGCTGCGCAGAAAGGCCGGCACGATGACCCCGAGGAGAATAAAGACGGCGACGACTGCGCCGATAACGATCCATAGTACAGGTGGCATAGAACTCTCCTTGGGGGCGCTACTCGCATAGGCCCCCACACCTCATTCCCTCCCTTGTTACTGGGGAGGGAAAGTTTAGGGCGCAGCAAGCAGCGCCCTTACAAAAGCGCTCCCCATCGCCCCTTGTGGGAGAGGCAAACTCCCATCCGCTTAAAGTCCGCCCATGAGGGCGGTTCTTCGCGAGGCACGGTGCAAGCACCGGCTCGCTACGCATGGCCGCGTAGCGGCCTTAAAGACGGGTCATTCACGGCCCGGTAATAATTTAGTGCAAAGAAACGACGACCCGCTCGTTGGCGGCATCCACTTCTTCGACGCGCAGTCTGTCGCCGACACGCACGGGCATGGCCACCTGCGCTTCGAGCAGCCGGGCGCTGAACTGCACCTGCCGCCCATCCCGCACGACCGCAACGATACCTTTCCCGTTGCGGAAAGGCGTCACCGCTTCGGCCTCGGCCAGAACCAGCTCTTCCAGCGGCGAGTCCGGCTTGCCCTGGAACTGGAACAGGAAGTTCCAGAAGGGGACTACGCCGAACCGCACGAGGAGCAGAGCGGGCGCGAGGGCGATCAGCGACGCCCATGTGATGGGCAGTGTGGGCGCGAGGGCGATGAGGCAGTAACCGAAAGCGCCATAGAGCGCCAGGAGGCTGAAAACCGCGTAGAGGGGCGGAATCCACCGCGTCCCGCCCACGCGGCCGTCATTTGATGTTACCCCTTTGCCGTGTGGCGCGGCCTGCGTTCCATGAGAGGGTGCGGCACCATGTGTTACGTGTCCGGCTCCGTGGCCATGTCCAACATGGGCGCCTCCATGCCCGGCATGACCGGTCCCGTGCCCAACATGGCCAGCGCCATGCGCTCCGACGCCGTGTCCGTGCCGGCTGAATCCCGGAATCGCCATCATCACCAGTCCGGTCAAGCCGATTACCATAAGCGCCAGGAATACGGTCGTCATCTTCGTCCTCGGACTTAGCTCCACGCGGCGATAGAGAGGGTAAATCGCCACGCGAATCATCATTGCCTACATACACATTATTATACTACTGTTAGCAGCGTTTCGCAAAAATTATTATGCACGCCTGATTTACTCCCACAAGACTGGTTGCTTCCCTGGTCCATACTTTTTGCCGCTCCATGCCGTATAATAAATCGTCAGATGACAGCACGGAGCATAAGCGAAGCAACAATGGCCAAACATAAGATGGCATATCTTGTCTTCTTCTTGGGCTATACTATAGCTTCGCTTCTTTCTTGAACTGTCGAACGTCTACCCGACGCTTCACCACGACTTCACGGTTACATTGTACGGCAGGTACCCTACGCTGTCAATTTATAATCTTCTATCTTTACGTTCGTTTGGATGCTTTACGGCCGAGTAGGAACAGGTATCGAGACCGTCCGAAGTCGAAATCATAATAATTGGATTGTGGCCGTACATAACCTGTCCGAAAGATCAATACGTGAACCGGACGGTCTGGCGTTTTGACATGGTGGCGGGCTTGTCGTGGTAGAGGCGACGGGTGGGATCGTCTTTGATGTTCTGGACGGTCAGGGTGCAGGCAGCGCCGGAACGTACGCCGGCTACGTTGAGCAGTGCCAGGTTGCCATCTGTACGGATTTGGACGATCCGGCCTGAACTCAGCGTGTAGTTGCGAATGTTGCCGGCGGAGACAGGATCCAGACGTTTGGTAAATACCAGCTCGATTCGCCGCCCGCGCTTCCGGACGGCGGCGATGCGCGGCGGGACAGTATACATGTCCGCTCCGATGAAGTATTCGTAGAGGATCGTATCCGCGATGCCGAGCCGCCGGCATTCCTGCTCGAAGGCCGCGATCCAGGCTCCGTTGCGCCGCATATTTGGGAGCGAGCCGGTATCCGCCTGGACCAGCAGCGGCATATTCGGCGCGACGGCGTGAACCTGGGCAAAGAAGGGCCGATATGCATCGACATAGTTGGGCGGCAGATCGGGCCGGGACCAGTCCGGCCAATGCGTCTGGAAGCCAGACAGATCCGGTTTGACCACGCGGGCGATCTCCGCCGCATCCTCGCCGTTGTCCTCCAGCACGTGCCGCAGGCCATCCGGCCCCGCCAGCGCCAGCGTCCAGACACACACTTTAGCATGCGAAGCCACCGCGCGGATGCCGTCCTTGCCGTTGACAAGATCGTTCAGAAAATCGGTGAGGCTGGCCTTACGGAACTGCAGCCACTTTTGCCAGAGGGCCGGATTCTGCTGCGGAGAGAGTGGCGAATCGGGGTGCAGGATGTCCGGCAGCGCCGTCTCCTCCGGAAACATCTTCATAAACGCCGCCGCGCAGTGCGGGCAGAAGCAGCCATAAGTGGGGCTCTCCGGGCCGGGAACATCGGGCCAGTGCGGCTCAATCAGGTCGATCCCGCCGAAGGGATGATTTGTTAAGACGGAAGTGATCTGTCGCTTCTTCCACGCCCGGTAATCGGGATTGTTCAGGCAGAGAAAAGTGTAGTCTACGCCGGTAGGCTTGCCTTCCATATCCGCGCGGGTCACCATCTTCCATGCCTCCCAGCCGGCGGGCAGGTCTTTCTGGCTGTAGGTCCCGTCGGTAAAGGTGAGGTACCAGACGCCGATATGCTCTTTATGGAACGCGGAGATCAGCTTAGGGTCTACGTTGCTGTCGGCGGTCAGGATATAGCGCACGATCTGGTAGCCGTTGGCGCGTATCTCGGCGGCGATACTCTCCGGCGAGCGGCCCCGATAGTAAGCAAACTGCGGATCTACCTCTACGCTACGCCCGAAAAGTGAATCCGAAGGTTCCATGCCACGGTGTACGGATGAAAAAGTCTTTTCGCCCGCAGGGCGGTTGTCCGAAGGACCCTCAGACGGGTAATTCATTGCCCGGCTAACCGGAGCGTTCGCGGTCAGGCAGACCGTCAGGCCAAGAATTAAAAGCAGAAGCGACATCATAATGTCTCTCCGTTCGGCATAACGCTAGCAGTTTCCTCTTCTGCCCAACTCTTCAACACGAGAAGAAGGATTCGACTGGTTGCAGAAGTAAGGAAGAGCCATCTGGGTGGTTAAATGAAGCGAGACCGAAAGGAGGAAGGATGGAAGGTCTTCTCGCAGGCGTCGCCCGGGCGGTCGTTACGCCGCCGGTCGGCATTCCGATGGTGGGGTTTGCCGGACGTGGACCGGCGGAAGGCGTGCAAGAAGACCTGCTTGCCACGACGCTGGCCCTCGAATCGGGTGGGAAGCAGGTCTTTCTGATCACCCTCGATCTAATAGGGGTGAGCGAGCGGCTGGCCGCCGAAGTCCGCGCCGAGATCGCCCGGAGTACACAGGCGCCGGAAACGCACGTGCTGCTGTGCGCCTCCCACACGCACTATGGCCCGGCCACCGGCGCTTACGAAACGGACCTGCCTGCCGATGTGGCAGCGTATGTGGAAAACTTGAAGTTCCTGCTGGCGGGGACTGCGCAGGCGGCGCTGGCAAAGAAGCAGCCGGTCCGGATCGGTTTCACGGAAGGCAGTACTTCGATCGGCGTTAATCGTCGGGAGCGGCGGCCTGATGGACAGATCGTGCTCGGTCAGAACCCGGAAGGCCCCTGCGACCGTTCGGTGCGCCTGGCACGCCTGGACACCGCCGAGGGCGCTCCTCTCGCCGCGCTGATCAATGTCGCCTGCCATCCCGTCAGCGCCGCCCATACCATGCGCCAGCTCTCTCCAGACTATATCGGCTCCATGCGTGCGCTGGTTGAATCAATCACCGGAGCTACCTGCCTGTTTCTTCAAGGCGCTGCCGGAAACATCAACCCTATCGAGATGCGCCACTCCTTCGAGCCGGCCCGCCGACTGGGCGCGATGCTGGGCGGTGAAGTAGTAACGCTCTTTGAAAGTACAGAAACCGTACCCGCAGAAGGACTTGCCGCGGCCTCTACGCATCTGGACCTGCCTGCTATGGGGGTGAACTCCAGAGAAGACGGAGAACGATCCGTCGCCGAACTCCGGGAAACGTTAGACCGCCTGCGTGCGGAAAACGCTTCGGAAGGCAGCCTCTACTGGGCAGAAAGCCGCCTGAGCCGCGCCGAAAAGATGCTGGAAAGCCTGAACACCGGCCAACCGTTACCAACAGTCCCGGCACAACTGAACGCTCTCCGGCTGGGTGATGTGGCGCTGGCAACGGCGCCCGGCGAAATCTTTACCGAAACGGGAATGGAAGTCAAGCGCCGCTCCCCGCTGCCGCAGACCTGCTTTGTCGGCTACACCAACGGCGCTATCGGCTATGTGCCCATTCCGGCTGCCTACGCGGAAGGCGGCTACGAAGTCACACATGCCTGCCGCGTCGGTCCCGAGGCGGCAGGCATGATCACGGAAACGGCGCTCCACCTGCTGCAAGAGGTCGGATAAGCCCTCATCCCTTCTCAAGAAAAGGAAAGAACGTTAGTTAGCAGGGCGCAGCGAGCAGCGCCCCTACAGAATCTCCGCTCTCGCCTTGTGGGAGAGGGGCAGGGGTTATTTCCGTGTGGCTTTGACGGCCTCGACGATGTGTTTGGCGCTGATGCCGGCGGCGCCCAACAGCTCTTCGGGCTTGCCGGAGGTGGGCATATCGCGCACGGCCAGGCGCGTTACGTGGGGGACCTGGCCGTCCGGTCCGGAG
Organism: Chthonomonadaceae bacterium; assembly: GCA_035653075.1. GTDB lineage: Bacteria > Armatimonadota > Chthonomonadetes > Chthonomonadales > Chthonomonadaceae > DASRCN01. The sequence goes on along the minus strand of DASRCN010000078.1, from coordinate 35,898 downwards.
AACACCTCCAGTACAGCGTCGCCGATGCCGCCTTCCGGCCAGTGGTCTTCGACTGTAATCAACTGGCTATGGCACTCCCGCGCCGCCGTGCGGAGGGTTTCCGCATCGATCGGTTTGACCGAGTAGAGATCGATGACGCGGATGGCAATGCCCTCGCCCTGAAGCAGATCGTAGGCTTTGAGAGCTTCGTGCAGCGTGATGCCCGCCGCGATGACGGCTGCGGCGTCGTTGTCCGAGCGGCGCAGCACCTTGCTGCCGCCGATGGGAAAACTCTCGTTCGGGCCATAGAGGACCGGCGTCTTCTCGCGGGTCGTGCGCATGTAGACGATGCCTTTGCGCGTTTCCATCTGCCCGACCAGATGCGCGGTAGTCGTCGCGCAGGAAGGGTAGAGGACCGTGCTGCCGTTCACGGCGCGTATCATCGCCAGGTCCTCCAGAGCCATTTGTGAAGGGCCGTCCTCGCCGATGGAGACGCCCGCGTGCGATCCGGTCAGGCGGATGTTGGCGCGGGAGATGGCGGCCATACGGATCTGATCGTAGGCGCGGCTGAAGAAGGCGGCGAAGGTGGAGGCGAAGGGGATTTTCTGCATCACCTGCATGCCCACCGTCGCGCTGACCAACTGCTGCTCGGCAATGAACATCTCGAAGAAGCGCTCCGGGAACGCCTTCTTGAACTTATCCGAAAAGGTGGAGTTGCTCACCTCGCCGTCGAGCGCGACGACGCTGGCGTTGACGGTCCCCAGCGCCTGGAGCGCATCGCCATAGGCTTCCCGCGTGGCGACTTTGGCGCCGACGATATACTGCGGCGGCTCGTAGCGGCCAGGAGTACCGTGTTCGGGAATAACGCCGTCGCGCGGCGGCTGCGGACGAACGACCAGGTTGCCGGGCGGATTGCCCAGCTCTGCGAGGGCTTTCGGCACCTCCTCCGCCGGCAGGGCTTTTCCATGCCAGCCCTCCATGTCGGCCAGGAAGGAGACGCCCGCTCCTTTTTTCGTCTTCGCGACAATCAGGGTGGGCCGCTCGGCGGTCTCCGCTTCCCGGTAGGCGGTGTCGATGGCGTCCAGGTCGTGGCCGTCGATGGCGAGAGCGCGCCAGCCGAAGGCGCGAGCGCGCTCCACATAGACCTCGCCGTGCCATTGCAGCATGGTCGGCCCGCGCTGGCCCAGGCGGTTCATGTCCAGGATGGCGATGAGATTAGAAAGCTCGTAGTAGCCGCCTAGCTCGAATGCCTCCCAGACGCTGCCCTCCGCCATCTCGCTGTCGCCCAAAAGCACCCAGACCTTGAACGGCAGGTTGTCCAGCCGTTTGGCGCTCAGCGCCATGCCCACGCCGGTCGGCAACCCCTGCCCAAGCGAGCCGGTGGCGACATCCACCCAGGGCACGCCGTTGGGCTCCGGAACCGGATGGCCCTCCAGGCGGCTGCCGAACTTACGCAGGGTCATCAACTCCTCGTCCGTGATGGCTCCGCCCGCCTTATAGAGCGCGTAGAGCAGGGGAGAAGCATGGCCTTTGGAGAAGATGAGGCGGTCGTTGCGCAGGTTGTGCGGGTCGTTGAAATCGTAGTGAAGATGATCGGCCAACAGGACGGCCATCAGGTCGGCGGCGGACATGCTGGACGTGGGGTGTCCGGATCCTGCGGCGGTCGTGGCGCGAATGCTGTCGGCGCGCAGTTGCGTGGCGAGGTCTTTCCATAGCTGTGTGTTCTGTGCCATCTTCTCCCTCTCGCGTATGAAGTCGGTTTCAAATAAGCTTTACGAATCTGGCGCGTTGCCGTTGCGTCCCTAGATTTCGGAATGCCTTGCAAGTTTCCTTCTCCTTGACAAACCGCGTACCCTGGAATATACTTGGCAGGCAGTGAGAAGTCTATTCTTCGGAGGAATTCTGCGTGAACAACTCCCGCGTACAAGCGAAACCGAATGCGCCCTACGTCGTGGGCGTCGATCTGGGCGGCACGAACGTGCGCGCCGCCGTCGTGGACAGAAACGAGAAGCTGCTGGGCCGCGCTCAGACCTCCTCGGACGCCAAGTCCGGCGTGGCGCGGACGGTGGGGCGGATCGGCGAGGTAGTGCGTAGCGCGGCCTCCCAGGCGAAGGTGTCCCTGGACGAGGTCGGGGCGGTCGGCATCGCCGTGCCGGGACATATCGATGTGCCGGGCGGTATGATCCGCTGGGCGCCCAACTTTGGCGACTACGAAGGCGATCGGTTCGTTCCCTATAAGAACATACCGCTGCGCGATCTGGTCGAAAAAGAGCTGGGGCTGGCAATGGTGATGGATAACGATGCCAATGTGGCCGCCCTGGGCGAGTTCCGGTACGGGGCCGGACGAGGCAAGCGGCATCTGGTCATGTTCACGCTGGGCACCGGCATCGGCGGCGGCATCGTCGTCGAAGGCGAGGTGCTGCGCGGCGCAACGGGTGGGGCGGCGGAGGTCGGCCACATCATCATCGCAGCTGGCGTGGGTGGCAGCGCCCAGGGGCCGCATGGGCAGTTGGAAACCCTGGCCGGGCGGGATGCCATCGCCGAGCGCGCGGCGCTGAAGATGGAATCAGGCCGCCCGACCTCGCTTTGGGAGCATGTCACGACCACCGATACCCTCCAGCAGATCCTCACGCCGGCGCTGATCGACGAAGCAGCGCAGGCGGGCGACCCCCTGGCCATCGAAATCATGGAGGAGACGGGCCACTACGTGGGCATCGGAATCGCCAACATGGTCAACGTCTTCAATCCGGAGGTCGTCGTGATCGGCGGCAACATCTCTCGCTCCGAAACGCTCTTCCAGGCGGCGATCCGTACGGCCCGCGCCTGCGCCATCGGATCCATCCTGGCCTCGGCGCAGATCGTTCGCGCGCAGCTTGGCGACGACGCGGGAATCCTCGGCGCGGCGGAGCTGGCCTGGCGCGAAGGGAGCCGGTAGACATGCCACGGATCGAGCAATCAGTCCAGATCGACGCGCCCATCGAGCACGTCTACCGAATCGCCAAAGACGTGGAGGCATTCCCCCAGTTCATGCCGGATTTGCAGTCGCTGACCGTTCAGGAGCGCAGTCCGGACGGCTCCCGCACGGTGACCACCTGGGTCGGCCTGATCCGCGAGTTCAACATGACGGTCAAGTGGACGCAGGAAGACCTCTGGAACGACGTCACCCACCGCGATGACTTCCACATGCTGCAGGGTGACATGGACCGAATGGACGGCTCCTGGCAATTCACGGCAGTGGGGGAGAACCGGACACGCTTCGACTCGGTCGTGGACTACGACTACAATGTGCCGCTCATCGGTCCGATGGTCAAAAACCTCATCAAGAAGAAGATGACCGATAACCTCCAGGCTACAATGGACGCCATCAAGCGCCGCTCCGAGGAGACTACCACTCCATAAAAATTACCGCGATTGGGAATCCAGGGGACGCAGGAGCAGTTGGGGTTCCTCCGTGGCAGAGTCGTTCGGGGCCGGGCGGAGCAGCGTGTCCGGCGAAGGGCCGGTAAGGGGACGCAGAAGGCTGGCCTGCGGCTCAATGGCGGCCAGGGCCTGGCGAATGGCGGGGGTAAGGCCGACTTCCTGGAAGCTATCCAGCCGATACAGCACCGGCAGCGCGCGCCGGTCGCCGATCGTTGCCAGCGCGCCAATCAGCGCCCCGGCGATATCCTCCCAGCCGGGCCGCCGGACCTCTACGCAGCGCTCCAGAACACAAAGCAGCGCGGGAACCGCCGTCTCGTCGCGCTCCTCGCCCAGTCGCTCCGCCGCCTCAATGATGTAGAGGGAAAACTCGCCGTAAAGCTGCGGGATCAGGCTCTCGGCAAGAGGAGAAATCTGCCCCTCCGACCGGCGCAGCCAGGTCGCTCGCGCTTCCCAGGCCCGCTCCCGTGCCACCTGACACAGACACAGGCCCACGCAGGCCGGGGGCGCTGCTATGGCGATAACGATCCATGCCTCCGACGAGCCGGGCAGCATCACAATCCCGATAGCCAGCGCAAGACCCAGCACGATCAAGCCTATCCCAAGACAGAACAGGAAATACGCCAGCCGCCGCGCCATCTTCTTCCCTTGCCGCTCCCGCTTATCGCGGACCGCAGCAGGGGCTTGCGACCGTCGGGAGCCGATTCCAGTTGGAATACTCCGCCAGCGCGATTTATGTTCCTGGGATATTGCCGGCCTCTGCGGTTCCTGGCCGGCCTCGGTCTTTTTTACTTTCCAGCGCCACAGCATTTCTTATACTTCTTGCCGCTGCCGCACGGGCAGGGGTCGTTGCGTCCTACCTTATACGGAGCGACGTAGGGGACGTTCTCTTCACGGCTCATGCCATGAGCGGCAGCGATCTCCTCTTCCGGGTCTTCTTCCTCAGTCTCGTCCATCCAGTTGGGAAACAGGGCGCCTCCAGGGAGCGGTCCCTGCTCCAAGCGCTCGAAATGATCCTCGACATCGGACATATCGATGATGTCCTCGTCCACGCGCCCTTCCTGAAACGCCTGTTCGATCAGGGGCAGCGACTCGCGGGAGCCCAGGTCCATCAGGTTGCAGACGAGAAAGCCCGCCAGCTCCGGCTCTCTTTTTTCTGCCATCAGCGCCTGTTCCAGGATGGGCACGATCTGGTCACGCAATTCTGGATGCGCTTCGGCCATCTCCTGCAGGCTGTCGCCCGCTCCGGAGCGGGTGTAGGTTCCCGTTTCCGGATTCAGCAGGGTGCGTGTGAGTGGCTCGATAGCCGGCGCTCCCATCTCCGCGTAAACATAAGGCATCTCCTCACGCAGCCAGTCGTCCTCGTCGCCGAGCAGCGGCAGCAGCGGCTCGATGGCGACCTGGGCTGCTTCTCCCAGGCGCCTTAACACCATGAGAGCATGCAGGCGCGTCCAACTGCGCGAGTCATCCTCCCCTTCGTATTCATAGTACGTCTTATCCAGCGCCATTTCCACCAGTTGGGCCGCTGCGGCACGCACATCCCCTTTCTGCAGCTCGGCAGCGATCTCATCATAATCGGCCAGAACGGCCTCTTCGCCCAGGGTGAGCAGGCGCGCGTACGGCTGCGGAAACTCATGCTGCGGAAAATTAGGCGGCATATCGGGCTGTTTTTGGGGCTTATGTGGCATTCGTCAAGGTCCTCCTGGCATGACATAGGCGCAGAGTAGGAGAAGACGCTGCCATTATTGTCTCACAAAAAGCGGTTTTGAGGTATGCTCTGGCTATGACATCGTCAGAGCAATCTATACATCCTAAAATCCACTCCACGACCATTGTGGCTGTCAAGCGCGAGAGCGCCGTCGCGCTGGCGGGAGACGGTCAGGTAACGCTGGAACACACGGTCCTCAAACACACGGCCCGCAAGGTGCGCCGCCTCTACCACAACAAGATCCTGGCCGGCTTTGCCGGGTCGGTGGCGGACGCGCAGGCACTGGCGGATAAGTTCGAGAGCAAGCTGGAGAGCGCCGGAGGCAACATCACCCGTGCTGCCATCGACTTCGCGAAGGAGTGGCGTACCGACCGCATGATGCGCCGGCTGGAAGCTATGATGATCGTCACCGACGGAGAGCACCTCTACATTCTATCTGGTGACGGCAACGTGGTCGAGCCGGATGATGGCGTGGCGGCCATCGGCTCCGGTGGAATGTTTGCGGCCTCCGCCGCCAAGGCGCTCGTGCGGAATACGCAGATGAGCGCGCCGGAGATCGCTACCGAGGCTATGCGTATTGCCTCTGAAGTTTGCATCTATACCAACGACAAAGTAACTGTCGAAACTCTACCCTGATCTCACTCAGACCTCACCCCCCCCGCGGCTGCGCCTATCCCCTCTCCTTCGGAAGGAGAGGGGGAATTTCGTTCAGCTTTTCGGTCTTGCCAGGGGCTCCCAGCCGAGGATGCGGCGCGCTTTGGACATGTTCATGATCTTCTGCTCGTAGTCGCCACTGATCATGAATGCCTGAAATCCCGGGCCGCGATAGTCGAGGGCAGCCAGGATCGCACGGGCCACGTCGTCATCTGTGGTGGCGATAGTAGGAACGCCCTCGCGGGTCCGCTCCAGCCATTGGTCGCGGGGCGTGGGCAGGCAGAGGCGCAGGGCATTGATGCTCATACCCCATCGGCGGGCGGCGGTCCGGCAGGCTTCCTCGCCGAGCCGCTTGGTAAATCCGTAAATGTGGATCGAATCGGGCGGCATCTCCTCATCGTGAAAGTAGCGCGCCTCCAGCGGGCCATCGTAGACGGACATGCTGCTGGTATAGACAGCATGCTCGATGCCGGCCTCATGGGCGGCGTGCAGCGCCAGATAGACTCCTTTGACGTTGACATCGAAGCCGGAGAGGATGCCGACCGTACTTTCATAGGCAAAAGTGCCCATCGCCATATAGAGCAGGATGTCCTTGCCCTGGGCAGCACGGTGTAAGGCTTCGGCATCGCCCACATCGCCGATCGTGTGACCGCTGACAGGGATCGATTCGGGAGGCGGACGCAGATCGAAGATATGAAGGTCATGATGCCGTGCTATTTCTGGAAGGACGAGCTTACCGACATAGCCGGAGCCACCGACGACGAGGACATGCATGAAAGTCGTTCTTTCTAAAAGAGTCGTTGCTCGACGCCGAGCGAATCGCAGATGAGCCGGATTTCCTGCGGCGTCAACCCTTCCGCAAGGCCATGATTGGATAAGTTCAGGTTCTCGTAACGGGCGCCGGTCTCCGCATATTCGATCAGGTCGCAGGCTTTCTTTACGGAAGTGTCCGAGCGGACGATCACCCCATGCTTGCCCCAGACGACGATTCGATGCTCGCGCATCATCCGGATCGTCGCTAGCATCAGCTCGCGAGAACCAGGCAGCATGAACGTCACGAAGCCGATGCCCTCCGGGATATGCACGATCATCTCCGGCTGCCAGCGCAGCACGTGGCGGCTCAGATAGATCGTGTCCTGATACCGATTGACGTGGCTTAGATAGACCAGATGCAGCGGCTGGGCGTGGATAATGGCGTGGAAGTTCAGGTCGTCGCGAGCGATCTGGTCGCGGTGGACCGCCAGATGCGAGTTGAACTCGCTGGTCAGCTTCTCGAACAGGCGGCTGGGCGCGGTGTAGAGGGTCGCCATCTTGCCGTCTTCGCCGACACGCAAGAAGCCGAGATTGGCCTCCGGCGCATGGATGATCTCGCGCAGCCGCCGTCCCGACCCGGTCACCAGGAAGCTCTGGCCCGCCAACTCCGGCACTGCCGTGGGCAGCGTGTAGGGCTCGGAGTTCGGAAAATGCGGCGCGGGATCTATCTCCCAGCCCAGGTAGACGGAGATATTGCCGGCCGCGCCCTCGCTCGCCTCGATTTCGGCCAGCCGCTGGCCGGCCTCGCCGATGAGGCTCATCATCTCTTCTAAAGAGGGATAAGGCGGCGCGATCCGCATGATCTCACGTCTCCTCAAAATCCATCGCCAGGGTGTCGGCGGCAAGGGGCCGGATCAGCTCTTCGACGACGCGGCGGTGGATCGGATGGGGGCCATAAACTTCCAGCGCGGCCCGATCCGTAAAACGCACGACCAGGCCATGCGTGTATCCCTGCGCCCGGGAAGAGAAGTTTTCGCCGCAGGCCAAGTCCAGGATGCCGGGAATCTGTCCGCGCAGGCCGCGCAAGGCTTCCATAACGCGCGATACGGCCTCCGGAGTCGCCTCCGCTGTCCAGCGAAAGAGCACGATATGGACTACCTCCGGACCGGATGACTGCATCGCGATGACATCCTCCTGAAACGCCTCCTCAGGCCGCCGGTGTTGCAAAGCTATGGCGCCATCGGACGGGGCGGAATTTCCCGTTATTGCCATAACCTCCTGCCAGGCTTTGTACGATACGCAACGGGGAATGGTTGCAAAAGCACGAAGGCCGGCACCCGCTTTTTGAGGGCGTTGACTCGCCTTTTCACCCTATGCTATACTATTTGCGAAATATTGCACAAAGTCTTCGGATCCTGTGCAAAATCTTTACCAGGCAAGGCCAAGATGACGGTTCCAGCGCCTGAAGACAAAGAACGAAAGGTATCTTTCGAGCGCGAGCGCGGCGTCTACGCGATTCAAGTCATGCGGGATGTAGCGCAGGCGGTGGTCTCGGTAGGCGACGACGGCACGCGCAGCGATCATATCCTGCACGTCTTCTCCGTGCTGGCCGAAAGCGATATACCGGTCTTTCTCATCAAGCTGCACAGCAGCGTTATCACCCTGGCCTGTTCCGGCGCCGATACCGTTCGGACCGAGCAGACGCTCGCCGGTGCAGGCCTGCGCGCGAGCACGCGGCGCGACCTGGCGGTCATCGTCGTCTGCGCTACCCTGCTTCAGGATGTGTCCGGGATCATGGTCACCATCGCCGACGCGCTCTCTTCCGTGGGCGTGCCGCTTTTAGAGACTAGCGACGCGCATAATTCGGTGCAGTGCCTGGTCGAAACGAGGCACGTTTCGGCGGCCGTCGAGGCGCTCTGCCGCGCCTTCCATCTGGATAAGGATGGGGTCTGCGAGCGCCGGCTGGAAGCGGAGGAGGCGGCATGACGATCGTCGTGCAGAAGTTCGGCGGTACCTCCGTCGACTCGCAGGAACATCGGCTGCTCGCCGCCCGCAAGGTGATCCAGACCCAGGAGGCAGGGCTAAAGCCGGTTGTCGTCGTCTCCGCGATCGGACGCGAGGGCGCGCCTTATGCGACCGACACCCTGGTCAAAGTCCTCCGTGACGTCGATCCGCAGGTGCCGCCCGCGCCGCGCGAGATGGATATGATGATGGGCTGTGGAGAGATCATCTCCACCGTCGTCTTCGCCCATACGCTGGTAACGCTCGGCGCCAAGGCCATCGCGCTCTCCGGAGGGCAGGCGGGCATCGTGACGGACGAGGAGTTCGGCAACGCGCGCATCCAGGAGATTCGCCCGAACTATATTCACCGCCTGCTCGATCAGGGCTATATCCCGGTCGTCTGCGGTTTCCAGGGGATCACCGAGCCGAACGACGAGTACGAGCATGGAGCCATCACGACGCTGGGACGCGGCGGCAGCGACACGACCGCCTCGGCGCTCGGCGTGGCGCTGAAGGCGGATGCCGTCGAGATCTATACGGACGTGGACGGCGTGAAGACGGCCGATCCGGACATCGTGCCGGACGCGCGCACGCTCGATGTCTGCACCTACGAAGAGGTCGCCGAGATCGCGCATCAGGGCGCAAAGGTCGTCCACCCGCGCGCTGCCGAGATCGCCATGGACTACGGGATCCCGCTGTGGGTCAAGTCGACGTTTTCCGATGCGCCCGGCACGCGTATCGGAAACGGTGGCGCGGCGTTGCACCGCCGCCTGACGGGCATCACGCATACCGGCAAGATCGTCTATATCCGGCTGGAGATCGAGAACGCCGCGCACAAGTCGGACGTTCAGCGCGAAGTGTACCGCATGATGGCGCACGCGGGCATCCCGGTCTCCCTGGTCACTTTCAGCCCGACGTCGCTCTCGTTTGCGGTGCCGCGCGACCGCTACCCGATCGCCCGCGACCTGCTCGACGGCATGGTGGTGCCGGTCGATCTGGAGCGGCCCGATGCGGAGGGCAAGCTGGCGAACTTCTACATCTTCAAGTTTTCGCAGGGGCTGGATCTGGCCTACAGCGTGCAGCGTCCGCTGCTGCGGACCATCGAGAGCCGCGTGCGCGTGGTGGATGTGCCTGCCAGCGCGATCGAGAACTGCACGCAGGTGTCCGTGATCGCCTCTTCGCACCGGCGGGTGGCCGGCGTAGTCGCCCGCATCTTCGAGACGCTGCTCTCGGCGGGAATCGCCGTCTATCAGACCACCGATTCGGAGATGTCGATCTCCTGTCTGATCCCGGACAGCGAGGTGGAGCGCGCAGTGCGGCTGCTGCACGCGCGCCTGATCGAGCAGTGAGCAGTTACTAGACGCTAGTTTTTCCTCGCCTATGGCTGGCGTAGGCGGCATTCCAGCAAGCCGCTTTTCACTAGCAACTAGCGACCAGGAACTGGCAACTCTCTGCAGGGGCGGCATGATGAGTGACGAGGAGCGCGAGCGGGACGAGGAAGAAGAGGAAGACGCGCTGGAGGCGCGGTTTCCCCCGGCGCCGCGTGCGCCCGAAGTGCCGGAGGTGCCGCATTTCGCGCCCAGGCTGCCGGAGCATCCCAGCAAGCCTCGGCCGGGCGCCGTCGAGCCAGGCAGCTACAACAAACTGGCGCTGGCGACTACGGCAGCCAGCTCGTTCATCATGCCGATCATCATTCTTTCGGTGGGCGGTTACTATCTCGATCGGGCGCTGCGTCATGAGACCTACTGGATCGCATTCATCGGCGTACTCGTCGGGCTGGTGGTGGGCACGATCTCGCTGATCAACATTATGAACCGCCTATCGCAGTAGCAACAAAATGGGCTGCCGGTGTCGGAAGCGCAGCCCTTCTGTGTCACAATACTCTGAGGCGAATTCTAAGGGTCAGACGGATGCTTGAGGGAGACATCAACTTACGGGTGCTGAAGACGAGCGCCCTGTTGGCCGCGCTGGGGACTCTGCTGCTGTTCTGTGCCTTGCGCAGCAGTTGGGCGTGGGGATTTCTGATCGGCAGTGCGCTCTCCCTGTTCAGCTTCGCGAGCCTGATGATCATCGTGCCGCGCGGGATACAGCCGGGCGCTACGCGCCGCGCCCGCAGAAGGCTGATGCTCGCTTTGGCGCTGAAGCTGCCGTTCTATGGAGCCGGGCTGTACGCGCTGACCCAGATTCACGGCGTCGAGCCGATGGCCGCCATGTTCGGTATCGCGCTCACGCCCATCGTCATCACGCTGAAAACGATAGGCAGCATGATGACACACGGGATTAAAACCCCGTGCTGACACACGAAGCCCGCCAAAGCGGGCTAAGACCCTTCAGGGCGCAGCAAGCAGCGCCCCTCCATCAAATCTCTCCTCTGCTTACGAAGGAGAGAGGAGGGGTGCGGGGCCGTTACCCCGCACCGATGGCGATTGGACAGGGGTGAGGTTTTCTCCCCTCCCCAATTCCAGGGGAGGGGCCGGGGGTGGGGGCCAGATGCCGCAAACGCACGATTTCCAATCGAAGATACCGATCCAGATCGCTCAAGACAATCCGACCGAGGGCAATCCGGCGCGTGTTCCGGGTGGGGAGAATGCGACCCAGACGGCCGGGAAGGGCGAGGCGCACCAAGCCGGCGAAATCCCGGATGCCGGATTGCTGTTTTCCAACGCGATCCTGGTCGCGCTCCTTATGCTGATCTTCGCTCTCGTCGGCAAGAAGCGGCTGGCCGCCGTGCCGAAAGGCTTCTCCAACTTCGTCGAGTTCGTCGTCGAGGCGCTCAACACGTTCACGGTCGGCATCATCGGGGAGGGCGGGGAGAAGTACACGCCGCTGGTCGGCACCCTATTCCTTTTTATCCTGCTCTCGAACCTGATCGGCCTGATACCCGGCTTTCACGCGCCTACGACCAATTTGACGATCACCTTCGCGCTGGGCGTGGTCGTGTTCGTCTACGTGCAATACCAGGGTATTCGCGCGAATGGGCTGCTGGGATATGCCGGCCACTTTGCCGGCCCGCCGATACCCGGCGTTATGGGCTTCGTCATCAAATATTTTCTCATCATGCCGGTCGAGATCATCTCCGAGATCATCAAGCCGTTCACGCTCGCCGTGCGTCTTTTCGGTAACATCTTCGGAGAGGATGTCATCATCTTCGTCCTGGCCGGGCTGGGCGCGGCCAGCGTGGCGACGATGTGGATCCCGATCCAGTTTCCGGTCCTGTTCCTGGCCGTGCTGACCGATGTCGTGCAGGCGATGGTCTTCGCCATTCTGACGTGCATCTACATCTCGCTTATGACTCACCACGATACCGGGGAGCAGGGCGAGCATATCGAGCCGGCGCACGGACATACTGCCGGACATTAGCGGTTCCGGCCTGCGTTCTCCAGCCTGGAAGGCAGGCCCGACGTTTGCAACACAAAGCAATCCGAACTCTAATCACGTGGATACAGAAAGGATGTAAGCAATGGTCTATTTCATGGCTCTGGCCTTCGCGCTCGGTTTCGGCGTTCCCGTCGCGGTCCTGTCGGCGGCGTTGGGACAGGGGCGCGCGGCGGCCTCGGCGCTGGAGGGCATGGCCCGCCAGCCGGAGATGGCGGGACGCCTGCAGACGGGCATGATCCTGGCTCTGGCCTTCATCGAGTCCCTGGTCATCTTCTCGCTGCTCGTCTTCTTCCTGATGTACGGACGCATGCCAGCGACCACCGATATGCTCAGCGCCGTGCGCGCCAGCTCCGGAGCGCCGGCCGCGGGCGCGCCGGGAACGGCTCCCTAAGCTTCCAGCACGGGAACGGCGCTTCCGGCTTCATGCCAGGAGGCCCGACCCTTTTCCTGAGTACATTCTATGGGCCCGATCTTACATAATCTGGGTTTCAGCCTGTCCGTCTTCGTGTTCCAGATCGTCCTGTTCATCCTTCTCTGGATCGTGATGAGCAAGATCTTCTGGGATCCGGTCCTGGCGCACCTGCGTGCGCGGGATCAGAACATCGCGGACGTCTATCACACCGTCGAAGCGACCCGGCACGAGATGGAGACACTGCGCTCCGACTATCTGGCCCGCATGGCTCAGATCGAAGCGGAGGCGCGCTCCCACATCCAGGCAGCCATCAAAGAGGCGCAGGCGGAGCGCGAGCGGCTTCTCGCCGAGGCGCGCAGCCAGTCCGAGGCGGCTATCCGGCAGGGCGTCGCGGATATGGAGCGGGACCGGGTAGAGGCCCTGGAATCGCTGCGCAGCCAGATCGTCAACCTGGCGATGATGACCACCAGCAAGGCGCTCGGTTCCTCGGTCGATCCCAACGCGCTGCGCCGCTCTATCGAAGAGAGAGTGGCTGCAAGCGCCACCGGCGGGCCGGGCGCAGCATAATAGCCCTCGCGACCTCATCTCCCCTCTCCTTCGTAAGGTGAGGGGAGGGTGAGGTTCAATGAGGGCAGGGAGAACCCTTCTTGGGTGGACACCTATTCCTGATACTGGAAGGAAATCTGACTTTCCCCTTCGTGATCGAGGACGCGAAAGCCTTCTTGGCGCTGGTCGTCGGGTTCCTGGTCCTGCTCTGGATCCTCGGCAAGGTGAATGTGCCTTACCTGAGCCTGCCCTATTTCCGGACCATGCTCGGGGAGCGGGCGAGCCGCATCGAGGAGGCGCACAACCAGGTGCAACGGGCGCTGGAAGAGGCGCAGCAGGTGCGCAACGATTATGCGACGCGCCTGACGCGCATCGAGGAGGAGGCCCGCGCGCATATCGACGCCGCTGTGCGGGAGGCCGATACGGCTCACGCCGAGATCATCGCGGAAGCTCAGCAGTCCGCCACGGCCCTGCGTCGCCGCACGGAGGAAGAGATCGCCCGGGAGCGCCAACGGGCGCGCATCCAACTGCGCCGGCAGATCGTTCAGATCACCATGGACGCCGCCAGCGAGGCCGCGCGCACCCAATCCAATGAGGCCGTGCAGCGGCAGTTGATCCGCGACTTTATTTCGCGCGCCGGGGCGAGTGGCAACGGCCACGCAGCCTCCTCCTCTGCGCCGCCTCCTTCTCCAGGTCCCCGGAGGGCAGAAGGATGACCGCCGTCGATGTCCGCGCGGCCAGCCGCTACGCGATGGCCCTTTTCGATATCGCCCAGAAGCAGGGCAAGCTCGAAGCCATCGAGCGCGACCTGAACGCCGTCATCGATCTGATGCGGCTCACGCCAGTGCTGCAGAAGGTCTGGGAGAGCCCGCTGCTGCCCCCCGATCGCAAGAACCGTATCCTCGGCGACGTGCTCGGCGAGTCGTTCGATCCGCTGACGCTCACCTTTCTGCGCCTGCTGGTAGACAAGCAGCGCGAGTCAATTCTGGAGGGCGTGCAGCGGGAAGTGCGCCGGCTGGCCGATGCCGCGCGCCATCTGGTGCGCGCCGAGGCGATCTTTGCGGTCGCGCCGACGACGGAGGAGAAGGCTGCGCTCATCCGCAGCCTGGAAGAGCGGACCGGGGAGAGCGTCGATCTGACCGTCCATGTCGATCCGGCGATCCTGGGGGGCGTGGTCGTGCGCATGCAGGATACGCTGATCGACGGCAGTGTCCGTGGGACCCTGGAGCGCCTGCGGGAACAATTGCTGCAAGAAGCGTAAACCCCTCTTCCACAAGGGGGAGGCAAGGCGATGGGAGCGTGGAGTAAAGATGAGTCGTATACAAGCAACCGTCAGCGGCATCGCGACGGGAGTGATTCTGGCCGCCCTGCTGTCGAGCGGGCCTGCAGCGGACGCACAAAAGAGCGGCGCGATCCGTTACTACCCGCTTCATAAGGGAAACTCCTGGACGTATAGCTGTACGGCAAACGGGAGGACGTTCACCGAGGTCGCCACAGTCACGCAGGCCAGCAGCTCCCAGGCGCAGATCGATTGGAAGGTCAACGGCCAGACCCTACAGATGGAGACCTATCTCATCCGGCCGGACGCGCTGCTGCGGGCGAAATCCGGTCCGAATGGAGGCGGTCAGGTCACACCGCCCTTTCCTCAAATCCGGACTCCGCTGAAAGCCGGTCAGCAGTGGACGTGGAAGGGATCGGTCAGTATTATGAGTCACGTCCTTGCCGGCTCGGCGACCATCCGTGTCAGCGGCCCTGAGTCGATCAAGACGCCTGCCGGGACCTTCCGCTGCATGCACATTCACTCGGATCTTACGCTGAACCCGCCTGGACAGCCCAGTCTCAGCCTTCTCAATGACTACTGGTTTGCGGCAGGGGTCGGCCTCGTCGCCCAGCAGCTTTCGACAGGATCGCTGACGATCAATGGGAAATTGTCCCGTTATCAAATAAAATGACCCCACCGCGCCGGCTTTCCATTCCATGCTGGCGCGCAGAGAGAAGGCAACGCATATGGCCATTCGACCGGAAGAGATCATCCCTATCTTAGAGCGCGAGCTCGAATCCTATAATCGCGAGATCGAAGAGGTCGGCGTCGGCACCGTGCTGCAGGTCGGCGACGGCATCGCGCGCATCTATGGCCTGCAGGACTGCATGGTCTCCGAGCTGCTGGAGTTCGTCGACGAGAAGGGCAACCCGATCACCGACGAGAACAACGCCGTCATTCGCGCCATCGCCCTCAACCTGGAAGAGGACAACGTCGGCGCCATCATTCTGGGGCCGGACGAGCAGATCTTTGAAGGCACGACCGTGCGGCGCACCGGCAAGATCATCGAGGTCCCGGTCGGCGAGGCGATGCTGGGCCGCGTTGTCAGCGCCGTCGGCGACCCGCTGGACGGCAAAGGCCCCATCGTTACCGACAAAACCGCCTACATCGAGGCGCGTGCTCCCGGAGTCGTCGACCGCCAGCCGGTCAAGGAGCCGCTGCAGACCGGCCTCAAGGCTATCGATGCCCTGGTGCCCATCGGGCGCGGGCAGCGCGAGCTGATCATTGGCGACCGCGGGATCGGCAAGACCGCCATCGCCCTCGACACGATCATCAACCAGAAGGGGGGCGACGTCGTCTGCATCTACGTGGCTGTCGGCCAGAAGGCGACTACGGTCAACAGCGTGCGTCTGGCGCTCGAAGAGCAGGGCGCCATGGACTACACGATCATCGTCTCCGCCACGGCCTCCGATCCGGCTCCGATGCAGTATATCGCGCCCTACACCGGCTGCACGCTGGGCGAGTATTTCCGTGATCAGGGCAAGCACGCGCTGGTCATCTACGACGATCTGTCCAAGCATGCGGTGGCCTATCGCCAGGTCTCGCTGCTCCTGCGCCGGCCGCCGGGGCGCGAAGCCTATCCCGGCGACGTCTTCTATCTGCACAGCCGCCTGCTGGAGCGCGCCGCCAAGGTCCGGGAAGACTATATCATCGTGCCCAAGACTGCGGATGGCGCGACCATGCAGGGCGTGGACGGAAAAATCTATGAAGGCGGCGAGGGACAGAAGCACGCCAAAGAGACGCTGGGCCAGTTGCCGAACGCCGCCGACCTGGAGATTCGCAAAGTGCCGGGCACGGGCGGCAGCCTGACGGCGCTGCCGATCATCGAGACGCTGGCTTCGGACGTGTCGGCCTACATCCCGACCAACGTCATCTCGATCACAGACGGGCAGATCTTCCTGGAGCCGGATCTGTTCTACTCCGGCGTGCGCCCGGCCATCAACGCCGGTATCTCGGTCTCGCGCGTCGGACGCTCGGCGCAGGTCAACGCTATGAAGAAGGTCGCGGGCCGGATGCGCCTGGATCTGGCCCAGTACCGCGAAGTGCAGGCCTTCTCGCAGTTCGCCTCGGACTTAGATAAGGCCACGCGCGATCAGTTGGAGCGCGGCGCCCGCCTGGTAGAGCTGTTGAAGCAGCCGCAGTTCAAGCCGATGCCGGTCGCCCAGCAGGTGGTCATCATCTTCGCCGGGTACAACGGCTATCTGGACGATATCCCCGTCAATCAGATCCGCAAATTCGAGGAGGAGTTCCATCCCTTCATGGCGGAAAACTATCCGGACATCATGGAGAAGATCAGCCGCACCAAGGATGTGGACGACGACACGGAGGCTGCGCTCCGCAAAGCGATCGAGGCTTTCAAGGCGCAGTTCAAGTACTGAGTTCCGACGGTCGGGGTAAAACTGGTGGAAATACCGTTTCCACGCGACCGTCGAATTGGGTATTCGTTTGTCGTCCATAGCACTATATTGTGACGCCTCCAGGCAGCTTCCGTCTGCCGGAGGCGTCCCCATGTCTGAAAGGATAACACTATGCAGTCTTTTTCTTCCCAGAATCGTTTCTCTCCGCTGCGCGTGACCGCTGCCCTGGCGGTGTTCGGCGCTCTGTTGCTTCCCGCAATCGGACGTGCCCAGCATGCGGGCATAAATCCGGACAATACTCAGGGAACGACGACCTACCCTGTCTGGCGTGGTTTTGCGCGGGATGACCAGCATTCGGCCAAATCTACGGTCGCCAGCCAGTCGCTCGCCAACATCCACTGGCAGACGGCGGTAGACCAAAACCCGCAATATAGCGGCTCGGAACTGTTGGTCCATTATGGCTCCCCGCTGTCGACCATATATGGCGTCATCATCGTTCCCGTCAAGACCGGCGCTGCAGATGGATTCCAGGTCGAAGCGCACAGCCATAGCACGGGCGCCCTGATTTACACGCTTTCCACCGACTATAGCCTGCCTCCGCATAACTGGACTCCCAGCTACGGTCCCAGCCTGGCCGGCGGCGAGAAGCTCTACTATCCGGGCGCCGGCGGCACGGTCTATATGCGTACCCATGCCAGCAGCCCAACGGGAACGGTCACCCAGCTTGCTTTTTATGGCCTGAGCAACTATCAGGCCAACCCCAGCGCCTACAACAGCACCGTTTACATCTGCACGCCGATAACGGTCGATGGCGCCGGTAACCTCTACTTCGGCTTCACGGTGACCGGCTCCAACCCGCTCAACCTGACGGGCGGGCTGGCGCGTATCTCCGCCAGTGGCGTCGGAAGCTACGTCACGGCAGCGGCAGCGACGGGCGATGCCAACATGAGCCAGGTTCAGTACAACAGCGCCCCGGCGCTCAGCAGCGACGGCTCCATCGTCTATGCGGCCTTCAGCAACGGCACTTATGGCTATCTGGTCGGCTTGAACAGTTCCACGCTGGCGACCGTCTATCCCTCCACCCAGCTCAGCAATCCGGTTCCCCTCAAAGACCCGCTGACCGGCTATAATGCCTATGTTATCAATGATGGGACGGCCTCTCCCTCCGTGGGACCGAACGGCGACGTGTTCTTCGGCGTGCTGGAGAATCCTTTCGGCTATAACCATCTGCGCGGTTGGATGCTGCACTTCGATAAGACGCTGGCTACGGTGAAGACGCCCGGCGCCTTCGGCTGGGACGATACGGCCTCGATCGTGCCCAAGGCCGCCGTTCCTTCCTATACCGGCACCTCCAGCTACCTCATCATGACCAAATACAACAACTACATCGAGGGAGGCGGCGACGGCAAGAACAAGATCGCGGTCCTTGATCCCAGGGCGACGGAGATCGATCCCGTCACCGGCGGCACGGTGATGAAGGAGGTCCTGACGATGGTCGGGCCGACGCCGGACCCGCGGCAGTCGGGCGCGTATAAGGAGTGGTGTATCAACTCGGCGGTGGTCGATCCCACGACCAAGAGCATCCTGGCCAACAGCGAGGACGGCAAGCTCTATCGCTGGGACCTGACCACCAACACCCTTTCTGAAGTCATGACCCTGACAGCCGGATTGGGAGAAGCCTACACGTCGACCATCATCGGTGGCGATGGCACCGTCTATGCCATCAATAATGCCATTCTCTTCGCCGTAGGCAAGTAGTAGGGACTAGGGACTGGGGATTAGGGACCAGGGAAAAGCCCGTGCCGAAGGCTATTGCCTCCGCAGAAAGCTTTCCCCAGTCCCTAGTCCCCAGTACCCAGTCCCCGCATTTCTGGAGTATTCCAATGGGCGGAACGGATTCGTTCCGGGATCCAAAGATACAGATGCGCGAAGCGCTCCGGCAACTGCGCCAATCGCTGCATGAATCGCGAGAAGCGGTCGTGCTGGCGGTGATGCGGCGCAACCGGCTGCAGGATGAGGTCAATCGCCTGGAGCGCTTGCTGGCGGATCTGGATTCCCGAGCGGATCTGGCCGATAAGCTCCAAAACCCGAAGCAGGCCGAAGAGCTGCGCGCAGAGCGTAAGAGCCGCGAACAGGAGTTGGAGCAACTGCGCGCCGGACTGGCGCAGGCCACGGCGGCGGCCGAAGCCGCCAAAATCCGTTTGCCGGAGGAGCAGGCCCGCCTGCTGCAACAGGCCAACGACCTGAAAGCGCAGCTGGCGCAGATTGTCGGAGACCGGGTCGATCTCAACGCATCCGGCGTTCCCGGCAGCGAAGCAGAAACCCTCTGGGACCGGGCCGTTCAGAAAACGCGCAGTCTGGAACTGGAAGCCGCTGCCCGCCAGGAGGTCGCGGGGTCCTCTGGCGGGCAGCCTTCCTCTTCTTCGCCTGCCCCTCCGCCGGTCTCGCCGGACCGCAGCGCGGAAGAGATGCTGGCCGCGCTCGAAAGCCGCCTGGGTCTTCCGCCGGAGCCGCCGTCTGCTGCCGCCTCGGAGCCGGCCTCGCCGCCGATCGGCTCCTTCCTGGAGATAGACAGCGCTGCGCCTGCGGCGCCGCCGGCCGTTCCTGCGATGCCTGCCAGTCCTGTTACGGCACCGTCGCCGGAGAAGACGGCACCGGCCGCAGCCGTCTCCGCGGCCACCCCGGCGGCATCGTCCCGGCAGAACATCGCCGTCGCCAGCAAAGGAGAGCGACCTCGTATGGAACCGACCCAGCGCGTCCGCGTGGCCGGTATCGGCACCGGCAGCATCTTCCGGGGCGCGCACCTGCCCGCGTATCCGGATATTCCCCAGGCCCAGCTCGTGGCCCTGTGCGATCCCGATAAGGAAGCGCAGGACCTGGCCTATAAGCGCTTCCAGAGCCTTGTCGAAACCAAAATCAAGACGGCCCGCGAGCGCGACGATCACGCGACCGTGGAGCGCCTCGAAAGCGATCTGGAGAATATTCAGATCTGCAACGACATCCGCGAGGTCATCGAAAAAGTCAAGCCGGATCTGGTGGACATCTGCACGCAGCCGTTCCTGCACGCTCCGCTGTCGATCCAGGCGCTGGAGGCCGGTATCCATGTTATGTGCGAAAAGCCACTCTCGCGAAGCTGGCTGGAATCGCAGCGCCTCCTCGCCGCCATCGAGCGCTCCGGCAAGTTCTACCAGCACAACGAGAACTGGCTGTGGGACCGGGACTACTACACGGCCAAGAAAATGGTGGAGGCGGGACTTATCGGCGAGCCGGTCCTGATGTATCTGGCGACCGCGCACGGCGGGCCGGAAGGCAACCCCAAATTCTGGAACCCGGATATGGGCGGCGGCGGCTCCCTGCTGGACAATGGCATCCACGCCATCGGCGCTTCCTGGTACATCAGTGGTCTGGAGAAGCGCCCCGCGATGGTGAAGGCCGCCCAGCCGTTCGGCATGACGATCCGGATGCCCAACCGCATCATCGACGGGCGGTTCCAAAAGGTGACGGTGGACGACGACGCCCATATCCTGATCCGCTTCGAGGACCCGCAAGGCGGCGCATGGTCTACGGCGCATGTCGAAGGCTCCTGGAGCCATCGGGACTCGCCGGAGACCGCCATCTACGGCACGACAGGTAAAATAATATTCCAGTACGAAGAGGGGAAGTCGTACGCCGTGGTCCTGGACGCCTACGACCGTGAGGCGCGGCGGCTGGAGACAAGCGGCCCGACCTGGCAGCCCTGGCCCTCCTCGTTCTACGGCGAGATCCTGAACATGGTCGAGTGCGTGCGCAATAACGTGCCATCGATCTCGACCGCGCAGTTCGGCGCAGACTGCTCGGCCATCGTCGGCGCGTCCTATCTTTCCGAGAAGAACGGGCGCAAAGGCGTCACTCCCGATGCGTTCAAGGCGTTCGCCCAGAGCATAGCCGACCGCTACCCCAACGACCCGCCCGGCGCCGACAATGCCCTTATCGAGGCGCTGCTCGCCGCCATTCGCAAGTAGAACCGGCCTTACACCTGGCACCGGATACCGACAGGGAAAGAATCAGAGGTTTTTATGGCAACGATTCGACAGGTGCGACAGCGGATCAAAGTCGCAAAGAACATCCAGCAGATCACCAAGGCGATGAAGATGGTCGCGGCGGCCCGACTGCGGCGGGCGCAGGAGCGCGTGCAGGCGGCCCGCCCCTATTCCCAGACCATGCGCGAGGTGATGACCAGTCTCGCCGGAGCGGTGGGAGGGCAGGTCCAGCATCCGCTGCTGGAGGTGCGGCCGGTTCGCCAGATCGGTTTTCTGATCATCACCGCCGATCGCGGCCTGGCCGGCTCCTACAACTCGGCAATGCTGCGCCGCGCGATGGAGATGCTGCGCGACTACGACAAGGAGCGGGTCCGGCTCTATCTGGTGGGGCGCAAGGGTATCCAGTTCTTCCGGCGGCGCGGCTTCCACATCGCGCAAGAGTTCACCATCAACACGACCGCTGTCGCCTTCTCTGAGGCGCAGGACATCACGCGCATCATCCGCAACGATTTTGAGACCGGGCAGATCGACCAGTTGATTCTGCTCTACACGCGCTTCTACACCGCCATGACTCAGCGGCCCACAGACGCGCAGCTTTTGCCCATCCAGCCGCAGGAGGCAGAAGCGACTCCGGCCACTGGAGCAGAGGGAGAGACGGAAGACTATATCTTCGAGCCGGACGCCGAAACGCTCCTGCGCGCTCTGCTGCCGCGCTACGTGGAGGGTCAGGTCTATCAGGCTTTGCTGGAGTCGGTCGCCAGCGAGCACGGGGCGCGTATGACCGCCATGAGCTCGGCCACCGATAACGCAGGCAAGATGATCACGACGCTGACGCTGGCGCTGAACCGGGCACGGCAGGCGGGCATCACCCGCGAAATCTCGGAGATCGTCGGCGGCGCGGAGGCCTTAAAGAGCTAGGCAGATGGCAGCCCAATAGATCGCGATCCGAGGACCGCTCAAAGCGGATTGGGGAGGGCCAGCGTCTGGTAGTTCCTGCTCCCTCGATCTGAATAGCGCTCACAGACAACCCTGGCCCGCATGGCCGACTCTCCCTACCGTGCAGGTATACTTTAGGGGAGAGCAATCACCAGGAGCAGACGAAGAGGAAATCCGCCTGGAGGTTCGGGAGACGCCGGGTGTTCGAGAGGCGTTCAGTAATTCCCTTTGTCAAGATGCAGGGGGTAGGCAATGATTTCGTCCTGGTCGATGGACGGGAGTTGAGGGAGTGCGACTGGCCGGTGCTGGCGGTGGCGATGTGCGCCCGGAGAACGGGTGTCGGCGCGGACGGCCTGCTCGTGATCGATCCCTCCCATCGGGCCGACATCCACATGCGCATGTTCAATCCCGACGGCTCGCCGGACATCTGCGGCAACGGTCTGCGCTGCATCTCCCGCTACGCCGTCGAGCGCGGGATCGTCCACGGGGATTCGCTACGCATTGAGACGCTGGTGGACGTGCGCTCCGCGCAGATCCATAGGGATTCGTCCGGCGCGATAAGCGCCGTGACCGTCGATATGGGCCGGCCTGCGTTCGATCCGCCGCACATCCCCATGAATGTCTTCCTCAACCGGGTAATCGATTATCCCCTGGAAGTCGAGCCGGGTGTCTTTCTGACCATCACCGCTCTTTCCACCGGTTCCACGCATTCCGTTACCTTTGTGGACGCGCTGCCGGACGACGACCTGTTCTTCTCCCTCAGCCCGAAAGTCGAGCATCACCCACTCTTCCCCGAGCGCACGAGCCTGATGTGGTGCCGGATGGAAAGCCCGTTCCGCATGGACATGCGAATCTGGGAGCGCGGCGCCGGAGAGACCTGGGGCTGCGGCACAGGCGCCTGCGCAGCAGCGATCGCGGCTATCGTACATGGCTATGCCGAAGCGGGCGAGCCGGTAACCGTCGCCAGCCGGGGCGGCGAGCTGATCGTCCGGTGGCGGGAAGGCGAAGACATCCAGATGACCGGCCCCGCCGAATTCATCTTTGACGGTTTCTATCCATCGCCTTGAGCCGGTAAGGACACGTATGGACGTCCATATCGTCGAGGGAGACCTGCTGGACCAACCGACCGAGGCCATTGTCAATGCCTGGAACCGGAACATCATCCCCTGGTGGCTGCTGCTGCCGCAGGGCGTGTCCGGAGCCATCAAGAGGCGCGCGGGCCTGCAGCCGTTTCGGGAAGTCGCGCGGCACGGACCGATTCCCTTGGGCGGCGCTGTCGCCACGAGCGCGGGATGGCTGCCCTTCAAGGCGATCATCCATGTCGCCGGAATCAACATGCTCTGGCGCGCTACGCCAGCCTCTATTCGGAATTCTGTCCGCAACGCCATGCAGACTGCGGAACAACTGGGTGTGTGCTCGATCGCCTTTCCTTTGATCGGCGCGGGATCCGGCGGTGTTTCTCCAGCGGAGGTGGAGCGGATCATGCTGGAAACGTTTGCGGAGATGGATAGTAAACTAGAAGTAACCCTGGTGCGCTATCGGAAGGAGAAAACATGAAAGCACAGATCGAGGGAATGCGGCCGGGGGAGCCGACGATCATTGACGACGAGGGACGACGGATCGCCCTGGTGCTGCGCATCGTGCCCGAAACGCCCGAAGAGGTGGCCGAGCTCAAGCGCTTCTGCCGCCTGACGGACGCCTTTACCTTCGTTATCGATGAGGACTATCGCATGAACGCGGCGCACATCGCGCCCGTCTATGGCGAGCGTACCTTCGCCATCGTTCCCCGGCAGGTCTATGATGAGAATGCGTAAGTTTTTCTATAAAAGCCTGCTCCTCAGCCTGGGAGGGCTGATCCTGGCCGTTCCCGCCGGCGCGCAGAGCATCACCGACATGGGGCGCGGCGTCACGGCCGCTATGGGCACGCAGGGCCGCTTGATCTGGGTCGACGGCACCGCCAATATCTTCCGCACCGTCAAGGTCAACGGCAAAGACACCATCGTCGATTACACGACCACCCCACAGGGCGTCGCGGAGATCGTGCGCCGCTGCAAAGAGGCGCATATCAATACCCTCGTCGTGGATGTCAAGCCGCTGAGCGGCCAGGTGCTCTACAACAGCCGCGTCGCCCCGCATATGCGCTCCTGGAAGGGCCATTCGGTCCCGGACTTCGACGTTCTGGCCGCCTTCGTCGCCGAAGGTCATAAGGCCGGCCTGCAGGTGGATGCCTCCATCAACGTCCTGAGCGAGGGGCACAAGTACTTCAGCGTCGGTCCCGCCTACGAGCATCCCGATTGGCAGAGCGTCGTTTATACCGTGGATAGGGGACTGGTCGCGCCGGATTGGTCGCGACTGTCGGTGCGCGTACCGAGCGAGCCGGATAATACGGCCAAGCCGCCCATCCTCACCGAGAACGACACCATTCTGGGCGGCGAGCCGATCAGCGGCATGGTCGGGCTGGAAAGCACAGAGCGCGAGAGCAGCGTAGTGCATGGCGAGGCGGGAACGCCATTAGGCCATCAGCTCCATATCGTTCTGGACGCCGATAACCACGTCGCCGGGATGGTGGACAGCGCCTTGCTGGGCGACGACCCGCTGCTGGCGCCGGAGGGCGGCCACCTCATTCCCGTCACCCGCCCGGCGGATCGTACCTGGGCGGCCCAGCACCTGAAAGCCGGTGCGACCGTGCGCTTCGACCTTCAGCGCAGCCGCACCCCGATCGCGCAGGCCGCCAGTGAGAAGGTCGCCTGTTTCGTCAATCCCCTCAATCCGGAGGCGCGCCGCCACGAGCTCGACATCGTGCGCGAGCTCGTCACCAACTACGACATCGACGGCCTGGTCCTCGACCGCCTCCGCTACAGCAACCAGTACAACGATTTCAGCGACCTCACCCGTCAGGCCTTTACCCGTTGGCTGGGGCGGCCGATCTTCCACTGGCCAGAGGACGTGTACGCCTTCTCGTCCATCCCCGGTCAGCCCATCGTCGAAGGTGCGCTCTACGAGCCCTGGCTGGAGTTTCGCGCCCAGGTGATCCGCGACATGGCCGCCGACATCGCCCGCTGCGCCCGCGCCATCAAGCCCTGTATCGTCCTGGGCACCTACGTCGGCTCCTGGTATCCGAAATACTGGGAGGTCGGCGTCAACTGGGGCAGCGAGAAGACGCATCTGCGCTACTCCTGGTTCCCGCCCAACTATCCTCAAACCGGCTACGCCGAATTTTTCGACTGGATCTCGACCGGCTGCTACTATCCGATCCCCACTATTGAGGACGCCCGGCGCGAAGGCGCGAGCGAGCACGGCACGGTGGAATACGCGGCCGAACTGTCCAACCTGGCCGTCGCCAATGGGGCTTTCGTCTATGCCGGGGTCTATGTTCCCGATTATATCCACCGGCCGGACGCGTTCGTGCGCGCTCTGGATGCCGGCGCTCGCAACAGTCAGGGGTTCATGATCTTCGATCTGTCGCAGGTGGATGAATACAACTGGTGGCCGGTGCTGGATAAGGCCTGGTCTCAGGACGTTTCGCCTCCCGATCGCCTTCCGAATCTGCTGCCTACCCTCCGCGCGGCTATGGACAGCGCCCAGTAGGGGGATGTCAGCCCTACGGGCCGGAGGTGTCACCCGCGAAGTGGGTGACACCTCGAAAAAAATTCCTGGCAATGGGCTTATGTCCCTTTGCCAGGATATGTGAAGGGTAAGGAGATTAATACCTTTATCTTCGGAGGCGCTGAGCGCAGCATCTATCGGGGTTTTTCTGTATTTTTTGCCGCGTCCCTTTGCATTTTCGAGATAAATGGGCTGGAGCCTCCCTCGTCCGTACTCTTCTCCTGTGATTCCATGCCGGTTTGGTGGCCTTCCCCTCATTCTCGTGCGATCCGCAATGAAAATTGCGAGGAATATACTGTCGATTCCCGATAAGCGATCCGGGCGATCCCTGCCAAATATACAGACAGGACCCTAAAAGCGCCGGAAAGAGAGGCTCTTTAAAGGATGGTGTAGACTGTCTATTTCTATCTTTTTGAGCCTCAATAACTGCGTTTTGGTGAAAAATCGTGAAATTTTACAGAAAGCAATACATCAAAAAAATCAAAGTTTTTTGCCCAACTATCAAAAATCGAGGGGCGGACACAAACCAGAGTTATAATGGGGCTAACATTCCCTATTGAGACCGGGACGACACAATGCAAGCCCACCATCGGCGCCAACGAGCCGTGCTGCCGGCTGAAAGAGAATCCCTTGCGGCGACGGGCGCCCTCCATAGATCCTATCAAACGCTCTTCGCCGCCCTGGAACAGGCGTTACATAGGGAGTCGGAAGACCTGGAACTACTGCAGGAAGCTTCCCAGGCATTTCTGGGGCAGGACGATATGGCGAGCATTCTGCTGGACATCTGCCGATATGCCGCGAAGCTGTCCGGCGCCAGTGTCGTTCGGTTCGAGCCGGCCGGGAAAGCCTGTTTTGGCGACCAGGCCTCGCCGGTAGTTTACGATGCCGAGGAGGGGATGGCCTTCCATGGCGAACGGCCGATCCCGCAATCTCTGGAGGAGAGGGTCCGCAACAGCCGGTCGTCGTTAGCCCTGACCTTACAGGGCCATAGCAGGCGATTGGGGACGTTGAGCCTTTTCAGCCAGGAGCCGGATTCGATCACAGCCGACCGGCAGCGACTCTTAGATCCATTTATCGCCGTCGCGTCGATGGCTCTGCAGAAGGCGCGCCTGGCGGCCAGGATGCGCCGGAGTCAGGCGCGGATGCGGGGGCTGTCTTACCAGTTGCTGGAAGCCCAGGAGACGGAGCGCCGCCATGTTGCGCGCGAGCTGCACGATGAGATCGGCCAGGACCTGACGGCCATGAAAATCGGCCTCCAGGCGATGGAGCGCTATCTGGAAGGCGGCAAGCTGGAAACCGCGATCGCCGAGAGCATCTCTATCGTGGACCGCCTTCTGAAGCAGGTGCGAACGCTCTCGGTCGGGCTGCGGCCCCCCTTGCTGGACCAGATGGGTCTAGCGGCGGCGCTTGACTGGCACCTGGAGCGTCACGTCCGCTCTCCCGAGCTCAGAACGCGGCTGTCGGTGCAGCCCCGTGCCTTGCGGCTGTCGCCGGAGCAGGAGACGGTCTGTTTTCGCATCGCGCAGGAGGCACTGACCAATGTTCTGCGGCATGCCGAAGCGCGCCGCGTGGTGGTTCTGCTGCGCCAGCAGAACGGCGACGTGCTGCTGGTCGTGCATGACAACGGGAAAGGATTCGACGTAAACGCGGCGCAGACAGCAGCCATTCAGGGAACGAGCCTGGGGGTCTTGACGATGGAAGAGCGCGCCCGGCTTGCCGGAGGCCATCTGGAGATCCGGTCCGAGCCGGGAAAAGGCACAACGGTGTGCATCACCATCCCGGTGCGCAAATCGAAGCCGGCAGGATAGCCGGTAGAGGAACACAAATATGAACGCGATACGAGTAATGCTTGTGGACGACCATGTTCTGGTACGATCGGGGATCCGCGCCTTGCTGGAGAACATGGAAGGCATCGAGGTGGTCGCCGAGGCCAGCGATGGTCGTGAGGCACTGGATCAGGTGGCCCGAGATGCCCCCAGCCTGATCCTCATGGATATCGTCATGAGTGGCTTAAACGGCCTGGAGGTCACGGCACGGCTTACCAGGCTGTATCCTTATATCCGCGTGCTGGTACTTTCCATGTATACCAATGAAGAGTATGTGTGGCGGGCGCTGCAGAGCGGCGCGGCCGGCTATGTGGCTAAAGGCGCCGACATCACCGAGCTGGAGATGGCGATCCGAATCGTGGCGGCGGGAGGGACGTATCTAAGCGCGGCGGTCCCGCATCACATTCTGCGGGACTATATCCGCAACGCCAACCAGGACCTGGGCACATTGAACCGGCTAACGCCCCGCCAGCGAGAGATCCTGCAGTTGGTGGCGGAGGGGCACACGACCCAATACATCGCGCAGAGGCTGTGCCTGAGCATCAAAACGGTGGAGACGCACCGCTCTCACATGATGAGTCGACTGGGCATCCACGACATCGCCGGTCTGGTGCGCTATGCCATCCGGGCCGGGGTCATTGGCCCGGATGCCTGAGCCTTCCACGATAAAAGAAGCTCTCGGCTTATTGGGTTAAAGCGTTATTGACGATCTCGCGGGCTTCGGTGAGGATACGATCGAGGTGGGACCGGTCGCGGAAGCTTTCGGCATAGATTTTGTAGACATCTTCCGTGCCGGAAGGGCGGGCCGCGAACCAGCCGCTCTCCGCAACCACCTTCAGGCCGCCGATGTCCGCGCCGTTGCCCGGAGCTTTTGTTAATTTGGCTCGGATCGGCTCGCCGGCCAGCGTGGAAGTTCGCACGGCCTCCGGAGAGAGCTTCTTAAGGATCGCCTTCTGCTCGGATGTGGCTGGCTCGTCGACCCGAGTATAGTAGGAGCGGCCCAGCCGCTCCTCGATCTCCCGGTAGTGGAGGCCCGGATCTTTGCCCGTGCGCGCGGTGATCTCCGCGGCCAGCAGGTCCAGGATGATTCCGTCCTTGTCGGTCGTCCACACGGTCCCGTTGCGCCGCAGGAACGAAGCGCCCGCGCTCTCCTCGCCGCCGAAGCCCAAAGTGCCGTCCAGTAGTCCCTCCACGAACCACTTGAACCCGACCGGCACCTCCACGACTTTCCGATCCAGCTCTTTGCCGACGCGGTCGATCATGCTGCTGGTGACGACGGTCTTGCCGATGGCGCTCACCGCGCTCCACTCGGGGCGGCTGCGAAAAAGATACGCAATGGCGACCGCGAGATAGTGATTGGGGTTGAGCAGTCCGGCGCTCGGCGTGACGATGCCATGCCGGTCGGCGTCGGTGTCGTTGCCGAAAGCCACGTCATAGCGGTCCTTGAGCGCCAGCAGATTCGCCATGGCGTAGGGCGAGGAGCAGTCCATGCGGATTTTGCCGTCGTGGTCGAGGGGCATGAAGCGGAAGGTCGGATCAATGGTCCGGTTGACGACCGTAAGGTTGAGGCCGTAGCGGTCGGCGATGGGGTCCCAATAGGCGATGCTGGAGCCGCCCAGCGGGTCCGCGCCAATGGTGATTCCGGCGGCGCGGATCGCCTCCATGTCGACGATGTTGCCCAGATCCGTCACGTAGGGCGTCACGTAGTCATAAACGTGGGTCGTGGATGCCTTACGCGCGACTTCGTAGCCGATGCGGCGCACCTCCCGGCAGCCGTCCGCCAGCAGCGCGTTGGCTCGCTCCTGGATCTGGCCGGTGATGTGCGTATCCGCCGGGCCGCCATCCGGCGGATTGTACTTGAATCCTCCGTCCTCCGGCGGATTGTGCGAGGGCGTGATGACAATGCCGTCGGCGCGGACGCCGGCGTTGGTCCGGTTGTAAGTGAGGATCGCATGCGAGATGACCGGCGTGGGCGTATAGGCCGCATCCCCCTCCTCTGGCGCAGTATAGACTTCAACGCCGTGCGCGGCCAGGACCTCCAGCGCCGTCCGTTGGGCCGGCGCGGACAGGGCGTGGCTGTCCATGCCCATGTAGAGCGGCCCCAAAATCCCCTCCCTGCGCCGATACTCCACGATAGCCTGCGTGATCGCCAGGATATGGTCTTCGTTAAAAGTCCCCAAAGCGGCCGAGCCACGATGCCCTGAAGTACCGAAGCTGACCCGCTGCGCAAGATCGGACACGCCCGGATGGACGCTGTAGTACTGCTCTCGCAGCTTGCGGACGTCGATCAGCATTTCCGGCGGCGCCGGCTTGCCGGCAAGGGGATGGACGGCCATCGGTCCTCCAAAGGAAGGTTGGTTGACTAGAAAAAGCTAGCTCGGACTTTATTACGTACTAACCCTTCGGACGGTTCGCGGAAGCCGCCCCGCGTTTAGTGAGGTGGATGGAAGCAATCTACGCGTACATAGGAATCGTCGGCGGGAAGGTCGAGCAGCGTGGGCTGGATGCCTTTCAGGGTCCTATCGAAGAAGGCGCGCGTGTACGCGATGACGATTTCCAGGTTACGCAGATTCCGCTCCGTCGCCGCTGGATCGTCGCCGGCTTTCAACAGAGGCAGGTCCATGAAGCTGCGGTGCGTGAAGCCGGGAGTCTCTACGCTCACGCGGTAGCTGCCGCCCGGCATGCGGGCCAGCGAATCGTCCTGATTCTTCTGATATTTCTGCACGAGCGCATCGTACTGTTCGCGGGTCAGCTTCATATTTGCCAGCTCAGCCTCTGTCGGCGGAGGGATGTGGGGACTGATGTAGAGCGAGTGGTCGCTGGCAAAGAATAGAAACGGCGCCGGGATCGTTTCCCCTGGCGTGTAGACGATGAACGGAATGCCGTCGTAATCCGCGTCCTGATTCATACCGGCCCGGACGCGCGGATCGATCTGGCATAGCCGTGCGGCGCCCATGCCGCCCACGGAGTGGCCAAAGGCGCCGATCCGCCGCAAGTCCAGGCGACCGGCAAAAGGCGCGCCGAGGCCTGGCGTCTTGTCGTAGCGGATCAACTGGTCGAGCACGAAGCGCATGTCGGCGGCCCGGATCGGGATTTGCGCGATCTGATAGTTCACGACTCCCTCCGGCTTTTTGGCGGCAGCGTCGAACTGTGCCTGCGCGAACGGAATAGTCCGTCCATCTGGAAAGACCACGCACGAGGTGTCGTAAGGGTGATCGACCGCGGCGACCACATACCCATGGCTGGCCAGATCCTCCAGCACCGCCGTATAGGTCAGACTATATTCTCCGAAACCGGGCGAGAAGACCAGTACCAGAAACGCCTTGTGGCCGGGAGCGATACGGGCATTTTCCACCGAATGCGTGCGGAACCGGCCAGACTTCACGCGGCTATAGCTTGCGCCGAGCAGGGCTTTCATGTCCTTCTCTCCGACGCATTTCTCGATGGCCGCAAACTGAGGAAAATAGGGGGCCATCTCCGCACCGGCCGGCGCCTCGGCCGGATACCACACCGTGACCTTTACCTCCCGATGCGCACCCTTTTGCGGAGAAAGCGGCTCCGGGCGCGCGGTATCGGTCCAGTAATACGTGACCTGACCGACCGCGAAGGGGCCGGTAGGCGCAGGCAGGACGGCCTCGTCGCCGCTGGCGGGCAGACTGCAGAGGCCGAAAGCAGCCAGGCTCAAAACCAGGAAAATGTCGCGAAGAATTGCCATCAGCATCCAGACCCTCCTTCTTCCTCGACCGGAGCAGACTTCCCCTCATCCCCGGCATCGCTATTTTCCATTGCGGAGATGGGTCCCGGCAGCGGATACAGCAGCACCGTAAAGGCTATGGGGACCGCGTCCGTGTCCAGCGATTTACTGTCGATCGCTTCCTGTACGAGAGCGCCGAGCTTTTGCAGGATCTCCTCGGCTTTCTGCGGTTTTAACAGCAGCAGATTGTGGTCGGCCACATAGCGGCCGGGCGCAAAGAGGTCGGGATATTCCTGCAGGGTGTGTTGATACAGTTGAATGGCGCTCTCAGTCCCTCCGGCATAGGTAGGCGTGCCTTCAGGCTCGAGCGGAGGCGCCGCCAGAAACCGCCTGGAGACGGTACGGTACAGCTTCTCGGTGATCGCCTGCTTCTGGCGGGTTCCGACGAGTTGGATCAGGCCGGCCTCCAGCAGTTGCCGGGTATGGAAATAGAGCTTGCCGCTGGCGACGCCGAGGGCACGGGCCAACTCCTCGTTGGTCATCGCCTTCTGGCGCAGCAATCGAACGATGCCCAGCCGCAAGGGATGCGAAAGCGCCTTCCAGTGCGCCTGCGTGCGAATATAAAAGAGGTCTTGAGGCTCTTCGTTTTTCATGCCGTCTCCATATTCTTCTATGCTTCCATAGTTTACTATGGAATAGATTCCTGTGTCAATAGATTCCTCCTTCTTCCGATAATTCCAAATGGAATTATGTACGTTCGGTCTCCAGACGAAGTGGCCCGGCAAAGGAGAGGGTTCTCCTTCCCGGCGCTCTCGCTTCGTTTGACGGCCGTGCAAAAGCGGGCTATACTAGGATGACACTGTTAGGGATCTAGGGAATGACACCTGACGAAATCGATGCGCTGAACCATCAGGTTTGGGAGAGGATGGACAACGACGCCCGGCAGGCGCTGGCACAGAGCCAGGCGATCTGTCGTGAGGCGGAGGCGATCGGCTACCAGCGCGGACTGGCCCATGCCCTGCTTAACAATGGGGAGTGTCATGCCGTTCTGCTGAACTATGTCTGCGCGATGGCCGACCTGTTCCAGGCGCAGCGCCTCTACCAGGAGCTGGGAGATGCGTCCGGCGAGGCGGCCGTTCTGAACGCGATCGGCAAGATCCAGTTTCGGCTCAACGATTACGAGGCGGCGCGGGATTGCTATACACGCAGCCTGGAAATCCGTCGGCAGACGGGCGACCGGCGCGGCGAAGCCAGCGCGCTCAACAATATCGGGCTGGTCTGCTTCGATATGGCCCGGTATCTGGAAGCGCATGATTATCACTTGCAAAGCCAGCAGCTTCATGAGGAGGCCGGCAATCCGACCGGCGCGGCGAGAGCCATCAACAATCTCGGCCTGGTGTATGAGAAGTTGGGCGATATGACGAGCGCGCTTGACTGCCATCTGCGTAGCCTGGCGATCAAAGAGAGCCTGGGCAATCTCTCCGGCGTGTGCGCTTCGCTAAACAACCTGGGAGACCTGTATTGTAGAATGGGCGACTATGAGCGGGCGCTCGACTACAACCGGCAAGGGCTGGAGATGGCGCGCCGGACCAATCATCGCTACCATGAGGCCATGGCCTGGATCAACATGGGCGGATCGCACCAGGCGCTCGGCGACCTGGAGCAGGCGATGACGTGCTATAACCAGGGCCTTGCGGTGCTGGAGGGGGCCGGCGACGGATTCTCCCGCGCGGAGACGCTTCTCAATATTGCGGACAACTATACACAGCGCGATTTGCACGACCAGGCATTGGACTATCTGCAGCAGGCCCTGGCGCTGGGTGAGGCGCTGAACTCACAGGAGTTGATCAGCCGCGCCCATCAGGCGCTCGCGGCTCTCTACGAAGCCCGGCATGACTCCTTGAGCGCCCTGGAGCACTATAAAGCCTATCATCAGGCCAGTGCGGCGTTGTTTGCAGAGGAGCAGGATCATCGCCGGCAGGTGCTGGAGATCAAAGCGGAGATCGATCGCGTCCGAAGAGAATCGGAAATCCGTCGTCTCAAGAACGTGGAGCTGGCGCAGGCGTATCGCGATCTCGAACAGGCGAACGTGCAGAAATCGGAGATGCTGACTATTCTGCAGCAGCAGGCCCAGGAGCTGGAGCGTCTGACGCAAGAAGATGCCCTGACCGGCATGTCCAATCGGCGGCATTTGGACCAGCGGATCGCGCAGGAGTATGAACGCGCGCAGCGCTTCGACCATGATCTGACCCTCGCTCTGGTGGACATCGACAACTTCAAAAAGATCAATGACGCCCACTCCCACCTGGTAGGAGACGAGGTACTGCGCACGGTGGCTAGGCTGCTCAAGAAAGGCTGCCGTTCCGTAGATGTCGTGGGGCGCTATGGGGGCGAAGAGTTCCTGCTGCTTCTGGTGGAGACCGCCCCTCCGGATTGTCATGCGATGTGCGAAAGACTGCGCGCCTCCATTGAGGGCTATGAATGGGCGCAGATTCTCCCTGGCCTGGTGGTGACCATCAGCATTGGCATGGCGACCAGCCGGGAGGCCGCGCTTCTGGAAAAGATCATTGCCCTGGCGGATGAGCGCCTCTATAAAGCCAAGCGTGAAGGGAAAAATCAGGTTTGTGCCCCTTCGCTACGCTAATACCCCTCCGTTCATCTGGAAGCAGGACTCATTGTTCTAGGAAGGGGCGATGGAGCCAGTACCGTCCGTCTCGAAGGCAACTGCACCTACCGTTCCTTTCCGGGCTGCACGGTGACCGCGCAGGTCTATAACTTGGATCTGGCCGCGCCCGCATCCGAGCGGAAGGATGGAACGTGCCTCCTGTTTCGGCACTGGCTGAACCGGTACAGCCGCCGAGAAAGTCCTCGTTGCAAAATCACTGACGCTCTCTGCGAAAACAAGCCTTGTCGGTCCAGATGCTAAGATGAAAGAAAATTTTTGCCAGCCCGGTTGCTTATTATCTGATTCAGATGTATTATAGTTATACTAACAAGGCATTCCGAGTCAAGAAAGAACAAGACAATGTCTACAACATTAACCTTACGTATTCCAGATGAAGATGCGGCAGAAGTTCGCCGGATCGCCCAAAAGGAACGGAGATCTGTTAGCGAGGTCGGCGCACGTATCGTGGATGAATGGCTCCGTCTGAACCGGTTTCCCTACATTGAGTTTCGCAGCATCAACGGCGAGCGCGTGGCCTGTCTTAAAGGCCGGTTAGAGGTTTGGCAGGTGATTATGGTGGCGCAGGGTTATGAAAACGATGTTGTCAGAACTGCCAGGCATCTGGATTTGCAGCCTGAATCTGTTCAGGCTGCTCTCGACTACGCGGCAGCTTATCCGGAAGAAATTGAGTCGGCGCTGGCTGAAAACCGGGAAGGGTTTGAGCGGCTCAAGCGTTTCTTGCCGCAAATCGGGCGCACCAGCTTGACAGAGAATGATCTTGCCGACGTTCCAATCGATGTCGTAAATCCCCAGGCGGATCATGAGTCTTCACCTTCTGCTTGACGAAAATATTTCTCAGGTTGTGGCCGCTCAGGTGCAGAAGCATCGACCAGCCATCGTGATCGAGAGTGTGCATACATGGCAGAAGGGAGCTTTCCGGGGGCGGCACGACAAAGAACTCCTGTTGGCGGCGGCAGCGGAAGGGTTGACGCTTGTTACCTACGATCTGAAGACAATTCCTCCGCTGCTAATCGAACTGTCTGCCGGAGGCCAGCAACATTCCGGCGTTATTTTCGTCGATGGCCTTACAATCGCCAACGACGAATTCGGCATGCTTACTCGTGCCTTAATTTCTTTCTGGGAGCGTCATCGGGACCTTGAGTGGCGAAGCCGTGTTCATTTTCTGGGCAAGCCGCCTTAACGAATCCCTCTCTCATCCCTGGGTGCCCTTCCAGCCTGCGTTGGCGAAGCGGCGCACTGTTATGCGTCCGCTAGTATCGGAATGTTTCTCTTCCTCACAGCAAGCTACTCTCGATGGTGAGCATCATTTGACGTGTCCAACAAAGGGGGCTATACTAATTGATATAGCTCAATTGGCGACGACTTGCCAATACTCTAAAAGCGGACGAGGAGTTCATTTATGAAATTGCTAGATTACTACCAAATAGAGACTGCTCGGCAAGCTCTCGATCGCTATTACAAAGAATACGGCCAGGTGTGGGACTTGCCTACGAAATTAAAGCGTTACAATGATGTGAAAGAGGCTTTTGTATTGGAAGCCCCGTTAGATCAAAGACAAGCAGTCAAAATAATATGGCACCTGGAGATAGAGGCTACTGTTTTAACCTCAACTATACGCTTTGGGCTCGTGAATTGATAAGCAGGGCAGAAGATGGACTGATGAGTATGTTCGCAAACTGGTTTCGTAACAAAATTCAACAGGCAGAGGATCCGCATAATATTCTGAGCGAATTGTGCACCTATTATTCTGCCGCATTTGAATTCATCGCCCTTGGGGCAGCAAAACGGGAGTAAGGGAGAGCAAGATAACATCATGATTCTGGTCATCGACAACTACGATAGCTTTACCTACAACCTCGTTCAGTATCTGGGTGAGCTCGGGGCCGATCTCGTCGTGCGGCGTAACGATAGGGTCTCGCTGAACGAGATTGCGGAGATGCAGCCGGAGCGGATTTTGCTTTCGCCCGGTCCCTGCACTCCCAACGAGGCGGGCGTCTGTGTGCCGCTCATTCAGCGCTTCGCTGGGCAGATCCCTATCCTGGGCGTCTGCCTGGGACATCAGAGCATCGGCGCGGCTTTCGGCGGCGAGGTCGTCCGCAACGACCGAATCATGCACGGCAAGATTTCGCAAATTCATCACACCGGCAAAGGCGTCTTCCGGGGTCTGCCCGATCCCTTTGAGGCCACGCGCTACCACTCGCTAGTCATCAAGCGTGAAACCATGCCGGAATGCCTGGAGATCACGGCGGAGACGGAAGAGGGCGAGGTGATGGGAGTGCGGCACCGGGAGCATCCGGTCGAAGGCGTGCAGTTCCATCCCGAATCCGTGCTGACCGGCTGCGGCAAGGACCTGCTGCGCAACTTTCTAAGCTGCTAGTTTCTAGTGGCTAGTTGCTAGTAGGGGCGCTGCTTGCTGTGCCCTGCCTCTCCCCTCTCCTTCCAAAGGAGAGGGGAGAGACAGTTGTGGAGTGAACCCCATTTACCGGACAGAGGCTTGAGTCAGGTTTCTGCCGGTGCTCCATCCCCCTAAAACTGGACACCTTGGAAGGTTAGTCTCATGACAGGGTAAGATACTAACCGACCCAGGAGACATCCATGAAGAAGA
>DASRCN010000077.1:0-2222 GCA_035653075.1 Chthonomonadaceae bacterium | reverse complement strand
AGGAGGGGCAGGCTGGTCGAGCAATGGAACCAGCAGCCTGGTAGCCCAGGGCGGATTTGGGCCGCCTACGTGTGCGGGAGGCGCGGGAGCCGGCGGCTCCACGTCCGAGAATGGCGGTTTCGGCGGAGGCGGAGGGGGCGGCGGCGACAACAGCGGCGGTGGCGGCGGCGGTTATTCGGGAGGGGGAGCCGGGGGCGGCGGCGGTTCAGGCGGCGCGGGCGGCGGAGGTGGCTCCTACTATGATCCGGCCTTTAACGACGTTACTTTCGGTCTCAACGGCAATGGCAACGGTGTGTTCACGGTAGCCGTTGTAACGCCGGCGCCAAACGCGTTTCCTGTCTTCTGGAGCGGCCTTGGCGCGCTGGGCCTGGCGCTTCGTAAGCGGCGCGAGAGGGACCTTCGAAAAGTCCGGGCCGGCTAGGAGCCTGTCCCTGAATAAGGCCCGCTGAACCAGGTCTTCTTATAGCTGGCGGTGAATCTACTGACATGAGCACACATTTCCGCGCCTACTGTCCGGATCAGCCGTTTCTCCTGCCGGTTTCGCCTCAGGACTGGCTGCCGAAGGACCATGTCGCCTACCTTGTTCGGGATCTGGTCGAGGAGCTGGACCTCGGCGCCTTTTACCGAGCGTACCCAAGCGACACGCGGGGCGCGCCCGCGTTCGATCCCAAGATGATGGTCGGTC
Source organism: Chthonomonadaceae bacterium (assembly GCA_035653075.1). GTDB lineage: Bacteria > Armatimonadota > Chthonomonadetes > Chthonomonadales > Chthonomonadaceae > DASRCN01. Next base: position 1,537 of record DASRCN010000077.1, on the reverse strand, counting down.
TGTTGCTCTACGCTTGGGCCTCCGACGTCTACTCGACCCGTCAGATCGCCGCTCTCTGCGAAGGCGATCTCGGAGGCCGCTACCTGGCAGCCGGGTCGCAGCCCGACTTCCGAACGATCAATACCTTCCGCCTCCGCCACGGGGACGCCCTTGCCGATCTGTTCGGACAGAGCGTCAAACTCTGCCAGAAAGCCGGAATGGTCAGTCTCGGCCATGTCGCCATCGACGGCACCAAAATCGACGCCAACGCCAGCAAGCGCAAGGCGATGAGCTACGCCCGCATGGTCGAAACCGAAGCAAAGCTCCGCGCCGAGATCGAAGCCTACCTCGCGAAGAGTCGTGAGGTCGACCAGGAAGAGGACGACCTCTTCGGTAAGGACGCGCGAGGCCCCAATATTCCGGAAGAACTCCGGCATCGAGAAACGCGCCTGGCCAAGATCCGAGAAGCCAGGGCTGCCCTGGAAGCCGAGCAGAAGGCCGCTCAGGAAGCCAAGGACGCGGAACGAAAAGCCCGCCAGGAGCAGACCCGCGGAGAGTTGCGTGGCCGTAAGCCCAAGCAGGAAGATGCTCCCAAGCCCACCGCCCAGAGAAACTTCACGGACCCGGACAGCCGCATCATGAAAGCCGGCAACGGCAACTTCATTCAGGGTTACAATGCCCAGGCCGCCGTGGACGGCGGTCACCAGATCATCGTAGCCTGCGACCTCACCAACCAGGCTGCCGACGCTCCTCATTTTGTGCCGATGCTCACTCAGGTGGAGCAGAACACCGGTCAGCAACCCGAGCAGGTTGCCGCCGATGCCGGGTATTTCAGCAATGAGAACGCCACCGCCTCGGTCTGTCCCAATACCGAACTCTTCATACCGCCAGACAGGACGAGGCATCGTAATCACACCGGGAAAGTTCCGGTCCCCGACGAGATCCCAACGGACGCGCTGCCGATCTCCGATCAGATGCGCCGCAAGCTCAGCACCGAAAGTGGCCGCGAGGCCTACTCCTGGCGGATGAAAACTGTTGAGCCTACCTTCGGTCAAGTGAAAGGCTGCGCAGGATCCCCCGGGTTCCGCCAGATCATGCGACGCGGCCTAACCAAAGCGAAAGAGGAGTGGCATTGGATCTGCGCCACCCATAACCTGGTCAAGTATCTACGCTACACCTGCGGCTCGGCGGTCGCGCAATAAGTCACATCCGAGGCCGGCGAGCCCCGAAAGCGCGAAATACCGAATACCGAGCAAATAGAGCAACCGAGCGGACTATGTGCGCGTAACAACATCGAAATAGAACCAGGATTCGCCACGCAACCGGCACAACCGGGCAAGCCGACGCAAAGGTTCGGTTAATTCCAGGACAGGCTCCTAGGGGCCTTCGGCCGCCCGTGCTCGCACGGATCTTATCGCCTGCGGCGCAAGACAAGTTGGCTGCCCGTGACTCGCGCCGATGTAGTCGCCTGCGGCGCCTGTCGGTGGGAGGGATCGGACTCAGCTGGAGGCAGCGACTCACACCGTGCGGCGATGGATCGGCTTCTCCGCGATGTCGA
>DASRCN010000076.1:0-93595 GCA_035653075.1 Chthonomonadaceae bacterium | reverse complement strand
GACGGTTTGATCCTTGGAGGCATCATCGACCAGGAGGAAGGCATCGACGATGCCGGGAGAGACTTCCGAGAGGGTCTTCTCTAAGGTCTTTTCCGCGTTGTAGGCCGGGAGCACCACCATTACTTGTTTGCCGTGAATCATATTTCAGCGAACTCCATCGCGATACTGTGTGCCTGCCAATGAGGACACTTGACACCAAATGTTACCATAAGTTGCTTCAGGACACGCGTACTAAGGGTTTCTCGGAGTGAAGAGAAAGGCTTCCAGGTTTTCCGTCGCGCAGCCGCTTCCGGCCCTCAGCGCGCGGGGCGGCCCGTACAATCGGGTCAGAAAGGACATCTGCGGGCTGCTCCGAATGACGCCGGCCAGACCAGGATCGGTCGCCGGGGTGTCCGTCCCGGCGGGCAGATCGGGAAGCGGGCCTGGCCGGTTCAGAATGAGCCAGACGGGCTGCCCGGCGGCATGGACGGCCACCATCTGGGCCTGGAAGCGCCGGAACAGGAGGGGGTCCGCCTGGCGGGCATAGATGCCGTCGAACTCGACGGCGCCTTCGCGCCCCACGTGCGGGTAGTCGATCTGGGGATTGTTTCCCCGGTAGTAGTAGTTGAAGGAGCTGCTCAACCACTCCGGCGCGATGACGATCAGATCGTTCGGATGCGCCCGCGCGAAGACCGCCGCCGCCAGCTCCCGCGCGTTGGAGCGCCGGAACCGGCCCGGCGTCATAACGGCGACACCGTAATAGCCTGCGATCAGGCAAGCGGCCAGCGCCGGCACGGCCCACGGCCATCGGCGCGGTCCGGGGAGCGAGACGATCGCCAGGCTCAGCGCCACCAGCAGGGGCGGCGCCACGGTCAGATAGCAGTAAGGGAACAGCAGGTTGGCCCGGTGGATCAGCGCCAGCGCCAGCCCGAAGGCGAAGAGCGGCACGCCCACATAAAGAAGCAGCGCCAGGCGGCGCGGGTCCAGGCGATCCTCACTCAGCGAGGCCGCTTTATAAGAGGCGATCAGGCCCACAACCAGCACCGCCAGCAGGGGAAGCGCCATGATTCGATTCAGGGGATAAGGCGCGCAGTCGTTGTTGCCCAGCGCGAGAAAAACGGTAGAAAAGAACCCGGAGACCACCGGGAAGCGCAGGCTGCCTCCCGACGCGCCGTGTCCGGCATGGTGCATCTGGTAGAGCAGCGCCGGCAGCCAGGGCAGGTAGCCGAGCAGGATGGCGGCCTGGGCCAGAAGGAAACCCTGCGCGCCACGACGACCGGGACGCGTGGAGACAAAGAGCATCGACGCGATCACGAGGGCCCATTCCGCCACCTCCACCAGCCAGCCCCAGTGATGCGCGTACAATAGCGCCAGCGTGCTCACCCCATAGCCCAGCCAGCTCTTCCAGCCTCCACCACGCAGCCCCTGCCACAAGAAGAAGACCGACAGCAGCCCCAGCAAGGGCATCAGCGAATAAGGGCGTACCTGCCCGCTATAGACCGCCAGATCGGGAGAGAGAGCCACCAGCACGCAGGAGAGCAATCCGACCCTCGGTGAGAATGTGCGGCGGCCCACCCAGTAGGCGACCGGGGGCAGCAAGGCACCGAACAGGATGGGCAGCGCCAGCGCCGAGGCGGTGGAAGGGCCGAACAGGGCCAGCCAGCCGCGCAGCAGCAAATAAAACAGCGGCGGATGCGACTCATGATAGTGCAGGAAGGCGAGCAGGTCCGAAAGCGTAGGCAGCCGGGTGACGAACAGGCAGAGCGCTTCGTCTCGCCACAGGCCGCTCTGACGGGCGATAGAGATGCGCAGCCAGAGGCCCCCCAGGGCGCTCAGAATCAAGACCACTGCCGTCAGCCGGGCACGGAAATACCCGTCTGTAGGGCCTTCGGCCAATCGTCCTTCGGACGAAAAACCCGCCAGCAGAACGTGTCCGAAGCGCACCCGGCGCTTACGCGCCTCACAGCGAAAGACTTTCGTCCGTCGTGCAGGCATCGCTATGGCGCCCGATCTACCGGAGACTTCGTCACCGGCAAGAACCATCCAGGCGGATAGGGAAGCAGGTGCGGATGCTTATCGTCTGCATCCAGCAGCCAGATCTGACGCCGGTCGAAGTACAGGATCAGCTCTCGGTTCCGGACCTGTCCCATATCGCGCGCCCACACGATCGGGGAATCGTCTATATCGGCGGCATTATAAACCCACTCCTGGCTGAGGTTATGATCCGGGCGATAGCGCACCACGACGAGATGCTGTCCGCCTTTGTCCTTCAGGAGGTCGATGATGTGCCGCCGCTGCGACCAGAATCCGTTCCGGTTGAGATGCCCGTAGGCCACGCACCAGTTGGCGAACGAGGCCATAAACAGCGCGATCGTTCCCCACATCGCCAGCGCCCCGACCGGGCGGTTCCAGGGCCGCCAGAGGCGCAGATACCGCAATCCCTGCGCCAGAAACAGAAATATCAGGCAGGTCATCGGCGCGGCATAGTGAAAGAAGATGGCTTTGGTCAGCGTGAGCGCGAAGGCGGTCAGCAGGCCGAGGATCAGGGCCGCGCGCATCCACCGATCGCGCCGCAGCATCCAGGGCAGCGTCAGCAGCGGGACGAACACCAGTGCCAGCGGCCGAAAAAAGCCCAGCGGCGCGAGGAACTTGCCCGGCGCCGCCGTCAGATAGCCCTGGAAATTGTGCTCGGAGGCATAGAGGCGGCGCGCGGTGCTGGTGAAAAACTGGCGGATCACCGGCTGGTAGTAGACCGGCTCGGCTTTGGGCGCCTGCCAGACGAACTGGGGGCTGGCCGTGTACTGGCGCTCGTAGAGAGAGAACGGCATCAGCAGCGGGTCGCCGGTGACGCGCCAGTTGTAGTAGGCCATCCAGGCGCCGAACAGCGCCAGCACCAGCGCGAGCGGTCCGGCGACGTTTCGCAGCCAGATGCGGGCGGGCACGCGGCGAAGCAGAAACCAGACGAGCAGGGCGAGCACGGAGGCGGTCCCGAAGACAAAGCCTTCGTAAGGGCGGCTGTTCGCCAGGATCCCCAATCCCAGCCCCAGCACGAGCGCGTGCCGCGCCCGCGGCCGGTCGGCTAGCCGCCGCGCCGCGCCCAGGACCAGCGCCCCGCCCAGCGCCGCGACCGCGCCGCCCCAGTAGTTCTGGCTCCATTCCAGAATGGTCATGTTCAGGGCCGCCAGCAGACCGCCCAGGAGCGCCCAGCGCGCGGGCATCCAGGCCATAAGCATCCAGCAGAGGGCCGCGCAGAGCAGAGCCGTGCTCAGCCAGACGCCCACGATGGGCAGGCCGGTCAGAATCTCGCCGACCGCCATCGCCATGCCCTGGCCGGGGGGATATTTCGAGGCATAGGTGGGGCGCTGGAGGACCTGAAAGGTGTCGAGATGCACCCACATGGGATGCGGCGGATTGGTCAGCCGGAAATGGGAGAAAGTATCGGCGGCCAGCAGATAGCTGAACTCGTCGTGGACGGCGGGATCGGGAATACCCAGGACGAGCGAGAGCGTTACGCACGCCAACAGGGAGACCAGGAAGACGATCAGGACGGCGCGTCCGCGCGGCCAGGCGACCCTGCCGAGAAGGCCCTCCGCTTTCCCCGACCATCGCGCCACCAACCGTTGCGCATACGCCGCGATCGCCGTAGCGACCGCCAGGGCCAGAAGCAGCAGGGGGAGCGTGTGCGTGAGAAGTTTCGGCAGCATCGGTACGCGATCTTAATGGGCGGGACCGGGAAAGCGACCGCTTTCCGCCGCTCCCGATCTGCACTCAGGATAATACCATACTCTGCCGATGCCCGCAAATCATACGACCGGGGTTAAAACCCCGGCCTGAAGTATGAAGTCGAACCTTCGGGCTTCGCAGGCTGAAGCAGATACCTCAGTAGATGGTGCCGATGCCGGGACCGAGGGCTTCGCCTGCGGGGCCGTGCGCAAAGCTGCGGAAGAAGGGGAATGCTTTGATACGCAGGGTAAAGTAGATCTCCCGGTAGGGGCGGTAGCTCAAGGGGGCTTCCGTATAGGTGAGGCTGGCTTCCATGCAGTCCCAATCGTGGGTGATCTCGAAGTTGCGGCTCTCGAAGGCTTTGGTGTAGCCGTTGTAGCGCAGGAGGCCGGTAATGCGCCAACTGCGGCCCAGCGGGATGTCGAACTGGGTGTTGATCTGGGCGAAGTTGTGGGCCTGCGGGTCGTAGCTGGTGTTGAGGTCGATGGCAAAGTCGTTGGCGCCGCGTATCCGCCAGAGGTCAGTGACTCCGAGGAAGCGGCCGGTGTTGGGATCGAAGAGGGCCTGCATATCCAACCGGAAGCGGGAGGAGGGCCGCCACATCATGCGCGTGGAAAGCGACTGCCAGGGCTGCAGGCGCGAGGTCCCCAGAAAGTCGCGCCCGACCTGGGCCGTCAACTGAAAGTGGGGATCGTCCAGATAGCCGGCCTCCGCCGTGATATAGTGCGTGTGCTCGAACGTATCGAACAGGAACGGCGTGCCGCCTTCCGGCTGCGCGTACTGGTAGTTGAAGTCGATGCCGGAGCGCTTGCCGAGGTGCCAGCGCATGCGCGTGGAGTCGCGGACGATGTACTGGGCCGCGCCGTCGCTGTAGAAACGCTGCTCGAAGCCGCCGCCTTCGGTCATCTCCACGCGCCCGCGCAGAACAGGCGTGTCCTGGAACGCCAGACCCGTCAGGAAGCGGTCGGCGGTGACGTCGGTGCCCGGCTCGGAATAGCGTCCCGCGCCGAAGTCGAGGTGCAGGGGCAGCTTCTGCAGCCAGCCGCCCTTGAAATTGTACGTGTCCGAGCTAAGCTGCAGCTCCGGCAGGCGCTCCAGAATGCCGATGTTGCTCGTCTGCGAGGACTGCGCGCCGAGAGCCAGGCTCGTGTTGGCCTGCAGCGTCAGCGCGTAGTCGCGGGAATCGTGCTCGAACTGAATCTGCGGATTGAGCTGCTGCGAGAGGCTGCCGATGCCGCTGCCGGAATTGACGAAGCGGGCGAAGTCGAGGGCGTAGGAGAGGCTGTTGCGGTTGGCGCCGAGCGTCCCGAAGACGAACGACTGGTGGAGGCTGCCCGTTAGCTGCTTGGTCGAGAAGCCCGGCGAGGCATTGGAGTTGAAGTTGAGGTTCAGATCGGCATTGACGCCGTGCGCCGTGTCGTTGTGGGTAAAGTCGAAGCGCGAGGTCAGGTTGGTCTGATCGGTGAAGGAGTAGAAGCTGTTGCGCTGCAGGCTGGTCTGCAGGTCGAAGCGGTTGTTGCTGCCGATGTCCTGCTGATGCTGGAAGCTGGCGTTGAGGTTGCGGCTGAATCCCTCGCCGTAGTAGCCCTGCATGGTGAACAGGCCGCCGTTCTGCGGGCCGAGGCCGGTGCCCAGAGCGGACAGCCCCGGACGGGCGACGCCATAGCCGGATGCCGGTATGATCGTGCCGTTTGCGGTAGCGATCCCGGCGCCGTTGGTGGGCGTGGTGTTATAGACGCTGCTCTGCTTGCCCGCCAGGTACTCCTGCTCGATCCGGTAGCCCTCGCCGAGTTTCTGCGTGAAGTCCATGCGCAGCAGGGTCGCGGCGGCCAGCCCTTCCACGATCGTATAAGGAAAGCGCGCGTAGAATCCCTCCTCCGCGTTCTGCCCGAACTCCGGCGTATAGTCGGTACGGATGTGGCGCGGGCCGCGCTCGTTGAGGGGAATGACCACGTAGGGCAGGACGATCAGCTTCTGGCCGAAGAGCACGACGCCCACATGGCGGAGCACCAGGCGCTTGTAGGGAATGAGCTCCGCCGATTTGATCCGCAGCTCGTAGTGAGGGCGCGTCTCCCGGCAGGTGGTGGCCATGAAACGCTCCGCCAGGCTGTAGCCGGTGTCGTTGCCGGTGACCTCGCCGCCCCGGATGAAGACGGGGTCCAGCACCCGCTCCTGCAGAAACTCCGGCTGGAGGACGGCGCGCGGATTATCGAGCCGGTACCAGTGCGTGCGCGGGTAGTAGTGGATGCCATCGGCATAGGAGACAGCGCCGCGCGTCTCGATACGGGCGTGGCCGCTCAAGACGATCTCCGAATTGAGATTGCCCGTAACGCGGTCGGCAGAGAGAGTTACGTTCTGGTATTTGAGGACGAAGTCCTGGGCGGTGATCTCTCCGTTGGGTCCGATCGCCATCCCTCCGTTGGCGGTGATGTCCGCCATGGGGATGACCGGCGGGCCGGCCGGGTGCGGGAGCGGAGGCGGCGGCCCCTGGGGCGTGGGGGCAGGAGGATTTTGACCGGCAGGCGCGGTGGCCGGTGGGGCAGTCTGTGCCGGAACCGGAGAAGCGGGCGGCGTCTGGGCAGGCAGAATCCGCTGTCCAGCGGTAAACAGCAGGACAGTCAGCAGAAGGGGAAAGCCGGGGGGGCGCGGGAGACGGCGGCGATTGTCCGGCGACAGATTCTCCATGCCGTGCCCATTATAGCACCCGCACGCACAACCGGGCAAGATGACGTTTTAACCTCACCCCCTCTCCAATCGCCATCGGTGCTTGAACCTTCGGAACGGTTCGGCACCCCTCCCCTCTCCTACAAAAGGAGAGGGGAGATTTGGGTTCAATTCTCCCCCTGTTCTTCCGAAGGTTCGAGGAGAGGAAGGGGGTAAGGGGTGGGCTAGGCGATGGGAAGGGGATGGGGGCCTTTTACGGATTAACGGTGAGCTTGGCGTTTTTGGTGGTGCCGTTGGCGGTGGCGTAGATCTTCACGGTGGTCGCGGTCGAGACCGAATGGGTCGCTATGGTGAAGGTTCCGGTCTTGCTGCCGGCAGAGATCGTGAGGCTCGACACCGTCGGATTGGCGACCGATGGGTAGTTGCTGGACAGGGAAACCGTGATAGAGCCAGGGGCTGCCGGCGCTTCCAGCGTGACCGTTCCCGTCACACTATTGCCGCCGGTGACCGAGGTGGAGGAGAGTTTCAGGGAAGCGACGCCGATCGGGCGCACCGTGAGGGTATTGCTCTGGCTGACGTTGTAGTAGGTGGCTGTTACCTTGCCCGTCACGGCAGAGCTGACCGCGCTGGTCGGAATGCGGAAGGTTTTGAGGGTCTCTCCACCCGAAAACGTGAGGCTGCCGGGCACGGTCGCAGCCGAGTTGGTGTTGCTGAGCGTGACCGTTAGGCCCCCTGGAGGAGCGGGCGCATTCAAGATGACTTCGCCTTGATCGGTCAGGCTGCCGGGGACCGTGGTTCGGGAGAGATTCATCGCGATCGGGTAGACGATCGCGGGGCGGAACGTGAACTGGGTCGGATTGACCAGTCCGCCGCCGGAGGCGAAAATGCCGAGATAGGCGCCCGTCTTGCCATCGAATTTGAGAATGGCTTCGGGGCCGTGCGCGCTGGCGACGTAGAGATTCAGGTCTGGGCCGAAGAGCACGCCTTCCGCTCCGTCCAGACCTGCAGTGCCGGCGGGAACGAACGTGTCGATGTAAGCGCCGGTCCTGCCGTTGAAACGAAGCACCGCGCCGTCGTAATAGCCGGTGACGTAAAGGTTGCCGTCCGGACCAAAACAGAGCGCGGCAGGCGTCGACAGGGCGCTGTTCGACGCGAAGACGTTCATGAACTTCCCCGTTTTGCCGTTGTAGCGCACGACCTCGTTATAGTAGTCGACGACATAGAAATTGCCGTCCGGACCGAACGCATTTCCGTGGGCGAGGTAGGCAGCATAGCCGGAAGTGAAGGTGTCGATGAACGCCCCGGTCGTGCCATTGTAGCGCAGACAGGCGCTATTGAAGGCGCCGTCCACATAGAGGTTGCCATCCGGGCCGAAGACGATCCCGAACGGTCCATTCAGCCCGCCGCTGCCGGAGGGAACGAACGCATCCATAAAGGCTCCGGTCGTGCCGTCGTAGCGCAAGACCGCGCTGCTGCCATGACTGGAGACATAGAGATTGTTGTCTGGGCCGAAGACGATGCCATCGGCTTCGCTGATCCCACCGCTGCCGGGGGAGACGAAGACGTCGATGAACGCGCCGGTATTGCCGTTGTAGTGAACGACCTTGCCGTCGTAATAGTCGGAGACAAAGAGGTCGGATGTCTGTGCCGCAATGGGGGCGATTCCACCCCCAAAAAGAAGGATGGACAGAAACAGGCGAGACAGAGTACGAAACATCGTGATTGCAGTCCTTTCGTTTATGGATAAAGGAAATCCTGTCTGAGGCTATTATACAAGATGAGCGTTACGCTATCGTTACAGCATCGTTACAGGCCCTCTCAGACCTGACCACCGGCTCTACTTTGTCTCCCTCGCAAGGAGAGGGAAAAGAGAAGCAGGGCGCTGCCAGCAGCGCCCTGCTTTTCTCTTCCTCGATCCTCAAACCCGCGAAGCGGGAGCGCCCGCTGCGTTAGCAGCGATCCCCCAAGCCGCGATTCGGAGCGAGCCGCGCTTGCGCGAGTCTCGCGGAGAGCAGCGTTCACCCCTCAGTCTTTGGCGCCGGCCTTCTTGAGCAGGTCCACGAGGGCGGTGTGCTTGGTCTTGAGGGCGGTTTGGAGAGGCGTGCCGTTGAAGTCGCCCTTCGCGTTGACGTCGGCTTTGTGGGCAATGAGGTCCTTTGCGGTCTGGACATCGCCGCGATAGATGGCGTACTGCAGGACCGTCCGTCCGCTCTTGTCTTTGGCGTTGACGTTGGCGCCATGGGCGATCAGCTCCTGCGCCACGCCCGGATGCCCCTGATCGATGGCGATCATCAGGGCGGTCTGGCCGCTCGGGCTGGCGTCGGCTTTCGCGCCCTTCTCCAGCAGCGCCGCGACGATCGGGGCGCGGCCCGTCCGGGCCGCCAGGATGAGCGGAGTCTGGTTGCTATCGTCCGCCACGTTCGGGTCTGCTTTGCTGGCCAGGAGTACGTTCACGGCCGGCAGTGAGCCGCTCTGCACCGCCGCCAGCAGGGCCGTCGTGTCGCCTTCGCCCTTCGCATTGGGATCGGATCCCTGCGCCAGCAGTTGCTTGACGGTATCGGCCTTTCCGGACGCGGCGGCCTGGATCAAGGGCGTATCCGGCTGTCCCGCCTGTGCCGGGGCTTCCCCGGTCACCTGCTTGTGAGAGCAGGCGCCGAGCGCCATCGCGGCTCCCAGACAGCCGAGCAGTGCCAGGCTCGTCCACCTGCTATTTCGCTTCCGCATGATTTCCCGCTCCTTGTGATGGCTTCCCTGCTTACACAGGCTTATTCGACACCGGCCGGCTGGTTCCTGCTGGACGGGCGGAGCCGGTTCAGGGGGTGTTGGCGAGTGCGGCTTCCAGCAGTTGCCCGGACAGGATGGCCTCGGCGAGGCGGTCGGCGCGGGCTTCGGCCTGGCGGCGGGCGGAAAGCGCAGAGCCAGGCTGGCCGGAAAGAGGAGCGTGGACGTAGTGTGAAAGCGGCGCGACCCGTGCGGAGAGGCCGCCCATCAAGGTCTGCGTCTGCGGCTCGGGTGGGGCTTCGAGCAAGCCGAGCTGCGGGAAAAGGTTGTCGCTCCAGGTGTGTCCGTAGTTGCGTCCCAGGTTGCCGCAGAGAATCAGATGCTCGCGGGCGCGGGTCATGGCGACGTAGAGCAGCCGGTCCGATTCCTGACGGTCCGCCTCCTGTCGCCGCTTCTCGATGGCCTTGTAGGCCACGTTCGGCTCCCCGCCGATCCGCGCGCCCAGCGCCATGACAGCCGGCTCGCAGACGAACAGGCCACGCTCCGGATACTGCAGGTTGCGCGACAGATCGGCCAGCACCACGATCGGAAACTCCAGTCCTTTGGCGCCGTGGATGGTCAGGAAGCGCACGACGTCGGAGGCTTCCTCTTCGGTCGGCGCGTCGCCCTCGCGGTCGGAGAGCTTTTCCAGGTCGCGCAGGCGGCGGATGAACTCCCGCGCGCCCATCACCGAGTCGGCGTTTGCCATCTGCAGCAGCTTGCGCACGTTGGCTAAGCGGCGGCGGCCTCCGGGACGGCAGAGCAGGCGCGCGTCGTAGTGCGTCAGGGCGATCAGCCGCTCCAGCAGGTGGCCGACAGGCAGGCGGTCTTCCTGGGCGCGCAGCGTCTCCATGGTCTCCAGGAACGGCGCCAGCTTCGCGGCCTCTTCCGCCGGTAGCGCGCCCGATGCGAGCAGCGGGCGAAGGGCGGGATAGAGCAGCGCGTCCCGGCGCTTCGACCGGCTGTTGCCATCTTTGGCAGGTTCCGTCTCCGCATCGGTATGGCGAGCTTGCTGGGTCAGGCGGTAGAGCGTGTCCACGTCCGCGCCGACCAGCGGTGAGCGGAGGGTGGCGGCCAGGGCGACGTCGTCCAGCGGGGTGTCGAGCACCGTCAGGACGTTCATAAGGTCGCGGATTTCGGAGCGGGCGTAGTAGCCGCGCCCGCCTCCCACCACGAAGTAGGGCACGCCGCGCCGGGCGAAGGCCTCCTCGTACTTCTGAATGTCGGTCAGGCTGCGCAGCAGCACGGCCACGTCTCGATAGGCGACCGGCTCGCCGCGCCGCCGGTCCGCATGGCTGGTCAGCCGCATCTCCGCGCCCTCGACCATCTCCTGAATGCGGGCGGCCAGCGCCTCCGCCTCCAGGCGCACGTAGTCGCGGCGCGGCAGGTCCTGGGTCAGCAGCACCTCCAGGCTGGGCGCCGGCTTGGGGTCGAACGCGGCGCCGGGAGTCAGCGGCACGAAGGGAGTCTCCGCATCCCGCCACACCTGGGAGAAGACCTGCGACACCAACTGCAGGATTTCCGGCCGCGAGCGGAAGTTGACGGCCAGGGGAACATGTTTTCCCGCGCGCTCCTCCCGGAACCGCCGCTCCAGGCTGCGGAACAGCGCCGGCTCGGCATGCCGAAACGCATAGATGCTCTGCTGCACGTCGCCGACCACGAACAGGAAATTGGGTATTGGGTCTTTTCCCTTTTCCCTTCCATCTTTTCCCTCGGCACCGTGCAGCAGCGCGATGAGCCGCATCTGCAGCGGATTGGTGTCCTGGAACTCGTCGATCATCAGGTGGCGGAAGCGGCGGGCGTAGCGGGCGCGGACGTGAGGCGCCTCTTCCAGAAGGCGCACGCCCTCCGCCTGCAGGTCATCGGTGTCCAGCGCACCGCGCCGGCGCTTGGCCTCTTCGTAGGCGCGCCAGACGGCGATCACCAGCCCCAGCAAACGATGGCAGAGCCGCCCGGCCTGCTCCTCCCGCGCCGCGACCACGCCGAACAGGGCCGAGGCTTCCTCACAGGCGACTTTCAGGCGCGCGAGGATCTGCGCCATCTCCATTTCTTGAGAAGGCGCGCCGCTCGGACGCGGACGCGCCTTTCCGGCGGCTTTCTGCACCTCTTCCAGGGCGATCAACGTCTCCGGCAGGGAGGCCGCATGGGGGCGCAGACGAGGCGCACGTTCCAGGACGGTGTCCTGCGCCAGCTTGAGCGTGCCGCCCACGCTCAGGCGCAGGCTGCCCAGCGCCTCGGTCAGCGCGGTGACCTCGGTCAAGACCGGCGTCAGGAGCGCCCAGACGGGTTCGAGGCAGGCGGCAGCCGTCGCGTCGTTGCCGCGCAGCCAGTGCCGCTCCAGCTCGGAGAGCGTTTTGCCGGCCCCGCGCAGCTTCCCCATAACCATTTCGACGGCGCCCGTCAGCACGGTCAGCGGCTCCCCGCCTTCCGGCCCCGAAGTCCGCTCGGCCTGCACTGAGGCGACCAGCTCCGCGATCTCGGCGTCCTCCCGCGCATACGCCTCCGCAATCACTTCCTCGAAGGTCTGGCGCAGCAGCCGCTTCGCCTGCGGCTCGTCGATCACCGTGAACTGCGGGTCCACGCCCGCCTCGAACGGGTTCTCCTGCAGCAGCCGGGAGCAGAAGCCGTGGATGGTGCTGATGTAAGCGGTCTCCACCTGACGCCGCTCCTCGATGCAGCCGAGCCGGGTCAATTCCACGACGATGCGGGTCTTCATCTCCTTGGTCGCCTTCTCGGTGAAGGTAATCACCAGGATCTGATCCACGCCCGCGCGTTGCTCCGGCGGCAGCGATCCCTGCTTGCTTCTGGTGACGATCCGCACGAATCGCTCGACCAGCACGCCGGTCTTGCCCGACCCGGCGCCCGCGGCCACGCAGATGTCCTCGCCCTCGGTAACGATGGCTTGCTGCTGAAACGGAGTAAACTCACGCATGCATGACTTTCCCATCTTTGCCGGACGGCTACGCCTCCGCCCGGCTTGCCCGCTCATTTCGACGCCTGCCCACAAAAGCCCTCTTTGGCCTAACCCCCCAACCCCCTTCCCTAAAACGCTCGCTTAGCTCGCTGGGAAGGGGATGACCCGGCTTTAACCCTCAACCCAGCCCTCTCTTCGAAGAGTGCAGGGAAGGAAAATGACTTGGCGGCCTTGACAATCTTTGCCTGTGGTGTTAATATTTTAACGCAAGGAGACGATCATGGATATTCCCTGCTTATCCGGGTATAGACGAAAAGAGCGGCTGGGACGAAAAAGGACTGCATTATCGGTATGCATACTGCTCCTGCTATCAGGATGCCAACCCCGAGTGATCCTAAATCATCCAACGGAAACCGAGTCGCAGAATGGGCAAGCTTTGCTGGATGCCATACAGCAACAGGATTTCTCGCTTGCCGGGCAGCTTGTGGATCAGGGCGCAAAAGTGGACTGTTTTGACAATGCCCACAAGACACCCCTGCTATGGGCTTCCTACTACGGACAATTGGACTTGGTCAAAAAGTTGCTCGCCCACGGAGCAGACATCAATGCGCGTGATCTTCTTGGACAGAACGCAGTGATGTTGGCACAAAAAGGCGGGTATCAAGAAGTTGCCGCGTTCCTGCTGAAGGCTGGGGCGCAGCCTCTCCCTTCTGCTTCCGGCAGTCGCAATTTCGTCGTGGCCACTATCCCTTTTTCGCAGCCAGTACTTGCATCCCGATTACGCTTTAGCACAAGTGAGATCAACGGCGTTCCTGCTTTGAACGTGTCAGACGAGGGCAAGCTCTTGGCAAAGCCGGTGACTTTCAGTTCCTTGCTGACCAATCCTGCTGTGTGGGACCACGATCAGTTAAACAATATTGTCTACCAATTGGGCCGAGGCTATTACAACAAGGACGCGTACGAATTCTGTGGCCTTATCAACGCACGGGGAAAAACCTATTTAGGTGTGCGCTGGTATTCACCCGCAGCATCGGGTCAAAACCTGGCAGCAGGAATCGTGCTGCAACTACAGGCCAGAGGCCATAAGCTGGACCTGATTCTTCTGCGGAAGATGGAATACTGGGATGCGAATGCCGAGCTATATCGAGGGAGCAGCACTCCTGTTCTGAAGCGTTCGCCAACGGGAGATCTTCTACTTGTGGATTGGGATGGAACCTGGAAGCTACTTTCCAATGGAGAGTGGGAGAAAGCAGAAAGGCACGAATAGATACCTTAAGGACCAGATGATGAAAAAATCGATTCAGCTATTTAAAATGCTTTGTTGCTTAACGTTATCCTTGTTTTCGGCAGGTTGCCATAACGGCAATTCTATGGTTAAAAGCAGAGAACAAGTTAAAGACGATATTCATATTTACATCGCCGATCAAGAACACAGCCAGATTCTGCAAATGGAGGATATGAAAGGAAAGAATCTCATTCGTTTCGGTATGAGAAATAATTTAGGACATAGCGATCCAGGGACCGGCCAATTCGATTTGATCGATGCGATGTTTGTCGATAGCGCAGGCCATATATTTATCATCGACGCAGGTAATGAGCGTCTGTGTCGTATGGACGACATGCAAGGCAGTAATTGGAAAGTGCTTACAGAAGACCACCATGGACATAGTTTAAAAGGTGTTCAATTACCCGATATTTATGTGGATAAGACAGGTAAAATTTATCTTCTGTCCGTAGATATTGGCATGCATACTTCCACACAGGATTTTCTAAAATTACAACAAAAGCTTAAGAGCTCACCACAGGATAGTTTTAAGAAACTGCTCGATCGAAATAATGGAGCGATTATTCGCGTAGATGATATGAACGGAAGCAATTGGACCGTGTTTTCCGGCGTAAAAGATCGCTATTTTTCGTTCCCTGGTGGTATCTTCGTAGATAACCAGCAAAGGATATATGTAGCGGATACTGGGCACGATAGGATCGTGAGAATGGACGATATGACCGGCAAGAATTGGATAACTTTTGCTCCTGGCTTGCAAAGTCCAACTACAGTAGTGGTTCGTTGACTTCGATAGCGGGCAATTACCGATCCAATAACAGTTTAGAAGCAACGATCTCACGATTACCAGGCAGGGAGTTTACAAAACTCTGCAGGTAAATGCTGAGCGAGGATACAATCCCTATATTTAGGAGGATTTGTGAGGTTGGGTAGCTAAGTGTAGGGACAAACCCGGTAGGAATCAAAGCGCGTACAATATTGGATCGAGCGGGGATCTTCTGGCTTTTCCGTCCGGTAGGACGGTTCTTCGCGAGGCAGGCGCAAGCGCCGCTCGCTACGCAGGCCGAAGGCCCCCAGACGGGTAATTCATTGCCCGGCAACGAAGAGGAGCAGGGATGGGCCGGATATACGCGGTGGTCAACCAGAAGGGCGGGGTCGGGAAGACGACGACGGCGGTCAACCTGGCGACCTATATGGCGCTGGCGGGCGCCAAAATCCTGCTGGTGGACCTGGACCCGCAGGGCAATGCGACCAGCGGGCTGGGGATCGACAAGAAGAGCGTCACCCTTTCGACCTACGACGTGCTGATCGAGAACAAACCGATCGCCGAGGCCGTCCGGGCGACCAACATCGTCAATCTGTCCTTGCTTCCGGCCACGCTCGACCTGGCGGGCGCCGATCTGGCGCTGATGCCGCTGGTCTCCCGCGAGACGCGCCTGCGGCAGGCCCTGGAGCCGGCGCGCGAATATTTCGACATCGTGCTCATCGACGCGCCGCCCTCGCTCGGCCTGCTGACGCTGAACGCGCTGGTCGCCGCCGAGGCGGTCTTGATCCCCATTCAAACGGAATACTACGCGCTGGAAGGCATCAGCCAGCTCCTGCAGACCATCGAGCTGGTGCAGCGGCATCTCAATCCTACGCTGGCGATAGCAAAGGTCATACTGACAATGTATGACAATAGAACGCGACTTGGGAACCAGGTCGTCGAGGATGTACGTGCGTTTTTCAAGGAGAAGGTCTCAGCGACCATCGTGCCGCGCAACGTGCGGCTCTCGGAAGCGCCCAGCCACGGCCTGCCGATCGCGCTCTACGATCCGAAATCGCGCGGCGCGCGGGCTTATCGCGACATCGCCCACGAGGTCCTGCGCAACGGCAAAGAATTGCTGCGGCCGGCGGGGCACACGGACGGCGGGATCCGAACAGGAGGATAAGGCATGAGAAGCAGGGGACTTGGCAGGGGACTGGCGGCGCTGATCGCCGAGACGCAGCCGGAAGAGACGGAAGCGTCGGTCCAGGAGATACCGCTCGATCAGGTGGTCCCAAACCCCTATCAGCCGCGCACGCAGTTCGATGCGGAGAAGATGGAAGAGCTGATCGCCTCGGTGCGGGAGCAGGGGATTCTGCAGCCGGTCCTGCTGCGGCGGATCGGGCCGTCGCGCTACCAGTTGGTGGCGGGCGAGCGGCGCTACCGGGCCGCGCAGGCGGTGGGCCTGACGGCGATCCCGGCCCTGGTCCGCGAATGTAACGAGCGCGAGATGCTGGAGATGGCGGTCGTCGAGAACGTCCAGCGCGAGGACATCGGCGCGATGGAGGCAGCCCGCGCCTACCGGCGGCTGAACGACGAGTTCGGCCTGACCCACGAGGCCATCGCGCAGCGCGTCGGCAAGAACCGCGTCTCCATCACTAACACCCTGCGCCTGCTCCATCTGCCCAAAGCCATTCAGGACAGCATCGACCGGGGCGAGATCACTGAAGGCCATGCCAAAGCTTTGCTGATGGCCAAAGAGGAGGCTGCGATTCTGAGGGTCTGGCAGATCGTACTCAGCAAGAATCTATCTGTTCGGGCAACAGAGATGCTAATTGAGGATTTGATTGCGATGCATAGCGGCGGGACGATACCACGGGGAGAAAAAGAGACTCGCCCACGCCTGCGTATTGATACCACGGATTCCCCGCCGGTCTCTGACCCGAACGAGACAGCCATTGTTGCAGCACTTGAGGAGGCACTGCAGACGAAAGTGAGCCTGCAGCGCAGGGCGGCTGGAGACGGGAAGATCGAGATTAAGTTTTTCTCAGCAGAGGAATTAGAGCGTTTGGTTGAGCTCCTTATCAGCAGGAAAGGCTTGGAATGAAATCGGAGGAGGATACCCTGGCTCCTATGTCGGTGGAACGCTTCTTTTACGAGGATCCAGATGCGCCCAAGCCAAATGTACCGCTCTCCCCTGGCGTCTCATCTGTGATTTTCGACGCGAACCAGCGCATCCTCTTTATTAAGCGCACACGTGGAGACTACTGGTCACTACCGGGCGGGCGCATGGACATTGGTGAATCCGCTCAGGGCTGTTGCATACGGGAGACCTTAGAGGAGACTGGCCTACTAACGCATGTGGTGCGTTTGGTCGCGGTAAATACAAACCCACACAGTATCGTCGCCTATCCGGATGGCAATATCCATCAGAGCTTTGTGATCTGCTTTGAGGTTGAGGTGGATGGCGGACAGTTCGAGGAAGGCCCTGAGACAGAAGGTTTTCGCTGGTGCGGACCTGAAGAGATAGACGACCTAAAGCTAATTCCAGATAGCAGATTGAATGCGCTGGATGCTTGGGCGAAGCAGGAGGCTGCCTTTATCCGCTGATCTGCAACGTTCTACGCGGAACACAATAGTTAATCGGGAGGGAAATGTGAGCGAATTTGAGATTGGCTACATTATGGGTCTCATTGTCGGAGAGGGCAGTTTCACTGGTGACAGGGTACAGCCTTGCCTGTCTGTTACCCTGCAATTGGGGGATCGCATGCCTTTAGATACGCTTCAGCAACATCTTGGTGGGCGCGTGAATGGCCCCTATGATAAAAATGGAAGCTTATGCTATGATTGGAAGTTACGTGGCCCTGAACTACGTGCCTCAATCCCTCTATTCAATAAGTATCTGCCTCCCAGCCGAAAACGCAGACAGTTTGAGGCATGGTGCGAGAAATGGTTTCCCTATCTTCTCAAATATTTAAATCGCTCTCATGAATCTTGAAGAGAATTTGCATCTAGGAAGGGAACTGACAGAGAGTTTTGATTCCTATAACGTTTATAAACTGTGGAGGCTTGATCTATCGAAAGGCTCCAGGTCGGCGAGAAGAGCGAGGTGATCGGAGGCGAGGCTGGAGATGATCTCGACATGGCGCGTTGCGAGATCCGGCGTGTGAAGAATATAGTCGATTTTTACCGTGGGATCGTTGGCAATATAGGTCGGGCGGTTTTGGGCGTCGGCCTCCTGCAAGCCGGTAGCGGCCAGCAAAGAGCGCACCGCCGGGCCATCCGGACCCTCGTTCAGGTCGCAGCAGACCACCACCGGGCGGACGGCCGCGTTCACAATGCCGGCCAGCGCCTCGGCCTGGCATTGCCGCTCGCCCGCGTCCAGCCCCCAGTGCGTGCAGATCACCGTTAGCTTCCGCAGCCCGGCGACCTCCCGCAGCCGCACCTCCAGCGTGCCGCGCTGCTCCCGTCCACTGGGCAAGGGATGCTCCTTCCGCTCCACGATCGTCGCCCGCGTCGCGATCCCATTCCCGAAGCCCCCGAACCCAAAGACCAGATTGCGCTGGAAAACGAACGGTCGCCCTAATGCCTGGGCCAGGACCGCCGGCTGGTCTTCCCCCCCGCTCCAGGGCAGGCGCTGATGGATCTCCTGGAAACAGACGACGTCGGGGGATAGCGCCCGCACGACCTCCACGATCCTCTGGGTCGAGCGCCGGCCATCCATGCCCAAACTTCCATGCGTGTTGTAAGTCAAGATGCGCATAAGGATTACGCAGACGGCTCCTTTCGCAACCGCGTGCCGGCTTTTCTCACGACGGCCACCGGCACGCGGCAAAATTAGTATACCCCAGCTTCAGGCAAATTAAAACGACAAATAAGGTCAGTAAATCTCTAAATATATGCGCGCAAGAAAAATCGGAGACGCTTTTCGCGAAGCGTCTCCGACGGGGTTCGGCCCGTGTCCGGCGTAATGCGCCGGACAGATCCTTAAGGATTAAATGGCCGTATTATCAGCGAGCGTGCGGCGGATGATCAGATCGGCGATGTCCTCCCCACTAACCTGGTAGGTCCCGCTCTCGATCTGAGCTTTGAGGGCCTGCACCCGATCTTCCCGCACCTCGGGCAGCTTATTGACGAGTTTCTTGATCTGTTGGACCTCCTGAGTCGGCACGGACTCCAGCAGGCGCCCGGCCTCGATTCCCTCCGAATCTCTCCCTGCCAGATCCGCGTCGGCGGGACGATTCCCCCGGCGCTCCAGCGGCGAGACGGCAAGGACACGGCTTACCTCTTCCACGGATATCTTCATTTGTTTGCCTCCTGATCGTTATCAACGACCCTGCTTCGGTATCGTTCTACGTCGAGGACGGCAACCTGGCGACCATGAGGATACAACTGGAGAAAGGCTTGGCGCATCATCTGCAAGCAGATCCCCGCGCTTCCGCACGTTTCCTTTTAGGCCCATGGCTTTGCGTCCCCACATTTCTGTGGGTTTGCCTTTTACATCTTCACGAGAAATTGTCGGAAGAGAGGCCGTTTCTCTTTAGGGGAAAATAAGGCCCTTTCTCCCCGGGAATCGCTCTCAGGCATCGACGTCCGTTAGGATAACAGGATTTGCCGGTTTTGTCAACCGGATCGGGCGCTTCGAGATCGAAGATGGGTAGAATAAGGGAAGGGGAGACCCGGCAGTCCGGCAGAAAGACATAGCACCATTTCGCACCATTTTGAAGGAAGAGAGGATATGGCTCTGCTCCAACCGGAAGACCACGCTTTCTTTCGAGAGAACGGCTACCTGCTCGTGCGCGGCGTCGTGCCCCGTCGGAGCTGTGAGGCCGTCATCGCGGCGATCTGGGAGTTTCTGGGCATGGACCCTGATGATCCGGAGGACTGGTACCGGCCGCCACTGAGCCCCGGCGGCATGGTCGAGATGTACCACCATCCGTCCATGTGGGATAACCGGCAGCACCCGCGCGTGCATCAGGTCTTCGCGGAGCTGCTCGGCACGGAAACGCTGTGGGTCTCCCTGGATCGCGTCAACATGAAGCCGCCGCGCCATCCCGATCACCCGGAATACGATCATAAGGGCTTTATTCACTGGGACGTATCCACCGAGAAGCTGCCGATCCCCTTCGGCGTGCAGGGCCTGCTCTACCTGGCCGATACCGATGCGGACCAGGGCGGCTTTCAGTGCGTGCCGGAGCTTTATCGCAACTTCGAGGCATGGCTTCAGACCCAGCCGTCCGACCGCGACCCCTTTAAGCCGGATCTTACCGGCCTGACCGTCACGCCCATTCCCGGCCAGGCCGGCGACCTGGTGATCTGGAACCGGCTTCTCGCGCACGGCAACGGTCACAATGTCTCCACCAGGCCGCGCTTCGCCCAGTACCTCGCCATGCATCCGGCCCGCGAGGACGACGAGGCCGCGCGCCAGGAGCGGATCGCCTGCTGGCGCGAGCGCCGCCCGCCTCAGGCCTCCTTCTTCCCCGGTGATCCCCGCCGGATCGAACAAAAGTCCGGCAAGACCGCCGATCTGACCCCGCTGGGCCGCAAGCTTCTCGGCCTCGACCGATGGGAAAGCTGATGGGGCGATCGCCGCTTCGCGCGGACGATCGGCCCTGACGGGCCATGTGCTTTAGGCGAGAAAAACCAAAGCCCCCTCGCCTTGTGGGAGAGAGAAGGGGATGAGGGGAGGGCATCCAGCATGCATCTTTCCGGTCTGCTTATTGGAGTCTTACTGACGCTCGGCCTGGCGGCCGTTCGCGCGCAGGCGGCCACGCCGACCGGCGACGAGATGGCGACGGCCAAAAAGTGGGCCGCCGAATATCTCGGCCCAAGCGCCCCGCCGCCGTTCTCCTTCATCTACGCCGGCCGGCCCTCAGCCGACCTTTTGCCGGCGTGGAAGCCCGAGCGCGTCACCCGCCGCCTCGACCGTAATCGCCGCGAGCTTGTCCTCACGTGGACCGATCCTGCCACCGGCCTGGCTCTGCGCTGCGTCGCCATCGAATATCGGGACTTTCCGACCTTAGAATGGACTCTTTATCTCAAAAACACCGGTCCGGCGGACACGCCTATCATCGAGAACCTCCAGGCATTGGACATCCATGTTGCGCGCGGTCCGCGGAGCGAGTTCCTGCTGCATCACAACGTCGGCTCGCCCGCCTCGCCGCGCGACTACAGCCCGCTGGAGACTCCGCTCGGTCCGAACGCGACCGCGCGTATCTCGGCGGCGGGTGGCCGCCCGACCAACTCCGATCTTTCTTACTTCAATCTCGCCTGGGGCAGCGAGGGTATGATCGTGGTCGTCGGCTGGCCCGGCCAGTGGGCCGCCACCTTCGACCGGGACGCCGAGACGGGCATTCATCTCCGCGCCGGCCAGGAGTTGACGCACTTTCGCCTGCATCCCGGCGAGGAGGTCCGCTCGCCTCTGATCGTCCTGCAGGCCTGGAAAGGCGACTGGGTCCGGGGCCAGAACTTGTGGCGCCGCTGGATGATGGCGCACGCCATGCCCCGGCCCGGCGGCAAGCTGCCGCCTCCGCAGATGGTGGCCAGCAGCTCCCGCGCCTACGAAGAGATGAAACACGCCGACGAGGCCAACCAGATCCTGCACATAGACCGCTATCTGGAAGAGGGCCTCAAGATCGACACCTGGTGGATGGACGCCGGCTGGTACGTCCAGCAGAAGGGCTGGCCCCAGACCGGCACATGGGAGGTCGATCCGGCCCGCTTTCCGCATGGATTCAAGCCGATCAGCGACCACGCCCATGCGCGCGGCGTCAAAATCCTGGTCTGGTTCGAGCCGGAGCGGGTGGCAGAGGGAACGTGGCTGGCCGAGAACCATCCGGAATGGATCCTCGGCGGCAAGAAGGGCGGCCTGCTCGATCTGGGAAACCCGGAGGCGTGGCGCTGGCTCGTCGATCACGTCGACCGGCTTCTGACCGACAACGGCATCGACGTCTACCGCCAGGACTTCAACATGGACCCGCTTCCCTTCTGGCAGGCCAACGACGCGCCCGACCGGCAGGGCATCACCGAGATCAAGCACGTTATGGGCTACCTGGCCTACTGGGACGAGCTGCGCCGCCGCCATCCCGCTATGCTCATCGACTCCTGCGCCTCCGGGGGCCGCCGCAACGACCTGGAGACGATGCGCCGCGCCGTCCCGCTCTGGCGCAGCGACTATGCCTACGAGCCGATCGGCCACCAGTGCCAGACCTACGGTATCTCCCTCTGGCTGCCCTACTACGGCACCGGCACCGTCGCCACGGCGAACGCGCCTTATTACGGCGGCGGCTGGACGCCCGTCGAGCCTTACGCCTTCTGGAGCAACGCGGCGCCGAGTCTCGGCTGCGGCGTCGACGTGCGAGTCCCCAATCTCGACTACGCGGCCCTGCGGCGGCTGTTCGGCCAGTGGCGCGAGATCAGCCCCTGCTACTATGGCGACTACTACCCGCTGACGCCTACCAGCCAGGAGGACAGCGTCTGGATCGCCTGGCAGCTCGACCGCCCCGAGAAGGACGACGGCGTCGTGCAGGCGTTCCGCCGTCCGAAGTGCCCGGAGGAGACCCTTACCGTAAAGCTGCGCGGCCTGGACCCACAGGCCCGCTACACCGTGCAAAACGTGGATGGCTCCAACCAACAGCAAAGGAGCGGCCGGGAACTGATGGAAGCGGGGCTTCCCATAACCATCCAGGAGCCGCCGGGCGCGGCGGTGATTACCTACCGCCGCATCCGCTAAGCATACCATGCAGCCCCCTTTGTGCTGGCTCTAAAAACAGAGCCGGGGCGCTTACGAAAACCGTAAGCGCCCCGGAGAGAAGCGTTCTTAAAGACCATGCGCCGGATTGGGCGGCTACTGTTTGCGGGAGGGATCTCCCAGGTTTTCGCGCTGGCACGCCAGCAGGTAGAGGCCGGCCGCGCCGGCATACGTGTAGAGACCACGCCAGCCCCAGAACACAAAGGGGAGTGTCGCCAGCACCCAGGAGATGGCGATCAGGGACAGCCAGATGAGGGCCGGCCAGGGAATGCGTATTGCCTGCGAGCGCAGCGCCAGCCGCCCTCGCGCCTGAGATAGAGCTCTTTCCATACCTCTCCTTTTACTTCTTGAACTTCAGGACCTCCCGGCCCGGGAAAGGCGGGCATCTCTGCCGGAGGGCAGGTAAGGAGTTCCTCTGGGCGATAGGTCTACCAGGAAAACAGACATCGGTTATTCCGTCCTTACAGCCGGCGAGATACCTGCCGATTCTCCTCGAAGAAGAGAAAGAGTACGGTAATCGGGCTGCAAGAGACCGGAATGATGATGGGCCGTAACGCGACGGAAGACCTCGGCGGGGAGGAAAAGATCCAACACGAATGGGATCGGGCGGGCTTGCTTCAAGGCAAGGTAGGGCATAAAAGTCAGATAGCCATTCTAGTATATATCACAGGTATTACGTTGTGTCAAGGATTAAAAGAGATACATTCTGGCAATTTGCCTGCAGTAGAGGCTGTCAGGCTGCTTTCCGGCGGCCCTTGAGATCGATTGGAGGGAAGCTTTTTTTCTGCGATTCGGCCTCTATAAAAGCGGGAACATATTTTACGGCCTACCCGTCCAACGGTCGAGCAGACTCGATCTGGATGAAAGCGTTGTCCCCTGTCGTTAACGCGCCGGGGGATTTTTTTGCGCCGTTTTCACGCAAAGGCTCCGCCGGCGCGGCGCTTTTTTCAAGCTCATAGACAAAAAACCCTTGACAATGCAAGCGATAGATAGGAGAATGACAACATCTTTCTCCTTTCTTCCTCCGCAGGGCAGTGTCGCCCTGCGGAATTTTTTTGCCTGTATTGCGACCGGACAAGCTGCTGCCACCATGCCGTTCGGCCCATCATCTCCAGGCGACTCGATAGGTAAACCAGCGCCGGGGTATCAGCCGCTCTCCCGCTTGCGGCGGAGGCGCGCTGCCCGGAGGATAGGCCACAAGGCGCATCCGTTCCGGGCCAGGCTGTCCCAGAGCGATCCACTGCCGGATCAGGTCTTCCATCTCCTCCCTCAGAGCGCCGTCGCCCCATCCGATGAGCTTGCCGGGCGGGCCGGTTTCCAGAAAGCAGGCGCTCCCTTTGGCCGGCTCCGCCAGTCCGAACCGCATCTCAATTTGCAGCTCCTCTGCCGGCGGCGTTTCGGTGGCCTCCGTGCCGCTGCCCTGCCCGAGCGGTCTTAAGGTCTGCTTAACGGGCCGCATACCCTGGACGATGCGCGGCGTCTGCACGGCGATAAAGAACCGGAGGGAAAGCTGGGGAAGCATCTCTGCAGTGTTTTGCGGAAGCGGGCAGGCGCGCTCCCAGCCTGGCCCGGCAAGCAGACGGCTGAGCCGAACGGCATCCTCCCCCGTCAGCCGGCCCTCCCATATCCAGCCGTCCGTATCTTCCGACCGGGAGCGGGTCCCGTAGACGCCGCGCATTGCCATGAATCCGAGATAGCTGCTCTCGACCTGAACGAGCCGGCCCTCCTCTTTGCGAAACGTGATCCCGAATTGCGTGCTCGACAGCGGCCCCCAGGGCATCACCAGAAGACCGCCTTCGCATAGCTGGTCGAACCAGGCGGGGGCGATGTCGTCCGCGTGGGCCGTCACCAGGATGCGGTCGTAAGGGGCGGCCTGCGGGTAGCCGAGCCAGCCATCCGCGCAGACGACCTGCGGCCTCGGACATCCTGCCGCCCGCAGATGAGCGCGGGCCTCCTCGCAAAACGCCGCCTCCACATCCAGGGTCCACACCTGCCCCGTCTCGCCCGCCAGTTCCGCCAGCAGCGCCGCGTTGTAGCCGGTCCCGGCTCCGATCTCCAGCACCTTCATGCCCGGCCGGACCTGCAGCCACTCCAGCATCGTGGCCATAGCGCTCGGCTGGCTGGAAGAAGAGATCGCCATGCCGGAGAGCGGGTCCTGATGCGTGACCACAGCATCGTCCACATAGACTTCCTCCAGCGTCTTCTCCGGCAGAAAGGGGTGGCGCAGGACTTTGCGGAAGGCGCGCTCGACCTCCGGGGAACGAATCGTCCCCGCCGCCTTCATTTGGTCCACGATGGCATCATTGCGTTTTCGGGCTTCCACCTGATCCACCCGCGGCTTCGCCTATCCCTTCCCATCGCCTGGCCCACCCCTTACCCCCGTCCCTAAACCGCTCGCTTCGCTCACCGGGGTGAGGGTGACCCGGCTATTCCCTCCAACCCCAATCTCCCCTCTCCTTCGTAAGGAGAGGCAGGGCCGCGAGGCCCGTGGTCGGTTAAGGGGGTGAGGTCTATCGCGGTCAGGGCTATTGCTGCCTGAAAAGCGGCCCAGGCGGGTTTGGGCGTGTCGTCGGCACGGCGAAGGCCGTAATAGAGAGAGGCGGCCGGGTTGTCGTGTAGGGTGAACCAGAGGACCGGGCCGATCGCGGGCAGACGACGCAGCGATTCGAGCGCGATGGTCACGTTGGCAGCCTGATCGTCCTCGGAGAGATGGCCGGGGCCGGGCGGTGTTGCCCAGCCGATCTCGGTGATCCAGATCGTCTTGCGGGACGGCCCGCCTTCCAGATCATCCCGCAGCCTGGCAAACGCGACCGGGTAGGGAGTAAACTCTTCCGGACGAATGCGGCTGCCGGTCTTGAGATAGAGATGTAAGCCCCAACCATCCAGCGGCCAGCAGCGATATTGCTTCCGTAGCCGGTCCCATCCGCCCAGGGTGCGGCCCGCCCGCCAGGTGTCCCGCAGATAAGGCGCGGCGAGGTTGGAATCGAGATTATCCGTAAAGTCCGCCGCCAGAACGCCGCCGGAGACGATGGTAACAGGCCTGGGCAGGGCACGCGACTCCTCAAAGGCCCTGCGCAGCAGCCAGGCGAAATTCGAGGGATAGATATAGCTTCCGCCCGGCAGCTTGTCGGCGCGGCCCGGCGCATTCTGGGTCCAGGCGTTGGGCTCGTTCCAGATTTCCCAGGCGCGCACGGAAGGAAAGCGACGCAGCAGGCGGCGGAAGGCGATGCCGGTCAGGTCGCGCAGGTACGCGTTGTCGCCGCTGCCGCCCGCGACCTCTGCATTGTTGGCGATCCAGTCGGTCTGCGCGCCGGGCCACGCTTCATTAGTAATCAGGCCGAGCACGGCTAAGTGTTCCCGCTGCAGGTTTGCCACGACCTGCGCGTAGGCATTGAGGATAGCTTCGTTCCAGGTCTTGTGCCGGGCGTTCAGGCGGAAATCCAGGCGCACCCAGCGCGCTCCGGCGGAGCGCATCTCCCTCGCAACGGCGGCCGTGAGCAGCACCCGATCGTCGTTATCCACAGCCCATCCATCCTGGATCCCTTTCTCCATAGCGCCCACCCGCCCGGACGCCAGGAGAATGAGCGCCACTAGGAGCGGCAGGGCCGCCCAGCATCGTCTTCTCACCTCGTTTTCCTTTCCGATTCGATCTTCGTTGGCCGCGCCGCAGTTTCCTGCCCATCCCGGAATGATGAGCCAGGGGGTGGGCAAAAGGCGTATCCGCGGAACAGGAAGCGGGGGCGCTTGAGTCTCAAGCCTGAAGGCATTTCAGAGAGGAGAGGAACACAATGTCCGATCTGCGCACTTTACCGGAACGGCCCCCCGCAGCCGGGGAGTTAGAACAGACCCGGTTCGATCGCTGCCGGCAGAAACTGGAGCAGTTGGAGGAGGTTTTGCGAAACGAAGCGGCGACCCTGCGCCTGGCGGCGGACGCGACCGGCACACCGGAGGAGACGCGCCGGCAGAAGATGCACGAAGTCGCTATCCGGCTGGATGCGCTCGCCTGGGCGCTTCGCAGCTTCGATCCGGACGATCCGACGGCCGGACACATTGAGCTGCCGACTCCATCGAGTGCGCCTTCCCTTCCAGGACAGGCTGAAGCGACCAACTCCGGTGAGGCCACGCGGACGGATCTTGGCGGCGGGCCGGAACAAACGGACACAGGCGGCGACATCAGTTCTTAAAAGTGCCAGTCTGTCGAAAGGCGGTGCAGGACGAGCGGCCTCTCGTTTCCGCTTTGATCCTCCGGCGTGAGGGTCATGACGTAGCCGTCGCCGTCGATCACCCATTGGTAGGTCTCTGGGTCGTTCTCGCCGATCTCAATGGTGAGGAACTGGTCTTTCGCCATCCAGATACCGGATACGGTTGCGTTATCCCCGGTCGTGGGGTCCGGAAACGATTCCGACAGGGATTTATCCCGGCGCAAGGTAAGGTGAATGTGCTGCTTTCGATCCTCCCATTCGCCCAGGAAGGAGTGGCGGCGGACGTAGAACCAGCGGTAGGCCAGCAGGGCCAGGAACAGGAGCGCGCACAGCTTAAGAAGCCTCCAGGCCAGCTTGAGCGAGGAGGAGCGCTTACGCGGTGGCACAAGCGCCGTCATAGGAACAGGGACAAAGACGGGTACGACGTTGGGTGTCGGGAAGGGAAAGCCGCAACGCCGGCAGACAGGCATGTCGAGCACGGCCGGCTGGCCGCACTGCGGACAAATCTTGTGCGGAGGGAGGTTTGTCATGCCGTCTTCCTCTCCATTCTGAATACGTATTTCGGCAGGAAACGGCAGAATCCTCCTGACATTACCCCTGTGCCGCTCACTGCGCCCTGAAGCTTCCTGCCCGATGGAGCAGGAGTTTTTCCCTGTCACCCGTAACCTGTTCCCTGTATCCTCCAAAGCGACAGCGAGGAAAGCCTTGACAAAGCAAGAGATCGGCGTGCAGGGAGACTATATTACACTGGGGCAGTTGCTCAAGGTGGCCGGCATTGTGGGCTCGGGCGGCGAGGCGAAGGCCTATCTGGCCGGGACCGCCGTTCAGGTCAACGGCGCGCCAGAGCAGCGGCGCGGGCGCAAGCTGCGCCCAGGTGACGTGGTCTCTGTGCCCGGTCAGCCGCCGATCCGGGTGGTGGCAGGAGGCGGCGCGTGACGTTTAGCCGGCTCTGGATCCTCCTGCTGGCGCTGGGGGTCGTGCCTCTGCTCCTGACCGGAATCTCGCCTGGCGTTGCCTGGCTGACGCCGGTCTGGTACGGCCTGCTCGTTCTGCTGGCGCTCACCGATTGGTTTCTCTTTCCGCCGCTGGAGGCCCTGGTCGTGGAGCGTCTGGCGGACGAGCAACTGTCGCTGGGCGCGCCGAGCCTGGTGCGCCTGCGCGTCCGCAACGGCACCTCTCTGTCACTGCATGTGGATTTGCGCGACACGCCTCCGGAGGAGGTGGAAAGCGATCAGCCGGAGACGGGCTTCTCCTTCGTGGTCCCGGCGTACGGCCGTCACCTGGCCGCCTATCACATCACTTCGCGCGCTCGAGGCCGCTACGATTTCGGCGATGTCTACCTGCGCGTGCGGGGACGGCTGGGCCTGGTCTCGCGCCTGCTGCGCCGGTCCCTTCCTACCGCCGTCAAGGTCTATCCGAGCCTGGTGGAGACGGCCAAGTTCACCCTGATGGCCCGGCGCGGGCGGCTGCAGCAGGCGGGTATCCGGCAGGCGCGGCTGCAGGGCGCCGGGCGCGAGTTCGAAAGCCTGCGCGACTATCTGCCCGACGACGAGCTGCGGCGCATCGATTGGAAGGCGACGGCGCGGCGCGGCAAGCTGGTCTCCCGGCAGTATGAGGTCGAGCGCTCGCAGAATGTGCTGCTCGTGTTGGACGTGGGACGCACGATGCTGGCCGAGATCGACGGCGTCCCGAAGATCGATTACGCCATCAACGCCGCGCTGCTGCTGGCCTATGTGGCGACGTTGGCTGAGGACCGGGTCGGGCTGCTGGTCTTTGCCGATACGGTGCAGACGTACCTGCCGCCCAAGCGCGGACGCACGCAGGTCTACGCCATTCTGGAAGCCCTTTATAATGCGCAGGCGTCCCTGGCCGAGCCGGACTATCGCACCGCGCTGGCCTATCTGCAGGCCCGGTGGCGGCGGCGATCCCTGGTGGTCTGCTTCACCGACTTTTGGGACCCTGATTCCTCCCGCCAGACGATCTCCGAATTGGCTGCTCTGCAGCCGCGCCATCTGGTCGCCGCCGTAACGCTTCTGGATACGAAGGTGCTGCGCGCGGCAGACCAGGAGATCACCGCGCCGGAGACGGCCTACGAAAAGGCGGTGGCGACGCAGGTTCTGGAGGACCGGCAGAAGGCGATGGCGGCGCTGACCCAGCGCGGCGTCCTCGTCGTCGACTCCCCCGCCGACAAGCTCTCCGCCGAGCTGGTCAACCGCTACCTGGAAGTCAAAGAGCGCATGCTGCTCTAAAGAGCTTCCCTCTTGACATTCGCAGAATGGCGCGCTAAAGTAGCTGCGGAGGAACCGGCTATGGCCACGATAGAGATCAAACTTAGCCTCGATACCGAAGATCAGGCTCGCCTCATGGCCCGTGCCCAGCAACAAGGCTTGACTCTCGAACTTATCTGCAGGCAGTTCTTGAAAGTCTTGCCCGGCCCCTGGATGCTCGAACATTGCGTTCCCTACCTAGAGGGGAGCGTAACCGCATCCTTGCAATCCAGGCCGAAGCTGCCGCTGCCCTTTACGCGGCTGATCTAGCTGAGCTGGAAGAAGAGAGAGGTTGACCGCCTTCACGGCACTGAACGGAGAGCCAATCTATGAGCATATCCCCTGATCCCAAGCGGGAGTGATATGGAGGGTAGACCTTCTCGGGGCGCAGAGATAAGCAAAATCCGGCCAGTAGTAATCAATGCTTCTACGGTTGGCCGCTTACCATTGCGCTTAATCGTTCCAGTAACCACATGGGATGCTCGCTATGCAAATTATTCCTGGATGGTAAGGCTTGATCCTGATACCAATAGCAGATACCTTTCAAATCCGCTCCGTTTCGCTCGATCGCTTTCTAGACCGGCTGGGAGTACTTGCTGACGAAGTAACTGACCAGATTGCTGCTGCAGTCGCTTTGTGTATCGATGCTCCCTAGTTTAAGGCTTTGCCTAAGAAGCTTCTGTTCCACGCTCCACACGCAGAATCTGTTGCCTGGTCTCTTCGGGGACTTGATCCAAATGACTTACTCGAATAACACCGGTCGTGCCGCCGATATTTATGTTGTCCCAATCGATAAGGACCACTTCTCGAGAGGGATCATCACTATAGACCGCCTGGACTACCCCGCCCAATACCTCGATCACGATCATGGTTTGCTTTCCCTTCCTACATATGCTTGACCTGAACGCGACATAAGAGCACTCAGATGCCGATCACGCTGGTTAGTACGGCTGTTTCCGCAACCTTGGCGTGAAGGTTCGATAGATTATCATAGTCAATGAAATGCACCCCATCACGAATCTGAGAAAAAGCACTATAATCAAGCTTGCTCTCGAATTCCTTGCGACGGGCGGCACTGGCGACTATATTGAAATTGATGCGAAAGTCCTGCAGTTCGACATACTTGATTAGGGAGTTTTGAATGTCTGTCTTATGCTCGACCTCAAAGCATGCATGAGGATAGCCCCGCTCGTTAAACCAAATGACATCAATGGTTCGGGCTCTATCCATAACATGGTCGTATGTAAATCGTGGAAATTGAGATATGCTGGCAATGTTACCAAGGGGCTTGTCCAGAAAAACACGGCGTTTATCCTAGCTAGGGACCCAGGTTTTATAGCCCTTATAGTTGCCGATCTCGATGAGAAGTCCCTGATAGTAGGTGTGGTTGAACTCCTCCTGCTTCTCAGGCGCGGCAGTGGTATCCAGAGAAAACTTCTTCAAGAGGGCATCTTTGTATTCCACAAGCCCCCATAAGCCGGGCTTGATTCGGAAGAAGGCAGGTTTGATCTGAACGATTTTACGGATGCTTGCAAACGGGGTCTTTGTACCCCATTGACTGCCAGGCACTTTGATGGCGTGCTGATTCAAGTACCCAAGTGTTGCATAGCCGCCATTCTCCTTCATTACCTGGATGACCGCTTCATACTGTTTCATTCGTATTTTCCTGTCGGCTTAGTATGGTAAAGATCAGAGATTAGAAATGCTGAATATTAGGTTATAGAGGAGCAGGAATAAATCCTTGTGCCAATTACCTGCTGACAAAATAGCCCGCCGAAAGTTTCCGGCGGGCTATGTCGTGTTCCCGGTGAGCCGGGCGGCTTAGTTGGTGCTGAAGGTGACCGCGTGAACGCCGTCGCTGGTGCCGCCCGCGAAATAGACGCCGTTGTTGACGGTCTGCGTGGCGTTATCGGCGCTGGCGTTGGCGCCCGGAGAGACCGCTGCCGGACGGAAGTACTTGGTATGCCCATCGCCCAGAGCATAGTTGGCGCCGGAGCTATGACGGCCGTCCTTGCCGCCATTCAGGTTCGTATCGAAGTAGCTCAGGTACGGAACGTTGGTGGGCAAGTAGCCTCCCATGATGCCTGTCTGGTACCGGGTGATATAGGTCCCATTGGTCTGGACAGCCGGCAAGGTGTTGTTGACGTCGCTGTCGGCCAGGATGTTGATGCCGTCTCCTACGGAGGAGAACACGTCCCAGGTGTTGATAATGTCGGGTTGGGCGCCTTCATTCGTGGTCGTTACATTCGCCTCGTCGCCGGTGACCTCGGCCAAAAGCACGATATTGGCCGGCGCATTCAATCCCGCATCGGCGGTATGGGTGGCGATGTTGTAGTTGTACGAGTAGGAGATCGGATCCAACGCCGGAACGGTCGAAGTGGCCGCCACCGTACCGGTCGAGTCATCCGGGCATTTGAAGATTTGGGCGCTCTTGGTGTAGGGATCGATCGTGCCTGCCCAGCCTAACCCGGTGGCAAGCATGTTGTTGGTCGTGGCATTGTAGCGAGAGCCGGAGGGAAACTGCTCGTCATAGTCCTGGACATACATGAGCAGGCCCAGGCTCACCTGCTTCATGTTTGACAGACAACTGGTGGCGCGGGCTTTCTCGCGCGCCTGCGCGAAGACCGGGAAGAGGATCGCCGCCAGAATGGCGATGATCGCAATAACGACGAGCAGCTCGATCAGCGTGAATCCGTGCCCGGACTTGCGGGCGGTTGTGTTGCAGCTCATAGCATCTTTCTTCTTTCGTTTTTCCTGCGTATCTGCGCGACTGGGGAAAGCGTTGCGGCTCTCCTCTTCGGTAAAGACGGGCCACGAGGCCCGCTTCTACAGAGCCTATACGCAGGAAGGCAGACGATTCGTTAGTGGCAAACGTAAGACGGTAAGAAAAGGAAGCGGTCTTTCCTGGATGAGGAGGAAGCGAATGGTTTTCCAATCCCATGCATCTTCGGAGGTGTGGCCGCGCCTGCCCCTGGCAGAATGGCAGGATACCTATGCGACGCTGCATATGTACACGCAGATCATCGGCAAGATCCGGCTGGCGCTCATGCCCTGGATCAACCACTGCTGGCAGACCACACTCTACGTCACCGCTCGCGGCCTGACGACCTCTCCGATTCCTTACGGCACGCTGCTCTTTCAGATCGACTTCGATTTTATCGACCACTACCTGCGCATCCAGACGAGCGTCGGGAGCGGACATTCTCTCCGGCTGGCGCCGCCGCTCTCCGTCGCTGATTTCTACTGGGAGACGATGGAGGCGCTGCGCTCTCTGGGCATCGACGTTTCTATCTGGACCACGCCGCAGGAAGTGCCGAATCCCATTCCTTTCGAGCAAGATCAGCAGCACGCGGCCTACGATCCGGAGTACGTGAATCGGTGCTGGCGCATCCTCGCGCAGGCGGCGCGCGTATTTACCGAATTTCGCAGCCGCTTCATCGGCAAGGTCAGTCCGGTCCACTTTTTCTGGGGCAGCTTCGATCTGGCGGTGACCCGCTTTTCCGGCCGTCCCGCGCCCAAGCATGGGAGTGTGCCGAACCTGGCGGATGCGGTCGTGCAGGACGCCTACTCGCACGAGGTGAGCAGCGTCGGCTTCTGGCCGGGCGGTGGGGACGTGACGGACCCCGTTTTCTATGCCTATGCCTATCCGGCGCCGGAAGGCTTCGGCCAGGCGGCCATACAGCCAAAAGAGGCTTTCTACAACACACAGATGGGCGAGTTCTTTCTTCCTTATGAGGCAGTGCGCACCGCCGCGTCCCCGGACGAGACGCTGCTGGCGTTTCTGCAGACCACCTA
Organism: Chthonomonadaceae bacterium; assembly: GCA_035653075.1. Taxonomy (GTDB): domain Bacteria; phylum Armatimonadota; class Chthonomonadetes; order Chthonomonadales; family Chthonomonadaceae; genus DASRCN01. Next base: position 61,514 of record DASRCN010000076.1, on the reverse strand, counting down.
CGAGGCCGCCGCCGATCTGGGCCGCTGGGACCGGTCCGCTCTGGAAAGACGATAGCAGAAAGCTACCAGTGAATCACCGGGTCGCGTCGCTCCGAAGCGGCCATCTCGCGCTGCGGGCAAACATCCGTGTCCTGATCCGCCCGCTGATACAGGCGCCGGTGATGCCCCTCCGGCGTCAGGGCGACTACCGTCTCTCCCCGCCACTTCAGTTTTAGCGACCAGTCCAGAAGGTCTTCCGTGCGCTCCTCGATCGCCAGTTGGTAATGTACGGTGATCGTGTCGCCGGGAGCAGCGGCCTCGGTCCGGACGTAGGACCCGTGCCAAGAATAAGGAATAGGCGCGCCGTTGCGCGCGACGGTGACGGCCTCCGCCGCCGGAGATCCGGGGATGCGGACCGACAGCGGCCCTTCCGTGTGCATCCGCACGTCAAGCCGTCCAACATGCGGCTGATAGCTCAGCACGTCGGCGTCGCGGCTGAATCGGTTGAGATGCAGGTTGACGTACAGGCCGTCCGGCTTGCGGGTAAGGATATGATCCCAGGCCAGGAACAGGGCGCGGGGACCGGCGCCGCAGCAGCACCCCATCATCACGCCATCCGCCGTAAACTCGTTGGGTAAGGTCCGGCCTGCGTAGCCGCCCATAATGCGCGCTTCCATATTCTTGAAGCTCTGTGTCGAGCTATCTTCCTGCGGTGGGGTGGTGGGTCGGGACAGCCACTCCTCCTTCGTCCACTGGCTTTCGAGCAGGTGGTTGCGAACAAATCGCTCCACGTGCGTCCAGTATTCCTCATGACCGGCCTCCGCGAGCTTGAGCGCCAGATGGACCATGTCTGTGATGTTGCAGGTCTCGCTGTGCTTGGTGGTGTAGTACGCCTCCGTCCCGACGCCTTCCGGGAACCAGCCGAAGGAGCCGCTGGTGGTCATAGCCCAGTCGAAGGCGCGCTGCACCCAGGCGATCCGCTCCGCATCCTGAACGAGCAGGGCATACCGCAGCACGCCGGCCATGCTGAGCGAGCGCGTATGAAAATGCCCGGCAGCCAGGTGCATCTCATCCGGCCAGAACGAGCCGTCGGGCCGGAAGATGTGGCTTTCGTCTACGATGTAGTGCATAAAGCGGCGGGCCAGCTCCAGGGCGCGCTCGTCTCCGCTGACCTCGGCGTACTTCACGAGCGGCAAGATCATGCCGCCGCCGTTGTAGCAGCACGGCTCGCCCGGTGTCGCCGGGTTCCAGCCGTCCGGAAAGCGGCTGGCGTAGGGAAAGTAGCAGTAGGCGTATCCGGCCCGGCGCTTGACGATATGGATGCCGCTCTGCCAGAGCCCCTGAACCATGCGGTCGATATGGGTCTTCAATTTCGAGCTTTTGTCCTGCAGGTACCAGGTGACCAACCCGTTGAGCGCGCGGGTCTGATCGAACATCTCCGCCTCATACAGCGACCACGGCGTTTCCGGCCGGTAAGCTAGCCCATCTTCTGGGTTCAAATTTTGAATCAGCAGCCGGCGGTAATTCTCTTCGACCTCCCTCCCATGATCATCCCCTGTCATCTCGCGGGCCAGAACGAGCGAGTCGATGTAGCGAGAGAGGACATCGATCAAATCCCAGCCGTTGTGGGTCGCCGAAGGGTTGTCCGAAAGATGGATATAGAAATAAGGATAGCCCGTCTGGTAGTCATGATTGCCGACCATGTGCCGGATAGCCAGGCGGACATGACCTGTTAAATCCAGGGTTGCTGGTATCTGCATGCTACAATCCTCTCCACCGAGCCTAAGCTCTCCTCCGTGCTCGGCTCTCCCTCTGCTTGAGGGTACGGTAAACCCGGCACGTTGAACGATGGCGATCAGGATGGTCACAAGTGCATTCGATCTCACTTATGTCCTTGCGCCGGTTCAGACCACGCAGGCGGGCAGCCTCTGTTTTCCGCTCTGATCGCGCTTGCCCCATCTTGCGCGCAGCTTGAGTCATGTCTACGGTGATTATGGTCGGGGTATTGAGAGCGGCGGCATCGGCAAGGAGGTTCTGTGTTGCCTGTTCAAGATAGTCCGAAAAGTCCAGGATTTCAACCCCCAGTATGCCTCCGGTTTCGTCGTAATCATACATAACCCCAGGCTCAATCTCTTCCGTATCGTCTACGGAACCATCTCGTAATCGCAGATAGAAAGCATCTGCTTCCGGGCTATAAGTGATTCTCATTCTTATCTCCAGTATTTCCCTTGTGTGGTTGCGATGACGCTGACTACCAGCGGAGGCGTGACGTTGAAATCCACAAAGACCCGCAAGAGCAGGATCAAGAGCAGGATACGGTTGTCGCGAACAAGGAGGGACTGGTACTCAGTACGTCCCTTCTTGGCGGGAAGGGTATTCTGAGGATGGCTCAGCGTCCTGGCAATATCCTCTTCGCTAATGTTGCGTTCGGCCATCCTCTGCCTGGCGTGTGGGTCGATCTGAAAGTCTATCGCCTTACCTCTTTAGAGATCCAGTAGAGTATACTACAAATAGCGTTACATGTCAACAGGCTGTTGGGCAATTACAGAAGGTAGTAAAAGAAGAGGAGCCAGGATGCTCCTTATATACATCCTGGCTCCATCGAGCGCAAGCGCAGGCAGGAGTATCTTATTTGCTGACTATGGCCGGCCCTTTTACCGTCCTCGCTTGTTGGTCCTTCTGCATTCGGGCCAGCTTGGCTGTCAGAGCGGCAAGCTGAGTCTGCATGCTCATCAGTTGTTTGTTCTGGGCTTTCAGAGTCTCGATCTGCGCTTTGGAAGCCTGGATCTGCTGTTGTTGCTGCTTGATGGCTTCCACCAGGATGGGAATGACCCCGGTATAATCTAGAGATCGCATTCCCTGGCTGTCTTTGCTGACCAGTTCCGGCAAGACCTTCTCAACTTCCTGAGCGATAAAGCCGATCTGGTGGGTATTACTGAAGTGCATCTGCGGGAACTCGCGTTGCCGCCAGTCGTAGGAGACGCCCCGCAGAGCCAGAACAGTACCCAAAGCGTCAGATAGCGTGCGGACATTTCGCTTGTAGCGAGCATCGGAATTCTTGGACAGGCTCCCGTAATGCACCGTGCCTGTCACGTAGAGGTCGCCTTGAAAGTAGCCAGCATAGTTGTTGTCACTACGGCCGTACACTCCAAAATTGTTGGTGCTATAACCATACACCCCCATGCTATTGAGGCTTTGGCCTAGTACGCCGATAAAACTGTTGCTGAAGCCAGCTACCCCACTCCCGTCGACGCTCGTGCCATATACACCAGATGGGTGGCCGCTGTTAAGACTGGAAGGCCCGCCAGATACTGCATACACGCCGTTGCTGGTGTTGGCGTCGAATGCGCCGGCATTGCCGCTGCCGTTGGTGTAAACGAAAAGCGCGTTACTGCTGTTGTTAAAGTTGTTGATCTCATATTCCCCGGCACTTCCCAATCCAAGCTGGGTGATCCACCAGGCGACCGTACTTGAGCCTGTGCTGAACTTCTTATGGATCGGGGTTGTCGATTGGGCGCTTGCCGAACGGCCAGCCAGGCAGGCGATACCCAGGAGGCCGGCCACAAGAGCGATCTTCAGAGAATGTCTCACAGATGTCATTACAAGTCTCCTTTGGAAAGTGTGGAATTGCAGCTACGCTACGGATGCCAGGATAACAGCCTGCCGTCCCTTTGGTGTCCCTCCGGTGTCCCGCCCGTGTCCCTTTGCCCGATTTTTTCTGTCTTTTTTCCGCCGGGTATACCACTGTGCCAGGAAAAACGTCGTTTATGGTCGAAATTAGCAGGCGAAGGTTTCTAATAATTCTTAATTGATTGGAGCAAGCATGGAGCGCGTTTCTCTTCCCTGGCGTATCGAAATGCTCGGGGGCTTGCAGGTTATACGCGAAGGCCAGGAGCCGCTCGTGTTTTCTCCCCAGCAGTCTAGCGCGCTGCTGGCTTATCTGGCGCTGCACTTCCAAAAAAATCACACGCGCGAAGAGTTGATCGAGCGGCTGTGGTCCGACGAAGAAGCGGGCGATGTTCAAAAGAAGCTGCGCCGCAGCCTGTACTTATTACGCCAGCGATTCGAGCAGCCCCCCTTTGAACAGGCTGATCTGCTGCTGACCACCTCCAAAACCCTCGGTCTGGATGCGAACCTCGTCAGCACCGACGTTCAGGATTTCAAGGACGCTCTCTCCGCTGCTGCCAGCACGAACGATCTTTCGCTGAGGCAGCAATATCTTGCACGGGCGGTCGGGCTTTATAGAGGGGACCTGCTACCGGGCTTTTATCAGGACTGTTTTCTTTCCGAGCGCAACCGCCTCTCCGACCTCTATACAAGCGCCCTGCATCTTTTAACCCAGGTCTACGAACAGGCCGGCGATCTGGAACGCGCCATAGAGACGGCCCGCCGCACAGTAGCCCTTGATCCGCTGATGGAGGAGGCGCACTGTACGCTCATGCGCCTGTTTGCCGAAATGGGCCAGCCTTCGGCGGTGTTGCGGCAGTATCAGGAGTTGGAGCGGGTTCTCAAGGAGGCGTTTGGGGAGCAGCCTTCCGCTGCAACACGCCAATTGATGGAAACGCTTCGAGAGCGCGCCCAGGCTAATGTCCCCCGCGCGGTCAATGGAAGAAATAGCAAGCTGGAAGACACTAGGCCATCGCCTCAGTCCTATGAAGAAGCGCCACCTACCCTTTCACCGGAAATACTGCCTGATTCCCCGGAGGCTCCGCGACCGGTTGTTACTGCGCTTCCAGGCCAGCCGGCGCCCGCTCCTACACGCCGGCCGCTTCTCGTTGGGGCCATCATGCTCCTCGCGCTGCTGATAGCAGTCATCCCTCTCTTCCTGCGTCGCAAAGTTGCGCCGCCGAAGTCCGGCCTGCTCGTACCCAATGCCAAACAGATATGGGCGAAGCGCTATCCTCTACAGCCGGACGAGACCGGCTGCGAGCCGACGGATATGACGATGGATGCCGCCGGCAATACCTATATCACCGGCTTCGTGCATACGCTGCATAACGACGTGGACTTCCTGACGCTCAAATACGATCCTAATGGCAAACTGATCTGGCATAAGCGTTATAACGGGCCGGGCAACGATGTGGACCGGGCGCGCTCCATCGCGGTCGATAAGGATGGCAATGTTTACGTCACCGGTGACTCGGATAACGGCAAGGGCAACGGAATGACCCGCCTTTCCGGCTTAGACTGGGCGACCATCAAATATGGCCCGGATGGGAACCCCTCCCCAACCTGGCCGAACGTAGGTTTCGGCCTGGGCGTCCGCCGCTATAACGGCCCCGATGATGGCGAAGATCGGCCCGTCAAGGTTTGCGTGGATAGTACAGGTACCGTTTATGTGGCCGGGAATTCGTTGACGAGAAAGATCCATCAGGGCAAGAAGCTCTTTCACCAATGGGTGTTCGTCACATACAATTCTCAGGGCAAGCAGACATCGGTCAGGCAAGAACACTTCGCAGCAGACTGGTTATCGGCGAGTCCTGTGGATATGGTCCTCGATCCCCTGGACAATGTCTATGTCACCGGCTATTATGGAGATAGTAAAATGGAGATGATAACTGTCAAGTATGATCGTGTTGGCGATTGCGTGTGGAGAAAAACTTATTCTGCACCAGGTTATGGAGATGTTGTCCCCACGGGTATGGCCCTGGATGGATCAGGCAATGTTTATGTTACCGGTCATCAATATGATGGCGACCTGTTGAATAATGGGACTCAGATGGATATAGTGACACTCGAATATGATCCCAATGGCAATGAATTATGGCACGATGTCTACGATCTGGACCATAGAGACGATGTCCCGCATGCCCTGACGGTGGATAAAGCTGGAAACGTCGCTATCACCGGCCATAGCAGTGCCGGCACAGATATGCATTACCTCACTTTGCTGTATGCTTCAGGTGGTAAACGGCTGTGGGCACGCTATTATCGAGGAACAGTCGCTCTGTCCGATGATTCGCTTGATGTGACATTTGACCATAACGGCAACGTGATTGTGACCGGATATGCGCTGGATGCTGGTATAAACCGTGCCGGAAAGGAGACAGAGGCTTTCCGCAGGACGGATAATGTTACCATCAAGTATGACCGGACGCACGGTGCCCTCTGGAAAGGAGTTTATGAAGGGGGATCAGACTGGAGTCTGCTTTACCCAGATGCTGTTTTTAAGGTAGCGGTAGATAACCAGAACTGTGTCATTATGACCGGGCTGTCGGATCAGGGCAGCAAGGTCCGGACCATCACTACGATCAAATATGCCCCGGATGCAGATACCAGCTATTCCAGATAGCGGAAGCGGTCGCCCTGGCTGTCTTCGGCGGCGTCTTTGACAAACTTCTGCGCATAGCCCAGGTAACGCTGGGCCTCGGCATGAGCGGGGTCGCGGGCCAGTACTTTCTTAAACTGGAAAACAGCCTCTTGATACCGTTTCTCATTGTAGCAGTCGAGTCCGGCGGTGAACTCGCGGGCGATCTGGGCACGCTCTAGCCGGGTGGCTCTGGCGGCGGAGGGAGCCATCGCCTGCGCCTTCTCCAGCGCGGCCACGCCCGCTTCCATCTCACCACGCGCCAGCCGCTCCTCCGCCTCGGCGTCCAGAATCTCTGCCTGCCGGGTGCGCAGCGTTCCCAGCGCGCGCCGGGCCTCTACCAGGAACGGCGCGCAGGCGATCGCTTCGCGCAGGGCGGCATCGGCTGCGGCGACATCGCCGGCGGCCTCTGCTTGCTCCGCTGCGGCGAGACGCTGTTTGCCATGTTCCCAACGGGCCTTCTCCAGCAGCGCGACCGCCGTTGCGCGCAGTGGCTCGACTCGCTGCATCGCCTCTAACGTGCCGCTCGCACCGGCATAGTCGCCGGCTTCAAACTGCGCCGTCGCCTCGGCAAACCGGGTCGAAAACCACGCGTCTCGCCGGGCCAGGAGATCCTCACAGAGCGCGGCATCCGCCGGAGCGGCGTCCAGGGCGGCGGCGAGAATCCGGCAGGCGCCCTCCAGATCCCCTTCCTGCGCCAGCGCTGCGGCCTGCGTGCGCGCATCATCCGGTGTGCCGATGGCGGGAAGCGGGATCGCCGCCTGATCGCCCTCGCCCGGCACGACCTCGTAGAGCGTAGTCGTGGCATCCCGCGCGCTCACGGCCAGGTAGCGGCCTTCCGGTGACAGCGCCAGGCCGGCCAGGCGCTTCTCCGCATCGTACTCCCAGCCGGCCTGACCCGGCCCCGTCAGGCAGAAGATGCGCGTGCCGCCGGCCTCTCCTGGCGCATGGACCAGCGCGGCACACAGGCTTGCCTCTCCGGAGAGCGCCAGCGCGGCGATCTCGCCATCCAGGCACGTATCCCAGCGGCGCCGGCCATCCAGATCGATCAGGCCGACGCTGCCGTTCGCCGTGCCGTAGACCGTAAAGGCGCCCTGGCGGGCGCAGGCCAGCGCGCGGACCGGCTCTTCCTGACCAAATTGCCACATCTCCCGACGGGCAGCATCTACCAGCCAGAGGGTCCCGTTTTCCGCGCCGATGGCGATGTAGGCGCCGTCCGGCGAAAGCGTCACGACCGAGATGGTGGCATCCACGTCCAGGGTCCAGTGCTCGTGACCGTCGATCTCTCCGAGGGCGACGGCGAAACTGGCGGCGGCCATGTCGGAAAAGGCCGCGGCCAGCTTCTGCCCGTCGGCGCTGAGGGAGATGTCGATGAATAAGAGATGCCGCTCTCCCAGAAAACGGCCCTTGCTCCCCGGCCGGAACAGATAGAGGTCATCGGCAGTCATGCCAAGCAGATGGTCCGCCTGCGGTGTCGCCTCCAGTTTGAGCAGCTTCTCGGCCACGAACCCGGAGCGCACCTCCACGCCGCCGTCCAGGCGCAGATGGGTCAAGTCGTAGGCGCGCGCCTCCAGCGGGCGCGGCGCGACCACGGACAGAGCGCCCTCTTCGTTCAGCCCGTAGCGTGAGACCGGATAGGCGCCCCGGAGCCGCTTTTCCCATACCATATTGACCGTGCGGATACGTGGCATAAAGCCCCTCTCGACCGAAACCCTGCAGCGCAGAAGGTTTCTGCAATCGAGCCAGTGACTCCTCCCACCTCCTACTCCTAATCCTGTACCTGCTGTCAGGCTGCAGAGAATGAACCACCCACTCGCTTCGCTCGCTAGAGACACAGAGGCACAGAGGAAAAGCCAATGCGAGAAAAGCCAAAGAAAAAGAGAAGCAGATTCTACCGGCAGGAAGCCCCTGCCTCTTCCTCATAACGAGCGAGATCACAGAGAAAGGCCTCTCTTCTTTATGGTAGGTTTTTCTCTGTGTGCTCCTTTGCTGGAAGCAGAGACACAGGCTTTTCTATTTGAACTTGCCTCTTTGCTAATCTCTGGGCTTTTCTCGCATCGGCTTTTCCTCTGTGCCTCTGTGTCTCTAGCGAGCGAAGCGAGCGGGTGGTGACATTTTCTGGAATCTGGCAGCAAGTACACGCTTAGAGCAGAGGGGTAAAATAGGCGAGGAAGGATGAAAGATCATGGCGCGGAAGGCAATTGAAACCGAAGTCGTGCGCGTGGATGCGCAGAGGCCGGAAGAGGAGGCGATTGCCCGCGCGGCGGAGATGTTGCGGCGTGGTGGACTGGTGGCGTTTCCGACGGAGACCGTCTATGGCCTGGGCGCCAACGCGTTGGACGCGGAAGCGATCGCCCGCATCTATGAGGCCAAAGGCCGCCCGGCCTCCAACCCGCTGATCGTCCACGTAGCAGACGCCGAGGCGGCAAGGCAGGTCGTCGCGGCGTGGGCGGAAGCGGCCGGACGCCTGGCCGCGCGGTTCTGGCCGGGACCCCTGACGCTGGTGCTGCCGAAGCGAGAGGCGATTCCGGAAATCGTGACGGCAGGCGGTCCGACAGTGGCGGTGCGCATCCCTGCCCATGCGGTGGCGCTGGCTTTGCTGCGCGCGGCAGCGGTGCCCATCGCTGCCCCGAGCGCCAATCGCTCCCTGCGCCTCTCGCCGACGCGGGCCGAGCATGTGCTGCGTGACCTGAAAGGACGAATTCCGCTCATTCTGGATGGCGGGCCGACGACGGGCGGGCTGGAATCGACGGTCCTGGATCTGACAACGTCGCCGCCGCGCCTTCTGCGTCCCGGTTTGGTAACACCGGCGGAGATCGAGACGGTGATCGGACCCATCGAGCGCGCGGCAAAGCCTGCTGGCAATCAGCCGCTGCCCTCGCCCGGCATGATGGCGCGCCACTACGCTCCCCGCGCTCCGCTGGAAATTCAGGAAGGAGATGCGAGTTCCAGGGTGCAATCGCTGCTGGCACAGGGCGAAACCGTCGGCTGGCTTACCTTTACCGATCCTGACTGGAAACATCCCGGCCTGACGGTCCTCATTCTGCCGGAAGAGCCGGAGGCGTATGCCGCCCATCTCTATGCGGCGCTGCACGCGCTGGACGCAGCCGACGTCACCCGGATCGTGGTGGACCTGCCACCAGAAGGCGAAGCCTGGCTGGCTGCGCGTGACCGCCTCCACCGTGCTGCCATAAAATCTAGGCCTCTATCCTCCCTTCCGGTAAACCATGTCCGAAGGACACCCGGCGCGTAGCGCCTAAAAGCGAAGGACTTTAGTCCATCGCGAAGGCATTTGCATGGGAAGGATGTAAGGAATACGTTGCAAACCATCACAGAGCTTGACCCGTAGATAGCTAGGGTATACTTCAGAGTGGTCGCCACGTTAGGCGGCCACTCTTTTGCCGGGAGGCGAGGTCGAAAGCAAGATGCCTCGGATCATGGGCCTGGATGTAGGCGAAAAGACGATCGGCGTGGCGATCAGCGATGAGGAGGGCCGCATGGCGTTTCCGGCAACCACCATCGTGCGGCAGGAAGGCAAGAAGCGCGACATGGCGGTCCTGCGCCAGTTGGTGGCCGAGCATCAAATCTGCGAGATCGTCGTCGGGCTGCCCCTCATGCTCGACGGCACGGAAGGTATCCAGGCGGAGAAGGTGCAGGCGTTCATCGCGACCCTGCGCAACAACGTGCGGATCCCGATCCGGATGCAGGACGAGCGACTCACGACCGGCGAGGCCGAGCGCGTGCTCATCGCCGCCGACCGCCGCCGCGAGAAGCGTAAAGAAAGCATCGACTCCATGGCGGCCTGCCTCATCCTGCAGACTTATCTGGACCGGACGCGCGCCATCTCCGGGGAGGGCCGCCCATGAGTCCCAGGACGAGAAAGCGGCGCGTGCGCTGGGGGCTCTGGTTCCTCCTTCTGCTCATCATTGGGGGAGCGGCAGCCTATCTTCGCGTCCGCTCGCTCTTCGCGCCCGCCACCACGACCCACCACGACATCAACGTGACCGTGCCCTCTGGGGCGAGCGTGGGCCGCATCGGCGACGTTCTCCAGCAGAAAGGCATCCTCCGCAGCGGGTTCGCCTTCAAGTGGTACGTGCGCTGGCACGGCGGCGCCGAGAAGATCCACGCGGGCCGCTACACACTCTCCAGCGACATGACCCTCGGCCAGATCCTGTTCGCTCTGAAAGCGGGGCCGAACAGCATCTATGGGGAGCGCATCCGCGTCACCATTCCGGAAGGATACACGCTGCGGCAGGTCGCCGATACGCTCCAGGAGAAAGGCATCACCAACGGCCGCAAGTTCCTGCAGTTGGCCACCGATCCGAGCGCCATCGCCGAGATGCACGCCGACTTTCCGCTGCCCTCCCACTCGCTGGAAGGCTATCTGTTTCCCGACACCTACTATTTTCGCCCCAATACCCCGCCCGAACACGTAGCGGCTGCTATGCTCATGAACTTTTACAAGCGGTTCGCGCGTCCCTATCAGAGCGAGATTGCGGCCACCCAGGGCGGCCTGGAAGCCATCGTCACGGAAGCCTCTATGATCGAGCGCGAGGCCAAAGTGCCGCAGGACCGCCCGCGGATCGCCGGGGTCATTGACAACCGATTGAAGCGCAACATGCCCCTGCAGATCGATGCGACCGTGCTGTACGCGCTGGGGCATCACAAAGACCGGGTGCTGGACCGCGACCTGACCGTCAATTCGCCCTACAATACCTACCGGCACAAGGGCCTGCCGCCGGGCCCGATCGCCAATCCGGGTCTGGCCGCGCTGCAGGCAGCCCTGCATCCGGAGCAGAACGATTTTCTCTACTACGTCGCCCGCCCCAATGGCGCGCACATCTTCACGCGCACCTCGGCCGAGCATGAGGCCGCCCGGCATCAGGTCAAGCTCGAATGGCGGCAGCAGAATCGGATAGAGGTTGAGCCCGGTGGATAGCGCGTCCCCGGAAAAGGGAAAAGGGAAAAGGGAAAAGGGAAAAGAAGACCAAATTCCCAACGCCGAACCTTCGGAACCCCCAACGCCCAACGCCCATGCAGAGGCGGAGCGCCCACGGCGGCACGGCTGGCTTGTCTTCTGTCCGCATCGCTCTGCGGAGTGCGTCCTGGATGTGACTGCGGAAGAGCTCAAGGCGAACGGGATCCGCGGCGTCATCCTCGATCTGGATAACACCCTGGTGCTCTGGCAGAAAGAGGAGATGACCGAAGAGGTCGTCGCCTGGCTCGAATCGCTCAAAGCGGCGGGGCTGAAGCTGTGCATCCTGTCGAACTCGATCCTGAGCAAGCGCTCGGAGCGGATCGCCGCCCGTCTGGACTGCCCGAACGTCCGCATGGCGCGCAAGCCGGCCCGCAGCGGCTTTCAGCGGGCCATGGATGCGATGGGCACCACGCCTGAGCAGACGGCCATCATCGGCGATCAGGTCTTCACCGACGTCTGGGGCGGAAATCGCGCCGGCATCTATACGATCCTCGTCCAGCCGATCCATCCGCGCGAGTTTCTCTATACGCGCTTCGTCAGCCGTCCGCTAGAGCGCCTCCTGCTGCGCCACTTCCGCCGCCGGGGACATCTGTAAAAACCGGGACTGGGGACTAGGGACTGGGGATTGGGGACTGGCAAGAGCCTACTGCAGAGGTAGGCGACTCCAACACCGTTTTTCCCTAGTCCCTAGCCCCTAGTCCCCAGTCCCTAACGATGGAGCGCAGCGACATCCGGCGGCAACTTGCTTGCAGATAGGTGCGTATAGAGAATCTAATGATAGGCGGATCGGAACATTTGCCGTTGGTCGCGTCGTCATTATCTAGTGGAGACATGGTCCCTTTCGTGGGCGGCAAAACGAAAGTGGTCGGAGTGTTCGGCCATCCGGTCGGACACAGCCTCTCCCCGGCGATGCATAACGCTGCCTTTGCCGCGCTCCGGCTATCTTACATTTATGTTCCTTTTCCTGTACGGCCGGAAGAGCTCGGTCCGGCTGTGCGCAGTCTACCGGTGCTGGGGATCGTCGGCGTCAACGTGACGATCCCGCACAAAGAGAGCGTCCTGCCTTTTCTGGATGAGATCACCGCGGAAGCCCAGGATGTAGGCGCGGTCAACACGATCCACTGCGCAGAGGGGCGGTTGTTGGGAGACAACACCGACGGGTTCGGCTTTGCCGAGCCGCTGCGCGAGATGGGCGTGGACCTTGCCGGCAAACCGGTGGTGGTGTTAGGGGCAGGGGGCGCCGCACGCGCCGTCGTCTTTCGATTGGCCCGCGAGGGAGCCCGCATAACGCTCGTCAACCGCACGCACGTGCGTGCCCGGCGACTGGCGCAAGCCGTCGCCGAGGCCGGTCTGGACGCCGTCCGCGTCCTTAGGGCGGACGACCGACAGGAACTTGGGGACGCTGTCGCCGGGGCGGAACTTCTCGTCCATACCACCAGCGTCGGCATGCATCCGGCAACGGAGGCGCTGCCGTCCGTCCCCGTGGAAGCCTTCCATCCGGACTTACTCGTCTACGATCTGGTCTACAATCCGATCGAGACACGCCTTCTAAAGGAGGCGCAGGCACGCGGCTGTGCGACCCTGAGCGGCTTGAAAATGCTGGTCTATCAGGGCGCGGCAGCCTTCCGGCGCTGGACGGGGGTCTGGCCCCCGACCGACGTGATGGAAGCGGCCTTGCGCCAGGGCCTCATGGCCCAGGACTGAGCGCTCTTCGCTATGCAGATGAAATATCGTGTGTGATATCGGGCGGTCGAAGTGGCATAATCCTAAGAGTGTGCCCCGGATCCGGTGACGATCTTGCAGTACGTTCCCGATTCACCTTTCTCAATAGTTGAGGTGGAGACTCGAACATGGTAGTGGCTAGAAAAAGCATGGGCGACTATATGGTGGAGAAGGGCTACGTCTCTCCCCAGCAGATCGAGGAAGCGCGCAAAGCCCAGCAGAGCACGCGTGGCGACCTTGCCAAGATCCTGGTGGACATGGGCGTCAACCCGCGGGATGTCTACGAATCCAAAGCCCAGGAGCTGGGCGTGCCGTTCGTAGACCTGCAAGCCTACAAGCCCGACGCCAGCGCCTTGAATGTGGTGCCCGAGCATATTGCCAAGCGCTACAACGTCCTTCCGGTCAAGAAGGACGGCAATAAGCTGTGGGTGGCCATGGGCGATACCAATAACCTCAATGCCGCCGACGACCTGCGCCTGGTCTCCCGCTGCCATGTCTACGGCGTCCTCGCCGTTCCGGAACACATCGAAGAGGCGATCAGCAAGAACTATGGCGGCACTTCGGTCGAAGGGGTATCGAGCGCCAGCCCGGTCAAGGGCGAGCAGATCCTGGATGCGGACGCCAACGCCGTCATGAAGGAGGCGATGGCCCAGTACGGCTCCCGCGGAGAAGCCGCCAAAGAGGGCGAGCCAGACGAGGACTCGCTGGCCAAGCAGGTCGACGAAGCGCCTATCGTGCGTCTGGCGCAGACCATCATCCAGCAGGCGATCAAAGAAAAAGCTTCGGACATCCACATCGAGCCGGATCGGCGCAGCGTGCGCGTCCGCTATCGAATCGATGGCGTGCTGCACGAGACGATGACGATGCCCAAATATATCCAGATGCCTCTTACGGCCCGTTATAAGATCCTGTCGGAGATGAACATCGCCGAGCGGCGCATCCCCCAGGACGGACGTATCGGCATCCGCTATCAGGGTCAAGAGTACGACCTGCGCGTCTCCTGCCTGCCCAACCTCCACGGCGAAAAGATCGTCATGCGCATCCTCGACAAGAGCAGCGTCATGATCGGTCTGAACAAGCTGGGCTTCACTCCGGAGGTGCAGGCGCAGATCGAAGAGCTGGCGCAGCAGCCTAACGGCATGCTCCTCTCCACCGGCCCGACCGGTTCCGGTAAGACGACGACCCAGTACTCGGTCCTCAACAAGCTCAACAGCATCGAGAAGAATATTCTGACGGTCGAGGACCCGTGCGAGTACCAGTTGAGCGGCATCACGCAGGTACAGGTCAACAACAAAGCGGGCCTGCACTTCTCCAACGCCCTGCGCTCCTTCCTCCGGCAGGACCCGGACATCATCATGGTCGGAGAGATGCGCGACCTGGAGACGGCGGGTATCGCCATTGAAGCGGCGCTTACCGGCCACCTCGTGCTCTCGACACTGCACACCAACGACGCGCCTTCGGCCACCATCCGCTTGATCGATATGGGCGTCGAGCCGTTCCTGGTCTCCGCGACCTTGATCGGCATCCTGGCCCAGCGCCTTGGCCGTAAGATCTGTAACGGCTGCAAGGAGTTCTACGAGGTCGAAGCGGGCTTCCTGCGCAAATTCGGCTATCCCGTCGAGGATCCGCACCAGAAGGTGCAGTTGGCGCGCGGCAAAGGCTGCGAGCTGTGCCGCCATACCGGATACAAAGGCCGCATCGGCTTCTACGAATTGATGCGTATCAATTCGGAGATCGCCGAAATGATCGTGCGGCGCGCGCCGCTGACGGAGCTGAAAGCGGCCGCCAAAGCCAACGGCATGCACGAGCTGCGCGAAGACGGCCTGGTCAAAGTTCTGGAAGGCATCACCACGCCCGACGAAGTCATGCGCGTCGTCTTCACCGCCGGCTACTAGGTCTTTTCACAGCCGCCGGTTTCTGGTATAATGGCAGCACGCTGCCGGCGCCCGCTTCGCTTCTTAATCTTCCCCCGTCCGCAGCCGTGTGGACGGGGGATGTAGCACCCGGTCCAGAAGCCGGGTGATGATTGAAATAAGCAAGAATCATCCGATAATCGTTATTGGCAGCGCGCGCCGGCTCCCGGCGCGCCTCTTTTCTATGCTTATCCTCGCCGATAAGCCACAAAGCTAACGGAGTAGAACATCGTGTCCGACAATCGCTTTCCTACCAACCCGGGCCCGCCTCCGGTTCCCCCGATGCCGGGCGGCGGCCTTCCCGGCGGTCCCGTCGATCCGCTGATGGGCTCTGGGTCAACCCCTGCCATCAATCCAATGACGGGCCAGCCGGTAACGGCGCAGCAGCCGGCGGTCGCCAGCGTCAAGCCGCAGCCTCTGGATGACGCGCATATCGACGACCTGCTGCGCGAGGTACATGAAAAAGGCGCCTCTGATCTGCACTTAGCCGTCGGCGTGCCGCCGATCATTCGCGTGGACGGGGCGCTGGTCCCCTTGCCTTTCGATAAAGTCTCCTCCCAGGATTCTCAGCGGATCATCTACGACATTCTCACCGACGAGCAGATCCAGCGATTCGAGACCGAGCTGGAGCTGGACTTCTCCTATCAGTTGGCGCGCATCGCCCGCTTCCGCGTCAACGTCTTCCGGGATAAAGGCAACGTCGGCAGCGCCTTCCGCCAGATCCCGCAGAAAATCCCGACGATCAAGGACCTGGGCCTTCCTCCCGTTCTGGAAGAGCTGACCCGCCTGCCGCGCGGCCTGGTTCTGGTCACCGGTCCGACCGGCTCCGGCAAGTCCACCACGCTGGCGGCCATGATCAACCAGATTAACAACGAGCAGGGCCGCCACATCATCACCATCGAGGACCCGATCGAGTACCTGCATACGCACAAGTGCAGCATCATCAACCAGCGCGAGGTCGGCCAGGACACTCGGGAGTTCAAGAACGCGCTTCGCGCCGCGCTCCGCGAAGATCCGGACGTGATCCTCGTGGGTGAAATGCGTGACTTGGAGACGATGCAGATGGCCGTCTCCGCTGCCGAAACGGGCCACCTCGTCTTTGCCACCCTGCACACCAACTCGGCGGCGACTTCCGTCGAGCGCATCGTGGACTCGTTCCCGTCGGGACAGCAGGAGCAGGTGCGCCTGCAGCTCTCCAACAACCTGCAGGCGATTCTGTGCCAGACGCTCATTCCGCGCCTCAACCAGCCCGGTCGCGTCTGCGCCATCGAGATCATGCGGGCCAGCCCGGCCATCCGCAACCTCATCCGCGAGGCCAAAGCGCATCAGATCACCTCGATGATCCAGACCAGCGCCAACCTCGGCATGCAGACGATGGACCAGTGCCTGCGCGACCTGTACGTGCGTGGCCTCATCTCTTTTGAGGACGCGATGAACCGCGCCATGAACCCGGCGGAGCTCGAAAAGATGATCCGCACGGCGACCATGACGACCGGCAGCTCAGGCACGATGGCGCCCACGTCAGGCCGGATGTGATATAGTATAGATAAGCTCTCACCTACGGGGTTTTGATTTCACGGGGCTACAACCCCGTGCTGAAACACAAAGCCCGCCAAAGCGGGCTAACGACCTCAAAAAGAATCTCCCCTCTCCTTCAAAAGGAGAGGGGTGAGGTCTGGGTGAGGGCAAAGGGAGGGAACTAAACGATGCCCGTCTTTCAATATGTGGTCCGCGACTCGACCGGCGTAGAGCGCCGGGGCACCTCGGAGGCCGAAAGCCAGGACATCCTCAAGCGCCGCTTGCAGGAGCAGGGCTTCCAGGTCGGCGAGGTCAAGCAGACCTCCGCCGGAAAGAAACGCTCCGCGGCCGGTGGCTTCGGTCGCGTCAAGCTGCGAGACCTTTCCATCTTCTGCCGCCAGTTCTCTACCATGATCGACGCGGGCGTCTCGCTCGTGCGCGCCCTGGACGTGCTGGGAGAGCAGACCCAGAACCCCAAGCTCAAACGCATCATCCGCGAGATCCAGATGGAAGTCGAGAGCGGCCAGACGCTCTCGAAGGCCATGCAGAAATATCCGAAGGTCTTCAATAACCTGTTCATCGGTCTGGTCCGCGCCGGAGAAGTCGGCGGCGTCCTCGAGGAGTCGCTGCAGCGCCTGTCCCACTTCCTGGAAAAGGACATGGAACTGCGCCGCAAGGTGAAGGCCGCCCTGACCTACCCCTGTATCGTCGTGATCGTCGCCATCCTCATCGTTCTGGGCCTGTGTACGTTCATCGTGCCTAAGTTCGTCGATCTGTTCAAAGACCTGGGGGTCAAAGAGCTGCCGGCGATGACCCAGGTGCTCGTGGACTTCAGCGACTTCCTCAAGAGCAAGTGGTATATCGGCATCCTGATCGTCGTGGGCGTCTGGCTGGCGATCAAATACTTCGGCACGACGCGCATCGGACGGCGCGTGATCGACCGCATCAAGCTCAAGGTGCCCGTCTTCGGCAAGCTCAGCCATAAGATCGCGCTGGCCCGCTTCTCGCGCACGCTCTCGACCCTGCTGGTCTCCGGCGTGCCGATCCTGCAGGCGATGGAGACGGTGGCCGGCACCATCGGCAACGAGATCATCGCCGAAGCGGTCATGAACGCCCGCGCCCGCATCCGAGAAGGCGACCGCATCAACGACCCGCTGGAGAAGAGCCGCATGTTCCCGCCCATGGTGGTCCACATGATCTCCATCGGGGAGGAATCCGGCGCGCTCGACCAGATGCTGACCAAGATCGCCGAGTTCTATGAGGGTGAAGTCGAATCGCAGTTGCAGTCGCTGACGGCGGCCATCGAGCCGATCATGATCGTCTTCCTGGGCGTCTGCGTCGGCTTTATCGTCATTGCCATGTTCCTGCCGCTGATCAACGTCATTCAAAACCTGACGAGCGGTGGTGGCGATGACTCCGGCGGCGGTGGTGGCGCCGGTGGTGGCGGAGGAGAATAAGCGATTCGCCGCCCGCCATCCTCCTCTTCGCGGTGGCGGGCGGCGGAGAGCGACCTGCGCTTATGGCTGTACCTATCCCTGTCTGGCTCGTGGCGGCGTTCGCATTTCTGTTCGGTACCGTCATCGGCAGCTTTCTGAACGTCGTGATCTGGCGTCTTCCGCGCGACCAGTCGCTGATGAAGCCCGAATACTCCTACTGTCCCCACTGCAAGGCGCGCTTGACGGCGGTGGATCTGGTGCCGCTGTTCAGCTTCCTGGCGTTGGGGCGCCGGTGCCGGCGGTGTAA
The DNA here is from genome assembly GCA_035653075.1 of Chthonomonadaceae bacterium. Taxonomy (GTDB): domain Bacteria; phylum Armatimonadota; class Chthonomonadetes; order Chthonomonadales; family Chthonomonadaceae; genus DASRCN01. Next base: position 43,354 of record DASRCN010000076.1, on the reverse strand, counting down.
AGCGCCGATCGCCTGGCGCTATTTCTATGTCGAGCTGCTGACGGGGCTGCTGTTCGTGGCGCTCTACTGGCGCTTCCGCCATGATGCGGCCAATGCCGTCGCCCAGATTCTGTTCGCCGCCGTTCTCATCCCGATCTTCTATATCGACCTCGATACCTACAGGATTCATGACTCGCTGAACCTGACGGCCCTCTTCATCGCCGTTGGCCGGGATGTGTGGGGTATTGCCATCCATGAGCCGGGGCATGAGTTGCTCTGGGGCTGGCTGCCGCGCTCCGTCCTCGGTGCGATTGTGGGCGTGCTGGTCTTCGGGACGGTGCGGGTGCTCGGCTGGGTCTGGAAGCGGCAGGAGGCGATGGGACTGGGCGACCCTCTGCTGGCCCGCGCGATGGGCGCCATGCTGATCTCCGTGGTGCCCGCCGGCATGCATCCCCTTCGTTTGTTCCCCATCTGGATTCTGCTGGCCTGCCTGTCCGGTATCGTGATCGGCGTTCCGTGGCTTTATTTGCATCGCTCGCCCGCCAGCGAAGAAGGAAGAGAGGCAGAGGAAGAAGCGGAAGAGGAGCCGGAATACGAATCCTCGCTGGGCAGAGAGCTGCTGGATATTATCGCCGCCCTGTTCTTATGGGATGCGGTATCCTATTTTATTCTGGATCGGGTTTACCCCGAGCGGCTGGAGCGGTATACAGAGGAGATGGAAGAGGATGTGCCGCCCGCGCCCACGGCCATTCCTTTCGGACCGTTCCTGGTCCTCGGCTATCTGGCGACGGTCTTCTGGGGAGAAGGGCTGACCGCCTGGTATCTGGCCTTCGCCCTGCGAAAGCCCCCGTCGCCCTGATCGTTGTGCTTCCCTGGCGGAACAATGCTTTCCGGCATGTCGTCAAAAACGCGGTAACACGGAGTGTCACCTCACCCGTGCTTGCGCCTTACCTCTGTCAGGGGGCAGGAGATGGGGGTTGAACGGGGTTTTGGCCCCGTGGAAGAGAGTCGGCGATGAGAGAATATCCCGGCGCCCGAAGGGCGTTTACCTTAATAGAGCTGCTCGTCGTGATCGCCATTATAGCGATCCTGGCGGCCCTCCTCTTTCCGGTGTTCGCACGGGTACGCGAACAGGCGCGCCAGACCTCGTGCATGAGCCAACTGCACGATATCGGAGCGGCCGTGAAGCAGTATCAGATCGATAATAACGTGTATCCCGCCGTCCTGCTGGGCTTCGCGCAGGTCGCCGCGACAGACTCCAATGGCAAGCAGGAGTTCTACGTCGGCAACAACGGCCCGGCAGTTCCTATCGATCAGTGGGCTTACAGACCGCTCATGACGAAGACCGGACAGAAGTACATTACGGACAAAAACCTTTTCCACTGCCCCGACAGCAGCGTAAATACGCAATCGACTACCTCGACAGCCGTCTATCCTCAGAATACGCCCCTGGCCGGGCAGACGGCCGTCTTTACATCGACGATCCTTCACAATATCGGCAGCAATTTCACGCCGGCGGCACAACAGCCGCCGCTCCAGGGGCAGAGTATCTATTTCACTACCTGGGACAGCTACGACCTCGGTCCGCAGGTGGATAAAAACGGCAATGCCACCAACGTTGTCAATGAGCTGCACTATAGTCTCGATTGGACTAACCAGACCGGTCCGGCAGACACCTGCCCGACGCATACCGATACCAACGGGCTGTGCTCCAATCAACTCAAATACAATGAAAACGCGCCCCAGGGCAAGACCGTGATCACCTGGTGTACCTATCACGTTGCGGTGGCGCATGCCGATAAGGTGATGCTGCTCATGCTGGACGGCAGCGTGAAGGCTGTGGACGCCAAGCAGTTTGCGACCAAAGGCCCGCTGAATTTCGGGTATTAGGCTCCGCCCCCGTGTGAGCGGCGTTTTTCCGTCCGGTAGGACGGTTGGCCGAAGGCCCTACAGACGGGTATTTCAAGGCCCGGCGGACACGGCCCGGTAACGGGGGAGGGGTAAAGGATGGAAACAATGAACATACGGAACAGAAAGAGCGCCTTCACGCTCATCGAGTTGCTGACGGTCATCGCGATCATCGCGCTGCTGGTCGCCATCGCCTTCCCGGTCTTCGCGACGGCGCGCGAGCAGGCGCGCCAGTCCAACACGATGGGCAACCTGCATACCATGTATGTGGGCGCGCGGCTGTTCTATGAAGATGAGGGCTTCTATCCCAACTCCCTGTTCGGCTACGCCATGGTCCCCATTCAGGGGTCCAACCCGCCGGCCTATCGTCCTGCGCTGCCTACCGATCCGGCAAGCGCCATCATTCCCATGGATAAGGCTACCGAGCAGTGGACACTTACGGGGGGCCTCGTCGAGCACGGCTATCTCTACCACGAGCAGGTCAAGGACTATATCGACTTCCTCAACGCCGACAACCTGGTCACCAACAAGACGGCCTACACGATAGCCTACTATCCGCTGAACTCGCCTTTCAAGCCCGGCCAGCAAGTCGTTTGGGAGATCAACGCCACCGACAGCACGACAGGCTGCACGCTCTATGGCGATTCGGATCTGCCTTCCGTCTCCGGCGTAGACTACATCAATCCCCAGACCCACCTCGGCATGCCCAAGCTGTTCTATAAGATGGACAGCATGGATATCGGCCCGATGCTGGACAAGAACGGCAACCAGATGTACGAGTCGGACGGTGTCACGCCCAAGTACGAGCTGCATTACACGCCCAACTGGACGCACGAGCTCTACTCGCCCGCGACCCAGACCACGCAGGCCTGCGACGTGGATTCCAACGGTAACCCGATCACCAACCAGCTCAAATACAAGTATCCGCCGACGGAGCATACCATCCTCACCTACGTGACCCAGCATGCCGCCACCGCCCACAGTGGCAACGTCATCCTGCTGCTGCTGTCCGGCACCGCCCGCAAGACCAGCGTGCTGCAAGCCTACAACCAACTGCCTCTGAAGTACTAGGCGGCCTGAGAGCCGAGCGAGCAGGCAAGGCAGGAACTTTTGCCAAAAAGATGTCGTCGAATGGAAACGTGATGAGAAGAAGGATAGCAGGGAATAACGACTATAAGAGGAGCCGGGGTTTCACGCTGATCGAAATCCTCGTGGTCATGGTCATTCTGCTGATCGGGATTCTGGCGCTGCTGCGCCTGTTTCCCGGCGGCTTCCTGACCATCCAGCGCACGGCGGAGATGACCAACGCGCAGGCCCTGGTCGCTCAGCAGCTTGAGGCCGAGCGGAAACTGCTCGCCCTGCCCGATAGTGTTGTCGCCGCTTATATCGATTCGAACGGCAATATCCAGATCGACCCGACGGTGACCCCGGACGATCTGACCGATTTTACCAGCGCCAACCTGCCGGCGGGCATCCCGGCCGGCTGGGACCCCTATTACTATTCCAATATCAATCGCATCCGGCTTGTCAAGGGCGAGACGTTCCATATCCCGATCCCCACGCCCAACAACGTCAGCGGCACGTATGGCTCGATCTATATGCTGCAGCAAGGGCCGGTCTATAACCAGTTCGGTACCGACTCCAATAACAACCCGACCGACGGCATCTCCGTGCATGGCGCGTCGATGCAGCGCATCGAATACCAGCCGGCGGGCGGCAGCAATATGATGGATCAGCCCGATCAAAACCTGGTCGGCATCGTGAATAACGAGGCGCAGTACGCTATTGACTACAACGATGGCCTGATCGCCTTCTATCCGCGCGTCGCGCCTTCCAGCAACCAGATCGGCAGCCGCACCTTCGTCATTACCTATAGCTACTACATCGTCGACAGCACGGGCTCTGTCTTTGTCCAGCAGCCGATCATCGGGCCCTCGACGCAGATCACGGTGCCGGACGTAGATCCTGCCACGATCAAGCCGGGCGAGCAGCCCGCGCCGATCTGGCAGCCGATCTTCAATCTGGACGGCAATCATCCTAATAGCGCCACTCCGCCAGCTAACTATACCCAGCCTCAGAACGAGAAGCTTAATACCAATAGCTTCGCGCATGAAACCGATGACGTCAGCCGCAAGTTCCGGCTGATCACCGGCCAGACGGTGTTGCCTCCCCCCGGCAACACACCGCAGTTTGACGCCAACGATCCTTACGAGTACGCCTGGTTCAGCGCGCAGAAAGAGACGGCGGATCCCAGCGCTCCCATCTGGTTTCATACCAACGCTGGCGTGCTGGTCTTCAACCCGATCGGCCACAACCAGGTCATCCAGACCTCCGCCGGCCCGCAGCCGTTAACGGCTCGCGTGGACTATATGACCTTCGATAATCATATCATCCGGGAGGATCGCGTCATCCCGACCGCGCCGCCTTACGACATCAAGCTGTCGCTGCCGTTCATCCATACCAACGGCGATATCATGCCGGATAACACCACCTATAACGGCATGTTCCGCGACCCGAACATGGCATCGGCGGACTTGATGATCTATAATGCGGCGACCGGCGAGGAGATTGGTGAGTGGAAGCTCAACCAGCCTGTGATACCACCAAATGAACCAGGCGACTACGTTAACCCGAACAACACTTTAAACTTCACCCTGAATCCACAGACGGGGGTCGTTCGCCTCAACACGACGAGCGTGCAAAACGCGAACCTGCAGGGGGCGACGATACGCTTCTTCTATCGCGCGCAGAAAGAGTGGGGCATGCAGGTGCAGAAGGCCAGCGCCCTCTATTCTCAGGCGACGGCGCCGCCTCTGGGCTATAACAACTACTATATTGGCGGCACCGATTCCGCTCAAGACGGCCTGGCGTGGCGGCTCTACTTCCCGCCCTGCGATCTGGGCAAGACGGTCGTTCTCGGCAAGTATACGATCAATACCAGCAATTCCAATCAGCCGATCGAGACGTTCACCGGCGAACAGTTCCAGATAACCAACGATGCGCCGGATACTCTCAATTTGCCCCATATTGACGTCAAAACGGCGCACCCGGAGGCGATCTCCTTCAACGACGACCCGCGCGCCCAGGCGGTCAGCAACGTGCAGGGAATCTCGCTCAAGTCGCGGGTCATCTGGGTGAGCAGCTCGCGCTGGCGAAAGCTGGATACGGATACGCTTCTGTTCCCGGCGCAAACGCATTGACTTTGCCGGGCCGTGAACGACCCGCCTGCGAGTCCCTATCGAACCTTCGGGCTGTCCTTCGGCCATACGCAGCGAGCCGGTGCATGCATCGTGTCTCGCCAGGAACCGCCCTGGCGGGCGGATCGAAGCGGATGAGGTCAGAACATAGAATAATGTCGAAGACGAAACGAACAACTTCATTACAGAGCGCGCGGCGCGCCTTTACCCTGGTCGAGCTCCTGGTGGTGCTGGCGATCACGGCCATTCTGCTGACGCTGATCTTCAAGCCCCTCATCGACGGATTCAACCTGACCAGCCGCTCCAACGCGCAAATCCAGAGCCAGACGCTGGCCCGCGACGTGACGCGCCTGATTTCGACGGCCCTCTCGGACGCCGTTTTTATCTTCGACAACTCGCAGCAGGCCTCGCTGCTCAATCTCTGGTTTACCGACAAATCCGGCGCCGAATACCTGATCCCGTCACAGTACACGATGATGGAATATGTGGCCCCGGCCCGCCAGTTGGACCAGAATCCCGGCAATGTGCCCATCGACCCGACCACCGGCCTGCCGATCTATCCGTCCGGTCAGGGCAGCTTCGCGCTGCCGCTGGCGCCCGGCCGGGCGCTCGGCCGCATCTGGATCGGGCTGACCGATAACCGCTCCGGCCCTCCGGCCTTTTCCGGACCGAACGGCACGCCGATCAATCCCTATACCAACCGCTTCGAGGACCCACGAGCGGCGACACAGGATAATCGCTATACGCTCTATCGGGCCGAGGTTCTGCCCTATATCCAGGACCCGGATAATCCGGGCACCTATATCCCGAACCTCAAGCTCTTCCATGCGCCGGATGCCAATAACCAGGACTCCAAGACCGGCACGCTGCAGATTCACGATCCGAACTTCTTTTATGATAACTCCCTGGCGGGAGACGCGAACAGCAAGGGCGCCCGCAAGTGGGCGGTGCCCGGCTGGCAGGACCTCGCAGGCGATGGGAAGGTGCATATCTGGGAGAACTGGCGCGCCATCGCCACCTCGATGCTGAACGTCAACCGGGTGGATATGGTAGCGCTGGACCGTGATGAGAACAACAATATCATCTACGATCCCAATACGCTTAACCCTAATGACAATCAGCCCATCCCCACAGTGCGTCCGCTGGCGCTCTTCTCGCCATCCTACGTGGACAACGATGCCGGCACGGCCTCCAGCCTGGGCGACGCCGGCAACGAGACGCCTTTTGCGGCGTCGCCGACCTACACCTCGCAGTACGGGCACTGGTCCGGCGACCCGGTCCTGATTCCATATCACGTTTTCGTCTATCGCTCCAGCAATCCGAACCAGGACCCGCTGACGATGAACCCGCTGAGCTACTTTGAGACTTTCGGCGATGGGCGCATCGTAAATCCGCAGAACGCCACGCTGGGCGAAAATGCGCCCACTTACCAGCAATACATAGGGGCGCAGCCCTACAACGGTCAAACGCTGACCGACGTGGGGCCGCAGACCAGGCCGGACGGCACGTGGGCCAACACGACCCCGGCGTTCGCCTTCACGGTCGATCCGGAACGAGGCCAGATAAAATTCTCGTTCCCGGCCGCGGTGCTGGTGCATGATGCCAAAGACAGCCCGCTGCCCTCGGTCTACAGCCCAGCCGACATCAACGCCGGCATGACCGGTACGTATAATTCCCGCTATCTGGACCTGCACGTCTTGCCCGCGACCGCGACCGCCGCTCCCTGGACCGGCACGCCGCTCAACCCGGCATCCGCGCTCTCGCCGCTGGGCCAGTTGGATTCGACCCCGCTCAGCGGCAACGTGCATATCACGCCCGGCACGGAGCAGGTCTTCGGCCCGGACCAGCGCTGGGGACCGCACTACGGCTATCGCATTCAGTATTCGCGCGTGCCCGACACGGTCGATTCGACCAGGATCGGCCCCAACGAATATAAGATCAACTACGACGATAATCCCAATCCCGTCGGTACCAACATACTTACCCGCATCGGCTGCATCGTCTTCGACAGCCAGCCGGAAGCCAACCTCACTCAGGACGATCCGGCCAAAGGCAACTATTTCACGAACGCCCTGCCGACCTATAAAGTCGATCCGAATACCGGCCAGGACGTGCTGGCCGATCCCGTCGAGGTTTACTATAACTTCCAGATGAACCGGCAAAACGACGTGGTCAAGATGGACTATCTGACCCGCGAGCTGATGAACATCAAGCTGGAAATCCATTTCTACGACCCGGCCTCCAGTCGGCCGCAGATCACCGTCCTGACCACCAAGGTCCAGGTGGGGAACTTCCAACGGTAGGAAGAAGTCGAAGAGAGTAAATGAGCACACGCCAGAAAATAGTCCGTCGCGCCCACTCCGGCCAGACCCTGATCGTGGCTATTGCCGTGCTGTTTATCCTGCTGGTCATCGGGGCGCTGTTCATCACCCAGATCGCGCGCAACCTGGCCTTCGCCGGTCGCAGCCGCGACACCCAGGTTGCCGACGCGCTGTCTCGGGCCGGTGTCCAGTTCTGCGACCGCCAACTGACCAACAGTGAGGAGGGCGCGGACTGGCGTCCCACGCCGACGGCGCCTTTCACCAGCTCCAAGGACCCGCAGGGCGTCGCCGATCCCGACTATGATTGGCTCTCCGCCGGCTTCACGCGCATGCCGATGACGGGCGGGCGCGCCCTCGTGCGCATTACCTATGATCCCCACCCGGACGATCCGCACAGCCAGTTTATCAAGATCGAGTCGATCGGCCGCCCCGGCGATATAGGCAATGGCAGCACCCAGGATCCCACCGTCTTCGTCCAGAGCGGCGCCGCCCCGCGCCTGCGCCGGGAGCTGGTCGCCTACAAGCAGCTCGCCCTGACGGACTATCTGCGCTTTATCACCGATCTGGACAAGACGCACAAGACGGCCTCGCTCGGCGTGCCGAACATCGGCCACTATGTGGCGATGGCGCTCAACGATCCGACGACGGCCCTCGACCCGGGCGGGGTGAACAACAGCCATCTGATCATCGGCGGCGGCATCCGCTGCAACACCGATCTGCAGTTACTGGGCGATATGTTCTTCTATGTGAGCGCGCGTGGGAACGTCGATGCGTTCAACAATCCCAACTATGCGTTCTCCTTCGAGGGGATTCAGGTCGCCGGCAACATCCTGCTCGGCCCCACCCGTGACGTGAATGGCGACGGCGTGCTGAACGATAGCGACCATCAGGCGTGGCTCAACCAGTCGATCAACCAGACGCCGACCGCCCAGCCCATCATCGCCAGCAACGATCCGAACACGCCGTTCAACACATACGGCGGCCTCCTCCGCGACGGCTCGCCGCAGCCGGATGCGAACGGCTATATTCGGAGCATTCCGCGCCTCGATCCGCCCTCGCTCGATACCTACGTCAACGGCTCGGGCGTGCTTCGCTACCGCGCCCTCACCCGCGACTCCGGCGCCTGGGTCAACGATAATACCCACAACCCGCCGCACTACAATACCGGGTTCTATGGCTGGGGCGCCGGCATCTACGTCAACAACCCGCAGGACCTCCAGGAAGAGACCGCTTCAAGTGGGGCCGCCTACTCCATGCCGCGCGACTGGACGAACCCGCAGTCCGGCTACGGGGCGGCGGGATCGCAGATATCGGGCGCCGGCTGGCAGGGGCCGCACTACGTTGCTCCCGGCCTGACCGTCGAGCTGATGGGCGACCGCATTCGCCTGACCCGCGACGACGGCCAGCCCTTTGACCATCCGGACGGCACGCCGATCACGCAGAACGGCGGCCAGAACGGTTCCTCCGCGCAGTCGGTGATCGTCCCGCTGGCGGACGCCGACCGCGCCAACTGGACGTTCCCGGATGGAGCGGTCTATACCCTGCCGCTGCTTTCGCACGACGGCGACGACCCGAAGTTACATACGACCGCCGGCCAGCCCTACGGCGACCCGAACTCCTACGGCGTCAACGTGGTCATCTTCGCAGAAGGCAATGTACGTGTCAAAGGCTTCTACGGCGCGATCACCGACAGCCGGGATACTTCTATACCACACTTGGGCCGGGTCCACATCACCATCGTCACGGGCGGCACGGCCTATATTGAGGGCAACATCGTCAAGAACGACGGCTACCTGGATGCCAACAGCAACATGATCATGGAGCGCAACTCCACCTGCGCGATCCTGGCGCACGATTATGTCTGCGTCAACCCGACCATGTTCACGGTGGCCGATGATCTCGGTAAGCAATGGCTGCCCGGAAGCGGAACGACCGATCCGGGGTATCTGGACATCGGACCGGTGGGGCAGCCGCAGTACGTCGCCGGCTTTAGTTGGGGCGTGAATCCGAACACCTATACCTATGCGAACGGGACCGTGAACACCATTCCTCCGCCCTTCGTAATGCTGCGCCACTCCAGCCTTAATTCGGGGCCGTCCTATATCAATATGCTGCTCAACTCGAACCTGGGCGGTCCGGCCTATCAGTTCGATCCGCCCAATACCGGCCCTCCGCTGTTAAATACTACCGGCGTGGTCGGTTGGGTCTACGAAAACGGTGTATGGGAAAACGACCAGGCAGCATCCAATAACGCCTTTGATATGAAGGGCCTGACGATGTCCAAATTCGGAATAGTGGGCATCGCGCAGCCGGGCTTCGATAATCTCCTGCAATTTCAGCCGGATCAGTCGGGAGCGAGCATTCCGGGCGCTTCGGGTCAGACCGACTACCTGTACGCCGACAGCATCCCCGCCCCGCTAGATATCCGCATCGAGGCTCTTCTCTACGCGGAGCACCGGTCGTTCTTCGTGATCCCTGGCTACTACGCCAATCCGGAGCCGCTGGACTCTCGACAGAACTTCCTGCAGGGTAACACGGCCAATACGCGGAAATCGTATAACCAGTATGATGCGGGATTGGGCGCAGATGTGGATGATAAGTACCGCAAGGACCTCTATCCCTTCTTTGGCGAGCCGATGGACGTGCGGATTACCATCTACGGCGCGGTCGCAGAGAACTATACGGCCTCTCAGGGCGATCAGACGGCGTGGTTGGAGCATTGGGGCTACATTCCGGCCATCTACGGCTCGACCTTTGCGGACACCACGCCGCCGTACGTGCCGCAGTACGTGCCGGACGACCATCTTCTGGTGCACGATCCGGCCAACTACAACCCGGCTGAGGACCGCACACAGAACTTCCGCACGCCTCAAGAGGTGAGCGACAGCATCACGCGCGGCCTGCGCTTCGAATACGATCCGGCGTTAGCCATGCCGTATGCCGAAACGATTCAAAACGGAGCGGTCGTTGGGGGACCAACGGATCCGGGTATAACCAACTTTGCGAACCGGTTCCAGTGGGCACTGCGTTTCATCGAGCGGCCCGCGGTGATTTCCCCCTACGACAATAAAACAGTGGTACTGCCGGAATTCCGCCAGGCCCTGCCGCCGCTGCCGCGCCTGCCGGTCTGTCCGGGACTGCTCTACTACGGAGATAGCGATCGGCCGATTACCTAACCCCTGGCCCTCGCGGGGCCAAGAGGAATTATCATGACGAGACGCCGCTCTTTGTCCAAAAAGGGCTTTTACCGGACGGTCCTGATGCTGGCCGGACTGCTTGCCATCGGGGTCGGCGCGCGTGTGCGCGCCGACGCCTTCAGCTACGCCGGCCAGCGGCGTCAGATCAAGGCGTGCGTGCTGGTCTCCAATGCTGCCGTTACCACCACCATGAGCGGCCTGGTCCCGGAGAACGCCGTTCCCTACCTCTTCTATGTCCTGGACCGGCGCTTGGATACTAAGCCGGCGGGATGGGAGTTCGTCAATCCGCTGGCTCCCACCACCATCACCGCCGACATCTACACCCGCTGGCAAAATCGGCAGGCCATTCCCGGCCAGGACCCGGCTTTCGTCTCCGGCTCCGCGCAATCGCAACTGTTCCACGTCGGCGCGCCGCTGACCAAGAATATCGGCGCCTACTGGGAAGTCAACCTGGACAATATTTCCGCCGACGACCTGCAGCAGTTCGACGTCGTCCTGATGGCCTATCACAACGGCGCGGCGGCGGGCTTCACGCCGGACGAGCGCGAGAAGCTGCGCCGGTACGTGGATGCGGGCGGCACGCTCTGGCTGGAAGATGAGGGCGGCTATAACATCGGCGCCAACGCCGGCCAGTTCATCGTCAATGTCGCCTTCAACAGCGCGCTGACGGGCACTCCGGCGCTCGTGAACCCGCTGCACCCGCTGGTCAACTTTCCCTACCGGCTTACCGGGCTGGATGTGGCGCGGCTCGGCATCGGCGCCGCGCCGAGCCGGCACCTGCACTCCGATCCGATCAACGGCCCGGTGGCCCCCAATATCGTGGTCCCGGTCCTCCAGGAAGGCGGCCTGGGCTACGTCTCTGCCGGCGATGACGGCGCCGGACGCCTGATCGTCAGCTCGGCAGGGGTCGCTACCGACGTCAACAGCTACGTCGGCGGCGTCAACGTCGCCAGCGAAGGCGGCAACAGCGGCGCTGTCAGCGGCGAGAACATGGCTGCCGTCCTGCCCACCGATCTCAAGTTCGCCTACAACCTGGTCGCCTGGAGCAACTCGACCGCTACCGCCAATGCCGGAGCGCGCCGCGCCAGCGCGACCTCCGAGGCGCTCGGCGGCGACCTGGGCATCAAATGGGCGACCGTGCCGCCCGCGGCCCTGAACGCGGGATACGGCACCGGCGCCGTGATCGACAAGGGCGCGGTCTTCGCGGTCGATGGCGCCAACGTCCTGCATGCCTTCAACGCCGCTCCGGGGACGGACCTGGACAACGACCGCAACCCGGACGAGGGCCTTCCCGACTACATTCTGGGCACGCCCTACGACGAGATCTGGAACGTAGACCTGACGACGTTGGGGACGAGCACGTCCGCGACCACGCGCGTCTCGACGCCCACGATCGCCTCCATCTACGACACGAGCGCCGGCCGTTGGCGCGACATCCTCGTCGTCGAGAACACCGTGGGCGTGACGATGGCCTTCGACGCCTTCCCGCTCACGAACGGCGTTCTGGCGGCGAGCAACTCTCCGCTGTGGAAGGCAGGATCGCCGGGCCAGGACTACGGCCCGAACCTGTTCTGGGGAGGCGGGACCAACCAGACGCCCGTCCCGGCGCCTTCTCCCGCCTTCTCCGAGGGCGTTCTGTTCACGCTGGTCTACGATCTGGCGCGCGATCCGGCCGCCTCCTGGCACGTCGCGCCGCTCGATCCGCTGATAGGCTCGAATGTCTTTGGCGGCACGACCTATCCTGGCATCGCGCCCGCTCCGCCCAACGACAACCCGGCAGACCCGACCGGTGGCGTGGGACTCTTCAGCCCGACCGGACCGCTGACCGTCGGCTACGTCCGTGACTCGGTGACCGGCGCGCTGGATAAGATGATCTTTGTGCCCACCGGCAGCCTGGCGAACGCGGGCGGCGGTACGGTCACCGAAGGGGCCATCAACGGTATCTGGTTCAGCACTCGCAACGAGCCGTTGATCGCCACGGATAACACGCAGCAGAACTTCGAGCCGACCGGTAACCGCGCGATGATTCCCTGGTGGGCGCCGGCCATTCCGGGAGCCGACCCGTATCACCTGCTGCCCGTCCTCCATGTCGTCCTCAAGAACCCGGCCACCGGCGTGACGACACCCGTCACCGACCTGCGCTATCCGAACGGCTTTACGGTACAGTACAACGGCACGACCGGCTCCCGTCGCATGGAAGTCAACTTGAGCACGCCGCTGGGGCCGAATGAGTTCGTCTATGCCGACTATACGGCCGACTGGCCGGACGAGCAGGTGGGCAACTCTGCCCCGCAGCCCAACAATCTGGAGCTGGCGCGCATCGGCGGCGTGATGCCTTCGTTCGCCCGCCATCTCGATGTCTTCTCGCCCAATATCCAGAACACGCCGGTCTTTATCAACGGCTCCATGGCCCTGACGCCCCAGGACCTGCTCGTCTTCAATGCGGGCGACTATAAGAACCCGAACCCGGTGGGGCCGCCGGAAGGAGACCGCATCTACGCCTATCACGACCAGGCGCAGATCGGCCAGGATGCGGCCGGACATCCCTTGCTGCAGGTGCCGCAGTACGCCTGGATGTTCGCGCCCAACGACGAGATCAGCACCACCGCCTCCGACGGCAGTATCTCGGCTACCCTGAAGCCCCGGATCGTCAATAACTATGACTATTCGGCGCTCGGCGTCGCTCAGAACCAGGGCTTCAACGATTTCGAGGTCGTCGGCGGACCGGCTTATGCCAACGGCGCGGTCTATGTGGTCGGCTACGCCCATCAACAGAGCGCAGCGGGTACGCTGCCCGATTCGACCATTATCCTGGCCCTCAACGCCGCGCCGAATACGGACATCAACGTCGGCCAGGCCCTGCCGCAGGGGACGCGCCAGGTGACGCTCTGGCAGGTGGATCCGCTGCAGTCGACCGCCAGCAACCTGGTGCGCGTGCAGTGGACCGAGCCGCTGGCGCCGGCCCGCACCGATGCGCGCTTTACCGTAGACGTGGCTAACGGCACGATCCATATTCTGAATTTCAACACGTCCAACGGCGCGTTCGATACGGCCCTGCCCTTCTACGTCCAGGCGGACCAGAACCCGCCGATCCTGGTCCAGAACCCCAATACCGGTTATGGGCCGCTGGATAACCTGCTCTGGTACATGATCATTCCGCAGTCGCTGTTCCCGCATCCCGCCAGTGGGCCTGCGGTCAGCGGCAACACGCTCTATTTCGGCACGCAGACCGGCCAGATCACCGCTGTGGATCTGCCGACCGGCACGACAAGCGGCCAGGTCAACATCTTCAATGCGGACGGAACGCTGCGCGTCCACGTCCTGGGCATCCAGAGCAACCTGGGGCAGACGATCTCCCAGCCTATCATCCATCCGCCGGTGGCGGCCAGGGGCATGGTGGCCGTCGGCGCTCCCAACGGGATCGCAGCGATGGACAATCAGGTCACCCTGATTACGGACAATCGGCGTCTCCTGGAAGTAGACCACGGCGTCAACGCCCTCTTGAGCGTGGATTCGACCACCAGTTTAGGGGTGGCGGGCGGGCCGCTGATCGACATCTCCGGCAATCCGTCGAGCGGCCAGATCGTGGGGACCAAAGTGGCGCTCGCGCGCCCGAACGTAGCACGCAACATCGCCCTCAACCAGTTCATGGTCGCCGATACCGGCAATAACCGGGTCATCCAGGTGGATGCAGGCGGCTTCATCGATTACGAGCTGCACAACGTCGTCGACGACATGAAGTTCCTGCGGCCCAACGATCCGGTCTCGCTGAACCGGCCCACCGACGCCGAGCTCTATACCGAGGGCAACACGACCGGGCTGAGCTTCACCAACCCGGATACCGGCGTTACCTTCAGCTATACCGGCTCGTACCTGGCCAACCACTACCTGATCGCCGACGACGGCAACTTCCGCATCCTGGAGGTCGTCGACGCCTACGATCCGAACGGCCAGCCTATCGTCATGACCGGCAGCGACGGCTCCAGCGTGACGATGCAGAAGCAGGTGGTGTTCGTGACGCGCACCACGTCCCAGCAGAACCAGAGCTATAGCTACCGGACGGCCCAGTTGTTCGAGCGGCAGGATCCCAACAACACCAGCCAGATCGATACCTTTATGGCCACCGCCATCGACAACGTGCGCCCGGCGACGATTCCGGCAAGCCTGGGGATCGGCTCCAACGGCAGCCCGGAGGGCCTGGGTAGCGCGCTCATGCTGTTCTATCGCTATCCGCCTTCCGGAGCGACCTTTACCGACGGCCAGGTGTACAGCATCATCACCAACCTGACTTTCGAGGACGCCAGCGGCAATATTCTGCGGCAGCAGGCTATCTCCAATCCGACCTTCCTGCAGGAGTACGACGGCGTCGATAACAATGGCAACCCGACGCCGCACTATCTGCTCTGCGACGACAACGGCTGCTACGATCTGATCGTGGTCCCGACCAATGGCGCCACGCCGAGCCAGGCGGTGGTGCAGTGGACGCTGAGCGCCAACGACTACCGGGCCATGACCGGACGCACGCTGCGGGCCGCCAGCATCCAGAAGCTCGGTCAGGCCGACTACTACAGCGGCACGAACAAGTTCTATCCGCGCTACCTGATCACGAACCGCTACGAGGGCAAGGACGGCCTCGCCAGCTTCTGGCAGAATGTCCTGGTTGGAAATGTCACCGTTAACGTTGTGGATGGTGACGTGCATGGCGAAGTCTTCGAGATCCGGAGCATAGACTACTATGCCAACCAGGGCACCTATCAAGGGGAATTGCTCTACGCCAAAGACGTGGCTACCGGCAATCCGATCCTGAACCTGGGAACCTCGAACGGCCCGATCACCTGGATGGTGCCCAAAGAGACGCTGACAACCAAGACCGATCCGGTCACCAACACTCCCTACTGGTATATCAAGCGGAGCATCGGAGCGATCAACGGCGGCACAAGCACCTACCTGCTGGAACAGCCGACCTTTAGCAGCCGCCCCTAAGTGGCTGGTAGATAGTCATACGTAAGGGATTACTCTATGAGGGTGAGATTTAGCGGACTGGCGGCGCTCGGCCTGCTGCTGATGGCAGCGGGACAGGTCGGCGCGCAGACGCCGATCAATTTCGATACCATCGACTGGCTGCTCGACCGCGGCAACGTCTCCATCGCGGGGACCAACAACGGCGTGCCGCTGCGGCAGGGCCATAACAACATGACGGGCGCGGGCAATAACCCCCAGACCGGCGTTCGCCGCTGGGTCTGGCCGCGCTCGATAGACATCGAGCCTGTCGATGCCAACGGCAACCTGATTTCGGCCGTCATCATAGACAATCCCAATCCGGGCGATCCACTCGCCCCTGCTGGAGACAACTACCAGGACACGCAGCTCAATGAGACGCGCGTGCAGCCGCCACCGCCTACCATCACCGGCAACGACCCGCAGCAGATGGCGCACGCCTACTGGTTCCCCAACAACGCGGCCTGGGAATCGCCCAACTTCAACGTGCCCTTCGGCGATCCCAACGACTACCGCGCGCCCGGCGGAGGCTACAGCTTCAATCTCGATCCGACGCTGCCCTGGGACTTTGATTACGGCTACGTCATGGCCGTCCACGACGACTTCATCGTCACGCCGCCCGGCGATCCGAGCCGGCCGGCCACGAGCCAGGAGATCGCCGCGCTGCCCGATACGCCGCCCTACGTCTATAGCGTCGTCAACAGCGAGCTCATCAAGTCCGTCACCAACGGCCAGCCCTACGCGATCTGGACCTCCGGCGACTATAACATGTTCAAAGGCCGCTACGCCATCGACCTCTATTCGCCGGGCGATGGGACCATCATTCCCGATGGAGCCGGCAATCTCGTGGCGCATCCCAGCGTCACTCGCGCCCTGGTGCGCGTGAGCTGGCTGAACACGGTCAATCCGGACGGCTCGCTCAACTTCGGCAACGGGACGCCGGGCGCGGGCGGCGTCAACGATCCGCAAAACAGCCGCATCTTTGTCGTGGACCTGGGCGCGAACGGCTGGATCCATCTGCAGGGCGGCGGCCTTACCGCCCCGGCCTCCTTCCCGTATCTGTACGATCCTACCCAGGCCACGCCCAATCCGCAGGACCAGTTGGTCGTCACGCTCTACGACCTGACGCCCGACAACCTGAGCGATCCGCAGTTTGCCGCGCCGCCCGTCATCACCGCCGATGCGGTCCGCTTCATCCCGCAGGGCACGTTCAATCCGCCGGCCAACAGCCCGGTGAGCCTGCCGGATGGCTCGTTCATCAGCCCGGTGGGCCGCATCATCAGCCCGGTCGTCGGCACCGACAAGCTGACCGGCAACGCCGCGCTCCAGCAGCCGCTCTACTTCGTGGCCCGTGAAGAGGACTATCCGGACACCATCAATCGCTCGTTTGTCGATCCGACCAACGCCAGCAGCACTCCGGCGCCGGACCCGACGGCTCTGGCGAGCGTGCCGGTCTTCTACTGCATCGACAACCGCAATAGCACGGACGTCACCCAGACGCCGCCCACCAATATCCCGTCCAACCAGCGGGTGGTCTGGCGCTACGTCGGCGCGCCCGATAACGGCACCGGCACCGCCAGCGCCTCGCCGGCGCTCGTCAACGTCCGCTGCCGGGACGGCAACACCCGGCCTATCGTCTACTTCGCCACGACCAGCGCCGACGGATCGCTCGGACACGTCTACGCGCTTGATCCTTATGGAGACATGGCTGCCGGCAGCCTGACGCCCCGCACCTACTGGGTCTATCCGTCCTACCGGCCGCTGAGCGCCGCCGAGGTAACGGCCAATAACGCCGGAACGGCATTCTATCCGCCACAGTACCACGATCCGAACTATACCAATTATAGTCCCGGCGCCTACCCGGCCCAGACCGCCTGGTGGAGTCCGGACCAGTCCGTCATCGTCGGCCTGACGAAATACTACTATGACGGCGACCTCATTGCGAGTCCGACAAAGGGCGCGCCCTTCTATCAAGTCCGCTCGGATACGCAGATCACTATCGCGGGCTTCCAGTCCTCGCCGATCGTCGTCGACGATCCGGACAATACCACCGGACCGCAGGTGCTGATTTTGGGCAACATGAATGGGCGCGTCTTTGCCCTGGATGCGGGCGGGCGCGGCGACTTCGATCCCAACAACACCTTCGCAGGCACCACCCAGAGGATCTGGACGTGGCCGCACTTCGGCGCGGACGCCTACCATCTGGGAAACGGCGTCGGCCCGAATACGATCAAGGATGAGGCCAGCAAGACCTCCTTCCCGTCCTCGCCCAGCTTCGATCCGAGCTATCCCGTGTCGGCCACGGAGAAGACCCCCTTCTTCATCGGGTCCGGCGAGGGCCATCTGTTCGCGGTCCAGCCGATCCATGATAAGATCCCGACGATCATCAACTCGGTGCCGAATTTCAATAACCGGCTGACCTGGTTCTATCCGGCTCTAAACTCCTCGCTGGGCGATCCGGTGAGCACGCCGGCCATCTTCCAGGGCGGCGCAGGCGCCCCCTCCATCTACTTCACCAGCGGCGGGCGCGTCTACTGTATGCCGGAGAAGGTCACGCTTCAAATCAACGGGCTGCCCTCCGTGAACACGCTGGCCTGGGTCTTTCCCTTCACGCCCAATCCGCCCAACCCCAATCCCAACGACAGCTCGACGGCGCCCATCGATCCCGGCTTCAACGGCACGGCGCCGCTGATGCTCGCGAATGCGGACGCCGGCAATGTCGGCTATGACGGCTGCTATGTCGTCGCCGGCAACGGCATGGTGCTGGCGCTGGACGCCTCGCCGACGCCCTCGGGCGCTACCGCCGGGCATACCATCGTGCGCGCCTCCGGGCAGTCGCTGACGGGCGGGGGAACGCAGTGCTCGCCTATCGGCACGCTTATCACCACGCAGCTTAATCTGGGCAGTACGGTTATCGGAACGCCCGGCAATGCGCCGGCGGTCGTCTTCGCCGATGACGATGGCAACATCTGGGCGCTCAATACCGTTCCCGACACAAACAAGGTCGGGCCGATAGCCAACACGCCGCTTCTGCCCGTCGCCTGGGCGCATTATGATTCCTCGTCTGTGCGGACCGCCGCGGCGGCCCTCGTGGGCGGCGATATGTTTACTACGGGTGCGACCTTCCCCTTCCCCCCGCCAAACGGTATGCTCGTGGAGGGCGATCAGGGCGGCCAACTGCACGGCTACGGCGCGGGAACCGCGCCTCCCGGCGGCTCCGGCGGGGATACGGTCGGTAACAGTGAGCCGACGGAAGGGGGCGCAAACGGGGATTTGAATATCGACGAGCGCGTCGTCGATTTCTATAAACTCAGTGACTGGCAGAATTTCGGACTTCCGACGGCGACAGAGACCCCTGGGGTACAACAAAATGGCACGCCCTACGGTAATTCCGCACAACCGCTTCCTAACGGCCAGCTTGCGGCCGGCAGCCCGGCCATCGCAACGGATTGGGGAGATTATCTCTATATTGCGGCCTGGGGCGTTTACCATGGCAGCACGGCGAGCGGCAGCTCGGCGCCTTCCGTTCAAGTCACCTTTACGGTGACGCAGCCGAACGGCATCTCGAAACAATATACCGTCGGGGTAACTCCGAATCCTAACAACCTTCCGGATGCCAACTGGCCGGACGATCCTGCCGTCAACGATCCGACTTTATCCATTTATGTCCCCTCCAACAATGGGCCACTGGCTGGTCCGGCCAATCATGTCTACCCCTGGGTAGCCAAGTTCAAGATCCCGATCAAGCCGGACTACCGCTCGCCTTATGCGCCCAGCTCCGCCTATAAAGTCTCGGCGCGGGCCGTTCTAAGGCAGACAGTCCCCAGCGGGAATGCGACGACTCAGGCGACCGTCGTATCTAACATTCTGTCGGCTCACGACAACAGCGCTTTTGGAGGAGATCAGGGCGCGGGATTTAACGAGAACCCGAGCTTTGCCAACCTGCGGCCGGTCTATATCACCAATCCGCTGGCGCTGACGGTGCGCGGACCGGTAGCCGCTCCGATCTCCGGCCAGCCCAACGAGATCGGCTGGGAGGGCGATGTCACCAGCCTGACCGCTCCGGACGTACAGGAGATTCTCGGCAACGGCAACCGCGTGGGCGATCCGGCCAACGGTACCGTTGCGGCGACTATCAAGGCGCTCTTTGCGCCCGCCGGCTCCATCCCTGACGGCTCGTCGGGAACCTATACCGCCCTGGACGCGGGCGGCAACAAGCAGCCGGCTCTCTATATCATGGATCGCAGCAATCTCTCCGAGATGACGGGCCATTCGCTCACCGTTCACATCCTGACCCGGCCGCTGCGCTGGCATGGGGACGTCACCTCCGTGATGAACCCATTGCCCTGGGAGCAGTTGCCCAACGATGCCCAGTCCACGCCCGACTATCCGGCCATCCCGCGCAACAGCTTCTCGATCACCACGTCCCAGGGCCTGGACGCGACGACGGCTTCGGTGCCGCTGACGCCGCCCCAATATCCGGACACCAATCCCGCCGACCGCATCCCGCAGCCGACGCTGTTCAACATGAACGTCACGGTGCCCAAATACCAGCCGGCCAACATCAATCGCGGCCAGGTGACCTATAACGGCCAGACCTTCGGCTCGAACTATACGGATATCGGCGGCAACACGCTCACCAGCATCCTGGGGCCGATGCAGCTTACCTCCGGCGCGTCTCTGGGTCTGGGCGATGCGCGGACCTTCCCGGCCGGCGGCTACCTGTCCGAGCTGATCGTCGAGACCTCGCTGCCCGGCGTGCCGCCCAGCATCAACGATGGCGAAGAGGGCCTCATCGCCGACTCGACGAACGCCGACATGACCACCTCGATCAACCAGGCGTACCGTGCCTTCGAGGTCGGCATCACGGTGCCGCCTGCCATCCGCATGAAGGTCCAGGAGCAGACGGTCGATCTGGGCAAGCTGCCCCAGGGCGCCGGCTTCAGCGACATCATTACCGGCGGCGGCTATCGCGCCCCGTTCGCGCCAAGCGGTACGGTAGACTGGCTGAGCAGCCCGAACAGGATTTCCCCGTGGGATGACGATACGGCCACGACCAGTCTGGGTGTCTTCTTCCGGCCCTTCACCCTGGTCAGCGACAGCAACGTCAATCTCTTCGACCTGCGCGTCGCTAAGCTGCTCGGCGTGGACGGCGCGACCGTCGGCGCAGGCTCGCTGACCAATAATCCGCCGGCCAATACCGCGGTCGCTTCGCGGCTGGCGAGCGATCAGGTGGACTACCTGACGATCCCCGGCCTCTTCGGCACGCCGTACGGCGGGCCCGGCTACGGACCCGGCGAGGGCAGCATCGGCATCGTCTCCTCGTTCGACCATGTCAGCTCGACGGCGACCGGCACGACGCAGCCGCTCTTCTTCAACGAGCACTCGGTCTGGCAGAACAGCGCCAATCCGAACGGCCTGGCCAATCCCTATGTCATCGGCACCGGCGCATGGGATACTCTGCCGCAGCCGGCCACCAATAACCTGGCCTGGGCGGACGGCTTCCAGCCGCAGCCGACCCTGCACAAGCCGCTCGTCGGCGATGCGCAGGGCACGACGGCGACTATCCCGGATCAGCCGCACGACGCCAATACGCAGTTGGATACCGTTTCCGGCCTGTTCCGGGCGCCGGAGATCGGCGTGGCGGTGCCCATCGGCCAGCCGACCGGCACCTACGCGAACCCGGTCTACGTCTACGACGACAACACGCCGCTCCAGTGGGCCGAATGGCTCAACGCTTCGGGCAATAACCCGCTGGTAGGGACCAACCACGACGCCATCCTGAACGTCAACGCCAATTCCGGCGCGCCCATCGAGGCGCACGCGGACCCGACATTCGCCGTCAAGGTGACGGTGAAAGAGGCCCGCCTGACCGGCGGCGTCGAGGCGGGCACGCTCTCCGAGATCGACCCGATGTCCGGCGTGACTCCCAACGCGAACATGCTTCCGGCCGCGCTGTTCATTCACGATCCGACCGCCAACAGCCAGAACCTGTTCCTCTACTGGGCCACCAACCGGCAGCCCGTCGGCAGTCCCTTCCTGCAGAACAACGCGCAGGGCGTGCCGGTCCCGGTCCCGGAGGCGCCGTGGAGTCTGGCCTATTCAGAGCTGTCCGCGCCGTTCAACACGAATCTGAACACCTACGACTTCACCTTCGCCCGCCCAGGCTCCGGTCCCGGAACGCTGGACGGCGCCTGGTGGGGAGTCGGCAGCAATCCGCTGGTTCTCTTCCCCGGCTACGACACCAACTATCAGCCCGCCAACGTGGCGACACTGTTCCCGTCCGCGTCGAACGCCAACAATGTGCCCTTCCTGCCGGGCACGATCACCAACGCTGGGACCACGCGCTACGCCAGTCCCGCCATCGCCGAGGACGCGACCAATCCGCTCAATTCGGAGGTCTACCTGTTCTGGCAGGGCACGGTCGGCAAGACGAACACGACGACCGGGGGCAGCGCGACCCAGGTGACCGACTCGCGCACTTTCTATACCGCGCTCAGCGGCGCCGTGCCCGGCATACCGAGCGGAACGATCCTGTCGTTCCTCAACGACCCGGCCTTGAACAAGCTCAGTCCGAAGCCGCTGTTTTTGAACCTGCCGGCGCGCGGCGGCTTCCCCGCCCAGAAGATGATGTTCCTGTTCTGGTACGCGGGCGCCCGCTCGCAGTCGGCGCTCTACTATAATGCCAATCTCGCCGACTCCAACGGCGTCTTCCAGCCTACCGGCTGGGCTGCCATCGGCGACAAGCAGATGCCGATACCGGGCGCGCTCGCGTGGGAAAGCGACCCGGTGCCGGTCTACCGCCAGATCACCGTGGGCGGCCAGACGGTGGATGCCATCGACGTGGTCTATACCGGCGTCTTGAAGAACCGGCAGACTGTCGAGACGCTGCTGACCCGCTATATCATCAATCGGGCCACGCCGCAGAAAACCACCGACCCGCCGGTCGGCACGCTGACCGTAGCGCCGCTGGAATTCGCGCTGCAGGAGACCCTCAGCCAGGTCGCCGGGACGCACAGCTATGCCGCGCGGGATGCCCAGTGGCAGTACATCGACGACAGCAACCCGGCCCTGATCCCCTATAAGATCGCCATCTACGACATCAAGAAGGGGACCGGCACGCCGGTGCTCTTGAACGCTCGCACGGACGGCACCGTCGAGAATGGGATCGTGGATAAGGCCTCCGGCCTGATCACCTATAACTCCGCGCTGGGCGGCCAGTTGACCGTGGACCCGAGCTCCGGCACAGTCAGCTTCCCGAACGTCACGCCGGCCAGCCGCGATACGATCCTGGCCTCTTACGTGCCGCAGGTGATGCGCCTGAACGCTTCGCGCGATGAGACCAACGTGATCCGGGACTCGATCTTCAACGGAAGCATCTGGGCCACCGACACGGCGTTCGCGCCGCAGCCCGCGACGACCGCGCCGGGCAGCAACATGAACCCGGTCGCGATCCTGGATACCTCGCCCAATCCGCGCGCCCAACTGACCGCGCCGCAGGTCGTCTTCAATACGCCTACGGGCGGTACGATGCGGGTGGACCGGCTGTGGGTGCTCTATCGCAAGAGCGACGTCGGCGGCAACACCAAGGCCACCATCTACTACAAGTCCATGCGCCTGCTGGTCCGCCTGCCGCGCCCGGTCATGCTGACCGCGCCCGATCAGAATGGCAATCAGCAGATCGCCTCGCTCTCAGTCACCGGGGCGCTCGGTCCCTATGAGGTAGACTGGATACGGGGCCGCATCTACTTCACGGAGGCGGATGAGGGCAATCAGGTCAGCGTCACCTATACCTATGCGGATCAGAACGGCAATCCCGCCGTTTTCGGCCCGATCAACTATCGGGTGGCCTGGGGCGATGAGATCAGCACGACCGGCTCCGGTCACGATCCGACGACACCCGAGGTGCCCATGCCTACCGACTCGCTGGTCAATGAGGGCCAGGTGAACGCCTTCCTGGATCCGCTGGCAGCCCAGCAGCCGTCGCACGAGAAGCTGTGGGTCTTCTGGAGCAGTACGCGGGCCGGCACCACCGATCTGTACTACCAGACGCTCGCCCCGCAGTTCTATCCGCTCGCGACCAACCAGAAATAGGGCCTCCTTCCTCTCTCAGCGCCCTTGTCGCGTGACCCTTACGGTTCGCCCACCCTCCCCCTTCCTTTCAAGGAAGGGGGAGGGTCCAGCTGTTCTGCTCGAATGTAACATCCCCCAATGCATTCCCTGGCCTTGAAGAATAATTGGGCCGCCCCGGTGATATAGGGTAAAATACAAGGCAGAATCTATCGGTCTGTCTATTTCGCAGGAAGAAAAATGAAATGTTTGTATGTTCATCCCGCCATCCGGAACTATCGCGAGCCGTTGTTCCAGAAATTGGGCGAGATGGGAATGCATTTTCTGTTCAGTTCCAGCGGATCGCTTGGCGAGCACGCTATCAAGGAAACTGCCGATATTTTAGCCAGGTTCCCTTATCCCTATCATCAAGCGCGTGAAATGCGGGCCTTGCCTGTTTCGGATTTCTCCCTTGATCTGATGCGTGTTTTTCGGTACGATCTGGTCATCTTCTCCCACACGACCTTGCCGCTTCTGATGTACGCGCGATGGCTGAAGTGGATGGGAAAGCGCGTGCTGCTCTTTGATGTCATGTGGCGTTACCCACATGAGGTCAAGAAATTTCGTCTGGCCTATCCTTTCATTCGCTCTGTGGTGAATCGGAGCGTGGATGCGATCATCGCCGGGGGAAGCAAGTCAAAGGCGATGTATATGCAGGAGTTCGCCGTACCGGAGGAAAAACTGTTCGTCGCCTACGAAACGACTACGGACTTGATGCAAGTCCCGCGATGCGAACGAACAGCCGGTGAGATCGAGATGCGAGTGCGGGCTTTAGCCGGCTCCCGAAAAGTCGTTTTGTATCTCGGACGCCTGGTCGAGTACAAGGGACTGGATGTTCTTATTCGCGCCATGGCGCAGTTGCCTGAGGATGCGTGCCTGATCGTCGTTGGCAGTGGACCGTTCGGTCCTCTATGCGAACAGATGACCTGTGAGATGGGTTTGACAGACAGAGTCCATTTCCTCGGAGGGTGCGCTGTGGATGAAACCCTCTATTACTATCTGCAGGCGGATGTCTTCGTGCTCCCGGCGAGATTCCAGCTCCACGAGACGGTGAACTGCGAAGCATGGGGCTTTACGGTCAATGAGGCCATGAGTCTGGAAGTGCCGGTGGTCGCGACGACGGCCGTCGGCGCCGCCTTCGATTTGATCTGCGATGGAGAGACGGGAATGCTGGCCGAAGAGAATGATGCCGATAGCCTGGCGGCGAAAATCAACTCTCTGCTGGCCGATGAGGCGCGCCGCAAGCAGATCGGGAAGCAGGGCCGTGCCTGGCTGATGGAACGATGCCGCTATGAGCAGAGTTTCCAGGCCTATCAAGCCGCCATCGCCTATGCTATAATGAGGCGTGAACGTAAGTCAGATACCCCGGGATAAATCCTGGAAGTCCCCTTGCTATCTCTTTAGGATGTCGGAGGCAAGTCCAATGGCACAGCAGGCTCGAGTCAAACAACCGCCTGATATACTCTCAGACGACTCTCCAGAGACCTACATAACATACGAAGAGTTCCTTGCCGCTGCTGATGAAGACAGGCCAGCAGAATGGGTCCGTGGGAAGGTCGTTTATATGGCGCCGGTATCGGACGAGCACAATAGGGTCGGATTTTTCCTGCTGCGTTTGATCGGTGACTTTGTCGAGGATAATCAGCTTGGAGCTGTCCGCTATGAGTCATTTCAAATGAAGACCGGGCCGAATCTGCCAGGGCGTGAGCCAGATATTCTCTTCGTAGCCAACGAAAACTTATCGCGTATAAAAAAGAATCATCTGGAAGGCCCTGCGGATCTTGTCGTAGAGATCGTCAGCCCGGAAAGCCGGGAGCGCGACCGGGTAGAAAAGTATCGGGAGTACGAACAAGGCGGTGTTAGAGAATACTGGCTGATCGACCTGGAGCGCCAGGAAGCCCTCTTTTATCGCCGGAATGCCCAGGGGATGTATGAGCCAGGGCCAATTGATGAGAATGGTATCTATGAGAGCGCCGTCCTGCCGGGACTGCAGTTGCGGGTAAGCTGGCTCTGGCAGCGTCCTCTGCCTCTTCTTCGGGAAGTCCAGGCCGAACGGGAGCGTTCTTGAGTCTGGCCGCCGGCAATGACAACAGGCAAGCGATCGCCAAGCCGGTGATGCAGGAAATCTTCACGGGCCGGATGCGTCCCCGGCATTTCCGCTTCAGCCGGGCGCTGGAGCGTCTGCTAGGTCCAGATCGGCTGCAGGTGATCGGGAGGCCGCCGAGCAAGCGGACGCGGATCCAGATGGCGCTGGGCTGCCGGCTGCGTGGGTTTCGGACGTTTTCCGGCGAGGAGGGTAGGCTGCCGTGCCTACTGCACCAATCGCTCAGCCGGAGAACGGGGCCGTATCTGGCCGAATTCGACGTGCCGCTGGCGCTGCACAACTATCAGATCCGCTATCATCGCGCCTCGGCGGGCCGGGCACGCGCGCTGCTGGAGCGATCGAATCTGCGGGCCGTGCTGGTCTTCTCTGAGTGGGCGCGCCGCTCGTTCGGCCTCTACTACGGCCCGGAGGTCGAGGCCAAATGCCGCGTGGTCTATCCGTTGGCGTCCGAATATGCGACGCCGGATGGGGAGCGCGAGCGCCGGTACGATTTCTGTTTCATCTCGACCCAGTTTCGTATTAAGAGCGGGCCGGAACTGGTAGAGGCGTTCGGGCGTCTGCGCCGGACACGCGACGAGGCGCGTACGCTGTGCGTGGTGACCGATCTGGCGGAGGCACGGCAACTGCTGGGCGATCTGGACCGCTATCCGGGCATTACGTGGCGCGAGGCGAGCCTGTCGGAGCAGGAGATCGCCGGCCTGCTGGCCGACAGCCGCTGCCTGGTGCATCCGTCGCTGGCCGAGAGCTTCGGGGTGGTGGTTCTGGAGGCCCTGGCGGCAGGCTGCGCGCTCATCACGACCGACATCGCCTCCTTCGCGGAGATGGCGCATCCGGGCCGGAATGGCTTTCTGATCCCGGCGCCCATCAGCAGCGTCACCGGCGACGCCTTCATTATGGAGTTGGGCGACGCGCGCACCTTCGCCGCTTACCTGAACACGCTGAGCCTGCATCGGGTAACGGACGCACTCGAAGAGGCTATGGAGCAGATGACGGCGGATGCCGGGCGGCTCCGCGCCATGATGGACGCCTCGCGCGCTCTGTATACGGAACGCTTCTCCGAAGAGGCCTGGCAGACCACCATGCGCGCCATCTTGCGCGAAGCCTTTCCGAATATGATCACACCATGAACGCAGTAACGACATTGCTGGCAAAGCGCATGGGCTACCTTTCGGAAGAGCCGGCAGCGGAGCCTGCCGGGCTTCTGGCGGGTATACTGGACTATGCCTACGCGAATGTCCCCTACTATCAGGAGACTTTTCGGCAGGCCGGTGTCATCCGTAATGGCCGGGTGGACCTGGAACGGTTTACCGAGATCCCCTTCCTGGACAAGCCGGCGCTCAGAGCGCACAGCGAGGACCTGATCTCCCGCAGCATCGACCGGAGGACGACCTACTGGAACACCTCCGGCGGCTCGACCGGAGAGCCGACGCGCTTCCTGCAGGATAAAGCCTATCTTCGCCAGGCACGCGCCACCACGTACCGGATCAAAGCGATGGCCGGCTATGCTTTCGGAGAGCCGATGGTCAAGCTCTGGGGAGACGAGCGCGAGCTTCTGGAGGGCACCCGCAGCTTCCGTTCCCGCATGGCCAACCGGATCAAAGGCATCACCCTGCTCAACTCGTTCTGCATGACGCCGGAGAACATGCGCGAGTATGTCCAGACGATCAACCGGGTGCGACCGAAGCTGATCGTCGCCTACGCGCAGGCTCTGTACGAGCTGTGTCGCTTCGCTGAGGCCAAAGCCCTCCCGATCCGCGGCGTCGGCGCCGTGATGACCTCGGCGGGCACGCTCTATCCGTTCATGCGAGAGACCATCCAGCGAGTCTGCGGCGCGCAGGTGTTCAACCGCTACGGCGGCCGGGAAGTCGGCAACATCGCCGGGGAGTGCGACCGGCAGGAAGGGCTGCACATTATGGCCCATAGCGTCCACGTCGAGGTCGTAGACCCGCAGGGCAGGCCGTGCCAGCCGGGCGTGGAGGGCGAGATCATCGTCACCAGCCTGATCAACCGCGCCATGCCGCTGATCCGCTATCGCATCGGCGACCGGGGAATCCTGAGTGATCGTCCATGCTCCTGCGGCCGGCCGGGGCCGATGTTTCAGCAGGTCACCGGGCGCATGATGGATGTTTTTCGTACTCGGGAAGGCAAGATCATTCCGGCAGAATATTTCATCCACATGATCGGCGTGGTCCTCAACAAGGGCGCCATCCGTAAGTTTCAGTTGGTGCAGAAGGACTACGACCTGGTGCGGCTGCAAATCGTGAAGTCGGGAGAGATTGCGGCAGATTCGCTAGAAGACATTGCCGGCAAGATCCGGCTGGTCATGGGCAAGGACTGCCGCGTAGAGACGGAGCTCGTCGCGGATATTCCGCCGCTGCCCTCCGGCAAGTATCGCTACACCCTCAGCGAGATCGAAGTCTAGAATGATCGATTTTAAGACCGCAAGCACGGTGGCGGCCGAGCGCATTCCCGCCGAATACTCGCGCCATGCGCCCTTTCATCCCGACCAGCCTTATCCAGAATACGCGGGTCCGGTAGGGACGGAGCCGAATGCCGTCTATGCGGGCGTGCGGCAGCTTTTGTTCGATCTGGGCCTGGATCGCGACGCCTTCGGCACGGCCGCCTGGAACCCGCTGGGCGCGCTGATCAAGCCGGGGCAGCAGGTCGTCCTCAAGCCCAACATCGTGCTGCACACCAACTATTCCGGGCAATCTGTAGAGGCCGTCATCACGCACGGCTCGGTCATCCGCGCCGTCGCGGACTATGCGCTCAAGGCACTGCAGGGGACCGGAAAGCTGATCATCGGGGATGCGCCCGTCCAGCAGTGCGACTTTGCCGCCGCCAACCGTCTGTCCGGACTGGAAGGTGTCGTCGCCTACTACCGGGAGCGCGGGCTGCCCGTCGCGCTGCATGACTTCCGCATGGTCTCCTCGGCGCACAGCGTGGCCGGCGTCCGTAAGGCCAGTGCGGGAGACCCGGCCGGCTGTATGCGGGTCGATCTGGGAGCCGCCAGCGCCCACGCGGATGCCAACGATCACGAACGCTTCCGGGTGACCAACTACGATCCGGCCTTTATGCAGCGGCATCACAATGCGACGAAGCACGAATACATTATCGCGACCTCCGTTCTGCAGGCGGACGCCATCATCTCCCTCGGCAAGATGAAGACCCACCGCAAGGCGGGCATCAGCATCACGCTGAAGAATCTGGTGGGTATCAATGGCCACAAAGACTGTCTGCCCCACCATAAACGCGGCTCGAAAGCTGAGGCGGGGGACGAATACCTGCACCCAAGCTGGATCAAGCGGCTGACGACCGGCGTGCAGGAGATCGAAGACGTCCAGTCGTCGGCGCTGGCGCGGCTGGCTATCAAGGCCCCGAAGAAACTGCTCTATTCCCTGAGCTTCGCCCTGGCGGAAGACCGGTATTCGGAAGGAAGCTGGTGGGGCAACGACACGATCTGGCGCACGGTGATCGACCTGAACCGCATCCTCTTCTACTGGGACGCGCGCCGGGGGCAACTGGCCGATAGCCCGCAGCGCGCGTTTCTGTCCCTCGTCGACGGTGTTATCGCCGGGGAAGGGGAAGGGCCGCTGCACCCGACTCCGCGCCCTGCCGGGCTGCTGCTGGCGGGCCTCAATCCGGTGGCGGTCGATCTCACGGCGGCCCGCCTGATGGATTTCGACTGGCGAAAGATACCCACCCTGGCTCAGGCAGCCTCGATCTTTGCTGACTTTCCGCCGGAGGATATCCATATCGAAAGCGCGGATGCCGGGCTGCGTGGCCTTCTCCTGCAAGAGGAGCAGACCCGTTACTTTAGCTTCGTCCCCCCTTCCGGATGGCGCGGCCATCTGGAACTTAAAAAAGCTGCCCCCGAAGGTTCCATGAAAGGATGATACCTTCCCCCTCTCCTTACGATGAGAGGGGGCGGGGGGTGAGGTCATGAGCGGACAGCGGATCAAACTCTATCACATCATCACCGGGCTGGATACGGGTGGCGCGGAAATGATGCTCTACAAGCTGCTTTCCCGCATCGATCGGAAGGCCTTTGATGTCGAGGTCATCTCGCTGACGGACATCGGGCCGATCGGTCAGCGGATTCAGGGCTTGAACGTGCCCGTGCGCGCGCTCGGCATGCGGCGCGGCATTCCCAGCGCGTCGCATATCATGCGTCTGGCGGGCTGGCTGCGGCAGGGACGCCCTCGCATCGTCCAGACGTGGATGTATCATGCCGATCTGGCCGGGGGACTGGCGGGCCGGTTGGCCGGGCACACCTGCATCGCCTGGAATATCCGCCAGAGCGACCTGATCGCCTACAGCAGCAAGCGCAGCACGATCTGGACCATCAAGACGTGCGCCCATCTCTCGCGGCGCGTGCCGGCAAGGATCGTCTGCTGCTCGCACGCCTCGGAGCGGGTTCACACGGCGCTCGGCTATGCCGCGGAGAAGATGGTCGTCATTCCCAACGGGTTCGACCTGAGCGCCTATCATCCCGATCCGGTCGCGCGGCTTTCAGTCCGCCAGGAGCTGGGCCTTCCCGAAGACACTCCGCTCATCGGGCTGGTGGGACGCTTCCATCCCCAGAAAGACCATCAAACCTTCGTGCAGGCCGTCGCGCTTCTGCGCGCTCGCCTGCCGGACGTCCACTTCGTGCTCTGTGGGGACGGCATCGATTCCAAAAATCCGCAGTTGGCCGGCTGGATCGAGGCTGCCGGCGTCGGCGACCGCTGCCACCTGCTGGGGCGGCGCAGCGACATTCCCCGCATCTCGGCGGCCCTGGATATCCTGGCCTCCTCCTCGGCTTTCGGCGAAGGGTTTCCTAATGTCGTCGGAGAGGCGATGGCCTGCGGCGTGCCCTGCGTGGTAACGGACGTGGGGGATTCGGCGCTGATCGTGGGCGAGACGGGCAAGATCGTGCCTATCCGATGCCCGGAGCGATTGGCGGCCGCCTGGGGCGAGCTGATCGAGGCGGGCCCGGAGACGCGGGCACGGTTGGGCCGCTCCGCGCGCTGCCGCGTGGAGGAGCATTTCAGCCTTCCGAACGTGACCCGGCGTTACGAGCAGTTCTATGAGGAGCTTGCCGGCCTATGTGCGGACTGACCGGCTACTTCGAAATCTCCGCCCGTGGCGGGCCGGAAGAGGCGATGCGCGCGGTCATCGAGCGCATGACGGCCACGCTCGTCCATCGCGGTCCGGACGATAGCGGCAGTTGGGTGGATGCCCAGGCCGGGATCGCGCTGGGCTTCCGCCGCCTGGCCATCGTAGACCTCTCGCCGGCCGGCCACCAGCCGATGCTTTCGACGTCGGGCCGCTACGCGCTCATTTTCAACGGGGAGATCTATAATTTCGAGCGGCTGCGCCGGGAGCTGGAGAGCCAGGGCACGGCGTTTCACGGCCGTTCCGATACCGAAGTGATCCTGGCGGCTATCGAAGCGTGGGGCCTGCGCGCCGCCGTCGAGCGCTTTATCGGCATGTTCGCCATTGCGCTCTGGGACCGGCAGGAACGCGCCCTGCATCTGATACGCGACCCGCTGGGGATCAAGCCGCTCTACTATACCCGCGCCGGCTCGACCGTGCTCTTCGGCTCGGAGCTGAAGGCGCTGCGGACGCATCCGGCCTTCTGCGCGGAGATCGACCGCGACTCCCTGCCGCTGCTGCTGCGGCTCAACTACATCCCCGCTCCCTACAGCATCTACAAAGGCGTCTTCAAGCTTCCACCCGGCACGATTCTGACCGTGACCGCCGAGCAGGGCTGCGCGGCGACGCCGGAGCCTTACTGGTCGATGCGGGAAGTGGCGGAGCGCGGTATCGTCGAGCCGTTCTCCTGTTCGGAACAAGAGGCTGTCGAACAACTGGATGCCCTGCTGCGCGATGCCATCGGGATGCAGATGATCGCCGACGTGCCGCTCGGGGTCTTTCTCTCCGGCGGCATCGACTCCTCGACCGTCGTAGCCCTGATGCAGGCGCAGAGCACCCGCCCGGTACGCACCTTCTCGATCGGTTTTCAAGAGGACAACTATAACGAGGCGCAGCACGCGCGGGCGGTCGCCTGCCATCTGGGAACCGACCACACCGAGCTGTACGTGACGCCCGAAGAGGCAATGGCGGTCATTCCCCGGCTGCCCACCCTCTACGATGAGCCGTTCGCGGATGCCTCCCAGATCCCGACCTTCCTGGTCTCGGAGCTGGCCCGGCGTCACGTGACGGTGAGCCTGTCCGGCGATGGCGGCGACGAGCTGTTCGCCGGATACAACCGATATTTCTTCGGGCGCAGCATCTGGCGGCAGATCGGGTGGATGCCGCGCTCGTTGCGGGGCGCGACCGCCTCCGCCCTGGCCTGCGTCTCGCCCGGCACCTGGGACCGGATGTTCTCGACGGCGGCGACCATGCTGCCGAGGAACCTGCGCCAGCGCCATCCCGGCGATAAGCTGGCCAAGCTGGCCGATATGATGCCCGCCGACGGACCGGACGCGATGTATCTGGCGCTGGTCTCCCACTGGAAGGACCCGGCCTCTCTGGTCCCCGGCGCCATCGAGCCGCAAACGTCTCTCACGCAGCGGGACCGATGGCCGGCGCTGCCGGACTTTACCCAGCGGATGATGTACCTGGATACGATCACCTATCTGCCGGACGACATCCTGGCCAAAGTGGACCGGGCGAGCATGGGGGTGAGCCTGGAAGCGCGGGTGCCGCTGCTGGACCATCGGGTGGTCGAATTCGCCTGGCAGGTCCCGCTCTCCATGAAGATCCGCAACGAGCAGGGCAAGTGGCTGCTGCGCCAGGTGCTCTACCGGTACGTGCCGGAAGATCTCATCGAGCGGCCGAAAACCGGCTTCGGTATCCCGCTGGACGCCTGGCTGCGGGGACCATTGCGCGATTGGGCGGAGTCGCTTCTCAGCGAGAGCCGTCTGCGCGCCGAGGGATTTTTCGCGCCGGAGCCGATCCGCGCCAAGTGGGCGCAGCATCTGGCCGGCAGGCACAACTGGCAATACTATCTCTGGAGCGTCTTGATGTTCCAGTCCTGGCTCGAAGCGAATAAAATCTGACCGGGTGAGAAAAACAAAATTCCCCTCCCCTGTTCTTAGCGGAGGGGTTAGGGGTGGGGGCTTTCGCCCGTTCACCCGCTCACCCGGTCCTAAAAAGGGGTGATGGTTGGAACGAATCGCGGTCATCGGATTGGGGTACGTCGGACTGCCGGTCGCGCTGGCGTTTGCCAACAAATTTCCCGGCACGATCGGCTTCGACATCCATCAGCAGAAGGTCGAAGCGCTGCGCCAGGGCATCGACGCCACGGGCGAGGTCTCCGAAAAGACCCTGAAGGCAACGCCCCTGCAGATGACCACCGAGGAAGACGATCTCCGCGCCGCCAGCTTCTTCGTGGTCGCGGTGCCGACTCCCATCGACAGCAACCACCGGCCCGATCTGCGTCCGCTCATCGCTGCTTCCGAGACCATCGGGCGCGTGATCCGGCCCGGCGCGGTCGTCGTCTACGAGTCGACGGTCTATCCAGGCGTGACGGAGGAGATTTGCGGACAGACCATCGCTCGGATTTCCGGCCTGCAGCAGGGCCGGGACTTCAAGCTCGGCTACTCGCCGGAGCGGATCAACCCCGGCGATCGCGAGCATACGCTGGAGAGAATCGTCAAGGTCGTTTCCGGCGAGGATACGGAGACGCTGGAGCGTGTCGCTAGCGTCTATGGCGCTGTGGTCCCGGCCGGTATCCATCGCGCGCCCTCCATCAAAGTGGCCGAGGCCGCCAAGGTCATCGAGAATACGCAGCGCGACCTGAACATTGCCCTCATGAACGAGCTGGCCCTCATCTTCGACCGGCTCGGCATCCGTACGCGCGACGTGCTGGAGGCGGCAGGAACCAAGTGGAATTTCCTGCCCTTCCGGCCCGGTCTGGTCGGCGGCCACTGCATCGGCGTGGACCCCTACTACCTCACGACGAAGGCGGAGGAGGTAGGCTACCATCCGCAGGTGATCCTGGCCGGGCGACGCATCAACGACGGCATGGG
The DNA here is from genome assembly GCA_035653075.1 of Chthonomonadaceae bacterium. Taxonomy (GTDB): domain Bacteria; phylum Armatimonadota; class Chthonomonadetes; order Chthonomonadales; family Chthonomonadaceae; genus DASRCN01. The sequence goes on along the minus strand of DASRCN010000076.1, from coordinate 9,523 downwards.
TTCCTTCCTGGCACAGCGGCTGGTGAAGCTGCTGGTGCTGGCCGACGTACCCATCAAAGGGGCGCGCATCGGCATTCTGGGGCTGACTTTCAAAGAAAACGTGCCGGATATGCGCAACAGCCGGGTCCTGGACATCGTCGCCGAACTGCGCCAGTTCGGAATCGAGCCGGTCATCCACGATCCGGTGGCCGACGCGCAGGAAGCGGCGCACGAGTATGGCCTGCGCCTATCGGCCTGGGAAGCGATGCAGGGGCTGGACGGCCTGATGCTGGCCGTCGCCCATCGCGCCTACCAGGAGATGCCGCGCACGCAGATTTGTGCCTGCCTGCGTCCCGGCGGCGTGCTGATGGATGTCAAATCCATGCTGGACTCCACCGAGATCCCCGCCGAGATATGCTACTGGTGTTTATGAAACTTCCCATCGATTTGACGGTCAAATGGTGTGGAATAATATGCTGGAGGAGAAATATAATGACCTACCGTCTCATACGCTCATTTCTGATCGCAAGCGCGGGCGCGCTTTTGATCGGCATGATAAGCCTCGCCTCGGCTCACGCTCAGGACAGCGCGACGACTCCCCGGCGTGGCAAGGGCCGATGGCAGGGCGCGCATGCGAAGCGCCCGCAGAATTCGATCTGGGGCGCCAGACCGGGAACCAGACAGGCCAACCGAAAGAACAGCCTCTGGGGAAATGAGGCCCGGAGCGTGCAGCCGCCCAGTCCCTGGACCGAGAGGAGGAACGAGCGGGGGCTTCATATCAATCCGCCCTCTCCCTGGACTCCCGCCAAGCACGCCGCAGGCCGGAATTTCGGGGCGGGGGGGACGACGGTCAAGGGCCAGCGGCAGGCTTTTCACTACGGATACCATCCCGCGCATATCGGAAAATGGGCTTCGACCCGCCCTCATACATCTGCCAAAAGCGGACGCTGGAAGCAGAACACCACGCCGGGCGCCTGGAAGCTCAAACAGAAAGCGGCGGCGCAGAATGGTAAAAACCGGAACGGGAAACATAAAAACGACCCGCAGGCGCCCATCCAGACCGGCCTGCCGAATAAATAATGCCCCGCAGGGGATTGGCAGCTCTTGGCCTGTGCGCGCTCGTGGGCCTGTGGCCGGCTGGGTGCCGGAAGCAGACGGCGCCCCCCTCGCTGACCTACCGTCTGCTCTTCGTTCAATCGAACCTGCGCCGGACGGACAGCCTGCGCGATCTGAAGACCCTGATGCAGCGGGCGAAGGCCGCCGGTTATAACGGCATCGCGCTTTCGGACGCCTGCTATATCCGGGACCGCCTGGACGCCGGGACCAGGCGCAACGTCTCCCTCTTCAATGCCACCGCAAAGCAGTTGGGGCTGGCGGTCTATCCGGAGGTCTGCTCGGTCGGGCGGGCCGGCAGCCTGCTCCGCTACGATCCCAACCTGGCCGAAGGGCTGCCGGTGCGCGATGCCCTCTTCGTCGTGCAGGGCCGGCAGGGCGCTCTCGCGCCCGACCCGCCGGTCTATCTCAGCGGAGGCGACTTCGAGAGGGCCGAGGGCGATAAGATGGCCGGGTGGGACCAGCAGGACTTCCCCGGCACGGCTACCTTCGTCGACCGTCAGGTCCATCACGGCGGCGTCCAATCGCTGCGTATGGAGGCGATCGACCAGGCCGATCCCAAAAACGGTCAGGCGCGCCTCCTGCAGACGGTCTCCGTCTCCCCGTTTCGCCAATATCACCTCTCCGTCTGGATCAAGACCCATGACTTCGAGACGCCCGAAAACGCCGGCGCGGAGGTCCTGACACCGTCCGGACACGATCTGGCGTACGTGACCTGGAACATCCAGAAAACCCAGGACTGGACGCAATACCACACCGTCTTCAACAGCCTGGATAACCGGCAGTTGCGAATCTACCTGGGCGTGTGGCAGGGCAAGGGCGGGCGCATCTGGTGGGACGACGCGCAGTTGGAGGAGGTGGGCCTGCTCAATGTCCTGCGACGCGATGGCTGCCCGCTGACCGTGCGTGGCGAGGACGCAACCGTCTATACGGAGGGGCAGGATTTCCTGCCGGTGCGCGATCCACGCCTGGGTTCGGTCCCCACGCCGGGCAGCTACGAGGTCTATCATACGCCGCCCGTTCTGCGCCTTACCCCCCACTCGCGCCTGAAGAACGGCCTGCGGCTGCGCGTCAGCTTCTATTCCGCCGTCATTCTCTACGATGGTCAGGTCCCCTGTTGCCTCAGCGAGCCGAAGGTCTACGCCCTGCTGCAGGCGCAGGTCCGGCGCGCCTATGCTCTCTTCCATCCGGCGGGCTTCTTCCTGAGCCACGACGAGATCCGAGTCGCCAACTGGTGCGAGACCTGCCGCAAACGTAACCTGACGCCGGGGCAGATCCTGGCCGATAATGTCCAGCGTTGCGTCGCGATGGTGCGGGCGGTCGAGCCGCAAGCCCGGATTCTCATCTGGTCGGACATGTTCGACCCCTACCACAACGCGCGCGACGACTATTTCCTCGTGAACGGGACGTGGGCAGGCTCCTGGGAAGGGCTGCCCAAAGACGTGATCGTCGTCAACTGGAATTTCCCCAGGCGGCAGCAGAGCCTGCCGCGGTTTGCGGCGCAGGGCTATGCCCAGGTGATCGCGGGCAACCGGAATGGCTCTCCGGAGCGGATTCGGACCTGGCTGCAGGACGCGCCGCCTTCGGTCGTCGGGGTCATGTACACGACGTGGCAGCACCGTTACGACAACCTGGAAGCGTTCGCGAAGGCGGCGTGGAAGCGTTGAAAGCTGCACGCTGTCCCGTTCCGAGGCATTTTAATTCATGCGCGGTGTGCCTGCTGAGAGCGCCTGCCGCGCCCGGCGAATAGGTAGAAAGCGAGAGTGCGAGCAACCATGAGAACGGCCCTGGTGACCGGCGGCGCCGGTTTTATCGGCAGCCATCTGGTCGAGCGGCTTCTGGACGCGGGATGGCGCGTTCGGGTGCTGGACGATTTCAGCTCCGGATCGCGAGAGAACCTGCGTCCCGTTGCCGACCGCCTGGAGGTGATCGAGGGCGATACGCGCGATGCCGCCGTCTGTCAGGCGGCCTGCCGTGGGGTGGAGCATGTGTTCCATCTGGCCGCCATCGCTTCAGTAGTGGCGTCCGTAGACGACCCGATCGCCAGCCATGACGTGACCCTCGGGGGAACGCTGAATATGCTGGTGGCCGCACGCGACCAGGGAGCGCGGCGCTTCGTCTTCTCCTCCTCGGCCTCGGTCTACGGCAACGCCGAGACCTCGCCGACCGGCGAAGAGCAGCCGATCTCCCCGGAATCGCCCTATGCGTCCGCCAAGGCGGCCGGCGAGCTCTATTGCCGCAATTTTACGACCCTGTACGGTCTGGAGACGGTCGTCCTGCGCTATTTCAACGTCTTTGGGCCGCGCCAGAGCGCCACATCCGGTTATGCCGCCGTCATTCCGCTGTTCGTGCGCGCGGCCATCACAGGCCGGACGCCGATCGTCTACGGCGATGGGCTGCAGACCCGCGATTTCGTCTATGTCGAAAACATCGTGGCCGCCAATATCCGCGCGGGCGAGGCGGAGGGAATCGCCGGCCAGACGTTCAACATTGCGGGCGGGCAGGGGATCTCCCTGCTCGATCTGCTGGCGCTGCTGGAGCGCGTGACGGGCAAGCGCCTGGCCCCCGAGTTCCAGCCGGCGCGCGCCGGCGAGGTGCGCCATTCCTGCGCCAACATCGCCCGCGCCCGCTGTATTCTGGGCTACGAACCGGCCGTCTCCCTGGCCACCGGTCTGAAACTGACCGTGGACGCGGCGCTGGCGGCCACGAAATACTCGCCTGTCTAGTCATTTGCCGGAATTTATGCTATCCTTATGTTAAGGATCGGTCTGCTCGTTTCGGGCGCTCTTTGCTGGCCCGGAGAGAGCGGACCCTGTGACTCACGGCAGAGAAAGATGTCCCTATCATGCAGGCCATTATCCCTTCCAAACTGACCTGGCGTTTCCACTGGCGGCATGCAGGATGGGCCTGCCTGCTGATCCTGGCCTGCCTGCTGTGGACGCCGGAGCTTAAGGTCCTGTGGGGGCTGTGGCACAGCGATCCCATGCTGTCGCACGGGCCGCTGATCCCTCTGATCGCCGGGGCGCATCTCTGGATGCGCCGTTCCGATCTCAAGTGGAAATCCGCTTCCCGCGCCGGCCTGCTGGCGCTCGGCCTGACCACCCTGGCCTACGTGGCGGCCGTCTGGGCGGACATCGATTTCCTCATCCCCCTCGCGCTCGTCGGCATGATCGCCGCCGGCATCTGGTTTTTGGGCGGGCACAAGACGCTGCTGGCCTCGGCGGGCGCCCTGGGTTTCCTGGTTTTCATGATCCCCTGGCCGACGACGATCACGGACCGGTTCGGGTTTCCCCTGCAGATGATGAGCAGTACCTACGCCGCGCTGTTCGGCGGGCTGCTGGGACTGCCCGTCCAGCGGGACGGCGTGCAGCTTGCCGTGGTACCGGATCCTCATAAAGCGCCTGTCTATCAATGCATCGTCGCCGTACAGTGCAGCGGGCTTACCTCCCTGCTGGTGCTGTTGGCGCTGGGCTATCTGATCGCCTATCATACGCCCGTCTCGCTGGGCTGGCGGGCCGTGATGGTCGCCATCATGCCGCCCCTGGCGCTGATAACCAACACGATCCGCATCGTGTTCATCCTGCTGGCAGGCACCTACATCAACGCCCATTTCGCCAAGTGGGTACACGATCATGAAGGGCCGGTGCTCATCTTCCTGTGCAGCTTCGCGCTGCTGGGAATCCGGCACGCGATCCTGACCTATACGCAGCCGCGCAAACCATCTCCTGCCTCCGAGCCGCCGGCAGAAGGACCTATGGATGTACCGCTACCGATTATTGATCCTTAATCTCGTGCTGGTCCTGGCCGTTCTGGGCAGCGCCTGGGGACGGCGTATCGATACCCTGACCTTCACGCGTCACTCCTTCCTGAGCGACCTGCGCCTGCCGTTCCAGGGCTGGAAGACATCCGATGAGACCCTGAGCGCCAAGGAGGTAAGCGTGCTCGATCCGGATGCCGTGGTCGTGCGCGACTATCAGGCCCCGGACGGCTATTGGGCGCAACTGGCGGTCATCGCCGGCCACCAGAAGCGCAGTATCCACACGCCCGGCTTCTGCATGACCGGCAGCGGTTACGAGACGCTCACACAGGGCGAATGTACGCTTCACCTGCCCGATGGAACGGAGATCACGGCCACGCGCGCGCTGATGCAGCAGGACAAGCTGCGGCTGGTGACGACCTACTTCTTTACGGACGGCAGCTACAGTACGCCCAGCCTTGTCCAGTTTCAGGGAGTGCAACTGCTCAAGCGGTTTCAGTCAACTATCCCTCTGGGGGCGCTGGTGCGCATTCTGGTGCCGGTCCGCGGCGAGGACGTGGCAGGCGCGAACAAACTATCGGATACGTTCGCCCAATCCACCGTGCCGGGCGTGTTGGCCGCCCTGCGTCAGGCGCGCCTACACCCACAATAATGCGGGCAAGCCCGCATTATTGTGGGTGGGCATTGGGTGTTAGGCGTTGGGTGTTGGGAAGACCCCAATGCTCAGGCTCTCCTGCCCTCCCAGGCTTTCCGTGAGCGGCGAAAGCGGGCAGTTAGCTTCCCAACGTCGAACCTTTGGAACGCCTGACGCCGACCCGCGTAGCGGGTAACGCCTCTGCTGAGGCTGGCAGGCTGCACGGTGGGCCGATAAAGGGTATTTTGCTCAATAGGAATGCCAGGGCGTTCCGGAAGCGCTGCCACGCGGCGGCTATCCTAAATTTTGCCTGGAAAGAGAATTCGATATGACGCTATCTAGCGCATCTAAAAGCGCATCGAGAACGGTGGCGGCGGACTTGCAAGCCGCTTTAAAAGCACGCACCGCGCGTCTGGCGGTCGTGGGCATGGGCTATGTCGGGCTGCCGATGGCTATCGAGTTCGCTCGCGCCGGCTTTCCGGTGGTCGGCATCGACGTCGATCCGGACCGGTGCGAGGCGCTGGCCCAGGGCCGCTCGTATATCGCCGACGTTTCCGACGAAGACCTGCAGGCCGCCCTGGCGACCGGCCGATTCCAGACCTCGGCAGATACCGGGGCGCTGGCGGAAGCCGACGCCATTCTCATCTGCGTGCCCACCCCGCTCCGAAAGTCCAAAGACCCCGATCTCTCCTACGTGCTTAACGCGGGGGAGGCCGTGGCGCGGCATCTCAAGCGCGGCCAGTTGATCGTGCTGGAGAGCACCACCTATCCCGGCACCACCGAAGAGGTCCTGCTGCCGATGCTCGAAGCCAAAGGGCTGTGCGTGGGCAAGGACTTCTTCCTCGCCTTCTCCCCGGAGCGCGTGGATCCCGGCAATCCCCAGTTCGGCGTGCAGAACATCACCAAGCTGGTCGGCGGCGTCACTCCCGCCTGCACGGCGCTGGCGGTCGATCTCTATCGGCAGTTCATCGAGAAGGTGATTCCGGTTTCCAACACCCGCGTGGCAGAAGCGGCCAAGCTCCTGGAGAACACATTCCGCAGCGTCAACATCGCCCTGGTTAACGAGATGGCGTTGGTCTGCCGGCATCTGGGAGTGGACGTGTGGGAAGTCATCGACGCAGCGGCCACCAAGCCTTTTGGGTTCATGCCTCACTATCCGGGTCCGGGCATTGGCGGGCACTGTATTCCGCTGGATCCGCACTACCTCTCGTGGAAGGCCCGGCTGAGCGGCTACGAGCCGCGGCTGATCGGCCTGGCCAGCGAGATCAACGGCGGCATGCCGCATCATGTGGCCGACCTGATCACCCAGGGCTTGAACGATCAGAGCAAATGCGTGCGCGGTAGCCGCATCCTGCTGCTGGGCGTGGCCTATAAGCCCAACGTGGGCGACGTGCGCGAGAGTCCGGCTCTGGAAATCCTGCGGCTGCTGGATGGCATGGGCGCGCGCCTTAGCTACTGCGACCCATACGTGCCGACCCTGGCCACCGAGAGCCTCCTGCTCAACAGCCTGCCGCTGACGCCGGAGCTTTTGCGCGGCAGCGATTGCGCCGTCGTGGTCACGCACCACCGCGCGTTCGATTACGAGATGATCGTGCGAGAGTCGCCGCTGGTCGTCGATACGCGCAACGCCACGCGACGCTTCGCGCATTTGGGCGCCGTCTGTTTCCTGTAAACGGCTCCTGACGAGGATAACCAGTCGAAGTGAAGTTGTTAACGCAGTTCTGGAAAGATACGCCGGGCGCTGGGACGGACGTGGAGATCAGCGAGGCGCGCCTGCGCAAGCTGATGCTCACTCTGGCGATGATCCTGGGGCCGCTGCTGCTGTTTGTGGTCTTCTATCAGGCCACCTTCTCCGGCCTGACCGATGTCAATGCGATGGATTTCGCCCAGATTGGCAGAAATATCGCCGCCGGCAGAGGTTTTACGACCTACTTTCTGCGTCCCCTGGTGATGTCTCCAGGTAACCTGCAGCACCAGCCGGAAGTCATGCATGGCCCGCTCTATCCCTTCGTGCTTTCGCTCGCCTTTGCCGCCTTTGGCGCCAGCGATGCGGTCGTCGCCTGGGTCTCCGGAATCTTTTTCCTTCTGACTATCCCGGTGCTCTATCTGCTGTGCCTGCGCGTTTTTCGGCGCCAGGTGGCGATCATTACCACGCTGATCTTCACCTGCAGCGGCGCGATGCTCAACTACGCGGTCTCCGGGCTGCATGTCACCCTCTATACCTTCCTGACCACCTGCCTGCTGCTGACCATCTACGATCTGGCGGCCTACGCGCGCAGCCATGCCCAGGAGCGGGATGCGCCGCTGCCCAAGGCCAAGCTGGCATTGGTGGGCGTCCTGGCCGCATTACTTTATCTGACGGACCCGATCTTCTTCTTTGCCCTGCCGGTGGCTGCGGGCGCGGCGATCTGGCTGAGCCCGCCACGGCGGCGCGCGCAGGCCAGTGTATGGGTCCTGGTGCCACTGATTCTCATGAGCTTGTATGCGTTTTGGTGGAACTGGAAGTGGACGGGAAACCCGATCTTCGGGCCGCGGGGGATCGAGCTGTGGCTGGGCACCCCGATGTATTCCAGCGAGGCCGGCTACCGGCTCTCGCACGGCGATTTCATTCCCGGAAAGGCCATCTTTGCCGCCGTCCTTCAGAAGCTGCTTATCAAGCTCGGCAAGTATCTGCAGTTGGGCTTCTCCCAGTTTGCTGCAAGCTGGGTGCTGGTCTTCTTCCTGCCGGGCCTGTTTTTCCGGTTCCGTGATCCGGCCGCCAACCTGCTGCGCAAGGTGATGCTCTGGATTCTCCTGGCCGCCGTAGTAGGGACGGTGCTGTTCGACATCGTAGTGCCGCTCTACATCGCCGTCATGCCGGTCATGCTGGCGTTTGCGGTGGCCTATTTGCTTCATCTGGTCCAGCAGGCGCAATTGAGCCGATCCGGGACACGATTGGTGGCCGGTCTTCTGGGGGCGGCAGTGCTCTATCCTTTGTTCGGCGGCCTGTTCCTGGCGGAGAAGCAGCCGCTGTCGCCCGAGGTGCGTTCCGCGCGTGCTCTGAAGCAGAAGGTAGCCCCCGATGAGGTGGTCCTATCCGATCAGCCTTATCTGGTCGCCTGGTATGCCGACCGCCCTTCGCTATGGCTGCCGGCCCAGGACGAGCGAATGCAGCGCCTGCGAGAACGGCACAGCGACGTGCGGTGGCTCTTCCTGACGAGTATGGTGGATAACTTCGATCCCTCCAAATGGAATACTCAGGAATGGCAGAGCATCTATCAGGCGTTCCTGCGCGCGAACGAGGCGCTGAAGGCCGAGCGCGATGCCAGCGGGCCGTCTGCCCAGATCCAGATACCCCGCATCGGCATCAAGGCGGATAAGAATAATCCGCTTTCCGGGCTGCTGACAGACTTCGTCTGGGTGGCGCCTTCGGGAAAAGCCGACTCGTCTGTGGTGATGGCCAATGCGCCTGCGCAGGCGGCAGAAGCCGATCCGAACGCTCCGTCCAATTTACAGCCGGATCCGCAGCCAGGGCCGCCGGCCGGCGACCCTGCTGCTGGCAATACGGCTTCCACTGTGCCGGGGAAATAGCGCGATCTCGATCGATGGGAAAGGAGATAACTAATCGAGTAGAGAACTAAGATCAGGGCGGAAAGCCCTTGCCAGGTCGGGTGCGGCAAGCCGCGGCCCGATGGGGCGGGTATGAGACCGTTCGCCAGCTCTTGCAGGCTGCCGGGCGCATATCCAAGACCCCAACATGATCCATTCCCGAGATGGAGTGCGGGATCGTGTCAATAAGGTCTATCTGCGGAAAGGCGTCGGACCGGAAAGGAGTGCCGGGTCGGTGTCTGGAAACAGTAGAAAGGTGGATATCGAATTGTCAACTGCATTCGGCAGGATGATTCGTCGCGCCCTGCCTGTGGCAGGAGGCGCCCTGCTGCTGTTTAGTGGGGACCTGGCCCGCGCCGACATCATTCCCAACTTGAGCACGGTCACTCCCAATGGCTCCAACTTCACCTGGACCTATACCGCCTCGTTGACCAACGACGAGACCCTCCAGA